>NZ_JBXENV010000038.1:0-1272 GCF_059383755.1 Paenibacillus sp. JT22N15 | reverse complement strand
TGTTGTTAGACTAAAAAGTAGACACGTAGAACCGAGAATCGGATAAAATAGACCTATCCAAATTCGAGGTGAACGAAGTGACAAAGAAACATTATGATCAAGCCTTTAAAAGACAAGTCGTCCAGATGATTCAAGAAGAGGGAAAAACGGCCCCTCAAGTGGCAGAGGAATTAGGGCTGCACGTCAATACCGTGTATCGGTGGGTATCTGAAATCAAACAAGATGGCGGACAAGCCTTTCCTGGCAGTGGTCAATTGAAAGAAGAGGACAAGGCCCTCAAGGCGTTACAAAAGCAAATCCGTGACTTGCAAGAAGAAAATGACATTCTAAAAAAGGCCATGCACTACTTTGCAAAAGACCGGCGCTGATCTATGCCTTCATCCACAATCACCGCTTCCATTGCCGTGTCGCAAAGCTATGTGCTGCTATGGGCGTTTCCAGAAGCGGTTATTACAAATGGACCACACGTAAAGTCAGCAAACGAGAGAAAAGCCGTAAAAAGCTGGTACAGCGTATTCGGCGAATCTTTCTAGATTCTCGTAGGCTTTATGGAAGCCCGAAGGTTACACAAATGCTACATAAACAGGGCAGGAAAATCTCGGAGAAGACTGTCGCTCGAATGATGAAGGAGCAGGGTCTGAAATCCCGAACCATTAAAAAATATAAAGCGACAACGAACTCCAAACACAACCTACCTGTCGCCGAAAATGTACTCAATCGCCAATTCAGACCCGAGGCACCCAATCAAACTTGGGTGACCGACATCACCTACATTGCCACGGATGAAGGATGGCTCTATTTGGCGAGCGTCATGGACTTGTATAGCCGCAAAATTGTGGGCTTTCAAATGAGTGATCGGATGACCAAAGAATTAGTCCTTCAGGCGCTTGATCGGGCGCATCAGCAGCAGCGCCCAACGGGTGAAGTGCTGCATCACTCTGATCGAGGAAGTCAGTATGCTTCTCATGACTACCAAGCCCGTCTAAAAACCTACAATATGAAGGCTAGTATGAGTCGCAAAGGCAACTGCTATGACAATGCTTGTATCGAAGCGTTCCATAGCGTTCTTAAAAAGGAGCTCATTTATTTGGAGCGCTTCAAAACGCGGGAGCAAGCACGTAAACGCATCTTTGAATACATCCTCTGCTTCTACAATGCCAAACGCATTCACTCGACCATCGGGTATCTCACTCCCAATGAATGCGAACGCAGGTACCGAAAGGCAGCTTAAAAATCTCGGTTTCTTGTGTCTACTCTATTGACAGAGATACA
>NZ_JBXENV010000037.1:0-1274 GCF_059383755.1 Paenibacillus sp. JT22N15 | reverse complement strand
CTAGAATAAAAAGTGGACACAGCGTTAAGGAACGCCTAATAATAGACGTAACGAAAAAGAAGAGGTGTCCGCGAGTGGGAGAACAACGGCAACGATACAATGAAGAATTCAAAAGACAGACGGTTAAGTATGTACAAGAAAAGACCAAGACCATAGCCGACATTTGTGAGGAGCTGAATATTCCCAAAAGCACCCTGCATCAATGGATCGGTCAATATCGAGCGTTCGATCAGGAGGAGGTCAACTATCCGGAAAAAATCCGTAAGCTCGAACAAACCCTCAAAGAAAGGGAAGCGGAAACCCGCCGTAAAGAGCGGGAAATGGCGGATCTGAAAGAAGAAATGGCGATTCTAAAAAAGGCGCTGCACATCTTCAGCAAAGAAAAGAACTAAGGTTCTCCTTCATCGAAGATCATCGCTCCGAATTTCGAGTGGAGAAGATGTGCCAGGTGCTTCACGTATCCAGGAGCGGCTATTACAAATGGCGCACAGCAGCGCCGTCCGGAAGGCAGCAGCGAAAAGAAAAGCTCACCCAGCGAATCACGTGGCACTATGATGACTCGCTATTCCGTTATGGAAGCCCCCGTATCTACAACGAGCTTCTTAAAGAAGGCTGGATCGTATCGGAGCGTACGGTCAGCTTTATTATGCGCGAAAAGGGGCTGCGTTCCTGCATGTCACGCAAGTTCCGCGTCACCACAACCGATTCGAATCACGAGTGGCCGGTCGCACCGAACGAGCTGCAGCAAGATTTTTCGGCGACCAAGCCCAATGAGAAATGGGTGGCGGACATCACCTACATTCCCTGTCGCCAAGGTAAGCTCTATTTGGCGAGCATCCTGGATCTCTACACGAAACAAATCGTAGGCTGGCAATTAAGTGATCACATGACAACGGATCTGGTACTAGACGCCCTCAAGCAGGCTTACGCGGCGAAAAAGCCAGAAAAAGGACTCATCCACCACTCCGATCGCGGATCGCAATATGCGTCAAAAGCCTACCGTGAGCAACTCAGCACCTACCAGATGAAGGCCAGTATGAGCCGGAGAGGAAACTGCTACGATAACGCTTGTATTGAAGCCTTTCACAGTATCCTAAAACGTGAATTGATTTACTGTAATCCCAAATTTAAGACCAAGCAAGAAGCCTATGAGCAGTTGTATCGGTATCTGGAGTTCTTTTATAACCGAAAACGTTCAAACAGCACGCTTGGCTACATGTCACCCTTGCGTTTCGAACAGCTTTATTACGAAAAAATAGCATAATGGGCGTGTC
>NZ_JBXENV010000036.1:0-1320 GCF_059383755.1 Paenibacillus sp. JT22N15 | reverse complement strand
TCAACAAAGCTCTCTTGCTTCACTAATAATGCATAAATCCAGTGCAGGAGCTTGTTAACACACGCAATCAGAGCGACGCGATAAGGCTTTCCTGATTCGCGCTTCTTGTCGTAAAACTCACGTAGTCTCTTGCTGCCTGACTTCCTAAGACCGCACAATACGGCGAGATATAAGGCGTGTCGTAGCTTTTTTGAACCACGTTTGGTAATGCGATTGCTGGTAGCTGTGAACTTACCTGAAGCGTAAACACTAGGGTCAATTCCTGCGAAAGCAACCAGCTTTTTAGCGTGATTAAACCGATGGATCTCCCCGATCTCAGACAGAATCGTTGCAGCGATTTTGCTTCCTATACCGGGTATCGATTGGATAATCTGATAAGCCTCAACTTCTTCAGCAAGAGCATCAACCTGACTTCGTAGATGGGAAAGATGCTCTTGGTACTGAAGGAGTAAATCGATGTATAACACTAAGCTTATCAAATGGCTACTGTAGCCTACTTTCTGAAAAGGATTGTTAGCTGCAGCTGCCAGGATAAGGCTTGCTTTTTCGTCAGCCCAGCGATCAGATCGACTTGGGCATAGGCATGTAATTGTGTTGGCGATATTCGCTTCTCCAGCAACTTGAAAGGCAGTAGGAGTCGTAAATTGCTTAAGAAGTTGCAGAGAAACTCTGGAATAGAGGTCACCGAAGATACCTCTGTAGTCTGGGAATACCTGATCTAAAACGGCTTGGAACTGAAGTTTTACCTGTACATACATTTGCGTAAGAGAGTCATACTGACGCGTTAAATGTCTAAGATTCAATAATTGAACGCCACGTTTTTTATGGTCTTCAAATTCCTCTTTGTAATACAGTTCACATAGCCGGAAGGCATCAACCGCATCCGTTTTCACTTTGCGTAGACTTGATTTCTTGGCTTGATGTGAAATGAGAGGGTTTACGACTAAGAACAAGATGCCGTGCTCCTCTAAATACTGTATAACGGCTTGGTGATAGTGGCCCGTGGATTCCAAAATAACAATCGGGGCCTTTTCAGCCTTAATCTGCACGTTGGTAATGACGTCTAGAAGCTGCTTAAGACCATCTTGATTATGCTGAAAACAAAATGGATGTCCAAAGGGCTGGCCTTTGTCTAAGAAAACTTGTCCATCACTTTTACCTTTTGAAATATCCAGGCCAATGACTGGATTCATGAAAAACTCACCCTCTCACGTATATTGCCGGCACCCCTAAGCACTGCTCATAGTTCCATAACATCGCTTGTTATGCGAGATCTGTTCGTCTCAACCAGCTTAAACATGGTTTCTATAAGTAGGGGGG
>NZ_JBXENV010000035.1:0-1559 GCF_059383755.1 Paenibacillus sp. JT22N15 | reverse complement strand
TCAGGCTGTCGAGAAAGTCTCGACAGCCATCTTTATAAGTAATTAGTTTAACACGGCACCGCGTTACTATGGTATAATAAGGGTAACTTATACGAACGGAAGGTGTCGCCCTATGCTGCGTTCTAATCGAGAAAAACAACAAAGTTACGAGTTCGTTTCCATTGAAGACTTAGTGCCTGCTGATCATATGCTTCGCAAGATTGACAAGTACATCGATTTTTCCTTTATTGATGAAAAGGTTCGGCATTTGTATTCACAAGATAATGGGCGCCCAGCCATTGATCCGCTTGTTCTTTTCAAGATGATCTTTCTGGGCTATTTCTACGGGATTCGTTCCGAACGTCAGCTTGAACGAGAAGTGCAAACGAATCTCGCCTATCGCTGGTTTCTAGGTCTGGGATTAACCGATCGTGTGCCAGACCACACGACGATTAGTTGGAACCGGCGTACCCGGTTTAAAGATACTTCTGTTTTTCAAGACATCTTTGATGAGATTGTGCTGCAGGCCATCACGCATCGTATGGTCGGCGGTCGTGTACTGGTTACGGATTCGACCCATGTCAAAGCGAACGCGAACAAAAACAAATACACGAAAGAACAAGTGAAGCAAAACACAAGAGATTATCTCGATGAGCTAAATGCTGCCGTTGAAACGGATCGTCAAACCCAAGGAAAAAAGCGCTAAAACCACGGGAGGAGGTGAACGAGGACAAGGAAGTAAAGGTAAGTACCACGGATCCGGACAGCGGATATATGTTTCGGGAAGGCAAGCCAGAAGGCTTCTTTTATCTGGATCATCGTACCGTTGATGTGAAGTACAACCTCATTACCGATGTTTTCGTAACTGCAGGCAATGTCCATGATTCCGTCCCGTATCTCTCTCGATTAGATCGCCAGCGTGAACGTTTTGGTTTTGAGGTAGAAGCCGTTGCTTTAGATTCAGGCTATATGACTACACCGATTTGCAAAGGACTGGAAGCACGTAAGATCTTTGGTGTCATCGCCCATCGCCGATTTCACCCTACGCAAGGCTTGTACCCGAAATGGAAATTCACGTATGAGGCCGAGCGAAACGTGTACCGCTGTCCCGAGCAGCAGGAACTGGTGTACCGCACGACGGATCGTCACGGTTACCGACATTATGCGTCGGATCCGAAGCAGTGTGCATCTTGCCCGATGCTCGAAAAGTGCACGCGATCTCGCAACAAGCGAAAGATCGTCACCCGGCACATCTGGGAGGACAGCAAGGAGCAGGTGCGATTAAACCGCCTCAGTAAGTCAGGCAAAAGGCTGTATCGAAAACGAAAAGAGACGATTGAGCGAAGCTTCGCGGATGCTAAACAGCTCCATGGGTTTCGCTATTGCCGGTTGCGGGGGCTGCGCAATGCTACGGAGCAAGCGCTGATGACCGCAGCCGTGCAAAACATGAAGAAGATCGCCCTCCATCTTGAAAGGAGGACGCAATAGGGGAATCCTCCTCCTTTAGCTTCGTTTGGATCCCCAAAATAAAGAGAAACCCAAGCGTCTTGGAACAAGACGTAGGGTTTCTCGACAATCTG
>NZ_JBXENV010000034.1:0-1715 GCF_059383755.1 Paenibacillus sp. JT22N15 | reverse complement strand
TTCGCCCTATTCAGACTCGCTTTCGCTGCGGCTCCGTCTTCCCGACTTAACCTTGCACGTGAACGTAACTCGCCGGTTCATTCTACAAAAGGCACGCCATCACCCATAGATCGGGCTCTGACTTCTTGTAAGCGCACGGTTTCAGGTTCTTTTTCACTCCGCTTCCGCGGTGCTTTTCACCTTTCCCTCACGGTACTGCTTCACTATCGGTCACTAGGGAGTATTTAGCCTTGGCAGATGGTCCTGCCGGATTCCGACGGGGTTTCTCGTGTCCCGCCGTACTCAGGATCCGTCTCGGAGAGTGTGTGCTTTTGGCTACAGGGCTTTTACCTCTTATAGCGGGCCTTTCCAGACCTCTTCGCCTAACACACACCTTTGTAACTCCATGTGAGACGTCCTACAACCCCAAGGAGCAAGCTCCTTGGTTTGGGCTAATCCGCGTTCGCTCGCCGCTACTGACGGAATCACTTTTGTTTTCTCTTCCTCAGGGTACTTAGATGTTTCAGTTCCCCTGGTATGCCTCACTCTAACCTATGTATTCAGTTAGAAGTAACTGTCCATTACGACAGCTGGGTTTCCCCATTCGGAAATCCCCGGATCAAAGCCTGCTTACGGCTCCCCGAGGCAGTATCGTTGTTCGCCACGTCCTTCTTCGGCTCCTAGTGCCTAGGCATCCTCCGTGCGCTCTTATTAGCTTAACCAGTCGCTACAGCATGCTCGATGTGCTGGCCGTTGTCCGTTTCACCTTGATCCTGCAGTTGCCTGCCGATCAAAAGTCTACACTTCCAAAAGTCCATCTCATTCGACCATACTTTCGCTAGCAGTTAGAACAAAGATCAAGAGCAAACCTAAGTTCGTTCCTTACTTCGCCTTCCTGCGATATTTCTCGCTAAAGGATGTTTCGTTCTTTGCTTTCGCTATCCAGTTTTCAAGGTGCAAGTTTTGTTTGTTCTAATCTAAAGATAAACTTTAGAAGAGAAGAAACGCTGATGGTTTTATTGGTGGAGCCAAGCGGGATCGAACCGCTGACCTCCTGCTTGCAAGGCAGGCGCTCTCCCAGCTGAGCTATGGCCCCTAACAAATTCCATCAAAACTGAACAAATGGTTTTCACGTCTGACGCCTAAGCGCCGTTAATCCGCACATTTATCTAATCCTCATCGGGATTAGGTATTTCCTTAGAAAGGAGGTGATCCAGCCGCACCTTCCGATACGGCTACCTTGTTACGACTTCACCCCAATCATCTACCCCACCTTCGACGGCTGGCTCCTTGCGGTTACCCCACCGGCTTCGGGTGTTGTAAACTCTCGTGGTGTGACGGGCGGTGTGTACAAGACCCGGGAACGTATTCACCGCGGCATGCTGATCCGCGATTACTAGCAATTCCGACTTCATGCAGGCGAGTTGCAGCCTGCAATCCGAACTGAGACCGACTTTGATAGGATTGGCTCCACCTCGCGGTTTCGCTTCCCGTTGTATCGGCCATTGTAGTACGTGTGTAGCCCAGGTCATAAGGGGCATGATGATTTGACGTCATCCCCACCTTCCTCCGGTTTGTCACCGGCAGTCATCCTAGAGTGCCCAGCCTTACCTGCTGGCAACTAAGATCAAGGGTTGCGCTCGTTGCGGGACTTAACCCAACATCTCACGACACGAGCTGACGACAACCATGCACCACCTGTCTCCTCTGTCCCGAAGGCCGCCGCTATCTCTAGC
>NZ_JBXENV010000033.1:0-1763 GCF_059383755.1 Paenibacillus sp. JT22N15 | reverse complement strand
CTCCCTCGGTAAAATGTAGTTTTCTCACGAATGCTCGCTTATTCGCAGGATCTCTCCAATAGATAAATCGCTATTCGGATAGAAGAGGGGGTGTACCGTCAAATTCGCCAACGGAAGCGCATGCGGGAACAGAAGGGGCGAGTTTTCGCTCCTTTTTTACTGCTCTGTTGCACGCTTCTCCACGTACTTCCGGAGGCTTTCACTCCCATTTCTCGACGGGTCGTTGCCCTTTCATTCCTTCGTTACGCCTATCCGGTTGGTGGAGGCCGGTTATCCTAACGGTACGGGTCTGTGCCCTTTTGCTCAATGTAATCCGGTACTCCGTGCAGTCTTGAGATCCTGCGAATAAGCCAATTTCCGTGCTAACTGAGAAGCGGCCAAGCAGTTTGTTTCATAGGATGAGCTCGATCAGGTTCGTAAGCTTCGCCGCTATGTGCCATAGCAACTAGGAGGCGAGCCAACTTGCCGCAAAGCTTCATCACGGAGCGCATTGGCTTCATGCTTTTCATCTTAACATTCACTTCGTGCTGTCGTTTAAACGATACATCGTTCATGATGAGGGCCATGGTTGCCATGAACAGAGCATGCCGAAGCCTTGGTCGGCCACGTTTGCTGATGGACATCTGGCCCTTCCATTTGCCTGAACTCGCTTCAGCCAGGTTAAGGCCGGCATGCCGTAGCAACGCGTTACCATGTACATAGCCGCTGAGGTCCCCAGCTTCACCGAGAATACCGGCGACTGACAGGATGCTCAAGCCCTTAATAGCTAGCAGCGGCTCGGCTAGCGGAATCCGGATCAGTGCAGCCGCAACTTCATCCTCGATTACCTGCAGCTGCTCCGTAGCCAGATCGTATTCGGCGAGTAGCTGTTGAAGATGAAGCTTGTAGGCTCTCTCGGCATGCTTGGCGCCGACTGAGCGTGCTGCTAGAGCCAGCAGTTCGGCAGCTCTTCGTTCACCGCTGTGCCGCTTCATGACCGTTTTCCAGCCGTCGATTACCTGGCGAACGGTGAGTTTTTGAAGATCGGCGGGCGTAGGAAAGAGACGCAGTGTAGCAAGCGATCCGGAGCCAATGAGGTGCTTGTATACCTGCCGCAGCTCAGGGAACACAATGTCGACCCAGCGGTGGATCTGGTTCTTGACGCTGACGAGACGATGGACAATTGTCTCCCGGTTCGCCATGAGAACGCGCAGTTCCATAAACACTTCACTGGTTTCTTTGATAAAGGTGTAGTAGCCGTTTTTCACCATGTCGGCGATAACAAAGGCATCTTTGATGTCGCTTTTAGATGGTGTATTGTCGCGGTTTTCCTTGTTCTTTTTGACGAGATGAGGATTCACCAGCACAACCTCGAGTTTGCGGTCTTTGAGCCAAGCAGCAAGGCTAAGCCAGTAGTGGCCGGTTGGTTCCATGCCGATGATGGTGTCGTTTAGTTGGTGCGTTTCCTGCAAACCTCTCATCCACTGCAACAATAGGCCGAAGCCCGTGTCGTCGTTGGAGAAGTGAAGCGGAGTGCCTAGCAGAATTCCACGGAAGTTGACGGCGCGCGCAACGTGGGTTTGCTGGGCGATGTCGATACCGACGACAAGGTGCTGAGTTGAAATACGTTCGAGCAGTTGATTTTGTTTGGTTTGAGCTTTAAACTTCAAGATAGAGCGACCTCCTTATGATGGCTAAAGGGCTATGACCCGTGACTACCCCATCTTACTGGAGGCGCTCGTTTTTATGCAAAACGCAAAATTAACGCTCTACAGGAATCCTAA
>NZ_JBXENV010000032.1:0-13195 GCF_059383755.1 Paenibacillus sp. JT22N15 | reverse complement strand
TCTCTCCTGTCACACCAGTCATACCTGTCGAGCCCGTTGCTCCGGTTGTTCCAGTTACGCCGTTGGTACCCGTTACACCCGTTGCTCCTGTCTCTCCTGTTGCACCAGTCACACCTGTCGAACCTGTCGCTCCAGTGACCCCTGTTGCACCTGTTTCTCCCGCTGTACCTGTAGATCCAGTTATGCCAGTAGAGCCTGTAACCCCTGCACCCGTCGCCCCTGTTGCTCCTGTAAAACCTGTCACTCCAGTTGTACCAGTAGCCCCGGTTACTCCGGTCGTTCCGGTCACTCCAGCCCCCGTTGCTCCAGTTGCCCCAGTCGTACCCGTCGCACCTGCACCAGCCAGCATCGTATAATCTGCCGAGCTTTCTGGTACTCCGCTTGGCGGTGCCGTATTCACGACATACGTACTTCCATTGAATGTAACGACCCAATTAACGGGATATGCCGGGGCTGCCAAAGGATTAAATGCCACCATCCCTTCCAGTCCTGCCCCTGTTGCTCCCGTTACACCTGTCGCTCCTGTAGCTCCCATTACCCCGGCTGATCCTGCCGACCCATTGGCTCCTGTTGCACCCGTTGCTCCCGCGCCAGCAATCAGAGTATAGTCTGCGGAGCTTCCTGGCACTCCGCTTGGCGGCGCCGTATTCACGATATACGTGCTACCATTAAACGTAACGACCTGATAATCGGGATAAGTTGGGGCTACCAAGGGATCATACGCGACTATCCCTTCTAGCCCTGCCCCTGTTGCTCCAGCTACACCAGTCGCTCCAGGCGATCCTGTAGCTCCCGAAGCACCATTCGCCCCCGCTGGGCCAATTGCTCCCGCAGCGCCTTGCGCTCCAGGCGATCCCGCTGGACCAATCGCTCCGGGAAGGCCCATCGCTCCAGGCTGCCCTGCAGATCCTGTTGCTCCTGCCGGACCAGTTGCTCCAGTTGCCCCATCAGTTCCAGCTTGACCGCTAAAACCTCTCGCACCCCTTGGGCCTCTGGCACCCCTCGGGCCACGTTTTCCGCGTCTTGCATGAGCTGGCCAATGGGTATGGCCATTCCGAGGTTTTTTATCTTGATTCCCATCGAGACATTTCAGCGCCTCTGTCAGCAGCAAAATCGAGTCGATCACTTCGCGCTCCGCCCGGACAATTTTATTTCTCCCCGCCAGCCTGCGCGCAAATCTCAATTCAAGAATGGCGAGGTTTAATTTCCGCAAACAACTGGCTCTTCTTTTCGCCAACCTGCTCATCTCCCATTGTTTTTTCGCATTACCGCTTTTTATAGACTGTACGCCTGCATGCTGAAATGACATATCGAATATGGGAGCTCGCTCGTTTAACCCGATTTTGGCGTATTAGACCTTTCACAAGCTGGAGCTGCTTAATCCATTTGTTAAGCTCTTGTGATTTCCGGTTCCTGTTCATCTTCATCCCTCTTTACCAATTTATTTGCTCGCTTTCTATTCAAAAACGCAAAAAATAGTCTTTTATCATCATTACACCAGTCTATGTTTGCGCCCTATATGCAACACGGTATTCACCCAGTCTTTGAATATAAAAAAAGCCCAATCCTCTGCATGAACGCAGACAATTAGACTTTTACTCAAAATAAATGCTTGCTTATTTGATAACAAAAGCAATTCTCGAACCATCCGGGTATTTCTCCAGCTGGTTGCTGACCCATGACCCCGCCCCGCGATTATCCGATGGGTCAATATAAGCAATATGGGCGCCGCTCCCGCCTTCGGCACACATCGCCATTGGCCATTCATCACGATCGTAGCCTTTTTTCACCTTTACGCCCTGCAAAGATTTTTTCCGATTCTGATCCGCGCCTTCCCGATCAATCGTACAAATAGGGGATTTTCCCGCTGCAATCGCATCTTTTATGTGCTTGCCTGTCTCTGGATACCGATCCGTCGGAAAATATAACGTGTAATCCGTTCCTTCTGCCGTATTCCAATCTTTCGCCAGCTCATCAAGCCAGCCCATATAAGACGCTCCGGCCAAAGCCAGCATAATAAGCAAGGAAATAAGGGCATTTTTCATTTTAAACTTCTTTTTACGGGACTTTCTTTTCAACGCGCATAGCCTCCTGATGCTCTTTTTCCTCATTTTCTCATCATAAAGGGCGAAGGACAACCCTTGGCCAAATTTTATTTTCACACCTGTTAGGCAAAACATATACTTTCTTATATTTCAAAAAAAAGCTGAAGCAGCGTCACTTGCCCGCCACCCCAGCCTTCCCTAAAATCTGTTTATATTCAAATATTCATCATTTCAGTTATATACAATTACGCCTTGTCTGAATTAGCATCCTTAGCCGCCGAAGGCGCGCAAGTGCCATCCGAACAAGCTGCACCGTCAGCATCATCCGGCAAATCATTGATGACGGTCAGGGCTGGATACGCTTCATCCCAAGCCTGCTTGATTGCATTCAGGAACACTTCATTGGGCTGAGCGCCCGATATCGCGTATTTGCGATTAATGACGAAGAATGGCACACCGCGCACGCCTATCCGCGAAGCCTCCTCCTCATCGCCACGAACGTCCTGTGCATGAGCATCGCTTTCCAGCACAGCAAGTGCCTCCTTACGATCCAGTCCAACCTCGGCAGCCAGATCAGCGAGTGTATCGCGCTGTCCCAAATGCTTGGAATCGGTAAAATAAGCACGGAACAGTCGTTCCGACATCGCATCTTGCTTGCCGTATTTAGCTGCAAAATGGGTTAAGCGGTGCGCATCAAACGTATTCGTCAGCACCAGTGTATCGAAGTTAAAGGTCAAGCCAACGGATGCCGCCTGCTTTGCCAAATCGCTGTTCATCTCGATTGCTTTCTCGCGTGGCATGCCGTATTTGCGGGACAGCATTTCATGCACATCGTGCTCATAGCTGATCGCGGCGTTAGGGTCCAGCTCGAAGCTGCGGAACACGACCTTCACCTGCTTGCCATGCTCGAACTTGGCTAATGCGCCCTCCAGCCTCTTTTTACCAATATAACAAAACGGACATGCAAAATCTGACCATACATCTATTTGCATTACGATTCCTCCTTTAAACTCATATACGTATAGTAATATACTTTACTTTTTAAAGCAATAGAATCATTCAGGCCTCCGCTACAGCGTTATAAAAAAAACCGCTCATTCACTTAGAATGGGCGGCTTCTTTTGTATCATTTTAAGCTATAAAATTACATACCCAATCCCATTCCAGACATCAGCTCATCCATCTTAACCGCGTCCGTCGGAATTTCATACAGGAATTTAGGCGCTTTATTAATATTGTGGTATTCAGCTGTTAACGAACCGCCAACTTTCACGATACCGCCGCTTTCATCCGTAAAATCTACATTGATTTTAGCAGTCTGCTGCGATAAGTAGCCATCTTTAATGGCTCCTACAATGGAGAAATCATTGACTTTCAGGTTTGTTTTCAGCTGGTCCAACGTTTCTTGCTTGTTGGCTTCGAAATCTGCCTTCAGCTTCGTTACATCCTCATTCGTGCTTTCAATCATTTTCATGAAATCTTCGTTTTTCGTCAATGTGTCGATTAGCTCTGGAAGCACTTGATTAACGATTGTTTCTACTGCCTGCTGATAGTTGCCTTCATTAATTTGAAAGCGAACAACTTGATCCGCCTCTACCCCTTCAGGGAGCGCTGTATCTTCTTTTTTCAGCGAGGAGAAATACGTTTTTTCATCAAAATGTTTTAAAATAATGCCGCTCACTTCTTGACCAAGCTTCTGTTGGGCCGCAGTATCCAGCATCGCTCCTGTTTCCGCTTGCTTTGCCAGCTCCTCTAGATCAATCTCCACGAATTTATCTGTGTATTGCTCTGGCAGCATAAGCATTGGAAGCGCTGGAATTTTCACAAACATCTTTTTGTCTGTCATAATCATCGGTATTTTAATGGAAAGGCCCGCTGCCGTAACATCCATTTCCATATCTGTGCGCAGCGGCTCTTTTTGATATACCGCTTTAACATTTACTTTAGCGCCTTTAAGCAGGCCAATGACATATTGTGCTCCAGCTCCGTCTTCCTGAAGCAATTCGTCTGGCACTGTAAGCTCATCTATCCCAAAAGACATCGTAGAATCATATGATGTGACTTCCGCCATTTTTTGAGTAGCTTTCTCCAAAGACTCCTTAGGAGACGCGCTCGCGCTGCATCCTGCGACAATAATTAAAGCAGCAGCGATAAATAGCATAGCCACTTTATGTAGTCTGTTTTTCATTCTAGTTGATCCTCCCTATTTGTATCTCTGCTTGACATCCCCCCTATTTTATAACAAAACGACAGCATATAGAAGCAATATCCAAAAAATCCCGCTTCTCTGAGAAGAAACGGGACTTTTGTATGAACACCTTGAATTTATGATCCTTCCGGATTTAGGTGAGAAGTATGATTTTTCTGCTTCGTTTTTTTCGATCCAGATAAAGGCTGCTGTTGTGCAGAGTCATCATTGCGGCTTCTTTTGTCCTGAGATTGACGCTGCGCCTCCGGCACAGGCACGCTGTCTGGCTTGCTCATATCATCGTCCTCCTTTTAGGCGTGTGTAAGCTGCGCAAGCGCTTGGGCGCATTCATGGATATGACGCTTATAATCATGAATGAGCTGTTGAAGCATGTCTGTGCGTTCATCCACAGCTTGATGATCCTTTTCCACATCTACGAGCTCCACTTTAATTTCACGGCTATCCACATATGTCACCTTAAAATCGATCTCATACGCCTGATGCCCCGCGGACTGAATTGTAATCCGCAGCGATTTTGGGTCCGCCTCATCGGCTGCTACCTGGCACTTATCCGGCTTGTTCATCATATCCGGCAGCGTGCGGTTCCATGCTTCCACCAGTTCTGGCTGGCTGTAGGTCAGCTCATCTTTTTTCGCCATCTTTATCAACACCTCCACATCTTATAAGATGCGGCGCGAGCCCGCCAATTATTCAGGCAAAATCCAGCATAAACACAAGATTATCCACAGTTTTATACACAATTCATGCGAGTTATCCACATTATATACAATTTATCCACAGGGCTATCGTGGATAATGGTGATAACTCCTGCTCAGACGATATCCCCAATCCCCAGACAACAAAAAAACGCCCAAACCGTAAGGTTGGACGTTATCATTTATTAAGTTGGCGGAGAGGGTGGGATTCGAACCCACGTGGGCTTGCACCCTAACGGTTTTCAAGACCGCCCCGTTATGACCGCTTCGGTACCTCTCCACATATAAAATCATCACAAAAATCATTATACCACAGGTTAAAAATGAATATCAACCTTTTTCTTAACCTGTGGCTATCAAAAATGTAAAAACTTTAAGCTTTAGGTCCAATTACGCTGATTCCGCCCATATAAGCACGCAATACTTCAGGAATGACGATGGAGCCGTCTGCCTGTTGGTAATTTTCAAGAATAGCGGCAACGGTACGTCCTACCGCAAGACCTGAGCCGTTAAGCGTATGAACGAATTCCGGCTTGCTCTTCGCGTCTCTGCGGAAACGGATGCCCGCACGTCGCGCCTGGAAGTCCTCTACGTTCGAGCATGAGGAGATTTCCCGGTATGTGCCTGCACTTGGCAGCCATACTTCAAGGTCATAGGTTTTCGCAGCGGTGAAGCCCATATCGCCTGTGCACAGAGCGAGCACGCGATAGGACAAGCCCAGCAGCTCAAGTACCTTCTCGGCATTAGCCGTCATCTTCTCCAGCTCATCGTAGGACTCTTCCGGCTTCGCAAGCTTAATCAGCTCGACTTTGTTGAATTGATGCTGACGAATCAAGCCGCGTGTATCTCGGCCTGCCGCACCCGCTTCCGAGCGGAAGCAAGAGCTGTAAGCTACAAAATGCTTCGGCAGCTCTTCAAGCGACAAAATCTCTTCACGATGAAGATTCGTAACCGGAACCTCGGCCGTTGGAATTAGGAAATAATCCGAATCGGATATTTTGAACAAATCCTCTTCGAACTTCGGAAGCTGCCCTGTTCCAATCAAGCTGTCGCGGTTGACCAAATAAGGCGGCAGCACTTCCTCATAACCGTGCTTATCACTATGTAGATCCATCATAAAGTTAATCAGCGCACGCTCAAGACGCGCACCTAAGCCGCGATAAAACGTAAAGCGGGAGCCCGTTACTTTAGCTGCACGTTCGAAATCAAGAATGCCAAGCTCTTGTGCAAGATCCCAATGCGCTCTCGGCTCGAAATCAAATGAAGGCTGCTCCCCAATCCGGCGAAGCTCTACATTATCATCCTCAGAAGCCCCTACTGGCACACTTTCATGCGGCAAATTCGGAATCGAAAGCATAAGCTCGTCCACTTGTACCTCTACCGCGCGTACTTCTTCGTCCAATTGCTTAATCCGGTCGCCTACTTCACGCATTTCGATAATCAGCGCATCAGCGTCGCCGCCTGTTTTTTTCAGCTTCGCCACTTCCTGCGATACGGTGTTGCGGCGATTTTTCAGCTGGTCCGTTTCCTGCAGCAGGTCCCGGCGCTTTGTATCCAGAACAGGGAAATCTGCGATTAAATCAAGCGATTTACCGCGATTGGTCAGCCCTTGCTCTACTTTTGCGTAATCATTACGCAGCCATTTTATATCTATCACGCTTGGTTGAACTCCTCTCAGCTACCGGCTCACTGCCAATTGTTTAATCATATCGACAAAATAGGCATGCAAACGGTAATCATCGGTTAACTCGGGATGAAAGGATGCTGCCAGCAAATGTCCTTGCCGAGCCGCCACAATTTCCCCTTTGTATTCCGATAGCACATCAACCTGCGATCCAACTTCCTTGATCAAAGGAGCACGAATGAATACCGCACGAACCTGCTCATCAATGCCTTTAATGTCTAGATCAGTTTCGAAGCTCTCCCGCTGTCTTCCGAAAGCATTGCGCTCCACCGTCATATCCATGAGCTTCAGATGCGCATCCTCTTGTCCTTCAATACGTTCAGCGAGCAGAATCATTCCCGCACAAGTACCAAAAATCGGCTTAGATTGCTCGGAGAAAGCTTGAATCGCTTCTAGAAAGCCGTATTTGCGGATCAGCTTGCCTATCGTCGTACTTTCGCCGCCTGGAATAACAAGACCTTGCAGCTCATCCAGCTGCGAGGTCTGTTTAACGGCGACCGCTTCCGCGCCCGCCGCCTCCAAACTGCGTATATGCTCTGCAACTGCGCCTTGAAGCGCGAGTACACCAATTTTCATCGCCTACACGCCTTTCTTATCCAAGCTTGTTGCTTAAATTCCGCGATCTTGCATACGCTGCGAAGCGTCCAGCTTGGAAATTTCGATGCCCTTCATTGGCGCTCCCAAGTTTTTGGATACTTCTGCGATCAATTTGTAGTCTTGGTAATGAGTTGTAGCTTCTACGATAGCACGAGCAAATTTCTCCGGGCTGTCGGATTTGAAAATACCCGAACCTACGAATACGCCGTCAGCGCCCAGGTGCATCATCAGTGCTGCGTCAGAAGGTGTTGCTACGCCGCCTGCTGCAAAGTTAACGACTGGCAGCTTGCCGCTCTCGTGTACGCCCAGAAGCAGGTCATAAGCAACGCCCAGAACCTTCGCTTCATTATACAGCTCGTCCTTCGACAAACCTTGAATTTTACGGATTTGGCCATTGATCAGACGAAGGTGGCGAACAGCCTCAACAATGTTTCCTGTTCCCGGCTCACCTTTCGTACGAAGCATTGCTGCCCCTTCTTGAATACGGCGAAGCGCTTCGCCAAGATCTTTAGCGCCACATACGAAAGGAATCGTAAATTCGTTTTTGCTAATGTGGAACACTTCGTCTGCCGGAGTCAGAACTTCGCTCTCGTCAATATAGTCAACGCCCATCGATTCAAGCACTTTCGCCTCTACATAGTGGCCGATACGCGCTTTCGCCATAACAGGGATCGAAACAACTTTCATAACTTCTTCTACGATGGTTGGGTCAGCCATACGGGCAACGCCGCCTGCTGCACGGATATCGGAAGGAACGCGCTCCAGCGCCATAACTGCTGTTGCACCTGCCGCTTCTGCTACTTTTGCTTGCTCGGCGTTCATAACGTCCATGATGACGCCGCCTTTTTGCATTTCAGCCATACCACGTTTTACACGCGAAGTTCCTGTTTCCATTTTTGAAAAATCCTCCTCAAGGTTTTACGCCGCGCCCTTCATCCTGAAGGGTTAGCGCTTAGCTCCCATTATAATATCGATACTTGCTCTAGGCACTAATTTTACAGGAACGCTCCTTAATCGACAACTATTGTTTTCCCTGTATTTATGTGATTAAAACAGATTCACAATATCGTTGAACAGTCCAACGAAAAATTGACCAATAGCGCGGAACATCAGACGCAGCCAGCCGCCCTTTTCCACATCCTCCGATGCGATCAAATTAACCGTTCTGTCCACTTTATTGCCTTCAGCATCCGTATACTCGTAAGTGACTGTTCCGAGCTTCTGACCAGCTGTAATGGGAGCAACAAGCTCTTCCTCTTTCAAAAGATTGCTTTCCTTCAGCTCGATCTTAGGCTCCGCACCTTTTTTCACCGTGAAAGTGATGTCGGACTCCGTAACGGCAGGAACCGTCTTTTCGACACCCTTCTTAATTTTAACCGATTCCAGCGTTTCTACTACAGATTTTGCAGGAAGCACTGATTTCTTCTCAAAATTGTTGAACGCATAGTCGTACATCTTAGCTGTTTCAAAGAAACGGGCCTCTTTTGACTTTGTATTCATTACGACGCTGATATAACGCGTATCGCCTCGTTTAACTGTACCCGTAAACGTATAACCAGCTGCCGATATATAGCCGGTTTTCATGCCATCTACGCCCTCATAAGCATACGCACGTAAATACGTGTTGCTTTTGTTCGTTTCCAGCATCCAGTTATAATTCTTCATGGTCGCTGTATCGCGTTCACGGAATTTGTATTCCTGAATTTTCGAATAATCCAGAAAGTCCGGATGTTTTTTCAAAATCGTTTGTGCCAGCTTCGCCATATCGCGAGCCGAAATAAGCGTTGTATCAAGCAATCCTGTCGCACTTGTAAAATGAGCCGTCGTCAGGCCGAGCTCTTTCGCCGTTTCGTTCATCTTGGCAACAAAGCTCTGCTCACCACCGCTTATTTGCGAAGCAAGAGCAATCGTTGCATCATTCGCCGAACCTACTGCCATAGCAATATATAAGTCCTTAACCGTATGCTGATCGCCTTGCGCCAAATAAATTTGCGAGCCATCTGCAGGAGTATTCGCTGCTTCTTCACTAACGGTAACGACCTGATCCCAAGTTAATCTTTTATTCGTAATTTCCTCAAGTACGATATATTCCGTCATGAGCTTCGTCATGCTGGCAGGAGGACGCGGCGTATCCGCATTGACTTCATAGATGACTTGTCCCGAATCTGCATCTATTAGAATGGCTGATGATAATTCCATGCCTAAAGAGTTTTCGACCCAATCTTCCTTACCTGCAGCCGCTGCTGCACCAGACCCTAATGACAGAATAACCAACCACATCGCCATAAAAGCGGCGATAACCGATGTCAGTCTAATCGGCTTTACCTTTGCCTTCAACGTCTTCTCCCCTTTTCATCCGAAAGTTTGTCGTTGTTAATTGTATCACATGCAAGCAGGGGAATTAAACCTCTACTGCGCTCAGCCCTCTTTCAATAGCTAAGCCCTTGCAGGAAGCCCGTTTGAGCTGTTTAAACCCCTTAAAACTTCCCCGGAGCAATAATTACCATGTAAAATAGTGGATCTAAATCAATGCCCTCTATTGAAAAAAAAGACAGACCCGGCAAAAGCGAAGTTCCGCTTTCTTGTGGTCTGTCTCTGGCCCGTTGGCCGGGATATTAAAGCGAGTAGTTAGGCGCTTCCTTCGTAATTTGCACATCATGTGGATGGCTTTCACGAAGTCCTGCACCAGAAATCCGGATGAAATGTGTATCGTTCTTCAGTTGCTCCAGGTTTGATGTTCCGCAATAGCCCATACCGGAACGCAAGCCGCCAAGCAGCTGATGAACCGTATCCGACAAAGGACCTTTGAATGGCACGCGGCCTTCAATGCCTTCTGGAACTAGCTTGCTCTCGTTTTCTTGGAAGTAACGGTCCTTGCTGCCTTCTTTCATAGCGCCAAGGGAACCCATACCGCGATATACTTTAAAGCTTCTGCCTTGGAAAATCTCTGTTTCGCCAGGGCTTTCAGAAGTACCTGCAAACAAGCTGCCGATCATAATGGCACTTGCGCCTGCTGCAATAGCTTTCGTAATATCGCCGGAATATTTAATACCGCCATCAGCGATAACCGGTACATTGTATTCACGAGCAACGGAAGCACAGTCATAAATCGCTGTGATCTGTGGTACGCCAATACCTGCGATTACACGCGTTGTACAGATCGAGCCTGGACCGATGCCGACTTTAACGACAGATGCGCCTGCTTCAATCAAATCGCGTGTAGCTTCGCCTGTAGCCACATTACCTGCGATAATCGTCAATTCCGGGTATTGCTTGCGGATTTTGCGAACTGCCTCAAGGATATTGATATGATGCCCGTGTGCAGAGTCTACAACGAGAATATCGATACCTGCTTGTACGAGTGCTTCGGTACGATCCATTGTATCTTTAGAAATACCAACAGCTGCTCCGCAAAGCAAGCGGCCATGTGTATCTTTTGCAGCATTAGGGAATTGAATCGCCTTCTCAATGTCCTTGATTGTAATCAGGCCTTTGAGCGTATTCGAGTCATCCACCAATGGCAATTTCTCAATTTTGTGTTTTTGCAGCAATACTTCCGCCTCTGTAAGCGTCGTGCCGACTGGAGCCGTTACTACATTGTCACGTGTCATAACTTCATGGATTTTAATGGAATAATCATGTACAAAACGAAGGTCACGATTCGTCAAAATACCAACAAGCTTCTTGTCAGCATCTACGATCGGCACGCCCGAAATGCGATATTTACCCATTAATTCTTCCGCATCATACACATGATGATCAGGTGTAAGCGAGAATGGATTCGTAATAACGCCGCTTTCCGAACGTTTTACACGATCTACTTCTTCCGCCTGTTGTGCAATGGACATATTCTTGTGAATAATGCCGATTCCGCCCTCACGCGCTATGGCAATAGCAAGAGCTGCTTCCGTAACCGTGTCCATCCCTGCGCTGATCAATGGAATATTCAGCTTGATGCTAGCAGAAAGTTTTGTCGAAATATCCGATTCTCTTGGCAGTACTTCTGATTTCCTTGGAACGAGCAGCACATCATCAAATGTTAGGCCTTCCTTGGCAAATTTTGATTCCCACACGAATATGTTCCTCCCTTAAATTGAGCCGTCTTCACGTATATTATTGCAATATTAGCAGAGGGGTCATGGGCTGTCAAGGCTGTCACAAGGCGAGCAATTTCCGTTTTGCAATAAGCTTTTTGTCTGAATTTTCTCACTAAACAGAAGCGTCACGCTTACATGTGAGAACTTCGTATTTTGAGGAGGCGAAATATCTGTAATAAAAAGGGTTACAAGTCCGACTGCTGTTGCCTTTTTATAATCAGCGCTAGCAGGCATCATTTCGATTTCTACTTTGGCAATAGCTTTGGCAATAGGCTCTTTGTTCAGCATCGTCTCTTCCAGCACTTGAAACAAATTTATGAATAATTAAGTACCTGCTTAAAAGCTGCAAAAACAGCAAACTCATGATGCTTATAGACACAATCTGCCGCTGCAAAACCACTTTTGTGGAGCCACTGCAGTTGATCGTGTACCGTTGCATTCTGATCGAGCTTTCTTCGCTCAATTGCAGACTCTATCGCCTGCTCAGCCAAATCCCCTTTGCCAATGTGCCGCTCCCATTTGTCCTTATAGGCAAGATCAAAGCAAGATAAGCTTCCGGCAGCTTGGTCAGCATTAATAAAGCTGCCATCGTCCTCTAGAAGCTCATGCACGGTGTGAAAAAGCTCCTGCTTAGATTCATGGCTCAGGTGATGTTAGATAAGGACGAAATGACAATATCATATTTTTGCTTGAACATATATTTTGTATAATCTGCCGCAATATATTCGACTTGCTTGCTATGTTCAAATCTCAAACGAGCTGCCCTCATCATCTCTTCGCTCAAATCAATCAGAGTAAACTCCGCCAGCGGGTATTTTTGCTGAACAAACGCGGCGAACAGCCCTGTCCCAGCCCCAAGATCCAAAATACGCGGTTTCTGCTTAGGTGTATTCACCCAATCCACAGCTGTTCCATAAAACTCATCAAAGCATGGAATTAGCTGATGCCGCTGAAAATCATAGTCCTTAGCAACTTGATCAAACAACGTCTTAATGGACTTTTCCATCTTCATAACCTCCCGCTATTTTAGCAATATTATAGAGCGCTGAGCATGTCAATATTATTGTCATTGTAACTGTAAAACAGATTAATAAACCGATTCTAATGAGATAATCTCACATACTAAGACTACAATATTATTTTACAAAATCAAACATATTTATTTCATCAAAAAATTTATAGCTGTTCTTTTCCTGACCACTAGCTCGACACTTTAAAAGGATAACAATCCACAACAGCTATTATAAGAATAGGATCATCGCCTATAACAAAACAATCAAATGTCAGGACATTTCATAAACTAATTATGTATATTTACGAACCTTGTTAACCCTTATTTTAATCTTGTTGTTCATAATAATATTGTAATTTAAGATGAAAAATATCCTAAATAGTATACTTAAAATGACTTTATAAACATGATACTAATCCCTTCTATGAGCCCAACAAACTACTCTCTAGCTGTCCAACTCCGCTAATACCCAGCCATATCTAAAGACCAATCCCATACCGTTAGTTAACCTGCCATGCAAAACAATTAGTGCTATGCATGCCTAAAAGCAACCTGCATCGTGTATAAAGCCTAGAAGCCTAATTAGTATCATCTATGCATTTACAAGCTACAGCGTTAACAAGAACCGGTAGCAGAGCTGTGGACGTTACCAAAGCAACGGTAACACAGGGTTAAAATATAAAAACGCCAAAGGCCCTTTCGTTCAAAGGACTTTTGACGTAATAACGTTTATTTCATTAAAAACGAAACAAAAAACCTGCCGCAAACTGCGGCAGGCTTCTCGTGCTTGGCGACGTCCTACTCTCCCAGGACCCTGCGGTCCAAGTACCATCGGCGCTGGAGGGCTTAACGGTCG
>NZ_JBXENV010000031.1:0-22090 GCF_059383755.1 Paenibacillus sp. JT22N15 | reverse complement strand
TGAATTCTTCATTGTATCGTTGCCGTTGTTCTCCCACTCGCGGACACCTCTTCTTTTTCGTTACGTCTATTATTAGGCGTTCCTTAACGCTGTGTCCACTTTTTATTCTAGCTACAGGAAATCCGCTATTGCCCTCATTATCCCATCAAAATGGCGAAAATCAGCGTATTAGCGGCTCCTGAGTCCGTATAAGGTGCCATAACCCATGATTTTGCTAAAATAGCTGCTGCTGTGTCCGCCAAGTCGATCCAGGTGCAGGGAGCAGCTTTTTAACCTCTAGAGTATTCCTAGCACACAACAGCTTATCGCGCTTCCAAGCAAGGCAGCTCAAGCTCGGCGGTGAGTCCGGCTCCAGGCCCATTAGTTAACGTCAGTCGCCCGTGATGGGCTTTGGCTATTCGGAAAGCCATCGGCAGCCCGAGACCATGTCCGGAAGGTCTGGCATATTTTCGATTTGCGGAAAAAGGCAGCTCCAGCACATCGGCCAGCTCTTCCGGCGGGATGCCTCGTCCATTGTCTAATACAATGAAGCGGCACGTATGCTTGTCGGCCGCAAGCTCTGCTCGCAGCCTGATGTCGCATCCCTGTGGATTATGGCGGATCGCATTGTGGACGAGATTGGTCATGGCGCGCAGCAGCAGACGCTCGTCCCCGTATATTTGGGCGGTTTCGTTTATGTCGTCCATTTCGAGCGTAAAGCTGGGCTCAAGCCCCGCATTAATCATATCGGAAGCCACCTGGCGAGTCAGTGCTGCCAGCCGCAAAGCCTTCGGAGTGAGCGGCTGCATTTCATACTCCAGCATGGAAACGAGATTCAAGTCGCTTACTAAGGTGCGCAGCTTCTCTGCTTGATAACGAATAATCCCCGCATGCTTTCGCTGCAACGGCGGAACTTCGTGATGCTCCTCCAGCTCGCTGGCATAGCCGAGCACCATGGAAAGCGGGGTGCGAATGTCATGGGAAATGCCAGCGATCCAGTTGGATCGCGCTTCATCCCTGCTTTTGAGCGAAGCATTTTTCTGATGCAGCAGCGATGAGGCATGGTTGACAGACTGGGCAAGGTCAGCGAGCATTCCCTTAGGCTCAAGCTGCACCTCCTGATCCGCGGCAAGCGCCTGTATGCCCTGCGTTAGCGGGCGGATGGAAAGCAGGAGCCGTGAGCCGATCAGCAGGGCCACAATCAGCACCAGCACTAGGTTCCCTATAAGTAGGAGCAGGGCGCGCAGCGGCAAATTTTTGACCCAGTCGATCGGCAGTATATGCTGGTATTTGACAAGGTTGTCCTTCGGATAGCCGATCACGATAAGTCCGTCTGCATGCTCCCACACAAATACGGGATAATCCATCAAGTAGCTCATGGAAAGCTTGGCGACATCCGTCAAGCTATAGTGGGCAGGGAGCTCTTCGGGCAAGCTGTGCCCCCACGTAACCTGCCCCGCCGGGCTAATTAACATCGCCCACACCTGCTGGTCATCCAGCAGTGCCGCTGTTTCGGCCTCAAGAACATACCCATTATTCGCAGCCTTCAGCCCTTCAGCCGTATGCCGCACAACCGCGGCTGGCGAACTCCCCTCGACCGTCCCTGTACTAACCCAGATGAGCAGCAGCAAAAAGTTAAGCACGAGCAAAGAGAGCGAGATGAGCATCGTCGCCCCAATAAAACGCTTTAATATACGAACGGTGCCTCCCATTATTCCTCCCCCTTGACCAGCAGCTTGTATCCCAAGCCGCGAACAGTTAGCAGATGCTCAGGATTGGAGGGCATCTCTTCTATTTTTTCACGAATGCGGCGAATATGAACCATTAAGGTATTTTCATACCCATAATAATCATCGCTCCACGCTGCTTGGCAAAGGGCATCATTGGTCACAATGCGGTTCCGGTTTTCATAAAACTTGGTTAGCAGAACAAGCTCTTTAGCGGTTAAAGAAACCTCCTCGCTGGACGTCCGCACAATGCCGCTTTCCAAATCAATGACACGGGGTCCAAGTTGAAAAATAGGGCGCTGCTCCTGACGGAATGGTGCATATACTCGCCGTAAAATCGCGCTCAAACGCAGCAGCAGCTCGCGCGGCAAAAAAGGCTTCACCATATAATCGTCGGCGCCTAGCCCAAGGCCGAGCAAACGATCCTCATCCTCTCCTCTGGCGGATAGAAACAGCACCGGAACGCTTGAGAACTGCCGAAGCGACTTGAGCAGAGAGAACCCGTCCCCGTCAGGCAGCATAATATCCAAAAGGACGAGGTCCGGCTTGGCCGACCTAATGGTACGCAGTGCCTCCGCGCAGGTAGCTGCCTGGAAAATGCGGGTAAAGCCTTCTTTACGTAAAAAACCTTCGACCATTTCCCTCAAATCGCTCTCATCATCGACGATGAGCAGCTTTTTATGTTTTAAGTCTTCCATATTGTTCATCACCCATTTTTAGTATACCTTGCTTTTGCTGGTTTTGGAGCGTGACGGGCCGCCATTGGCCCGATTTAAGGCTGGCGTAAGGTTAGCTTCAGTTTACAGCAAGGCGGCATCGTTATGCTTGATTGACAAAATCAAGATTGGAGTGAATGACGATGCAAGCGATTGTATCTACCCGCGGCCTGTCCAAACGATACGGCAGCAGCTATTCCGTCGAAAAGCTCGATTTATCGGTGGAAGAGGGAGAGATTTATGGCTTTCTTGGGCCGAACGGAGCCGGGAAATCGACGACATTAAAAATGATTCTTGGGCTCGCCCAGCCGACGGAGGGCAGCGTGACCGTATTCGGCAAGGAGCTGGCCAAGCACCGCCGTCTTATTTTAAGCCAAACGGGCTCTCTAATTGAATCCCCTTCCTACTACGGACATCTGACGGGCCTAGAAAACATGCGCGTCGTGCAGCGGCTGCGGAATATGCCTGGCAGTCATGTGCGGGAGGCGCTGAGAATTGTCCGGCTGGAGCAGCAGCAGCATAAAAAAGTATCGCAGTATTCCTTGGGCATGAAGCAGCGTTTAGGCATTGCGATGGCGCTGCTGGCTTCGCCTAAGCTGCTGGTGCTGGATGAGCCGACGAATGGGCTCGATCCGGCAGGTATCGGTGAAATCCGCGAGCTGATTAAATCTTTGCCGCAGCGCTTGGGAATGACGGTGTTAATATCCAGCCATCTATTGTCGGAAATCGAACAGATCGCCACCTCGGTAGGCATTATCCATCAAGGTAAAATGCTGTTCCAAGGCAAGCTGGATGAGCTGCGAAATGAAAGCCTGCCGACGATTGCCTTTAAGACGAGCCAAAATCCAATGGCGCATTCGCTGCTCGCTGCCCAAGGGTTTGCGCCGATTTTACAGGATGGCTTCCTGCGGCTGCGTCATCTGACAGATGCCCAGATAGCGCGAATTAATAGGGAGCTGCTTGCAGCAGATATTGACGTGCTGCGCATTGAAGAGCATAAAAAAAGCTTGGAGAGCCTGTTTCTCGAATTGACGGGGAAGGAGCGCAGCCTATGATTCGCTCGATTTGGCTGGAAGGCTACAAGCTGCGCCGAAAATACGTCGGGTTGACGGTACTGCTGATGATTGGGGTGGAAATGGGGTGGGCGTTTATGGCAACAAGCATGTCCATCGCCCGCAATCCTGATCAGGCCAGCTGGGAGCCGCTTATTGCGATGACGGCATCCTTGAACGGTCTGTTTGCCCCTATTCTCGCAGCGATCTGCGTATCGCGTATTTGTGATATAGAGCATAAAGGCAATACGTGGAAGCTGCTGCTTTCCATGTCTGTCAAGCGGGAGAGGTTATATGCTGCCAAATATGGCTGTGTGGCGCTTATTTTGCTGCTTGCCTGTTTTGTGCAAGTATTGGCGCTAATCGGCTTCGGCAAAATAAATGCTTTTGAAGAAGTGGTGCCTATTATACTGCTAGGACGCTTGCTTGCTGGAACGATGGCTGCCCACTTGGCTGTCATTGCCCTGCAGCAGTGGTTATCCATGGCGCTTAAAAATCAGGCCTTCGCGCTATGTCTCGGTATGCTTGGCGGGTTCATTGGCATGGCTGCTGATCTGTTTCCGAGTGCGATAAGGCCATTGTTCATTTGGTCGTATTATTCGGGACTTAGTCCGGTTGCCCAGAGCTATACGGATAATCAGCTTGAATTTATAGCACGTGATTTAGGGGCGGGGCTTCCGTTGCTGGGGCTGCTGCTATTCATGGGGTTGTTGATCTATGGAGCAGGCCGATGGCATATATCCAGGCAGGAGGTGTAGAGAATGTTTATGCTAAAAAGGGTAGTTCCCGCTGAATGTCTGAAGCTGCGCCATTCGCATCTATGGATCGTATTGATAGCGCTGCCGATCGTCAGTATTCTGATGGGCTGCGGTAATTTTTATATGAATCAGGGTGTCCTGCAAAATGGCTGGTATAGCTTATGGTCGCAAGTCGGGCTGTTTTATGGCGAGTTTTTTTTTCCGGTGCTGATCGCTATTTGTTGTGCCTATCTGTGCAGACTGGAGCATTCAGGTAAAAACTGGAACATGATGATGACAGCGCCGATTCCGGCTGCCAGCATTTTTTGGGCCAAGCTTTTTACAGCAAGCATGCTGACGGCTTTTGTACAAGTGGTGTTTGTCCTGCTGTATATAATAGGGGGCACGATGGTTGGATTAAGCCTCTCCGAATTGCCGGGAGAATTATTCGGCTGGCTGGTGCGGGGCTGGCTGGCTGCTGTTACGATCAGCAGCTTCCAATTGCTGCTGTCCATGCGGATACGCAGCTTTGCCGTCCCCGTAGGAATCGGGCTAGGGGCAACTTTTCTGGGACTGGGCATGTATGTAGCGAAGGCCGGGCTGTTTTTTCCGCATTCGCTGCTGACGATTGGAATGGGCGTGCTTAGCCCGGAGAGTTTGCCGCCTCAGCAGCAGCTAACGGTTGTGATTGTGAATTTGCTTTATGCAGCTGCATTCAGCGCCGCTGCCATTTATCGGCTGCGAACGGCTGACGTTTCGGCATAAAGCCCATCGCCAGCGGACCCATGAACAGCATTAGGCATCATTCGTCAAAATAAGCACAATATTGAAATTTTAAATATACGCATGGTACAAGGATATGGTAGCCTAGGAGGGAAGCGTTACCAATGATGAACGACGAATGATGAATGAACAAAGGAGCTGAACGTTTATGCTGCAACTCGACTTGACTGGAAAGACCGCGCTCGTAACCGGAGCAACTGGAGATTTGGGACGCGTAATGGTTAGAACACTCGCAGATTGCGGGGCGGATATCGTCATTCATTATCGGAGCAATGAGGACAAGGCGCTGGAGCTGAAGCAGGAGGTTGAGGCCTTGGGCAGACGTGCGATTACGGTTCAGGCAGATATTACGAAGCAAGGCGATGTGGATAAACTTCAAGCGGAAGCAGCGGCAAGCCTTGGACATGTGGACATTGTCGTGGCAAATGCCGTCATTCAGTACCAATGGGAAAGCGTGCTGAAGCAGCCGGTGGAGGACTATGAAAGCCAGTTCGAATCCTGCGTCATGCAAAGCGTCTATTTGGCCAAAGCATTCGTTCCGGCAATGGTGGAGCGCGGCGGCGGCCGTTTTATCGGCATTAATACGGAATGCGCCATGCAAAATGCGCCCGGCCAATCGGCCTACGTAGCAGGCAAAAGAGGCATGGACGGCGTATACCGCGTGCTTGCCAAAGAGGTTGGCGAGAGCGGCATTACGGTCAATCAAGTGGCACCGGGCTGGACGATCAGCGATCGGGACCGTGCGACAGGCAGCGAGCGCAATGAAGGCTATGAGAAAAATGTGCCGCTGAAGCGGCGGGGAAGCGATCAGGAAATTGCCAACACAGTCGCATTTCTGGCCTCCGAGCTGTCCAGCTTCATTACGGGGGCGTATGTGCCGGTCAATGGCGGAAATGTTATGCCAGCCATCTAATTAAGCTACATAAATCGATAGGGGGAGTTCTCTTGTCCGAGTCTACGATTAGCAAACGACTTGTTGAGCTTGATATTGTGCTGCCAGCGGCGAGCGAGCCGGCGGCTAAATACGCAAACTTTGTAAATGTGAATGGACTGCTGTTTGTTTCCGGCAAGGGGCCTTCTGGAAACCCGAAAGGCAAGCTGGGCAAAGACTTCTCTACGGAGGAAGGCTATGAATTTGCCCGGCAGGCGGGGCTGGAGGTGCTCGCTGTGCTGCAGCAAGCAGTGGGCTCTCTCGATAAAGTAAAACGGGTCGTGAAAATTCAAGGCTTCGTCAATGCGACAGCTGAATTTGAAGAGCATCACAAGGTGCTGAATGGCTGCTCGGACTTAATGATGGATGTGTTCGGGGAAAAAGGAAGCCATGCCCGCTCCGTACTCGGAGCCGTTTCAGTAAGAAATAATCTCCCGATTATTGTGGATTCGATTTTTGAAGTAGAGGAGTAGGGTGCGCGCTAAAGCCCCTGTGCTGAAGATACCGCTGTTCCTTTCATGAAAAAAAGCCGGAGCACCCGCTCGTACGCGGGGCTTCGGCTTTTTCCTATATTATTGCTGCCTATTACTTGGCAGCTGGCTTCACATACAGGCGGCTCGTCTCTTCCCAGATGCCGTTTGGCTCCAGGCTGACTAGGCCGATTTCGTCTGCTGGCAAATCGACATTCGGTGCATTGACGAGGTTAAGCTGCGGCTCAGGGCAGAAGAACTGACCGGAGGCGTTGCTGTTCCACACCATCCACTGTTTATAGGCTGTTCCTGCATCATAGACCAAAGTCACTTGCTCGCGGGCATCTGTGAGCTCCATCTGATTGCGGCCATTGCGCGTCTCCACCGTATAGTGATTGTCCAGTGGCTCAAAATAAGGAGAAGCGCCCGTCGTCTTCAGCTTCTCCTCGTCGCTGCTAAGCGGCAAAAACTGTCCGGTTGGCAGCATGCGCTCGTTCAGCTCCCAGCGTTTTCCGGCTGTCAGCGTGAAGCTGTAGTCTTCGGAAGAGCTTTGTGGGGCAAAAGGCGCATTGATCGCTGTATGGAAGCCGATTAGGCAAGGCATAGCGTCGTTCCCGCGGTTATGTACGGAAATATGTTGAAATAGTCCTTGATCACTCAATGAATAACGCAGCGTAATCGCAAAACGATGCGGCAAATACGTATAAATCGGATGCTGCTCATCCACTGCGATTTGAAGCAGCACGAAGCTTTCGGTTTTCAGTGTGCCGTAGTCCAGCACTTCCCATGCAGCCGTATGTACGAAGCCATGCAAATGGTTTCCTGTTCTTGGCTCATTGATTGGGAACGTATACGTCTTGCCGTTCATTGTGAACGTGCCATCTTGATAACGGTTCGGAGGGAACAGCACGGGAATGCCGTGAGTGCCGGGACTTGCTTTAAATGCGGCCATTTCACTCTCAGCTGGCTCATGCAAAAAATGATAGCCCTTCTCCACATCGCGGAACGCAATCAGGTTAGCCCCTACTGCGGGCAAAACCGCAGCCTCGTAGGCGCCCCATTTTAGCCAAACGGCTGGTTCTCCATGAAATGCTTGCTCAAGCGCTTGTCCTTGCTTGCTCATAATAGCCTCCTTAAATTTGGCGAATATTTGGCGATTCATGCTCCAGATTAGAATAACAGGATCAATGTAAACACACAACCGCCGTATTCCGTTAGACACGGTATACGGCGGTTGTGTGTGAATGAACGGCGACTGCGTGCGCATATGGACGTCGTTTATTAGTGTACTGTGCGGTATTTGCCTGTTAACCGATTACTGCGCTTGCCCTAAGAGCTGCTTGATGACGGTTTGCTTGCGTCTAGGGATAGGGACGTTCTTGGAGTCGGATGCATCGGTTCCGAAATAAGCAATGCCGTCCGTGATCGCCTTCACCTTGCGAATGTTAATGTAGCAATTGGAGCTCACTTGATAAAAGTGGCTGTCATCAATCAGCTTGCGAATCTGGTCCCCGGTCATTCTTTTCTTTATATTGTAGTTTCTGCCGTGGAAGCTGACGAGCTCGGGCATGCCGACCTTGAAAAAAAGGACGTCCGACTCAATTTCAAAATCCTCGTAAATGTTGCGTTCACCGTTCAATCCAGTATTCATCATTCCATAAGCCCCCTTCAAGAAATGAGAATGAAAACGGAAAATTGTTAGCGCTTACATTATATCATGGGCAGAAGACATTGGAAAGCGTTTTTTCGAAAACGGTTGTCTGCTTATTTTCATTGTGCTATGGTCACTATAAATATAAAAATTACGCTTACATAATGAGAGTACGAGAGGATGAATACGATTGAAAGCAAATAAGCTCGCAGGAATCGTCTATATCGGCTGCTATGGCAGTGCTTCGGAGCCGTGTATTTACGTAGCGAAACAGGATAGCGAATCCGGCTTGCTGAATGTGATTCAGCAGGTAACAGGCATTGAAAATGCATCATTTTTGAGCGTGAATGAAGCACGGGACCGGTTGTATGCGGTCAGTGAAACGGCGGAGGCGAACGGCGTGCCGGGCGGAGAGGTTGCTGCTTATGCGATTGACCCGGAAACCGGCAAGCTGAGCGAGTTGAACCGCCAGTCTACCCATGGCGAGCATCCTTGTTATGTCAGCTCGGATGGCCATTCGGTATTCGTAGCTAATTATACAGGGGGAAATGCAGCGGTGCTGCCGCTTGCAGAGGATGGTTCTTTGCAGCCGGCGGCAGCAGTTGTCGGCAGCAAGGGAGAGCTTGGGCCAAATGCGGGCCGTCAGGATGCGCCGCATGCCCATACGATTTTGCCGCTCGGCGGGCCATCGCCTTATGTTTACATAACGGATCTCGGCACGGATTCCATCCTTATTTACCGCCACAATCCACAGGCAGCAGAGCCGCTTCAGCTTGCGTCCTCCTACCAGCTGCATGCGGGAGCAGGGCCGCGGCATTTGGCGCTGCATGAGCAGCTGCCAATCGTCTATGTGATGAATGAGCTGGATTCGACGGTGTCGGTGCTGCGAAAGAATGGAGAGGATGCAGGCTCTTTGGAGCTGGTGCAGACTATTAGCGCGCTGCCTGAAGGGTTTAATGCTTACAACGATGCGGCGCATATTGCGCTGGCACCGTCGGGCAAGTTTTTGTACAGCTCCAATCGCGGCCATGATAGCATTGCGGTATTTGCAGTGAATGCGGCTGATGGCAGCCTAACGCTATTGCAGCATATTTCCTGCGGCGGGGAAGGCCCGCGCAATTTTGCACTTGCCCCTGATGGCAGCAGGCTGCTCGTGGCGAACCAGAAGACCAATCACCTTTTGAGCTATCAGGTTGATGCAGGCAGCGGTATGCTGACGTCTGAGGGCGAGCTTTTACAAGTTTCGAGTCCTGTGTTCGTCTGGATTGGTTAAACACAGCACAATCAGTGAGAGAAGGCGGGCGGCATGTCCAATGTAGATACATTAAGCAAACCGATTAAAACGATGGATACGAAAAATAAAGCGTTATTTGGCATATTATTCGCCATTAGCGGCGTCCACCTGCTGAATGATTCAATGCAGTCGGTCGTCGCAGCCCTATTCCCGATTTTTGAACAATCGCTCGGTCTAACGTTCGGACAAATCGGCTGGATTACGTTTACGCTGTATATGACCTCTTCCGTGCTGCAGCCGGTTATTGGCATTTTATCGGATAAAAAGCCTGCACCGTGGATGCTTATCGCCGGCATGTGCTGCAGTATGGCAGGGATGGCGGGACTCGCCTATGCGCCAAATTTCTGGACGCTATTGCTCGCTGTCGTGTTCGTTGGCTTTGGTTCAGCGGTATTCCACCCCGAGGGCTCGAGGGTTGTTTATTTTGCTGCGGGCGGCAGACGAGGTCTGGCGCAGTCGATCTATCAGGTCGGCGGTAATTTTGGACAAGCGCTAGCGCCGCTCATGACGATTTTTATATTCGTCCCGCTTGGGCAGCGAGGCGCCGTATGGGGGACGCTGCTGGCGCTGGCAGGCATTATCCTGCTGCTGCGCATCGTGCCTTGGTACGCGGCGGAGCTCGCAGCGAAAGGACTCGCCGATCGCAAGGCGAAACAGAGCGGCGCAGCAGCAAATGCGGATACACTCAGCACGAAAGCAGTAGCCATTGCGCTAGTGCTGCTGCTCGTGATGGTGTTTGCCCGCTCTTGGTATGCAGCTGGGCTCACAAGCTTTTACCAATTTTATTTGCAGCGGGATTATGGATTGTCGATTGGCGCCGCGCAGGTGCCGCTCTTTCTGTTTATGGCGGCGGGCGTCGCTGGAACGTTCCTCGGCGGCATGCTGTCCGACCGCTTCGGGCGCAAGCGGATGCTGCTGTTCTCAATTGCTGGGGCAGCACCGCTGACCGTCATTTTGCCGCATTTGCCGATTTTTTGGGTGTATCCGGTTATTACGCTGCTTGGCCTCATTCTCCAATCGAGCTTCTCGGTCAGCGTCGTTTATGCGCAGGAGCTAATGCCAGGCAAAGTCGGCATGGCATCCGGGCTGATTACCGGGCTCGCCTTCGGCATGGGCGGCTTGGGAGCAATCGTGCTTGGCACAGCAGCCGACCATTACAGCATTGCGCAGGTGATGTACGCCTCCAGCGTGCTGCCGCTGCTCGGCCTGTTCGGCATTTTGCTGCCGAAGGATCGGCGGAACTAAGTTGCGAATGAAAAAGTCTCCAAAACCGTGGATTAGAGCGGCTTTGGAGACTTTTTTTTGAATAATACAAAAGGGTGGGTTGTAAGACTGCTGATTTAACTCGCAGCGTTCAAGCGCGCTTTTCGCCTAATGAGGTGGTAAGCGATATAGCCGACTGCGTTAAATAAAGTAAAGACGATTATCCAACCGGTATTAAGCCTTCTATGATGGTAGGCGTTGATAATGGCCCAAATGGTGAAAAGCACAATATAGGCTGTAAGTCCGCCAACAAGGACGGCATCGAACACTCCAGCGAAATGGCGGGATTTAATATGAATGAACCATTCCTGATCAAGTGAGTAGTAGTAATCCATCCATTCAAAAATAGGGACGGACGTATCATATTGATAGTCAGGAATAGCGCCTTCGGGATTAAAATCGGAGGATTCCCCGTTGCTTCGCTCGACCTTATCAAGCTTGTACACTTTAATGCTGGCAATTTGTCCAGCGGATTGCGCCAGCTGCTTAATGTGCTCCTGCTGATCAGCGGTAATACTGGACTGAGTCCCTAGCAGGTCAGAAATACGATCGGCAATAGCGCGGTTCTCGTTGTTATTTCCGAGTTCATCTACCCAGATGATGAAAACGGTGAGAAGGCTGGCGATTAGGAAAAAAATCGCCGTGTACAGCACTCTTTTTGCGAAAATCCGCTGTGCCTGAAACAGCTGTCCAATGACCAATTGCAGCTCGGCTTCTCCTCCAAATCGCTCAATAGCCAGATGAACGGCCTCCTGCTCGGATTTGCCCTCCTGCTTTAACTCATGTACGGCCTCCATTAGATGGCTGCGCATTTCATCCTTCAGTTCTTTTATTTCCTTCTTATTCCCGGCCGCATGCTGATACAACCTGTTCACATACACTTCAATTTCCTTCAACATGGTCTCCCCCTTGCAAAAATGATTCCATCATATGCTTCAGAAACTCCCATTCGGAGCGTTTAACCAAATAGCCCTCTACGCCTTCCGCGGTAAGCTTGTAATATTTGCGTCTGCCGCCGGGCCCTTGCTCATTGCCCCAATAGGATGTAATCCACTTATTTTTCTCCAGCCGCTTGAGCGATAAATACAAGGTGCCTTCCTTTAGATCAAATTGATTGGCGCTCTGGTCGCGCACATTTTTAGCTAATTCATAACCGTAGCGATCCCGGCTGTGCAGCAAGGACAATATGATCGTATCGATATGCCCCTTCAAAACTTCCTTGTTAATTTCCAAAACGTTCATCCCCCCTGAAATGAATATAAATTATAATACTATATAATGCAAGGTATTATAAAAAATAAAATATAGCGAAATCATTTATGCTCTTTGAGCATTTGAAATGGATATTGAAAATAACCAAACAAAATGTTATTATGTCTATAAAATAATAGTTTTCATTTGGGTGGTGTTTGTTTTGTCGCAAAATGATTTGTTCTGGTCAGCAGAGCTTGCCGACCTAAAGAAAGGCTTTGTATTCGTTCAAGACGAAGGCCGATATAGCTGTCTCGTGTGTGGAGCAGCCTTTGAGGACGGAGAAGTGTTTCGAGTACCGGATAGTGATAAATGGTATGAAGCCCGCAAATATGCAGCATATCATGTTCAGCATAGCCATGGCTCGATGCTCGACTACTTGCTCGGTCTGGATAAGAAGGCGAGCGGGCTGACCGATTTGCAAAAGCAGCTCATCCGGCAGTTTGCCTCGGGCATGTCCGATGCGGAAATCGTCAAAAGCTCGGGAGGCGGCAGCGCATCGACGATTCGCAATCATCGGTTTGTGCTGAAGGAGAAAGCGAAGCAGGCGAAGCTGCTGCTTGCTGCTATTGAGCTGATGGAGAGTGGAGTGTCCGCAGATACGCCGCGTTTTATGCCGATCCACCGCACAGCGACGCAGGTTGATGAACGGTATGCAATTACCGAGGATGAGTACGAGTTGATCATGAAGCAATATTTTCCACAGGGGCCGGATGGTCCGCTTGCTTCTTTTCCACGGAAGGAGAAGCGCAAGGTGGCGATTTTGCGCCATATTTCAGCTGATTTTGAAGCATCGCGCAAGTACACGGAGAAGGAAATAAATGAGCAGCTCAAACGCTACTGGGAAGCGGACTATGTGACGCTGCGCCGCTATTTGATCGAATATGGCTTTCTTGACCGCACGGATGATTGCAGCGAATATTGGGTTAAGAACTGACTGAGGCAAGGCAGCTTTATGGATGGGGACGAATAGGACGAAGAGACAAATTTGAGGAGGAGCAGCGATGAATAAAGAAGAGCGCAAGCAGCTGACGGCACAGTATATGGAGCAGGAACGGGTGATGGGCGTCTATCAAATTACGAATACGCAAAACGGACGCAAGTTTATTGGCTCGACCTCCAATATGGATGGGGCATTAAATCGGGTGCGGTTTGAGCTGGACTTTGGCACGCACAAAAATGATGAGCTGCAAATGGACTGGAATGAGCAGGGAGCGGCGCAGTTCGAATTTGATATTTTGGAGAAAATGAAGCTTGAAGAGAAGGTGCTGTACGATTATAAGGATGTGTTCCCAGCGGAGCAGGGAGGCACGTCAGCCGAGCAAATGCGCAAATATAAAAAAGCGGCTGAAGAGCTGGAACAGAAATGGCTGGAAAAGCTGCTGGCTGAAGGCGTCGATTGTTATAACGAGCCGGAATAGGCTAAGCGCGGCAGGCTAGGTAAGCGAGCATGAAGCAAGCTTCATAAAGCGTTTCGAAAAAAGAGAGCAGGATCATTCGCCCGAAAGGGGACGGATGGTCCTGTTTTTGTATGCTTGCCGCTTTGCAGCATGCTGCTGCATGCAGGTATGATGCTTGCTCAATCGATAAACTGAATCGGCTCATAGACAATTTCTATTAGCAAGTAAATTGACGGTAAGAGATGGGAAGTGATAGAGTGTTGTTTATATTAAAACCAATTAAGTTAATGAGAATTATCGGAAATTGAACACGAGGTGAAGGGCGGGAACGAATGGAGGAGCGGCGCGGTGCTTCACTGGAAGCGTAATCTTTATATTTTATGGTTTGGGCTGTTTTTCAATCACATGGCATATACGCTCTCGGTGCCATTTTTCCCGTTGTTTTTGCAGCATGATTTGGGTGTCGACAAAGGTTTGGAGGCTTGGTCCGGCGTTTCCATTGCGATCAGCTTTCTGATCAGCGGTTTATGTGCGCCCTTCTGGGGCTCGCTTGCCGATAAATATGGCAGCAAGCTGATGCTTGTCCGTTCAGGCGTTGGCCTTGGGGCCGCGCATGTGGCGAACTATTTTGTCCATGATCCTTATACGTTTATCATTGTGAGGATTTTTCAAGGGGTGATGGCGGGTTTTACGCCCGCCTCGCTCGCTTTGGTCGGGACGAACACACCGGAAAAACACGTTGGATACGCGCTGGGCGTCATCTCCACATCAACCGCTGCTGGCGGCATTGTAGGTCCGCTTGTCGGAGGCGTGCTGAGCCAATGGATTGGACTGCGTGAATGCTTCATTGCATCAGGCATCATTACGCTGATTTCAGCAACCGTTGTTCTAGGTGTAAAAGAAGTGCATGAGCGCCGTACCGAGGCACGGCCGAGCGTGCTTCAGGATTTGAAGCAGGCAGCGCTTAATTCCAAATTATTTCGGGTCTATGGGCTGATTTTGCTGGTGTCCACCTCGGTCATGATTTTGGAGCCATTGGTGACGCTCTATGTTGTGCAAATTGGCGGCAGCATAAGCAACGCTAAGCTCAGCTCGGGTATAGTATTTTCGGCGATAGGGGTTGCTACCGTCATTATGGGCCCTTACTGGGGGAGGCTTGGCGGGCGAATCGGTTATGGCAAGGTGCTGCTTATTGGGCTGATTGGCGGCGGCATTGGCAATTTGCTTCAACTGACCATGCAGCATCTGATCGGCTTTGGCATTTTACGCTTTGGCTACGGTTTGTTTTTCGCCGCTGTGTATCCAGCGCTAAATGCGCTCGTTATCCAATATGCGGATAAGGATTTTCGGGGGAGAGCGGTTAGTCTGAGCCAAACTGCCAGTCAATTTGGCATTGTAGTAGGCCCGCTGCTGGGCGGATTTCTCGGCGGGTGGGCCGGTATTCCATTTGTATTTTTATTAACGGGCATTACTTTGCTGGGAGCAGCATGGGGAATAAGGGAGGCAAGTCATGACAAAACGACAATTAAAGCTAGGGGCTAATTTAAACGGGGTAGGGAATAGCATTTCTTTTTGGCGTCATCCAGATGTGCCGATTAATGCGAGCGTAAGCTTGGATTTTTATAAAAAGCAGGCGCAAATAGCCGAGCAGGGCAAATTTGATCTGCTGTTTATCGCGGACGGCTTGTTTATTAACGAGAAGTCCAATCCGCATTTTTTAAACCGGTTTGAGCCATTGACGCTGTTGTCAGCGCTCGCGGGAGCAACCTCGCATATCGGCCTTGTTGCGACGTTATCGACCTCCTACAGCGAGCCATTTACGGTCGCTAGACAGTTCGCCTCCATTGACCAATTGAGCGGAGGCAGAGCGGGCTGGAATGTTGTCACTTCGCCGCTGGAAGGCTCGGCACTCAATTTTGGCAAGGGCGAGCATCCGAATCATGCGCTCCGCTACGAAATAGCCGAAGAGCATTTGGAAGTAGTGAAAGGCTTATGGGATTCATGGGAAGATGATGCTTTTGTCGGCGACAAAGCGGCTGGTGTGTTTTTTGACAAGGAGAAGCTGCATACGCTGCATCATAAAGGAGCTTTTTTCTCAGTGCAGGGGCCGCTTAATGTGGCGCGCTCTCGGCAGGGCTATCCGGTTGTGTTCCAGGCTGGCTCCTCGGAAGCGGGCAAGGATTTAGCAGCGAGGTCGGCTGATGCGATTTATTCGGCACATGAAACGTTTGAGGAAGCGCGGGCTTTTTATCAGGATGTGAAGGGAAGAGCGGCAGCATTGGGCCGGGAGTCTGGCGAGCTGCTGATTTTCCCGGGGATCGGGCCAATTGTCGGAAGAACCGAAGCGGAGGCGGAGCAGAAGTATCAGGAAATAGCTGAGCTTGTGGAAATTGAACAAGCGCTGCTTTATTTGGGGCGTTACTTTGATCATTTTGATTTTTCCCAGTTTCCGCTGGATGAGCCGTTCCCCGACATTGGCAATATCGGCAGCAACAGCTTCCGCAGCACAACGGACAAAATCAAGCAGGAGGCAAAGGAGCAGGGACTTACGCTGCGCCAGGTTGCGCTTCGGGCATCGACGCCACGCACCTCGTTTATCGGTACGCCGGAGAAAATTGCAGACCAAATTCAGCAATGGTTTGAAGGGGAGGCGGCAGACGGCTTTAACGTTCGAACGGTCGTCCCAGGCGGCTTGGCAGATTTCGTAGAGCTGGTCGTTCCGATTTTGCAGGAGCGCGGTCTATTTCGTACTGAATATGAGAGCGATACGCTGCGCGGCAATTTAGGACTTGAAGTGCCGAGTAATCGGTATGCAGTAAAGCATTGACCTTAGCACAACCAACGACAAAAAAACGGCCGAGATCCGATCTCGGCCGTTTTTGTTATTAAAGCAGTGAAAAGATAGCAGTGAAAAATTAGAAGCTTGCTGCGATTTCTTTCGCTTTAACGATTGCTTGTGCTTTAATGGCTTGGCCTTGATCTTGCGATACAGCCATGCCTTCAACAAACAGCGGCTCAAAGGAAGGAATTCCGTAGAACAGCGAGATTTTTTTCAGGTAGCTAAAGCCGCTTTCCATTGCAGCTCCAGGACCTTCGGAATAAACGCCGCCGCTAGCTTGGATGTGCAAGCCTTTTTTATCAGTAAGCAGGCCTACAGGACCTTCAGCAGTGTATTTGAACGTTTTGCCAGCAACGGAAACCGCATCAATGTACGCTTTCAGAACTGGAGGGAACGAGAAGTTCCACATTGGGGAAACGAAAACATATTTATCAGCTGCAACGAACTGATCAACGAGCTCGCCCAGACGTGCTACTTTTGCTTGCTCAGCAGCAGAAAGCTGGTCGAAAGCAGTGCCGGATTGAAGCTTGCCCCAGCCGCTGAATACGTCAGCATCGATAGCAGGGATATCAAGATTGAACAGGTCAAGTCGAACGACTTCATCAGAAGGATTAGCTTCACGATATGCGTTAACGAATTCTTCACCTACAGCAAGGCTGAAAGATGTGGAGTGATCATGCGGGTGTGCAGTAATGTACAATACAGTAGACATAATTATAACTTCCCTTCAAATTTAAATGGTACTTCTCCATTATAACTTTTTTTAAGTTAATTTCAATAAGTGATTTATTAATTTTAATGTTAGACTATTTTTTTGATGGGACGATTGTGGACTTAAGTAAGTCTGCCCTTGTGTGGAGTTATTTATTTATGAAAATTCAGCTCGAAGGCAAGCTTATGATGGACAGCAGAAACGCCAAAACCACAGCCTCGTTACGACTATGGTTTTGGATTCCGCTATTTGAAAATGATCACTTTGTACTTACTGTGCGAGCAATTTATCCAACAAGCGAATGATCATCGCAACGGACTCCGCACGGGAAGCTGATTCATTCGGTTTGAACAAGCCGTTGCCTTTGCCACTTACGATACCGGCAGCTGCGAAAGCACTGATTTGTTCAGAGGCCCAATTCGCAGTTGCATCCGAGAAAGGATTGGATGTGTTAGGAGCATAGTTCGTCAACCGAGCAAGCATTGCAACGATCTCAGCGCGGGAAATTTCTTGATTAGGATGGAAAGAACCGTCACTGTAACCCGTAATTATCCCTTTAGCCTGTAAGCCTGCAATCGCTTCTGAGGCCCAGTGCCCTTGTGTGTCAGAGAAGGAAGAGCCGCTTGCATCCGCAAAGCCAAAAGCTTTCGCAAGCATTGTGGCGAACTCAGCGCGAGTTACCTTTTCATTGGGATGATAAGAGCCATCACTGTACCCTGTTACAATGCCCATCTTAGCGGCACGCTCGACTACTGTTGCACTCCATGAAGCTGCTGGAACGTCCGTAAAGCTTACGGTAGGAGCAGATTGCTCTTTTTCTACGATAGCCTTAACTACGTCTACATCAACCTTGTCGTTGAAAACCAGCGTCGAAGGCGTTGGTGTCTGTGCCGGCGTTGGCGTTGGTACTGGTGTCGACGTCGGTACTGGCGATGGTGTTGTTACTGGTGTCGATGTAGATGGCGAAGTTGGTGTCGGCGTCGGTGTAGGTGTTGGCGTTGGTGTCGACGGCTCATTATCCGTTGTTTTCACAACGGAAAACTCATCTAGGATATTACCTGCACTCGTACGTGCTTCCACACGAATCTTATCATCGGAAATTTCAATAGCGGAATATACAGGAACGTCTTCATCAAATATAAAATTCAAATAATTATACTGGGTGCCATCATAGAATTTCCAGCCCGAAGCACCGCCATCCAGGTATACAGTACCTTCATTTGTAGCTTTATTCGGCTTGCCCTCCAGCATTGGATAGGTGCGGGCATACACATGATCGTGACCCACTAGAACCAAATCAACTTTCTTCTCTTCCAAAATAGGCGCAAAATACGTTTGGGTATACTCCACAAGGGATTCCCGACCATTTTCCGTATGGTAGGCAGGACGGTGGAACATAGCGATCGTCCATTTTTTATCATTTTGATCCAAGTCTTCTTTCAACCATGCTGCTTGTTCAATCATTTGTTCCTCTGTGCCTTCTGAGTTCAATACGACGAAATGAGTGTCATCGACCTCATAAGAATAAGCATATTGCAGTTGGGATGCGGGTCCGTTCTTTGGAAAATTAGCACCTTTAGTAAATACTTCCTTACCTTCGCTCTTCACATCATGATTACCCAAGGTTAGAGCTGTTGGAAGTGTTGCTGCATAAACCGAAGAAGCTTGCCAGAACTTCTGCCATTCTTCAAATGCGCCGCCTACATCAACCATATCTCCGCCATGCATAATAAACTGCGTTGATGGATATTGTGTCAAAGCGCTAGTCATTAGTGCTTGATATGCTTGTATTCCTTGTGATTGATTCGTATGCGAATCCGTAATAAACAAGAAGGAGGTCGGGGTTGATTTGTTCTGGTCTACAGTAGAATATTTATGCCACTCCGACCAATTGCCCTCATAGCCTACACGATATTTGTAAGCAGTATCTGGTTTCAAGCCTTCAATCAGGACATTATGAAAGCGGATCTCGCCCTTCGTTCCATTTTCCTTCATACTCAGCACTTGAAGCTCGCTTTCAGCATGCTGTTGTTTTACATGGTTGAAATCAGGGCTTTCTCCTGTTCCCCAATCACTAGCTTCGATGTATTGAATATAAGTAGAAGTTTGATCTGGTTTTGTTTGCCAGGCGGCGCTCAGTTGTGAAGACATATCCTCTGTCACATAGGTCTGAACATATTGCGGTTCATCCGTCCCGTACTGCTCCACAACTTCGTAATGGACAACCTTACTGTTCTGATCCCCGATGACAGCTTGAACCTGATAGGTTCCAAGTGCCAACGTAGTCAGGTCTGTCGTTAATTGTCCTTTAGCATCTGTTTTACCGAGGCTGCTACTCAGTAATTGACTGCTAACATCGGCTTCAGAGATATAGCCTGTTGTTTGGCCATCTGCGAGAATAACCTCGAATAATCCATCCTCGGGTTCAGCTGAAGCATAGAAGCGTTCTCCAGCTTTTGCAACCATTAAGACATCAGAAGATGTATCATCATCCTCATATACACTAGACGTTACCGTGTTAACTGTAACTACCGAGCTTTGCTTTAATAAGCCAGTGAAAACAATATCCGCACCTTCATAAGGTTTGCCTTCACGGTCTAATACAGTAAAAGTAGACGATGTGCCCAAACCCATTCCCGTCATTGCTAGCTGATATGGAAATGCGATTGTATAGTGGATGGGGGAAGCTAGCGGTGAGCTAGTCTGAACTCCGCCCGCTGTAAGATTAGGATTACTCATAGTTATGGTTTTGTAATTTTCACCACGCTCTAAAATGGCATGAGAGCTCACTCTGAAGTTAACCGTAACGACATCATGGGTTGCGGCTGTCACGTTATCAAGAGCTACCTGAACCATTCCGTGATCATTGTCGATAGCTGAGTCTAAGGCAACTCCAGCCGCCTGAGTAATGCTTTCAACTTGAAGAGTGCTTGCATCATAATTTAATGCGAATTTTACCGATTCAGCATTCAAGTAGTCTTTGATGTTAACTTGAACAGGGTAGATTTCATTGCTGACTGCTTCTCCGTCAGCAGTCATGAACAAACGTTCACCTGCATTTATCGTGAAAGCATATGTTTTGCTTGCTGGGTTGCCGGCCATATCCTTCACGTCAATAATAAGCTCATGATAACCGCCGTCCACAAATGCTCCCGGATAGGTTAATAAACCTGTGTCAGAAGAATAGTTTGCTCCTTGTGTAATATCCGATCCATCCAAAAGAACCGATAACGTATCTAAATCTAGACCTGCTCCGTTATCGGTTAGCTCGACCTTTAATTCATCAAGCGGAGCGTTTAATACGTCATTCTCCACAGGGGCTATAGGTTTAATGGTAGGTACGTCTTTATCCTCATCCAAATCCTCATAGATAAAGGTAATATCATCTACCCAAATCGAGCCTTTATTTTTTTTGCTCATATTCGATTGTTTCAATTGGAAAAACAATTCAAGGACAATCGGACCTGGCTTGCCCTGTGGAACAGCGGCCTCAATATATTTCCAACCAGACCAGTTGATACCCGTTTGATTTGCGTCATAAAACTCTGCTTGGAAAGAGGAGCCGCCTTGATCTCTAAATTTTGTCGTTAGCAAATGTCCTTCATTGTTGCCATAAACCCACATGCCTACTTTAGTAGGGTAACCTGTTAGGGGAATATTCCCTGTTTTGTACCCTACTTCGATTTGAGACGGGTTATCCACTATGCCAATCATATCGTAATCAATTCTAGCCGAATATTGTCCATTTCTTACATGCTTCTGGTTATCCTCCAGGTGCAGCGTAGCGTCATACATCCGTTTAGGATTAAATTTCACATCTGAGATTCCATCTTCAAAATCCTCAACTATAACGGAGGGCGTAACCATATCTGCAGCATAGACATGATTATTTTGAACAAAACCTGGACTTAATCCTCCTGCCAGCAATGTTACCAATGATAAGGTTACTATTGCCTTGCGCCATGCTCTGATTTTCATTACTTTTCCTACTCCCTTTAATAAAATGATTGTCCAACGAGTACTATAACAGCGCTATGTAAATTTAAAACTCATTAACTATTAAGAAATTATATTTATTTAGGTTGAAAAATTAATAATTCTTTTGATAAGTAGAACCTGAATATGTATAGGTTAGGTTTTTCATGATGGACATCATCTACTGCAATGGAAATTGGGATCGAACCTAGCAATGGGGTAGTGCTGCTTGACATGCAAAAAATCCACAACCGAAGCGGTTGCGGATTACATTGTGATGGCGAGGGAGTCGGACCCCTTTTCGAAGATTACGCCAAGCTTGCTTTTATAGGTGTAGTAAAGGATTTGATGTCACCTGAGAAGCCGCCTTTGGCTCATCTGCTTACAGAATGTTCTTTCAATATATGCGCAGTAGTCTCCAACGAATGAATTCCTTTTGCAATATCTACGATAAACTCCACGGCATATTCACGTTCCATTCTTAGATGTTTTCCATTTAACAAAAGGAATGATTTTGTCACCAGATGAGCTGTCCGTTTATTTCCATTGTGAAAGCAAAGATTTTTAACTAGCGACTCTAGTAGGGCTGCAGCTTTGTCGAATAAATGGGGGTAAGCATCTTCTTCAAAAACACTTTGCTGAGGTCTATGTACCGCAGATTCCAGCAGGCCGTGATCCTTCACACCTGCTTGGTCTGCGTCGTTCATTTTTTTCATCATGAAGTAGTGGGCCGAAATAACCTCTTCTTTGGTTAGGAATATGGCCATATCATCGATCCCTTAAATCTTTAAGGATACCTTCATCTTCTTCAAACACGTCAAAGAAGGCTTCAAGAACTTCTGGTCTTACATTATCTGGGAGTTGACCTTGCCGCACCTTCTTCAACACCACTTCACCGCGATCATTCTCAATAAATTCGATCTCATCACCTTGTGAGATATTCAGCTTCTCAGCCAGGCTTTTTGGCAAGCTTACTCCCAAACTATTGCCCATTCGTCCAATTTTGCGGGAATACCGCGTTACATTTGGTTTATTATTTGTCACTTTGACCACACCATTCATTGATATTCTCATCTCTATAAGTATGATCTATACTCAATTTGTTATACCTTATAACTGTAATAACTTTTATAACGTATGTACATAATAGCAAATTACTCCTCAAATTTAAAGCACAAACACCATCCTCATATGGATGGTCAGATTGTCGAGAAACCCTACGTCTTGTTCCAAGACGCTTGGGTTTCTCTTTATTTTGGGGATCCAAACGAAGCTAAAGGAGGAGGATTCCCCTATTGCGTCCTCCTTTC
>NZ_JBXENV010000030.1:0-25892 GCF_059383755.1 Paenibacillus sp. JT22N15 | reverse complement strand
TATAGAGAAAGGATCGGGAAATCATATGCTTTCCTATATTTAAGCGTAAACGGCTGTCACCGTCCTCTGGCGGCAAAGCTTCCGTTTCGCGTAGAAATATAGAGAAAGGATGGAACAAGCATATCCTTTCCTATATTTCCAAAAAGCGTAAGCGCTTCAGCGCAAATTATGCTTTACGGGCAGCATAGGCCATACATGCAGCAATCCAGCGCTCTGCCATCAGCGGATTTGAGGCAAAATGAAAGTGCGTATAGCCTGCGACCAGCTGCGCGAGCTGCGCCCCTTCCTGCTTCACGCCGCGTCTGCCCTTTGTCTCGTAGGCCGGCTCCAGTCCTTCACTATCGGTACTGGGCACATAAACCGAATAATGAAATTCATGTCCACGCGCCTCGTCGCCTTCCGGCAGCAGAAAATTAGCGCCCAGCCCCTTTGCCTCCCGATAGCCTAACGCGGCAAGCTTGCCTTGCATGACTACGCTTCCTGGCAGCACGCCGGCCATCGCATAGCTATTGCCGCTCGTATCGGTAAGCTGCTCCGTTAAATACATATAACCGCCGCATTCGGCAAGCGTCGGCATGCCGCCAGCAATAGCGTCCTGCACCGACTGATGAACGTGCTGCTGCTGCGCCAGCTGCTCGGCAAATTCCTCTGGAAAGCCTCCGCCAATATACAAGCCCGACACTTCATCCGGCACAGCTTCCCCTGCAAGCGGCGAGAAGTATACAAGCTCGGCACCATACGCCTCCAGCAGCTCAAGATTATCCGGATAATAAAAATGAAACGCCGCGTCCTTGGCAACCGCCATTCGCACGCTGCCCTCGGGATTTCTCCTCTCGAATAAGGAAGTACCCGCTGCTGCTCCACGAATGACCGGCGCTTCTGCTAGCGCAAGCACGTGTTCAAGATCAACCGACGCTTCGCACATCGCCGCCAGCTGGTCAAATAACGGCGACAGCTCGCCCCGCTCAATCGAAGGGACTAAGCCCAGATGACGCTCAGGTATATGAAGCTCGCTGCTGCGCTTGAAATAACCGACGACTGGAATGCCGCACTCCTGCTCGATGGCCGCTTTCACAATCTCATAATGGCTGTCGCTGCCCACCTTGTTCACAATGACGCCGACGATGCGCACATGGTCATCCAGCGCCTGAAAGCCCTTCACAATGGCTGCCGCACTGCGAGCCATGCTTTGGCAGTTGACGACCAGCAGCACGGGACAGTCCAGCAGCACGGCAAGCTCAGCGGTGCTGCCTTCGTTCGAAAGCGGATTTTTGCCATCATATAAGCCCATCACACCTTCAATGATTGAAATATCCGCCGTGCTCGCAGCACGCGAATATATTTCCTTCACCGTAGCGGGCGGACACATCCAGCTGTCCAGATTGCGTGACTGCCGTCCTGTCGCCGCCGTATGATAGGTCGGATCAATGTAATCGGGCCCGCTCTTGAAGCCTTGTACCGCTAGTCCTCTGCGCGCTAAAGCAGCCATCAGCCCGACGGTAGTCGTCGTTTTGCCAACTCCGCTGCCCGTTCCGGCAATAATGATTCTTTTTTGCGTTGCTATCGTCATAACGTGTGAATTCCTTTCTTTAAGGACTTGTGGCAAGGTGAAACGGCTGTCGCCGTCCTCTATCTAGCGGCACAGCGCGTTTCATTCGAGAAATATAGAGAAAGGATCGAGCAATCATATACTTTCCTATATTTTAAAAAAAGCAGTGCTGCACGGCTTATGCGAATGGAATAAGCCCAATTGAAATCGTGACATTGCCGGATTTTTGCTTGCCCAGCAGCAGCTCATTGTTTTTCGTATAACGCTTTACCGCAGGCTCGCTTACTCCGTAAGCTCCAGTAAATTTAAATACCGTTTCGGAGGGCTCGCTGATTTCCTCTTCGTTCAGCTCCGCAGGCGTATACGTCACCAGCGGCCAGCCGTATTTGGCGCATACCGCAAGCAGACCTTCTTCATCCTTTTTGAGATCAATGGTGCAAATCGCCTTGACGCTCCGAATCGAAGCCCGAATGCCTTCCAAAGCAGAAACGATAACCGCCTCGATTTCCTCTGCTGGCGTTCCCCGATTGCAGCCCACGCCAAGCGCCAGCACCTTCGGACGATAAAGCACGCCGTTATCCAGCAGCTTCTGCTCATCTGCCTCCAACAGGCGGTGCGTGACTATGAGCGCCGCATTAGGCGCGGCCGCCTCCGCTGCGGCAATGGAGTCGTAAATAACTAGATTAGGAGGCATCGGTGTATCATGCATCCACCAGTTCCGCTCGCCTGACTCCTGCACAATGGCAACGGGCTCTTCATTGACGACAGCAGCGCTGACAGGTGTCAGCTTTGCATCGCTTTCCCACTCCCAGCCAAAGCGCCGCCCGAACAAATCGACTGGCAGCGTACGCTGTACATCCGATGCCGTCGTCAGCACTGGACGCGCGCCAATAGCTGCTGCCGTCTCCCGCGTCAGCTCATTCGCTCCGCCGAGATGGCCGGACAGCACACTGATGACATGCTCCCCCTTATCATCAATAACGACGATGCCGGGGTCCTTCTTCTTGTCCTGCAGCAATGGAGCAATCATTCGCACAACTGCGCCAAGCGATATGATACAAATAATTCCTTTATATTTCGGAAACAATGCAGGAAACAGCATGCGCACCGAGCCATTAAACAGCTGAATGCCGCGGCTTTGTTCATCGCCTGCTTCGAATTTGCCCATATAATACAAGTCGACTGCGCCCATATTTTCCAGCAGCCGTCTGCCTGTCTGCACGCCATGCTTCGTAATCGCAACTACCGCATATTCGTGCTTCTGGCGAATTTCCGGGATGACGCCTTCTTCCAGCTGAATGATCGCGCTCATTCCGGCTTCACTCCTCTGCGGAAGCGGTGCGTGAACGTTTTGTCATACAGCTTCGAACGGTGCGCGTCCTTGTTGTGCAGCTCCGGATCAAGCGCCCAGCCGGCCAAAATCATCGCATGCGCACGAATGCCATGCTCGCGCATCGCATTGTCAAGCTCCGCAAGCGTTGTGCGGATAATTAATTGATCCGGCCAGCTCGCCCGGCGAACGACAGCGATTGGCGTCTCGTCTTCCCAGCCGGCATCTTTAAATTCCTGCACCACTTTGCGCGTCAGCGTAGCGCTGAGGAAGAGCGCAATCGTACAGCGATGCGCTGCCAAATCCTTCAGCTTCTCCAGCTCAGGCACAGGCGTCCGTCCTTCTGCCCGTGTCAAAATGACCGTTTGCGTCAGGTCAGGTATCGTCAGCTCAGCCCCAACCGCAGCAGCGGCAGCGAATACCGAGCTAACGCCCGGCACGATTTCACAATGGATGCCTTCGCGTTTAAGCAGCACCATCTGCTCCAAAATAGCCCCATACATCGCTGGGTCGCCAGTATGGATGCGTGCTACGCTTTTTCCCTGCTTTACCCGGTCTACGATGATGCCAACCATTTCGTCCAAATCCATGCCGGCGCTTTTCAGCACCTCGGCTTCGGGCTTGGCTTTCGCAATCAGCTCTTCATTAACAAGCGAATCGGTATACATAACGACATCTGCCGCTTGCAGCAGCTTGAGGCCTTTTACTGTAATGAGATCGGGATCGCCGGGACCCGCTCCAATAATATGTACGATCATTTTCTCACCACCATTAATGTCAAGTATTCAAGCTCGCGCCCTTGCAGCTCTTCGACATCCATCCATACCTGCTCCTCGGATGATGTAACCTTCGTCAACACATAAGCGTTCTTAACCAGCTTCAGGTCGCGCAATACGGTCAGCATCAAGTCCAGCACTTTCGCCACTTTAATGAATACGACGCAGTCATGGCGCTCAATTGCCGTACGCATCGCTTCATAGCTTGGCGTTGCCGGAACAATCGCCACATGCTCATCGCCGTCGGCAAGCGGAATGCCAAGGCGGGAAGCCGACGCATTAAACGAAGAAATGCCGGGAATCGCCTGCATTTCCACTTCTGGGTGGCGCTCGCGCATAAGCCGCATCAGGTGGATATAGGTGCTGTAGATCATCGGATCGCCTTCCGTAACGAACGCCACATCGCGGCCTTCGCTAATCGGCTGCCATACCTGCTGCACCGTCTTCTCCCACTGGCGCTCCAGCGATTCGCGATCCTTCGTCATCGGAAAGGTCAGTCCGAGCATTTCCTTCTCCGCTGCATTTACATACAGTTCAGCTATCGTCAGCGCGTAGCTTTTGGCGCCCATTTTTTTACGCGGGTACGCGATAACCGGGCATTCCTTCATAAGCCGAAAAGCTTTAACCGTAATCAGCTCCGGGTCCCCTGGTCCAATTCCAATTCCATATAATTTGCCGAGCTTAGTCATTGCTGCTTTCCTCCTCGGTGAGTGTCTCTGGCTGCTTCCAAGCCGTAATTAGAAAAATCGGATTAAGCGCATCAAAACGCGTCAAATCGAGTATCGGTTTGCTGCGCGACAGCTGCGCCAGCGTAATATCGGTTTTAAAGCCTTCATCCTCAAAAGCGCTCATCGCTTTGCCCATCGTCTCAATCGTTGCCGCATTCACGACGATGCGTCCGCCTTCCTTGAGCCGCGTGCAGCAAATATGCAGCAGCTCGCGCAGCTCGCCGCCGCTGCCGCCGATAAATACAGCATCGGGATCAGCGAATGTGTCCAGACCAACAGGCGCGCGTCCCAGCCGCGTCGTCAGGTCGGTTCTGAATTTCCGGGCATTCTCCACACAATTGGCAAGATCGCCTTCGTTCTTCTCTATGGCATATACATCGCCTTGGCGGGCAATCCGTGCAGCCTCAATCGCCATGGAGCCTGTGCACGTTCCAATATCCCAAACCGTGCTCGTCTCCCTGAGCTGCATAGCCGCAAGGCTAAGCACGCGGATTTCACGTTTGGTAATTAGCCCTTTGTCCGGCTTCCGCTGGGCAAATTCGCTATCAGCAATACCTAGCGGCCACGAAGGGCTCGGCCCTACACGCTTCAAAATCAATACATTCAGCGGAGAAAATTCCGCCTCCGCAAGCTCGCCCAGCTCATACCACCCCGTGCGCTCATCCGCTCCACCTAAATTTTCAGCCAAAAAAGCTTTATATTCAGTCATGCCAAAGTCGAGCAAGTAGCGGGCAATAACGCTGGGGTTGTTCTTATCGTCGGTCAGCAGCGCAATCTTCGCTTTGCCGTCGATACGCTGCGCCAGCCCCTTGATGCTCTTGCCGTGAACGCTTGTCAGCAGCGCATCATGCCAGCTTTCGCCCATTCGCGCAAATGCAAGCTGCACCGAGCTGTGCGCCGGATAAATGTCCAGCTCCACCTTGCCGGCCAAATAACCGCCAATGCCATAAAACAACGGATCGCCGGAAGCGAGAATGACCGTCCGTCTGCTCTCCGCCTGCAGCTGCTTTGCCAGGTCAGCCAGGCCGCCTTTAATGACCATTTTCTCGCCCGCATATTGTGGAAAAAAGGCTAAATGGCGCTCGCCGCCAACTAGTACTTCACTCTCTTGAATCCAGCCTTCATAAAGCGACGGCAAGCCTGACGCTCCGTCATCGCCAATGCCGATCATTTTGATTTTGTTCCCCAAGCTCTATCTCCCCCGATCCTTTGCTGCCGTGCAGCTTAAATGCAGCTTAAAAACGCTATTGTTCAGCTCTTCCTAACAGCTGGGCTTTCATCGATATAATGACCGTCTCGACGATAAGCTGCCCGCCAGCTTCCTTCTTGCTGTGATAGCAGCACAGCTCGCTCATCCGTTCGAAAAAAGCATCGATGCCGCGCTCCTGCATCATATCTCCAACCTGTGAGGCGGTGTTCGCGCCGCGAATTTCTTCCACAAGGCCTTCGGGAACAGCTGCATATTCTGCTATTTCAGCGAGAAAGCCAAAGTCGACAGGCGCGCTTTTGGAATGCACCATCATGACGCCCTGTGCCACCTTCGAAAACTTGCCCATCATGCCGACTAGCGTTACTTTGCGAATATGCTTGTTTCGGGCCATTTTCAGCGAAAAGCCGATAAAATCGCCCATCTCGATAAAAGCCTCCTCCGGCAAATCGGGATACAGCTCCATCCCAAACTTTTCCGTTCGGCCACCTGTCGATAAAACAAGATGGTCGCAGCCGCTGACGGCTGCGACATTAATCGCTTGCGCGACGCTCGCTTTATATGCTGAGGTCGAGAATGGCACAACGGTGCCTCTCGTCCCGAGTATGGAAATTCCGCCTAAAATGCCGAGGCGCCCATTTAACGTTTTGAGCGCGATCCGCTCGCCTTCCGGCACAGAAATGACGACGCTTACGCCCCGCCCCTCCAGCTCGAAGCAGCGCAGCACCTCTTCCACCGCTTCATGAATCATGCGGCGCGGCACCGGATTAATGGCGGCTTCGCCAACCGGCACGGGCAGGCCAGGCTTCGTTACCCGTCCAACCCCAATGCCGCCATCTAGCAAAACACCTTCGCCGTCATGCCATTTGACCTCCGAAAAAATGCTCGCGCCATGCGTAGCATCCGGATCATCGCCGCCATCCTTAATAACTTCTGCTATTGCGGAATCTCCGGTCAGCTCACAGCTTACAATGGTAAAAGTGACCCGCTCGCCAATCGGCAGCACAATTTCCGACTCGGTCTGCTGCTCGCGCAAAATCAGCGCTGTCAGCGCCGCTTTCGTCGCGGCAGTCGCACACGAGCCTGTCGTATAGCCATGGCGAAGCGGCTTATCCTCTTTCTTGTCCACGCTTTTTACACTTGGCGCTCTGCCAGCAGGGAAATCGCGTTAACCGCAGCCACGGCAACCGGGCTCCCGCCCTTTCGTCCGAGATTCGTAATGAACGGAATGTCCAGCTTGGCAAGCTCCTCCTTCGATTCTGCTGCCGATACGAAGCCGACAGGCACGCCAACGATAAGGCCAGGCTTGGCTTCGCCATTTTTCACCAGTCTAATTAGCTCCAGCAGCGCCGTAGGTGCGTTTCCAATCGCATAAATACCGCCGTCCGCTTCACGAATCGCCTTGCGAATGGAAATAATCGCCCGCGTCGTATTGAGGCGCTTCGCCTCCTCCATTACATCTGCATCCGATATGTATACGCGCACGTCGCCGCCAAACTTCTCAATGCGCGGCTTGCTGATGCCAACCTGAACCATCTGCACATCGGCAACGACAGGCTTGCCCGCAAGGATCGCTTTAATGCCCGCCTGAACCGCATCCTTATGGAACATCATGCTGCGCCCCAGCTCAAAGTCTGCCGAAGCATGAATAACGCGCTGGACAACGGCATATTGCTCATCCGTGAACGGGTGCTCCCCAAGCTCCTCGGTAATCATTTCAAAGCTGCGTGCTTCAATTTCCTGCGGCTGTACAGTAAGCGGTTTAAAATCCGTCATAAAATCCATGTTTTTCGCTCAGCTCCTTCAATCTTGATCTAACGTTTATTTATTTCAACATTTCCTTTAATGTATCACTTATTTCGTCAAAGCGCGAAAAAACATGCCCATAGGCAAGCTTAGGGCGCCCAATAATAATCGTCTCAATACCCATTTCAAGCGCAGCTTCCAGCTTCTCGTCCACAGAGCCAACTTTGCCGCTCTCCTTCGTAATCATCAGCGTCACGCCGAATTGCTCATAAAGAGCGCGGTTGAGCGCTTTGGAAAATGGACCCTGCATCGCAACGATATGCTTTTGCGGCAGTCCCAGCGCTTCGCATTTCTCCATATTGTCAAGGCGCGGCAGCATACGGGCGATTAGCGTAACGTCAGGCAAGCCTAGCAGACGCTCGGTAAAAACCTGGAGCGTTTTGCTGCCTGTCGTCAGCATCACGACGCCGCCCTTGGCAGCCGCCATTTCGGCTGCTTCGGCATAATCATCCGCATACTGAATCAGCGGCTGTCCATCAAAGGTCAGGCTCTCGCGCTCATAGCGAATATATGGCACCGATGCTTGCTCGGCCGCCGCCATCGCATTGCGATGCGCCTCCTCGGCAAAAGGATGGCTGGCATCAACGACAGCCTGTACCTGATTTTCCTTCAGGTAAGCGGCCATCTCGTCTGCGGTCAGCCGACCTACTCGCACGTCAAGTCCGGCTTCCTTCAAGCTGCTTGCCGCACTGTCGGTCACAACCGAAGTCAGCACGCTATAGCCCTGCGCCTTAATTTGCACGGCGAGCTCCCTCGCATCGCTTGTTCCACATAGCATAAAAATCATTGCTTAACCCTCCCCGACAAGCGTAGCCGCCTTGGACGGATCATTTTTCTTCTGCGAATCTTCCTTGGCATCATCGGCAGCAAGCTCACCGATTTCAAGATGCTCGTGCTCGTGGTGATCATGGTCATGTTGGTCATGATTATGCTCGTGCGTATGGCCCTCATGATGCTCGTGATCATGCGCATGGTGATCATGATCGTGACGATGGTCATGGCCGTGGTCGTGTGCATGGTGTTCATGACCATGGTCGTGATCATGATGATCATGGTGGTGGTCGTGATGGTCGTGATCGTGATCATGGTGGTGGTGATGGTCATGATCTTTCATCGCTTGCAGGCGGAACTGGCACATATCGCAGTTCATCTTCACTTCGTCCTGCAGCGCTTCTGCTGCGCGGTCTTTCAAAATCTCTTTAAGCAGCGGGTGGAAGCCGAAATATTCTGCAAGCACAAATTCCGTATCCGGATATGCAGCCGTATATTGCTCCATCGCCGCTTCCATCCGTTTAATTAAGACACCGGTAAACAGGAAATAAGGCAGTATAATGACTTTGCGCGCGCCCAGCTTGAGGCAGCGCTCTACTCCTTCATCCATCAAAGGTGCCGTAACGCCAATAAAGGCGGTTTCGACCCATTTCACTTTTAGACGCTCCCAGAACAAGCGGGAAATTTTGAATAGCTCACTGTTCGCATCCGCATCGCTGCTGCCCCGGCCGACGATCAAAATGGCCGTATCCGCAAGCTCGCTTTCCTCTGCGGCAACCGCTTCGCCAAGGCGGGAGGTCAAAATTTCCAGCACCTGATCGTGGACGCCAATTGGCCGTCCATAAATAATATTTACAGCTGGGTAACGCAGCTTTGCCTCATCAATTGCTGCTGGCATATGCAGCTTTGCATGCCCTGCCGAAAATAACGTAATCGGAATGACGGCGATCCGGGTCGCCCCTTTTGATACGCAAATATCAAAGCCCTGCTTCATCGTCGGCGTGACAAACTCCAGAAAGCACAGCTCTACCAAATCTGCTTTCAGTGTTGAAGCTACAGAGGCGACAAACTCGCGTACCTCTTCATTGCCTCTCTCATCCCGGCTTCCGTGCCCTACAAACAAAACCGCATCCATCTTCCTTCATCTCCCTTGCTGTCGCTAGTCTCCGCACAAAGCGTCTTCGATATGAAAAACAGGCAGCTCCTGATAGCGATAGCCTTCTATTTGACCCATTCGTTTGAAAAATTTATGAAAGCGCTCATTCGGATGGCCTTCCGATTTATAAAGCGCAATAATGCGTTCAATCAGTGGCACGATTTCGTCGACGGCAATGCCTTCGGCAACCGGCTGCGCGGCATGCGCGTTGCGGCCGACGGTTTTGCCGCCGAGGAACAAATCGAATTTGCCACGGCGATACACGATGCCGATATCCTCGTTAACTGCGCCATAACATGCCATGCCGCAGCCATTGAACCCGACACGCAGCTCCTTCGGCATTGCCATGCCGCCGATCTTGTCTTGCAGCTCATCGGCATAAGGCACCGATTCCGCCTTCTCCAGATTGCAAAAATCGCAAGCCTTCAATTGCAGTACATCACCGATTGGAGCTAGGCTGAGCCCATCCGCGCGCAGCTTCGCCGTCACACTGTCCGGGTCCGATGTTGGAATCCGCACCAGCAAATGATGATGCGGCGTATATTCAATCGAACCCTTCTCGCCAACAGCCTGCGCCAATGCTACGAGCTGCTGGGGCGTGAAGTTTTTTGTCGCGACACCTGGGCTTACGGCAAACTCAAGTACCGATTGCTGCGCAAACACAGGCATAGGGCTCGATACTGCGCCAAACGCCGCACTAGGCTCGATCCCCTTGCTGCGATCATTCAGGAGAACCGCTTCCATCGCCAAATGCAGAGGCGATACTGCAGGTGCCGGGGCAGCCTCTGCCCTCATTGAAACGGCTGTATTTATTGGGGCTGGGGTCGGCTTCACGGGCGCAACCGGGGGGGCTACTGCAACCGCCATTCCGCCGCCCTGTCCATTATCATTTCTCGGTTCATCTGGCGCAACCGCCTGCGGCTCCTCCCGCTCGAGCAGCTGGTCCGTCGCGTCATATTCATCCGCACGATAGCCCCCGTCCGCTGGAAGCTCAGGCATTCCTGCCGTATGAAGCGCCCACGGCTCATTCTTCTCTTGCAGACGCTGGTGGGGCTTCAAAGGCTGCGCGCCTTCGCCAAGCGTATATTTGCGCTGATAGCCGCGCGGCGTAATCATTAGCCCGTCATAATTGACGGTCGTCGAGTTGCCGATGACGACTGTTGTCAGCATGCCGATATCATGGTCAAGCATACGGGCAAGCGTCGTCACGACAATGTCTTCACGGTCGCGGTACGCGCTTTTCACAATGCCTACCGGCGTATCTGGCGAGCGGTATTTGAGCAAAATCCGCTGAGTCTCCACGATTTGCCGCGTTCTTCTGCCGCTGCGCGGGTTATAAAGCGCAATGACGAAATCCGCTTGTCCGGCCGCTTCTACCCTGCGCGCAATCAGCTCCCAAGGCGTCAAATGATCGCTCAGGCTGATCGTGCAAGCATCATGCATTATCGGCGCGCCAAGCAGGGATGCTGTCGAGTTAATGGCAGAAATGCCGGGAATCACTTCAACCTCTACCCCGCCATTACGCTTCCAGCCTTTCTCAATCAGCACCTCATACACGAGTCCTGCCATGCCGTATACGCCCGCATCGCCGCTTGATATAACGGCTACCTTCTTGCCGTTCTCCGCTTGGCGCACCGCTTCCTGCGCCCGGCTGACCTCCTCTGTCATCCCCGTACGCACAATCGCCTGATCGCTGATTAGCTCCCGAATCAAGTCGACATACGTGTTGTAGCCGATGACAATATCGCTCTCCTGAATCGCTTCACGGGCGCGTTTCGTAATATGCTCGAAGCTCCCTGGGCCGAATCCGATAATTAACAGCTTGCCGACGCCTGCTTCACTCATTGATGCCCAACTCCTTCTATGTAGCAATTTACAATTTCTATCCAACAAAAAAAGCACCTCTAACGATATGTGTTAGAAATGCTTGAAAAGACCAATGTCCTTGTTAAACGCAGACAGCGAAGGGCCATCCAATCTCTAACACCTTCCTAATATCCACGTAGGTTTACAGTGTCGTTGAAATAAGCAGGTCTCCTGGCTTTGAAGCGTTAGGACGCTTCATACAGTGGCGGGTCCGCGCCGGTCTCTCACCGACTTCCCTATTAAGTCAACTTGGGCGCTTTGGCGCCTGCTGACACTTATTCCCTTCCTATTAAATTGTAATCTTAATGATAACATTAGATTGTATGATCGACAAGTGCGTTTATGCCATCAGCCTTGGCGCAAATAGAGCCGGCGCAAGCACGGACAGCATGTCCAGGCTGACACCAGCTCTATTTTTTACCGGAGCTATTTATTTCTTCTCAAGCGTTTCCCAAGCTGCATTCACGAGGGAATCAAACAGTTCATCGTCCTCTTCCAGCTCATCCTCAACCGCCAAAAGATCTTCTTCCTTGCCCGATTCATTCAGAAAAAACAAACCGTAGCCCCACTCTGTCGCCTTGCGGCTATGAAGGGTAATTTCGTATTGGTTCGTCTGGCCCTCTACTTCAAAATGAACCTTGCCTACGAAACCGGATTCCTTGGAGTTCGTCATGCTAGCATGCAAAATATTTACTTTCATCTTCCACTCTTCCTCTCTTTACCGTTACGATACCAGCTGCTGAAGTTGATTCACTTGATTTAACAGCTCGTTGATTTTGTTAATCGTATTTGGAATTTCCGTTGCGTCAATCAATGCTTTGCCGTCTTCGATCTGCTTCAGCACCGCATCAATGCTTTCCTGCAGCTTCAAATTATAATCGACCACGGACTGATGGACGTCCTTGGCAAAATCCGGCGCGTGCAGCTCGCCAAACTGCTTGATGGACTCCTGCACAGCTACCAGCTGTTCTTTATAATCAGCGCGTGCACTCGCATCATTTACGGCTTGCTCCGCAAGCTGCGTCGCCTGCTCGCTGAAATTTGTCAGCGTCTGCATGTACGTTGCTGCTCCCGTCACATATTCGGCCGAGTTTGATACGGAATTGACCGTCTGCTTGGCTTCCTCAAATAACGAGCATCCTCCTAATAATAACATTCCAATGATTAAAAGTATGCTTTTTCCTGAACGAATGGCCATGTTTAATCTCTTCCTTTCCGCCTGTCTTACACAGAGCATTACTTATACGGCAGATGCGTCCAAACGGTTGCATTTCGTCTTATCATTAAGCTTGTCCATCATTTAATAGAAAAATAAAACATGAGGCCGCAGATAGCTAAAATGCACGCTGGCTATTGTTCGCGTCTGCGGCATAACGATGCAGCCCTATCATTAAGCTGCGCCACTCCTTTGGCAGCTAACGCTTCGACTTGAAAGCATGCTGGCGCCATATGACGACGATAATGAGAAATAAAGCAATGACACCTGTAAGCAGCCACCCGGCCTGCTCATCGGTCAACTGATCCCCGGGAGCGGTTGCAGCCGGATCTGGAGCCTCATGACCCGCATGTTCATTACAGGGGGAGTCGGTTGGCGATGAGGCGGCAGCATTCGTCTGCTGCTCATTATTTGCAGGAGTACAGACATCTGCTGCGGACACGGATAGCGATGCGGAACTCCAGAGGCTTATTCCAATAAACAGGACTACGATAAATATTAGACGAAGGAACCTCTTTCTCATTTTGGCGAACCTCCTTTGCGCTTTTCGTTTCCCCTCATTTTATTCCTGTGCGCCCAGAACGGAAGCTTGGCCTATGGAATTTTCACACCTGTACATATATTAGCAGCAAAATAAAAAGCGCCTTTCCCTCCTGGTCATGCCGACCAGACAGAAAGGCGCTTTGCTGCTGCAAATAATAATGCGATTTAAACGATTTGCCTATGCTTGCCAGACTTGCTTTGTTCTTCTCCCACTAGCTCTGCCCTAGCCGGCCAGAAGGCTCTATTGCCAAGCAGCGTTATAATGGCCGGCACGAGGAACGGTCTCACGATGAACGTATCCATCAGCACACCAATCGCTGTAATTACGCCGAACTGCACCAATACCTGAATAGGCAGCGTCGCTAGCACTGCGAACGTAGCAGCAAGGATCAACCCTGCGGACGTAATGACGCCGCCAGTCTCTGCGACACCTTCACGAATGGCTTGCTTGAGCGGCATTTTCGCTTTTTTCTTCCAAATGCTCGAGATCATAAAAATGTTATAGTCCTCGCCAAGAGCAATGAGGAACACGAAGGCGTACAGCGGAATCGCTCCTTGAATCGCTTCTGCCCCCATCCCATAATGCAATACAATCCAGCCGAGGCCTAAAGCAGAGCCAAATGACAATAACACGGTGGCGATTAAATAAAGGGCTGCAACGATGGAGCGCAAATAGACAATCAGCAGCACTAAAATCATCCCAATAACGAGTGGGATAATAACTTTATTGTCCCGATCGGTCAACAGCTGGGAGTCATGCTGCGTTGCTGTCTGTCCGCCTACCCACACTTTAGACTCCGCATCCGAAACTCCTACTTTATCCAATGCTTCCTCCGCCGCTCCGCGAAGCAGCGGAACCAGATCCATGGCCTCCTGTGAATAAGGATTAATGTTTAGCGTAACCTGAACGGACTGCAAATTCGGGTCCTCTTCACTTTGAACCGGCTCCGATACGGAATCAACGAGATCCATATCCGAAAGGCTGGCGACAAGCTCCACTGGCTTGCCATCGGTTTGAGCCGCCACGGTTATAGGAGCCAATTGGCCTGGTGTGAAAGCTGTTGAAATCGTATCAAAACCTTCACGCGACGGCATATCTTTCGGAAAGGAAGACAATAAATCATACGTAAACTTAACCTGTGGAGCAAAACCAGCCAGCGCACCGAGAAAAATAACGCTCGCGATAACAACGGTCCAAGGCTTCGCCACGACCAGGCTTCCTACTGCTGTGCCTAGCTTGCTGCCTTGGCGACGCGGGCGAAACGGCTTGCTGCGCTTCTCTGCCCGCTGCTGCTGCATACCTTCGGTGCGGGGAATGAACGGGAAGAATGAGGCTCTTCCCATAATGGACAATAGCGCAGGCACGAGTGTCAGACTGGCAATGCCCATAATGAAAATAGACAAGCTGAATGGGATAGCAAAGCGCTGGTAAGCACCATATTTGGCGGCAAGCAGCGCCAGCAAGGAAAGAACGACCGTGAAGCCGCTCATCGCAATCGCTCCGGATGCATCACGGAAAGCGATTTTGAGCGCCGTCATCTTATTGCCTTCCCACTCCAGCTCTTGGCGGAAATGTGCAATAAAGAACAGGCAGTAGTCTGTGCCTGCACCAAACAACAGCACCGTCATGATCGAAATGGCTTGGGCATCTACTGTAATCCAGCCCTCTGATGCAAGCCAGCCGAGAATGGGGCTCGTAACCAAATAAGCGAACCCTACGCCTACAATCGGAACGACCGCTAAAATAGGCGAACGATAAATAAGCAGCAATAGAATAAGTACAATCAGCACCGTAGCAATCAGCAGCGATACATCCGCTCCTTTGAATAATGCCGATGCGTCCACCTGAATGCCCACAGGACCGCTGATTCTTGCACTCAGCGCGTCAACACCAGTTGTTGCTGCGTCAAACGGGCTCGTGCCGCCTGCCGCTTCTTTAACAAGCTCTTGCAATTTCTCCAAATTGCTGCGCAAAATTTCCGTATCCGCATTTTCTGCAAATGTAATCGGTTGAACAAGCGTGCCTCCGTCTTCCGATGCCAGCTTTGAGAGCGCAGGAGCCGGCATTTGATGCAGCGGCAGCAATTCTCCTTGTTCTGGCAGCGGCTGTTCGCTGAGGAGCTGCGACGTTTTCTGAATGAGTACATAATCCTCTTCCGTAAGCCCGGCATCCCTATGCCATACGAGCAGGGCGGGCACACCAGCCCCATTCGGGAATTTATCCTTCATTAATTGATCTGCAAGCACGGACGGGCTGTCTGTTTCCAGATTAGGCGCATTATTTTTCTCTTGCCCACCAACAGCAGGAAGCCACATTGTTAAAGCCCCTGCAAGCACGATCCATACGATTACGGTGATCCAGCGTGTACGGCGGCCCGCAACCGCACTGCCTAATTTCTCTAGCATTACTCCCATCCTCCGTTTCACATCTTCAGTCATTTGGTTTAAAATAGATTTTGTAGACTAAATTAATTATATATACTCGAAGGTTAATTAATCAACTGCTTTTATTACAATTACATGAACATGGAGGGTCACGACATGGTAAATGAACAAGAAAAGCGCAAACCTGGCCGTCCAAAAGGCAGCAGCACCGCTCAAACGATGGAGAAAATTTTATTTACGGCATCGTATCAATTTATGGAGCTTGGCTTCGAGAAAGTATCGCTCGACGGCGTTGCCAAAGCATCCGGCGTTACCAAGGCAAGCGTCTACTACTATTTCAATAATAAAGCGGTGCTTTTTACCGAGGCGATTTTATTCGTCTTAAATATCGCTTATCAGCAAACGCGTAAAATCATTACCGGTCCCGGAGAGCTTAAGGACCGACTGCTTATTGTCGCTGAACGGCATATGGCGAACGCCCATGTCGACTTTGAAACGATGATGCGCGAAGCGGCTTCAGGCCTCACAGAGGAGCAAACTTTATCAATCCGTGCCGGAGAATCACGGCTCCATGAGCTGCTCGCTGACATTTTTCAAGAGGCAATGGATAAAAAAGAGCTGGTTTCAGGCAATCCGCTGCTGCTGGCCCACGCCTATACCGCAATGCTGAGCATCCGCAACCGTAAAAAAGTTGTCAATGATGAAGCTTCACTCAAGCAAACGGCGCGTGAGCTTGTAGAACTATTCTGGCATGGCGCCGCCCCCCATTAGTACGTGCGCCAGCTAGGAGGAGCTAGGCGGGCGTTTTCACGATCATTCAGCTATACGCAGACGCTTGCCGCGAAACCATAAAAAAAGACTCCCTTCAGCCTCCAAGGGCCGAAGAAAGTCTCTTAATGATTTAAGCTGCTGCTTTGTCCTGGCACCGACTACAAAATAATAAAAGCAAACACGATGGCAAGCGCAAAGCGGTAGTAGGCGAACCAAGATAAACGCAGCTTTTTGATTAAATTAATAAAGGTAACGACAGCAATGAGCGCTACGATAAACGCGGTAATGAAACCAATCAAAAACAACGGCATATCTGCCATCGTCAGAAATTCACGGCTTTTAATCAGGTCAATTCCGCTTGCTCCCGCCATCATCGGCACCGATACGATAAACGTAAATTCTGCAGCTGCCTTCTGGCTCGCCCCGAAAAACATGCCCCCCGATATCGTCGATCCGGAACGCGAGAAGCCCGGCCATAGCGCCAGTACCTGAAAGCAGCCAATCGCAAGGGCCTGCTTGTACGACAGGTCATCCAGCTCTTCAGCCGTTACTTTCCGCTTAATCCGGTCAGCGAAGATCATCAGAATACCGCCTGCGACGAGACCAACCAATACCGTAGTTGTACTAAACAAATATTCTTTAATAAATCCATGAAATACGACACCGATTAGACCTGCCGGAAGCATAGCAAGCGCAATATGCAGCGCGTTCATCCCGGATGATTTGGAGAAGTTGAAGTTCAATAGCTTCAAGAACCTTTTGCGATAAAGCACCAGCACGGCCAGCACCGCTCCAAATTGAATGACGACCTCAAAGGTTTTCGCACGGTCTCCTGTAAAGTTAAGTAAATCCGCGAGTAAAATGAGATGCCCTGTCGATGATACAGGTAGAAACTCCGTCAAGCCTTCCACGATTCCCATCAGAATCGCATTTAATAAATCCACCATTCTCCTGCCTCCTGCATCCTAATCTCTAATTTCTAATTTCTAATCTCAAATAAACTCTATTATTGTAACACATGACTTCCGCCAAGTCTTGCTCAGCAAGTCCCAGATTTTCGACAACGAAAGCTTGGTTTTTGCAACTAGTTGTAAGGGCCTTCCGTATTAGTGGTGTGATATTTTCAACGTATGCCAAGAAGGGAGCCTGCACTATTGAATCAACAAGAAAACATGCCAAATAGCCCACTCCATAAAAGAGAAGGCGACCCGCTCGCGCTCACCAAGAGCGAAGTGATTATGCAACCGGATATTACCGCTCAATTAAGCGGCACATGGAAAAAGCTCTCGTTTTGGATAAAAATGACGGCTGCTCTAACGATGCTGTTCGGCTTGTTTCAAACGTTCGCCAGCCTGCTGCAATTTGGCCTCGGAACGATTGCTGGGCTGCTGGAAATCAGCATCGCCGTCGTCTTGTTCCTGCTAGGGAAACAGGTAAGCAAGCTTGCTGGCCATTCGGATGAAAATGCGATGCTCAAGCTGGCGCAGCGGCTGCTGCTTTATTTTCGGCTGCAAGCCGCCTTTATCGTTACGTTCGCTATCGTCTTCATCATCATTGTCGTGACCGTCATTCATTTTCTCGTGGACTGGGACTGGGCCATTAACCTTATGCAGCACGGGCGAAAAATGAACAAGCTGCTCCTGCGGCTGGAAAGCTTGTATAACACCGTTGCAGGCTGGTTCTCATAACGAACTGGAGACGATAATTTCGATTTTGCGAATGCGATGCGTCTCTTTCTCGCGAATGATGAATGTCAGCTCCGCAAACGTCCACGCCTCCCCTACAGGGAGGTCGGGCATTCGGTTAAACAGCCAGCCGCCAATGGAATCCACCTCTTCACTTTCTAAATGGCTTCCCGTCGCTGTATTCACCTCGCTAATGAGCGCATTGCCATTTACCATGAACCTCCCCTCCCCTAGCTGGTCGATTTCCTTCACTTCATCCGCATCAAATTCATCGCGAATTTCGCCTACGATCTCCTCGATAATATCTTCAATCGTAATCAGCCCCGATGTCCCGCCATATTCATCGAGCAAAATCGACATATGCACCCGTTCCGTTTGCATCGTTCGCAGCAGCTTTTTAATCGGCATAACCTCCGGCATAAACATGACCGGCTGCATGAGCGAGCTTACCTCGGTCGTCTTCTGATCCACATAATGCATAAAAAACTGCTTCGTATTAATGACGCCGATAATATTATCCTTGCTCCCCTGTGCCACTGGAAAACGCGTATATTGCTCGCGTTTGATGGTCGCAACATTTTCCTCATGCGGCTTATCGCTATACAAGCACACCATGTCGGTGCGCGGCACCATAATTTCTCTCGCCAGCCGCTCGTCGAATTCAAAAATCCGATTCACATAGCTGAGCTCACTTTTATTGATTTTGCCGCTTTCGTAGCTTTCGGACATAATCAGGCGGATTTCCTCTTCAGAATGGGCTTCATGCTCCGTAGCAGGCTTAAAGCCCACTAATCGCACCAGCCCATTTGCTGACCCATTCAGCACCCATATAAACGGAAAAAACAGCCGGTAAAACCAAATGATAAGCGGCGCCGTGAACTGGCTAATTTGCTCAGACTTAATAATGGCCAGTGTCTTCGGCGCAAGCTCGCCAAGCACGACATGCAAGTAGGTCACAAGACTAAAGGATACGATAAAGGACAGCACATCGGCAAAATCACCCACGACGCCCCAATGATGCAGCAGCGGATGCAGCACCTCATGAATCGTCGGCTCACCGAGCCAGCCAAGTCCGAGCGCTGTAATTGTAATCCCTAGCTGGCAAGCAGATAAATAGCCGTCCAAATTGTTAATGACCTTTTCTACCGCAGCCGCGTTTTTCGCGCCTTCGGCTACCATCTGATGCACGCGACTTGCCCGTAAACGGACGACAGCAAATTCAGTCGCCACAAAAAAAGCGGTGAAAATAAGCAAAATTACGAATACCGTCAGCTTCCAAATCATGCCGAATCTCCTCTGCCATTTTGGACTATGCCCTATTGTTTCCATGAACGGCGAAAATCATTACAAATGGCTCGGCTGAAAAGAAAAAGCCCGCAAGGCAAGCTGTAAAGCTACAGCTGCCTGCGGGCTTTTTATAAGAAGCATGGACTAATTTCGGACTAATAGCCTACCTCAACGGATGCATTGACAATGTAGATCAAATCATTGCGGTCCGCCTTGTCCGGAAGCACAATGCCGCTTGTCGTCAGCATGCCGCCGTCCACAAGCTCCACAGTCACCGTCCCATAAGGGAGCACCGCTTTCACTTGCTCGATATCCAGCAGCTCCTTGTCGCAAGGAACAGCAAGGCGCACTCTGACCTTCATCGCATCCAGCGTTCCGCCAGGCAAAATTTCAAGCAGGCCAGGCATCGAATTGTGATGAATCGCATTTTGCACAGCCCGTACCGCCGCTTTCGTAACGTCTTGACCATGCAAGTCGCAGCCCATGCCGATTTCAATAAACAGCAGCTTTTCCATCGTTGCTCCTCCTTTATATTCCTTATTGCTTATTCCATATAGCTTGCCAATATGGCTGTAAATGTTATTCGCCTTCGTAATTCGGATCATTCGCTAGATCATCTGCATAACGCTGCAAATCCTCAATTGCGCTGCTCTCTTGCTTATGCGTCCCGATCTCCGGCAGCAGCTCCATCAAATCCGGCGGCTGAAGCAGCTCGATCGGCGACATCCCTTTATCAAACTGGAACGAATCCCCTTCAATGACGACAACATAACGGCCATTATGCTTGGCAAAATGCAGCGCTGTACCGAATTCGGCCAGCAGACCCTTAACCGTTACGCTGTCCAGCTTGAACGTGAATGGCAGATCTGGCTTTTGCTCCACAAGCGCTGCCGATGCCAATGTTACCTGCTCCTGTGACCAGTACTCATGAATATCGCGTTTCTCGCTGTGAGCCCATACTTCAATTGCATTTTCTTCCTCGTGGCGTTCAGTGCTCTCCGTCACGCCCTCCCACTTGTCATCCATATACTGCTGCACCATGTCCAGCAGTTGGTCGCTCATCACTTCCGGAAGCGGCTTCTCATAGGATACGTATTTGAGAAAATCCTCAAAATAGCGGGCATGCGACGCCTGATGAATTTTAAGCTCCCAATGCTCCAATATTCCCTCCTCGGGCATATGCGGATATTGAATCGACTTGATGCTGCGGGCGCTAATCGCCATTTCCACTTGCGAAATCAAATTGCGCTCATCGGAGATGCGGGCGATTTTCGGCTCAAAGTCACATTTTAGAAGGAATAAAAAGGGCTCATCAAAAAAAGTATTCAGCTTGGCTCTTGCAATAATAAAAGCACCGCCGCGCACCGCGCTCGTATCCATATAAATATGCACCAGCTCGTCTGCAATGCCAATGTAACGCTCCTTGTTGTCCGCATCACGCAGCCGCTGGAACAAATTATAGTTCTGATTGCTGCCCAGCTCATAGCCAGGCTCGACCATGAAGCGGCCGATCTTAGTCGGCGCATTTTCCGAATTCGGGTTGCGCTCTACTTTGCGCTTGACGATGCGGGCAAACTCCCCGTCCAAAAATCGCTTAATCTCACTATCTTCATAATCCTCTTCCTCCAGTGTCTGATAATGCTTGTACCGCTTGGAGGAGCTGCTGTCCTCTCCCTCAGTAACAATGACGAAAAAGGATAAATATTCCATTATAAAATCCACGTTTATGACCCTCCGCTTGTATACGCCTTTTCCTGATATAAATAAGCCGGCTTTAATTCCGTATCATCATAGCTCCGATGCCATACTGCTGTCGTTGCCGGAGACATCGGCGGTATAAGCCATGACCAGCGGCCTGTAACCGCACGTCCCTGTTCCTTCTCCTGCTTCTCAAAGCGCGTAAACTGCTCGGCAGCCGTATGATGGTCAACGATGCTGGCGCCATGCTTTTTGAACGAATGAATGACGGCCGTGTTCAGCTCTACCAGTGCACGATCTTTCCAAAGGGACGTATTCGTCGTCATATCTAATCCCATTAATCTCGCGACGACAGGCAGCTGATTGTATCGGTCCGTATCTGCCAAATTGCGCGCCCCGATTTCCGTTCCCATATACCAGCCATTAAATGGCGCTGCTGTGTAAGAGATTCCGCCGATTTCCAGCTGCATATCTGCAATGAAAGGTACCGCATACCAACGCAGGCCCAGCTCCGCAAACGACTCCAGCTCCGGATGCGACAGTGGAATTTCCAGCGCCAGCCCTTCCGGAAGCTCGTACAGCTTCGGTTCTTCTCCCTGCTTCTGAATAACAAGCGGCAGCACATCGAATCTGGTTCCCGCACCTTTCCAGCCCAATGCCTCGCAAGCCTTCGTAAAGGACAGCGATGCAGGATCGCCAATGACACCGCCAGTTCCGTCCTCATAGCCCGCATAACGAACAAGCTGATGGTTCCACAGCCGGATTTGGTACTTCTCCTGCTTCGCTGCAAAAATCGTAATCGCCGGCCGGACTTTGCCGCCATTCGTCGCATAGCGAATATGCGAAAATATCGCGTCTGCAATATCGTCTTCCTGCTGCAGCGAACGGGCGTCAAACACCTCCATCGTATGCCAAAAAAGACGGCCAATACAGCGATTGCTGTTGCGCCACGCCATTTTCGCCCCATGCTGGAGCTCTTCATATGTATGCTCATAAATACCTGTACGCTCTACTTCGGACCGGATTTCAGCAAGCCGAAGCACAACCTCCGCTTCACTTTTGCCAAGCTCTGCATAACAGGTAAAGATGAACTGCTCTGCTTCTCTATATAGCTGCTGCTCCACTTCGATCATGGTGTTCCCTACTCTCTTTATGCTTTGACATCGCTTCTTTTAAGATACCCCATTTTGCCTTCATTCGCTAGCTGATTGCTAGGAGATTAGACGATCGGTCCGACGTTTGTTCACGGCGTTGTCACTTATGCTGCATCCCGAATATGCAAAAAGCAAAGCTCCGTTTGGCGTTGTCAGCCTCGGAGCTTTGCTTGGGAATACAGCTAGTTTTCGTTTGCTTCTTGATCATTGCTTTGGCGAGCCAACAGCAGAAACACGATAATAAGCACAAATGCGATCATGGACATCATCGGAATCGTCAGAAAGCCAAACCAGTTCAAATAATCAAAATTGCACGGGATGCCAGAGCGGCAAGGCACCAGCTCGCCCACCTTCGGAAACCAAATCTCGAAGTTATGGAAAACGGAAATCGCCAGGCCAATTATATTAATCGGCAGTAAGTATTTAACAATATTTCGGTCTCCGCGATACGTCGCAATACCTAAAATGATGACCTGCGGATACATGAATATACGCTGATACCAGCATAAATCGCAAGGCAGAAACCCTTTAATTTCACTAAAATACAAGCTTCCGCCCGTTGCGGCTAAAGTAATAATCCAGGCGAAATATAAAGCGTAACGTTTCAACCACGATTCATAGGGTGGCGTTGTCATTTTTGACCGGGCTCCTTTTTAATCAAGGCCCCTTATTTTAGAGCTGCCTCGATTGTTGATTTGAGTGTTGCGTAATCGAGACTTGAAACCGCCTTGCCGTTAATAAAGACGGTAGGCGTTCCTCCGATATTCAGCGGACGAACGAGCGAATTATCGCGGTCTACCTGCTTTTGATAGGTTTTGTTCTCGATGTCGCTCTTCAGCAAATCAAAATCGATAGGAAGTTTGGCATCCTTTGCAAGCTGCACCAAATGTTCCGGCGTTGCCCATTCGATATTTTCATTCTGTTGATTATCATAAATCGCTTGGTTATAAGTCCAGAAGGCGTCATTATTTTGCTGATAGACCGCTTCCGCCGCGAGTGCAGCTGTCACGGAATCTTTGCCGATGAACGAATAGTTCGCAAAATAAAAGGAGGCTTTGCCTGTTTCAATGTAATCTTTCTCCAGCTGAGGTTTGATTTGTTGCGAAAAATCACGGCAAACCGGGCACTTGTAATCGCCAAACTCAACGATTTTGACAGGTGCATCTACACTGCCCTGCACAGGCATTGCGGCATAGTCAAATTCAAACGGCTTGTTCTGGTTGTTAATGCCGAGTACGATGACGATGATAACCGCCAAAATACCAATCGTCAGAAAAATAAGCGAGCTGCTCGAATTTTTCTTCGGCTGCTGCCTTTGCTGCTGATTGCTGCTAGAACCTTTTTTCTTTGTTTTCGTCACTACCGCTCAAATCCTCCTCAAAAAAATACAGGTATATACATCTTGTAGCAATTTTAGTTACAAGGCCTGCTAAAGTCAAGAATTTGCGGCAAAATGCCTTAATACTGTCATAATTCTTGCACGCCTTCCGCAACGTCCGCTACTAACGTGGTAAACAAGCCTTGATAAACTAATTTTAGCTTATGAAGCGCTCTCGTACAACCAACATATAGCAGCTTGGCGTCCTGATCGGTATAAGCAAGCGCCCCGGCATCGGCAATGAGAACCGCGTCAAATTCAAGCCCTTTGGACAAATATGCCGGCACAACGGACAAGCCGCCGCTGTATTCAGGCTGTCCTCGTTCTACGAGTGATGCTTCCACCCCCGCAGCATTCAAAGCCGCATGGATAACGGCACATTCCTCCGTCGTTCTTCCAATTACCGCGATCGTCTGATAGCTGCCGTCTGCCTGCCATTCTCGAACCGTTTGCTCCAGCATACCCATCCACTCGCTTGGCTGTGCTGGCGCAAGCTCCACGGCATCTCCGCTCCGGAATACAGGTACTGCTGCCTTGACACCCGCTCCCATTGCACCAAGAATCCGATTGGCGAAGGCGATAATTTCCATCGTGGAACGATAGCTGCGGTTCAGTTCAAAAAATCCGGTCTGTTCTTCGTCATACAGCGCCGTAAGCTCCTGCCAGCTATGAATGCCTGCATAGGCGTGGATGCCCTGCTGCAAGTCGCCCAGCACGGTCAATGACGGCGTTTGCTGGCAAAGGCGCAGCGCTTCCAGTTGGAACGGCGAATAATCCTGCGCCTCGTCAATGACGATATGGTCATAGGGCGCTGTTTGCAACCCAAACAGGCGCAAATGAATATAGGCGAGCGGCGCCAAATCCTCTGGCGCAATCGTTCCCGCTTTCAGACGGGCAGCCGTTGCTGCCGCTATTGCTTTTGGCACCAGGCTCATCGCCTGCTTGCCTTGGAAGAAGGACGCATATAGCTTCGGCGCGGTGTAGGCCGGAATTTTTTTCGCTAATGCATTTAAGCGGGTTAACGCCTTGGCCCGTACTTTTTTATCATGAATACCGCGCATTTTCAGCTCGGATTCCAGCCATCTGCGAATGCGGCTGACGAATCGCTCGCGCTTGCGCATCAGCGGCTCCTCGCCATAATCGGTGCGATACCATTCAAGCATTTGCTCCGGCATAAGCACCAGCTTGTCTACAGGCTCAAATGGCTGCAAAGGCACGATGCTTTGTTCAAGCTGCTCCAGCCGCTCGTCAATCGCCTGCTTAAAATCAAGCGAGCCTTTCAAGCGTCCGGGCGCCTCCGCAATTTCCCCCGCGCTGCGATAATGCTCAAACCAATATTCTAGTGTATCGGTTTTATCATCCATTCGCACTTCAAGCTCCAATAGATCCAGCGCCCAGTCGGCAAACGTCGTTTGCTGAATATCGCCTACGCCCAGCTCCGGCAGCACGCCGGAAATATATTCGAGAAACATGCGGTTAGGCGCAAAAATAACCATACGCTCCGCCCGCATCCGATCGGCATATTGATAGAGCAAAAAAGCGAGCCGGTGCAGCGCTACCGTCGTCTTGCCGCTTCCCGCCACGCCCTGAATAAACAGCGCCTTGCTCCGTCCTGAACGAATGATCGCATCCTGCTCCTGCTGGATCGTCGAGACGATATCCCTGAGCCGATTGTCTTTATTTTCACCCAGTCGATAGAGCAAAAACTCGTCGGTGACCGATTCTTCTTCCTGACCACGGGTGAAGCTGTCTACCATCCTTACAAGCTCGCCCTGGCGAACCATCAGATTGCGCTTTAAATAGACGATCCCTTCGATTTCGCCATCAGGAGAATCATAGGTAATCGCCGCTTCACCGCCTGTAAAAGAATAAAACAAGCTGGCAATTGGGGCACGCCAGTCAATAACGATTAGCTCCTTGCCGCCCTCTCTAGCTACGCCTGCCTTGCCAATATAGAGCTCCTGCTTAGCGTCACCCGGCAGCTCCTGAAAATCAATTCTTCCAAAATACGGCTCGCGGAAAGCAATTTCCAGCCCCCGCTTCCGTTCCTCTCGTTGCAAATCGAGCATTTGCTCCGTAAAATCATCGCCTGTGTAGCGCGGGCCTATCGCGCTTAGCTGTGATTGTATTTCTTCAAGCGAGCGTGCCAGACGCTCTTGCTCTTCTTGATAGGCACTTTGAACCGTCATATCAGCCAGTTACCTCCTAAGAATATAGTGGGAAAACGAACTGTCAATATACCATAGGAGAATAGCGGGAATCAACTTCTGATTTCCAATCAAGGTGAAACGGCTGTCGCCGCCCTTTGGCAGCGCGGCGCGTTTCATTCCGAGAAATATAGAGAAAGGATAACGAAATCATATCCTTTCCTATATTTCAAGCAAAAACGACTTCGTCGTCTTTCTGGGACGTGCGAAGAGCTTTGCCCTAGAATTCTAAGCGGATATAAGGATGAAACTTATAAATTCTTAGAATTCAAGGTGAAACGGCTGTCGCCGCCCTTTGGCAGCGCGGCGCGTTTCATTCCGAGAAATATAGAGAAAGGATAACGAAATCATATCCTTTCCTATATTTCAAGCAAAAACG
>NZ_JBXENV010000029.1:0-26873 GCF_059383755.1 Paenibacillus sp. JT22N15 | reverse complement strand
CGACAAGAAGCGCGAATCAGGAAAGCCTTATCGCGTCGCTCTGATTGCGTGTGTTAACAAGCTCCTGCACTGGATTTATGCATTATTAGTGAAGCAAGAGAGCTTTGTTGATTTAGCATAATTAGCAGATTTATCATTCAAACGAAAAACCTTCCAGCAACTGCAGAGAAGGTTCTTTAGCACGCCTATTTTTAGTATACTGCCAACGCCAAATAAATTTAAGAGAAAAATGTTGACAAGATATTAGCTGGTTTTAGCTTAATACCCCACCGAATCTACCTTTGTCGAACGGCTTCCAATGAAATATGTAGCCCCACTTGCCAGTACTGTCAAAAAAATCCCCGTTTTTATTAAACATCATATTTCCCTCCCGATGGGTAGTGCACACTTATACGCTTGCGATACATTTCGTTTCCTAATCATAAGTCAACAGAAACTTTACTACCTCAGTCTTCAGCGTTTCGTGAAATTGCACGCGATCAAAGCCAGGTGGGTCCTGTGAGGGGGGAAAGGCGGGTGAAATCATCGCAGCTGGGAAAGGACTCAGGAAGGAAAAGTGTCCGGCATTCTCCACCGTCCGATAGCGAATCATCCGTGGTTCGGCAACACCTTTCAAGATGATCTGTGCGTGAAATGGAGGTGTGTACGGGTCTCGCTCCGCGTCCAGCATGAGAATGGGGAGACGAACGTCGCTTAATGCCCCCTCATTCCGGAACCAAACGGACGCCGGGGCCAGCAAAATCAGGGACTGGATTCGCGAATCGCGAAGGACATCGATTTGCTGCGGCTTCCCATTGGGGCTCTCATTAGGGAAGGAGGTCGGGACGCCGCCAGCTGCTGCCAGCGCGGTGTAGCCGCCCATGGAATGCCCGATGACCGAGAGGCTTCCCGGCTGGATAAGCCCCTTAAACCTCTCATCTTCAAAAAACCAGTCGGCTGCCATGCGAAGGTGCTGGGGTCGATAGGTGAGGTTTTGGACCGTACCTTCCAAACTATTATCGTTGCGGTTATTGTGCGGATGTTCGGGCAGGCCAACGATAAAGCCGCTGCGTGCCAAATGCCGAGCAAGCGACCAGTACACAAGCGGCGAACCGCCTGTACCGTGTGAAATGAGGACCAACCTAAACTTTCCCTCCCTCGGCGCTGCGTCTCTGGCCACTTCCAACGAGTACGGCCCTAGACGATCAGCCTGTTCCGGTGCGTCTGTCGGATACATCACGATCATAGGAAAGGTCACCCTCAATGAGTTTTCTGTAATTTGTACCTCGCAGCATCCTGCGTATCCTTCATTAATTTCTGCTTTTTTGTTCATCTTGATTTCTTCCTCTCCTTGAGAGATACGCTCCTAAGATGGCGAGCTAACGGGAATATATATGTCCAATACCGAATCCTCGTTCGTCGGTCCTAGATATCGTTGGTCGTAACGCGCGAACTCCGGGGCATTCGTACGAACGCTGCCTGACTGGGGTAACCACGTTTCGTAAATGTATTGGAACGTATCGTTGAGTCTCGCTAATGTCCCCTTATGAGTAAAAACCGCATAAGTTGCCGCTGGTAGCAGCTTAGCGACCATTCCCAAGAGAACCGTACTCTCCTCGCTGGTCGCCTCGACACAAGCGGTATAAGTGACTTCCCATTGCTCGCCCGTAAGTTCAATGACCGCATAAAATATGTCTTCCGTATCCGGTTTTCGCTTAATTTCAAACACACGCTGCCTAAAGCTCCGCCATAGCATTCCGACCTTGTCCGAATTGACACCCGGTATCGACATGCCGACCAAATGCAGATTGTCCAGGCAGACAAAAGCTGGCACGAGGGAAAAGCCCTTATGCAAATGTTGCAGCCCCACTTCATCCAAAGGAAGCTTCTCCATGGCCCGGAACAACGTGTCCTTCATGTCCCTTTGCTTGCGAAATTGTCCTGGCGAGATGGAGAACATTTTCCGAAAGGCTCGGGCGAAGGATTCCTGGGACTCGAATCGGTACTGGATGGCAATATCTATGATCCTTTGGTTGGTATGAAATAAATCGTATGCCGCGTGCGTCAATCTCCGCTTGCGTATGTACTCTGAGACGGAGGATCGGGTAACTGATAGGAAGATCCTGTGAAAATGGTAAGGCGAATAGCCGGCAGCTTCTGAAACCTTGGCGCTTAAACTCTCATCGGTCAGATGATTTTCAATATAGGAAATGGCCTTGATTACCGAATCTTTATAGTTCACATTAATGCCTCCATAGAGATATTATCACTGTACGACAGATGAAACGCTCGGTTTTGATATTTTTTGCGGAATGTTACTTTTCTTACCGTTCAATATAAATGGTCTTCTCAGGATAAGCAGAAAGCTCTTGCTCTAATCTCTCATGAAAGCTCAATTCCTCACGGTATGTACGTAGAATAGTTTTTTTCATATTCAATCACCTTGAATCCTTTATATTGATCTGAAATGCTGTCTGTGCTTTCTCCCAATCCTTACGAATGTCATCTTCTGAAAGATGTAGGTATAGATTCATCGTGGTCTGAATCTGCGAATGCCCTAAACGTTCCTGCACTTGCTTTATGTCTTTGGTTTCTTGGTAATACATCGTAGCGTGTGTGTGTCTAAAAAGGTGGGGGTGAAGTTTGCGAATTCCCGTTTTCTCCCTTAAACGCTTAAAAAGAGCTTCTACAGCGGTAAGTGTCAGGGGCTTACCTTTATTTTCACCTCGAAGAATTACAAAAACGAAATTGGAACGAAAGTCCAACTCATCAAGGACTTCATATAAGTAGTCATCAAACAAGTCCATTAACGCTTGGGACACATATATTCCGCGCTCACCTGTTTTGAGCATGGCTCCGTTTTCTAATTCCCCTCGATCTTTTAGAAAAATCCGATGGCCTCTGTAATCAAACTTAAAATATTCCAAATAGAGTGAGAGGACTTCACCAATTCGCAAACCTGTTTCAAATAACACTTGGATGAGAAACTGATCTCTGATGTTTGTTGTTGCGTTTAGCACTTGCTGCACTTGTTCTTTTGAAAGTGTCTCAACATTTTTGCGTGGCTCTTTAATTTTTAATATATTTCTTATAGACGGCTTGTCCTTATGGACGTGATGCAGAAAGCTTTTATATCGTGATCTTCCTCCAGTAAATACCTGCCGCATTAACTTCTCGGACATATCATCGGGAAGCTCTTCATTTCTATACAAGTAATCATAAAAGTTTGTAACAGCTGTTACTGTTAGATTAATGGTCTTTTCTGTCCTCTTTGTTTGAATCGGTTTAAGTGGAGTTATCTTGTTGCTTTCAAAAGGGCTGCGCAACCAACCAACGAATTCCACCAAGTCTTCTAATCGAATATTATTGTGATCTTTATTCGTCTCTTTTAAGTACGCAAAATACTGCTTTAACGCATAACAATACGTTTTCTGCGTATTTCTACTTTTTCCCGTATTGTCTAAGTATTTTAGGTATTTCAAAACAGGGATCACAGGTAAACCATTTCCATCTATCAACACGTAACGTTTGTTGTTATCCATTAGGATAACTTCTTGTACTCGCATCGACTTTCACCTTCCAACATTAATTGATTACGCTCGGTTTTTAACCACTCTACGCCTCCCGCTATGGGCTACGCCCTCCACAAATAGAATCATATGTTGCATTTAATCCTTACATTATATACATTGTAAACAGTAACTTCGATGTCTAAATAATGAATCTATCATATATAAATATAGTGGATATATGCTCATAAATTGAACATAGTATCCACTATTTATAATAGTCTAATTAATGAAAAATAAAGTGTTAGACTCGGAAAATAAAGTTGTAGACTAAGAAAATAAAGTATTAGACCGGCACCGGTGTTATGCTAAGGACAGTTTACGTTATGAATCACACCTTCCTTTCCGTGACAGTTTGAGTTCTGATTGGTGATTTTAGGTAAAGGAAGGTAGAGAGCTCATTAGGGTTATCATTTGCTTAGTGATTCTAATTTCAATGTTTGGAACGCAAACTTAAATTTGTAATGCACTGGGTAAGAAGTTTGTTGAGGACTCTAGGGAACTGCAACTTCAAGATATGCTGGTGTTGCTTTTACTGCCGCATACCCCGAATTACCAAGATCCTTTGAAGTAACGAGTAACGTTGGCTGAATACGACATAACGGCAGTAAAACTTCGTCAGGCATTCGATTAAGATTCGGACTTGCCTTGACGGGAAAGCGAATATTACAAGATGTGGAACCTCGGTCCTTTTTGAATCGAGGCTCTGTTTTGAACGTGATCGACTTGTCACAGCGCAAACGAGTTGCCGGTTCTTTTAGAATATTACCATCGCAAGATTTACGACAACGGTCAGCGTAATGCTACTTAGAAGCATTGACACAAGAACCGCTTGTGCTGCGAAACCTGGCTCGTTGCCATATTCGAGAGCGAGAGCAGCACTATTGCGTGATGTCGGGATGGCGCTGGCAATAAACAAGGCTTGTGCGGTAATGCCGTCAAGGTGCAGCAGCAGGATTAACCCATAGGCACAGATTGGCGATATGATCAGTCGCACGATGCTGCTGAGCAGAACGGCCGAAGTATGCTGCTGCAACTTTGAAGAAGCGATCTGGGCTCCGATCGAGACGAGCGCGAAAGCGAACATTCCTGTTGATATTTGATCCAACGGAAGAAGAATCGGATCAGGGATTTGTATTTGACAGAACCGCAATATCGTACCGGCTGCAATCGAGTATAGAACCGGCATTTTGGCAAACTGTAATAGCGATCCTTTTAATCCCGAGACCGTTTTGCTTGCGTTAAGAAGTCCGAACGTAAACGTAACGAAGAGCTCAAAGACGACCACGATGACTTGAATCGACATGGCCAAGGCATCTTGCTTGAAGGCTAATGCGTTAATCGGTATTCCTACGTTGCCATTGTTTGTTAAGGAGACGCTGTTGGAAAAGCTTGCGGCTAGCGGCCTGGAATAGCCCATGATCCGGCTAATCGCATATCCGATTATGACAATAACTATGAATTGGATCATCAAAAATCCGAAAACGGACGCGATTAGTTTGGTTGACAATTCCGCTTCGTATATTTTAACGAAGGCTAAAGCAGGTACATAGTAATTTATAATGAGCTTTGAAAAACTATTCAAGTCGAACTTGAAACGCCGATGAAGAATGGCTCCAATTCCAATTGGTATCAGGATAGGAAGCATAATGTGATAGAACGTATAAAGGATGGGCATTGTTACCACTCCATTCGGGGATATTCTCTCAGTTGACCTCTATCATCTCGCCAGGTACCATGGCCGTACCTGAAATTCCTTTGCGGGACAAACTTTCAATAAAGCTTCCTCCGTCCTGCTGTATAAGAGGAAACGTTCCGTAATGAATAGGAACGACATGTCGAGCCTGAATCCACTCCGCAGCAACCAGCGCATCGGAAGGTCCCATTGTAAATCGGCCACCGATGGGAAGGAACGCGATATCGATATCGAATCTTTGGCCGATCCATTTCATATCGCCGAACAATCCCGAATCTCCGGCGTGATAGATAATCTTGCCTTCCATCTCGATTACGTAGCCTACAGGGACGCCCGCATATAGCCGTTGTCCGTCAACAGCCCGTACGGATGAGGTATGAATGGCTTGAGTAAGATGGACGTTACCGAAATCGAAAGACCACTCGCCGCCTACATGCATAGGCTCAGTTTTTGCTCCTTGCGAAGCCAAGTATTCCGCCAGTTCTTCTACAGCGATGATCGGAGCATTATTTCGTTTTGCAATGGATACCGCATCGGTGATATGATCGTCATGACCATGCGTCAGCAAAATATAATGTGCGAGAATGTCATTGGCTTTCACGACTGCTGCGGGATTGGCGTCAATGTAAGGGTCGATGAGAATAGAATGAGAACTGCTAGTTAATTGGATGCAAGAATGTCCATGGAATAAGATTTGCATACGTACCCTCCTCTTTTTATAACAAAAATAACTTCGTTCGTTGATTTTTATGTTATAATTGTTTTAGTGGAATGTCAATACATTCACATTTATTTTTCTGGGAGGTTTCTACCTTGTTATCGCTGGAAAAACAAATTCTATTCCTGATCTCCTCGACCAAGACGGAAGGTGTCGAAGTTAAACGGCTTGTCGAAATTTATGAAGCGCGAGGAATCGACCACCAAGTCGTTCGGAATGCACTTCTTCACATGAAAAAGGAAGGATACCTATGTTCGAAGGAACGTTCGAAATACGAAATTACGAGGCAGGGTCTGGACTTTATCACGACGATAAATCAAAAACCGCTACTGCTTGAAAAGCCTTGGGACGGTAAATGGTTAACGGTCATGTTTGAGGTGCCTGAATCAGAACGAAAAAAGCGGGACTCTTTGCGTAGCGACCTGCTGCAGCTTGGATTCGGAGCGTTGTACAAAAGCGTATATATTACCCCATGGGATTATGTTGAAGAAGTGCTTCGTTTCGCCAAACAATATGACTTAGAGGGTCGTTTGACCTTACTGAAAGGATCTTTCGTCTCACAAGAGCAGCCACTGGCTCTAGTGAAGCGGCTTTGGCCTTTGGATGATTTAAATGAAGTTTATAGAGCGAAAATCAAATGGTTTCGTTCCGATTTTGCTTCGGAAATTGATCCATTGTTACGAGAACCTTCTGACGGTCTTGCCTTGTTTGTCCGATTTCTGGAATTGGGCGAATTGTTAGCGGATTTAAGTCTCAACGACCCAATGTTACCGGAGGAGCTGTTGGGTAAGAATTGGCTGGGAAGAGCCTGCTTCCAAGAAATGCAGCAATGTCTGCGACAGCTGGCGAATGCCATACCTATGCTATCCCCGTATAGATCGTTCGTTGCCCCGTTTCTATAAGGATTCGCTTCTTGCACATGGAATAGCTAAGGTGGAAAAAAATAAAGTGATTTTTAAGAGAGCATTCAACGGGATACGATAGCTCAATGATAAGAGGCAGTCTACGACTTTATTTTCCAAGTCTACAGACTGCCTTTCATTATTACGGAGGGTTAGTCTAACACTTATTTCTTGAAAGCTGATGATTCTCTATACCTAAAATCGCATAAAATCAACGAGTCCAGTCTAAGCCTTTATTTTTCGCGTTCATCGGTTAGATACCTCAGCTTGTATGAACAAAGCTAAGGTATCTTTTGTATGAGGGAAAACCCGCTAAAGAAGGATTATATGTCATAATCTGCCGCTGCGTTTTTGTTTATGAGAGTCTAATGCTTATTGCTGGCTTTCATCCTAATTAAAAACCGTATAAAACCTGAATTACGCTTCTTATAGTGGACATTGGAAAAGCCTCTGTTTTTATACTAAAAGTAACGAGAATTCAATAAAAATTGTTCGAGACGAATTGTTGTAGGCTCGACTAGAAATAATGTATATAATCAATCGTAGGCAAAACGCATAAGATCATTTGGGCGGTGGAGCAAGATGTTGAAGCAGCATAGTATGATTAGAAAAATTACTGTGCAAATGACGGTGATGCTGGCGATCCTGTTAGCCACACTGATCTTGAGTAATTTTTATTCGTTGGAAGTCGTGCGAAAAAATCAGCTTGCAAGCTCCAAGAACACATTGGCGATTTATATTAACAGTATTCAAAATAGCTTAAATAATACATCCAGGGATTTGTTAGAGGTGTTCGATACACAGATTAATAGCCTTAGTACGTTTGGAACAAAGGATGAGAGCCAGAAGTATTTTGAAGCCATCAGACTGCAGGAGATTTTGGCATCGAAGGCGTCTAATACGAGCGGAAGTGACGGATTATTTATTTCCGTTCCCAATGAGGACTTTTTATTAGCCTCCTTTAGTAATCGAATGTATTCGAAGGAAGGCTTGTTTTTGACTGACTTTCTAAAGGAATATGATTTTGAAGCTGGGAAAGTGGCGGGTGCGGCAGAGTGGATGCCTGTCGAAGTGAACGGCGTTGCTTATTTATTGAAATCGATTACTTATTCGAATGTGATCTTTGGAGCGGTCATAAAGACGGATACGCTAATGTCTGCCATAAAGAAAAATGCAAATGAACAAAACTTATTTTACCTAACCGATAAGTCGGACCGTATGCTTTCTACAACAAATCCAGTCGATCTTACTAAGGAGAAACAATACCATATTTATACCTCCAAGCATTTTTTCGTTACCGAGCAGATTCCTGAATTCGGAAGATTAACGAACGTTGTCGCAAGTCGAAATGTCTTCTTGGGCTTGGAATTGATTCAATGGCTTATTATTTTTTTAAGTATAGCTGCGGTCGTCATCACTCCGATTATCTTCAGATTTTTTGCAAAGGATTTGATTCAACCCATATTAGAGCTTGTAAAAGGCGCAAAAGAAGTTGAAAAAGGCAACTGGGACTATTCATTTTCCAATAAAGCCTCCTCAATCGAGTTTGCACGGTTGTCCAATTCCTTTTCCTCGATGATACGCGAAATTAAAACGTTGAAAATCAACACCTATGAAGAGAAGCTTGAGCGGAACAAAACGGAATTAAAATATTTGCAAATGCAAATAAGGCCCCATTTTTTCTTAAATGCGATAACGACCATTTCTAGCCTCACCTACCATAATAAAAATGAGGAGATACGTCTGTTAATCAGCCATTTATCCGAGCATTTACGATACATGTTTAGAGGCGGTTTGGTTCAAGTTCAAATTCAAGAAGAAATGAAGCATGTCGAAAATTACATCCAGATGCAAGAAATTAGATATCCGAATCAAGTGTTCCACATGGCGGACATCGATCGGGAATTGCAATCTTATCCGCTGCCGCAATATTTGATTCAAACCTTTGTTGAGAACACGTTTAAGCATGCTTTAGCACCTAAAGAAATGCTGTCTATTTTTATTAAAGTCGATAGCGTTCTCACAAATGGCCAATCTTTCCTTCGGGTAGTAATAGAAGATAATGGAGAGGGTTTCCCCGAAGAAATGATGGAAGAAGTGAATTTTTCAGATCTGCAGCAAAGCGGTACGGGGGAAAAAGTGGGGATCAGCAACATCCAAAGAACATTAAAGCTTTTATACAAGCGGGACAGGCTGTTAAAGCTATCCAATATACAGCCATCCGGCGCCAGAGTAGAAATAATGATTCCTATGGACAACGAAGAGTAAACTCCACACAAAGGGGATGAAACAGATGCAATGCTTATTAATTGACGATGATATCCCTACCGTAAACGTTTTGCACGATTTCGTAGACTGGGATGTATTCGGTATTTCCAAAATCATGACGGCACACAATATATCCGATGCGAAGCTGCTATTCGAACAAAGCATTCCTGACATCATCATATGCGATATTGAAATGCCAAAGGGTACCGGACTCGATATGATCAAATGGGTAAGAGAACAAAAATACGACTGCGCCTTTATTTTCTTTACCTGTCACGAGAGCTTTGATTTTGCCTCCACCGCCATTTCGTTTAATGCGGATGCTTATGTCATTAAGCCCTTTGATAAAGATAAGCTTGAGACGTCGCTAATAAAGGCGATAGATGTCATCAAGCAAAGAAGGGAACTAAATGAATACAGCAGGTACGGGCAGGCATGGTTGAAAAACCGCGATCTCGTTGAGCAGGGCTTCTGGAGAGACATTATGTTTGCGACGATACCTCCTCGACTCGATGTCATTCAGTCCGAAATGCGGAAAAGAGATTTGGACATCCATTTGGAGGAACGCTATCTTCTCGCGATTACTTGCGTCAGTAAAACGGATATGGAGATCGATTGGAGCGATAATACGTTCAAATACGCCTTTCATAACTTGTGTTCGGAAATGTGGTTTGGTACGACCGATCATTCACAAATCGTGACTTACAAAATGGAGGATGTTTTTTACAGCGCTTTAATTATACCTGGGGCGGAATCCATTGATGTAGTAAAGGATAAATGCAATAAACTCATTAAACAATGCAGAAAGCTGTTCCGCTGCACGGCTACTTCCTATCTCGCAGAAGGGAATGCCATTTACCAAATAGCCGAAGCTAAAATAAGGCTAGAGGAAATGGATAAAAAGAACATCATTTATAAGGGTAAAGTGCATGATGGCAAGGAGCATTTTGTTAATGCCCATTCTGAACCTTATTCGCTCGATGTTGCTCTAATGAATACGTTGTTGATTCAAGGAGAAAGAGTGAAGATCGTTCATTTGTTGAAAAAGGAATTAGAGTCGCTTGCGGCCCTGAATAAACTGGATGTGATCACAATACGTGCCATACACCAGGATTTCGTACAGGTTGTCTATGCCTTATTGTATAAAAACAATATCCAGGCTCATAAATTATTTTCGGATGAGGTAGCTCAGCAATTAGCCCAAAGCTCGAATGCCAGTGTATTTGAATTCATGAAATGGGCAAATTATGTAACGAATACAACGATCGATTTTCTAAAGATGGTCATCGCCTCGGAAGGTGTTGTTGAAAAGGCAAAAAGATTCATCCATGAGCATTACAATCAGGATTTAAATCGGGAAGATATAGCGGCAGTCGTGTTTTTAACGCCGGACTATTTAGCTAAGCGCTTTAAACTGGAAACAGGTTTGTCGGTCAAGGAGTATTTGAATGAGTATCGGGTGAAGGTTGCGCAAGAAATGCTTATCCACAGTAAGGAAAGCATTAGCCATATTGCAACCCAAACGGGATTTGACAGCATTTCATATTTCTCCACCGTATTTAAAAAAATCACAGGCGAAACTCCAAATGCGTTTCGTGCCAAATATAACGTACTGAAGATATAAAGCCCTAAAAAATAATCAACGGCAACTATGTTACCCAAAAGAGGTGGCGGAGTTGCTGTTTTTTTATCAAGTAAAGAAGACAGAGTGGGATTCATTTACTAAGCAGAGTACTTATTTTTTAAAAAAGAGCACGGATTTATTAAAGTGTTGAAAGTGGATTGAAGGTAAGATGAAGGAGATTCATTATTCGAATGGAGGCAGAACAAATGAGCACAAAAAGGGGAATCACTGCACTGCTTTTGTCTGTAACCTTAATCGGTTCGTCGTTAACCGCATGCGGCACAGAATCCGCAAACGAAACGTCTAAAGAGGCTGCGGGAAAGGTTGAAAAAGTTGTATTTGCACTCCCGTCATTTAATCGAATACCTGACGATCTTAGCCGCGTAACGGAAGCTATTAATAAGATTACAAGGGAAAAGATAAATGTTGAGGTGGAGCTGAAAATTTACGGTCCAGCTGATTACAGCCAGAAAGTCAACCTGGCGCTGCAAAGCGGTGAGCAATTGGACATCTTTACAGGCTTTGAGCAGTTCGCGAATTTCGCATCGAAAAAACAGCTTTATCCAATGAATGATCTTCTCTTGCAATATGGGAAAGACATGAAAGGGATTTTGGATAAGGACTTCGGTGACGATCTTCTTGAAGCGACTACGATTGATGGTCAAATTTACGGGATTCCCGCGAATAAAGGGATGGCGCTTCCAACCAATCTGGTCTACAACGCCGACATGATGTCGGAAATGGGAAAGTCCGCTGATGATATGGATTCGATAGATGATCTGCCGGCGATATTTGATGCCTTGAAACAAAAGAATCCAGATGTCGTTCCTTTCGGACCCATCAATGTCAGCCCGAGTGATACGGGGCTGGTGAGGCTGTTAAGAGGATTAAATAAAGTCGACTTTCTGACAGACAGCACGGGTGTCGGAGTCGTCATCGGAGATGACGGCAAAGTACGGAATTTTTATGACACGGATGAATTTAAAGCTGGTGCTGCGATGATGAGAGAATGGTACAACAAAGGGTACTTGCAGAAAGATGCGGCAACAGCCTCCAGTCCATTTTCTGAAATGATTGCCTCCGGACGCGGATTCGCCTATATGGGTGGATATGGCGGTATGGCTGTTGCCCAAGCGCTTAGCGCCCAAACTGGCAAGAATCTAGAGACGAAACGCATTGCACCGTTCTATTTCGATACGATTGCAGTCAATGCGGTTGTATGGATGATCTCAAGCAGGAGTAAAGCTTCAGAGGCTTCCATGAAGTTTTTAAACTTGTTATATACGGACGCTGAAGTTATGAACACGCTGTTGTACGGAATCGAAGGCGAGGATTATGTGAAGGTCGATGAGCATCATGTCAAGTTCCCTGAGGGCAAAAATGCTTCGACGGTTGCTTACACCGCGCATTTGAGTTCCGGAATTGTTGGTTCGGAGTCTCTTCAGTATCAACTTGAGGGTGCAGATTGGTCAGATATTGAGCTGAAGCTGAAAGAAAATAAAGAGACGGAACGCTCTCCTTATTTTGGCTTTATTTTCGACCAAAACAGTGTGAAAACGCAAATGAGCTCGGTCAACAATGTCGTCAATCAATATCTTCCTGGACTGGTTACCGGCTCCTTGGACCCCGAAACGACGATACCCAAGCTCGTGGAAGCGTTGAACGATGCTGGCGCCGAAGCGATTATCCAAGCGAAGCAGGAGCAGCTTGACACTTGGCTGGCGAAGAAGAAGCAATAAATAAGTGAGAGGTGCGAAGTGGGGCTTGGTGCAAGATCCACTTTGTACGAAAGGAGAAATGTTGATGAACGCTGCGATTGCAAAACGCCGGGAATTAAAGAAGATGATGCCGCTACTTCTGCTTGCGGCTCCAGGTCTGCTTTATTTGCTCATTAATAATTATATTCCCATGCTCGGCGTCTTTATTGGGTTCAAAGAAGTGGATTTTACGAAAGGAATATTCGGCAGCGATTGGGTTGGACTTGCTAACTTTAAATTTCTCTTCAATACAAGCGATGCCTTCATCATGACAAGAAATACGATTTTATATAACTTAGCGTTTATTGTTTTAGGCACGATCTGTTCGGTTTTTATCGCTGTTCTAATGTCAGAGCTGTTAACGAAGGTATACTCGAAGTTTTTTCAATCCGGCCTAGTACTTCCGAATCTGATTTCCATGGTGGTGCTGTCATACCTCGTATTTGCTTATCTTAATTCGGATAGCGGATTTATTAATCTTTCCATTTTGCGACCGTTGGGGCTTCCTGAAATCAGCTGGTATTCGGAGGCTAAATATTGGCCTTATATATTAGTCATCATCCAGTTATGGAAAACCGCCGGCTATGGGTCAATCGTTTATTTTGCATTTATCGCTGGTATCGATAAGAGCATTTACGAAGCGGCGAAGATTGATGGCGCAGGCAAGCTGAAGCAAATTTTCAATATAACGCTGCCTTTGCTGAAACCGACGATTATTATATTAGGACTTCTTTCGGTAGGGAGAATCTTCAATTCCGATTTTGGCTTGTTCTATCAAGTGCCGATGAATGCCGGTGCCTTGTACAGTACCACACAAACCATCGATACGTATGTGTACCGAGCGCTGATTCAGTTAAATGATATTGGGATGTCCGCAGCAGCCGGTCTTTATCAATCGTTAGTTGGTTTCATTCTTGTATTGATTGTGAATGCGATTGTCAGAAAAGTAAATGCTGATAATGCTTTATTTTAGGGGGTAAATACGTTGATACAAACAAGAGGAGAACGGACCTTTGCCCATTTCTCTGCACTCGTTATGACTTTGATTACCTTGGCGGCTTTTTTACCCTTTATTTTAATTTTCGTGGCTTCTTTTACGGACGAGTCTGCCTTGATCAGAAACGGGTACAGCTACTTTCCGGAAAAATGGAGCCTGGATGCCTATGTGTACATGTACACAACCGTTTCAACTTTTATTAGAGCCTATGGTGTATCCTTCTTCGTTACGATCGTCGGAACCGCAGTCAGCACGATTCTGACCGCAATGCTTGCATACCCGATGGCACGAAGGGATTTTAAGCTGCATAATGTTCTGGCTTTTATTGTGTTTTTCACAATGCTGTTTAGCGGTGGCGTAGTCCCCACTTATATGATGTGGACGAAAATTTTTCATATTAAGGATTCCTTGTGGGCGTTAATCGTGCCTAGCTATTTGATAAGCGGTTTTAACGTTCTGTTGGTTCGTAATTATTTTAAAAATAATGTGCCAGTGGACCTGATCGAATCGGCACAGATCGACGGCGCTTCCGAGCTGAAAACCTTTTACAGAATTATGCTGCCGCTATCGGTTCCAGTTCTGGTGACAATCGGTTTGTTTACAGCATTAACGTATTGGAATGATTGGATCAATGCCTTGTATTATATTACTAAGCCTCAATATTATGGCGTTCAAAATCTTCTGATTCAGCTAATGAACAATATCCAATATTTAAAGTCTGATCAGGCGAGCAGTATGATTGGTGTCGGCGCCGTAGAGCTTCCTAGCACGGCAGTTCGGATGGCAATGACCGTTATTGGAATTTCACCGATTTTAGTTGTCCTTCCCTTCCTTCAGAAGTATTTGACTAAAGGCGTCGTAATTGGAGCAGTAAAAGGATAATTAAAGGGAATTCAAAGGAATGTCAAAGGAGAGAAGAAAATGAAGGTACAAGAAGTGATTGACACGGTTATATTCGATACTTGCGGCGATCGAAAATTAGAAAAATCAGGGGATGTATTAATGAGCGGCGATCCTGATATGGAAGTGACAGGTATTGTCACGAGCTTTATGGCTACCGTCGAGGTGATCAGAAAGGCGATTGCGCATGGCGCTAACATGATCATTACCCACGAGCCAACCTACTATACGGGAAAGGATGAAATAGAATGGCTTGAACATGACCCCGTTTATTTGGAAAAAAAGAAGCTCATCGAAGACAACCAAATCGCGGTTTGGAGATTTCATGATCATATGCACATGGGGCATACAGACCGGATCTACGATGGTTTATTGAAGGATATCGGTTGGGAGGAGCAAATGATCGAAAAAAACCAGCCGCATTCGTATGAAATCTCCCAGACAACGCTCGGAGAACTGGCTGAATTTTTTAAGCAAAAGCTAAATATGTCGGTCATCCAAATCGTCGGGGATCCAGCAATGCCGTGTTCAAGAATTGGCATACTCGTCGGCGGTGGCAGCTTGGGACTTGGTAGAGAACAAATGCCGATAGAGCTCATGCGGGATAAAAATCTTGATGTGATGGTATGCGGAGAAATTGTGGAATGGACGCTTTGTGCCTACGTTAATGATGCCAGGATGCTTGGACTTAATAAGGCTATGCTGGTAGTAGGACATGAACGAAGCGAGGAGCCCGGCATGAAGCATATGGCTGAATGGCTGCAGCCTTTGGTCAACGGTATTCCAGTCTCCTTTATCGATGCGGAAGAGCCATTTACCTACTTGTAAATTACATCGATGAGAGCGGATTTACCGTAGAATACGTCGTGTAATTGCGATAAAAAAATAGATAGGGGACATGGATAATGGCCATGATGCAGGTTCATTTTTATTCAAAATGTCTGAGAAGAGAAGTCACTTTTAATGCACTGATTCCATTAGACAAGCTGGAAATACCGGGCCAAGCAGCAGCGGAGAAAAAAACGATGAAGGCACTCTATTTATTAAATGGTTATTCGGGCAGCTGCATGGACTGGATTAGCTATACCAGAATTAGGGAGCTATCTAATAAACATAACATCGCTGTGTTTATGCCATCCGGAGAAAATCATTTTTATGTGGATGATCTGGGTAAAGGAGAATTATTTGGGGAATATGTCGGCAATGAACTGGTCGCGTTTACGCGAGAAATGTTTCCTTTATCGAAAAGAAGAGAGGATACCTTTATTGGCGGTTTATCCATGGGCGGCTACGGTGCGATACGCAATGGCTTGAAGTATGCCGGGAATTTTAGCAAGATCATGGCTTTTTCCTCTGCCATATTACCCTATAAGATTGCGGGAGCAGCGAAGGATTATCGCGATGGAGTTGCTGATTACAACTATTTTACGCGGGTGTTCGGCGACTTAAATCAACTGCAAGGGAGCGATAAAGATCCGGAAGCGCTGATTTTGAACCTCAAACGAAGCAACGAGGAGATTCCTCGTATTTATATGGCTTGCGGTACCGAGGATTTTCTATTGGACGTCAATCAGAAATTCCACAGCTTTCTGGTTTCTGAAAATGTTGAGATCGCGTATACGGAAAGTCCTGGTGCCCATACGTGGGACTTTTGGAATGTTTACCTCGAAGAAGCGATTTTATGGGCAATGGATGATGAAGATCGGTCTCTAGTGTTCCCCATGATCGAAAAAATGATTAAGTATCGGGACAACTCCTTTGTTGTCTGCCGTATGGAAGAAAAGCAGCACCTGCTGCACTTGCAGCAGGATGCGCGAATATCTGCTTTTAAGTTGCGGTTGCACGATTCAGAGCTTTTCGTACCGCTGGCGCTACCCGGTTGGCGAGCATATCAATGGCTTTCTCTACTCGGGCAAGGGGCTGGCCGCCCATATCGAATTGGGCCATGAAGCGGCTGTGGCCGAACAATTCATGTTGGTGCAGGATTTTCTCGGTCAATTCCTCCGCGCTGCCCACTCCTAGAATGTAGCTGGCCGCACGCTGTTGGTGCAGCGACTCCTTCGGGGCGTCAAAGCGCTGGTTTCGTTCTTTCATACTCTGCCTTGCGAAAGGAGATCCAGCGTCGCAAAATCTTCGTACACACGCACCGGATCAGCGGTACTGATGACGGACAGTGTACTGGTCAGCCTGATTTTCTTTGTTTCCCGGGCAGCAGCAGCCAGGATCAATGCATACGAGGAGGTGACAAAATCCGCCCGGTGATGCTCACCTACCCCGAATACGTCAAGGCCCGCTTCATCTGCCATTTTGGCCATTTGCAAAATATCTGCCACCCGCTCGGCCGCTCCGATTGTTTGCCCGTGCTGATCCGGAAGCAATTCACCCAGCGAATAAATGCCGAATTCAAACGGTTTTCCACCCCGATTTAACATCGTAACGCATCCTTTCTTAAAGTTAATTAGTAGAGCAGGAACAGCAATACGCCGGCCAGAATGCCAAGAATAACAATCGTAGACGTTTCCTTGATGCCGTCTTTTACGCGTAGATGAGTCAAGATTCCACCAAGGGCTGTAACAGCCAAAAGGAGTGCGCCAGCTATGGCAAAGCCGCTTTTCCAAAACCCAATAATGAGCAATGCTGCTCCTGCTAGCTCTACTAGTCCTGTCACCACTCGGAACCACTGCGGCAGCCGCCAGCGCCTGAAGGACTCGACGTGCATCGAAGAACCGAATGTTTTACCCAATCCTGCCATTAGAAACATCGCTGCTAATAATCCTTCTATAATCCATATGGTCATCGTCAATGTTGTATTTTCCTCCTTTATTGGTTAAAAACGATCGGCATTTTGTGGATATAGGCCGTATTTCGAACGGAATCGTATAAGCATTTTGCAACGTTTTCTCGCGTCACATTCATGCCTGCCTTCGTATCCCCAAGCGAAATCCCATAGCTCTTGCCGTCATGTTTAATATTAGGGTTAATTATGCGTACGACGGTCCACTCCAGACTTGATTGCTGAATCAACTGTTCGATGCGCTTCATTTCCTGATAGCCGGTTGGAAAAAGAAGCTTAGCCATTATACCGGGCAGCACAGTAGCGGTTTGTGAACGGTCTTCTTTTGCTTTGACGGTAGGCGTTGCCAAAGTGATGAAACGTTTTTTATTTAAAGCCTGCATGATTTGAATAATGGTTTCATGAGCCCGGGCTATCGGCAAATCCTTCACTTTTCTGGATTTATCGAGGGCTGGCCCCAGCGCGCTGATTACGGCGTCTGAATTCGCAATCGCTTCTTCCATTTTGCCGCGGTCATCCAAGCTGCCAACAATGACTTGTATATTCGGATCCTTGTCAGGCAGAGCATCAGCTCTTCTTACATAAGCTACTATCTGGTCGCCATGTTTTAATGCTTCTTGTACGACCAACTTCCCAATAGCGCCGCTTGCCCCAAAAACGGTTATTTTCATCGTTCCACCTCATTTCTTATCCACCTTTTATTTCTACAACACTTGTTGTATAGTTGTATTGTAAATAGCGCTATGCAGCTGTTCAACCGATAAAATAGCGTTTTTATCGGATATACGACATATCCAGTGAAATGTCTAAAAAATAGAGGTGGAATGGGATGACGGAAAACAGACTCGACCCGCGTTTTGTACGTACACGCAAATTAATTATGGATGCCTTTCTTCTTCTCGCGATGAAAAAGGATTTGAAGGATATCAGCATTAAAGATATTACAACAGAAGCAACAGTCAACCGTGCCACCTTTTACTACCATTTTATGGATAAGTACGATCTGCTTGAAAAAACACTGAAAGAGAGCCTCATGATGAGCGTAATGAGAGAAATCTCCATACATGATCAGCTCAATGAAAAGACGATTGCCAGTGTATTTATGTCGCTTACCGTGTTTCTATCTTCGCTGGCGTCCCAATGCCGCAAAAGCTTCGAATCCTTTACTTCTGTCATTGAAGCCATTATTAAGAAAGAGCTTGAACAAGTTTTTTATGACATGCTAATGAAACAAAATGCAGAAATCGGAGAGGATGAGGAGTCGGTTCGAATTGCAGCTGTCATGTTAAGCTGGAGCCTATACGGGGCGGCTGTTAACTGGCAATACAACGGGGCAAAGCCAGCTGAGGAATATATTCAATTGGTGCTCCCTTATCTTTCACAAGGATTACAGCTGTTTATTTCGGAGGAAGTACGTTAGAGCTGAAATTCGATAGGTAAAGTTCATTCTCTAAATCGGCGGTAGCCTAGGTTTTTTTTCGCCAAGTGCTGCTTTAGGCTCGTCGTTGCAGGGGTTTACTCCAGGCAAAAAGTTAGACTTGGCGGACATCGGAACACTTCCCGCCGCAGTTTTGCAACTAACCCCGGCTTACTCCCTGCACAATGATGGACTTTACACAGCAGCCGCTATTTCAACAGAATCGCTGGTTATGGGGCAGTTCGCGGACTCAGGAGCAGCTAATGCACTGCCAAAAGCCCCTTTGATGGGATAATGAGGGCAATAACGGATTTCCTGTCCGCTTACGGCCTGAAATCGAATCAAAAGCCAGAATAGCGGAAACTCAGTCCGCCAAAAAAAGCAGGGAGCGTTCCCGAGCTGCGGGGTCTCAGCTACAGCTGTCTCAGCAATAGTGATCACAGCTACAATGATTTCAGCCACATTGGTCTCAGTAACACTCCCATGCGGCTATCCCCTAGCCTTAACTCGTCATAGGGGACGCCCTCGATTAAGCGCTAAGCAAGCAGAAGCAGGCTGACTTTGGTTTGCATACACATCCTAGATGCCCTAGACACAAAGCATAATCATAATATAAAGCTTATCCTCGCAGAACTCATCTCTCTTTATTCCCCCGACGGTACTCACTCGGCGAAGCACCATACCAGCGCTTGAACTGCCGGCTAAAATGCGAAATATCGCGATAGCCGAGAATCGCGGAAATTTGGCTGATTGACATCTGGGGATCGTTAAGCAGCACCTTCGCCTCATGCAGCATCTCCTTGGAGAGAAACACGCGGGGCGACATTTCAAAAACCTGCCGGAACACCCGGTTGCAGTGGGAGACACTGATGCCAAGCTCGGCTGCAATGTCGTCAATGCCGTAATGCTGGTCTAGTAGAGCGGCATCCTGCTTGAATTGCTGGTAAATGAGTCCCTGCAGCTTATCGCGAATTTGATGAGCCAGCTGGACTTTCTCGTAGGAGACGGCTGAATGGAGGTCGGCCTCCGCAGAAAGGGCTTCCCAGAGCTGGCCGAACAGCTCAAATACAGCGGATTGGAGGCGCATCCGTTCCGTAAGCTTGGCAGCGGAATGTTCAGCGAGCTGGCTCGACATTTCGATGACTTTATTGAGCGCTGGCCTTAATTGCTGGACAACATTGCTGTCAGTGTCAAATAGAACAGAGTCGAGGCGACTTAATAAGGATAAAAACATGCGGTCATCGATATCAAAATGCAGGCAAAAATAAGTAAACGGCTTGCCGTTTCCACTTTTACTGGCATGAGAGGCTCCTGGCTGAAGAAACATGAGGGCCCCAGCCTTTTGTATATAATGACGGTCATCGACGATAAACAATTGCTCGCCCTCGAGCACGTAATTGATCTCATATTGGGGATGGGTATGCACCGGATAATCCCATTGTCCGCTCACTTTGCGCAAATGCATGCCAAACAGGTTGATCGTTGTTTTGACATCAGGAACAATAGCTTCGCTAATGCATTGTCCAAGTATAGGTGGTATAAAAGTGGCTGCCATCATGCAGCACCTCCGTTCTATTCCTCGCAAATTTTCACACTATGCTTAACTACGAGTATAACGTACCCAGCCCGATTTGGGTAAATAATTGCTCGATTTGACAATGGCTTCCGCTTAACCTGACGTGCTAGGATAAAAATAATTCATGCAAACGCTTAACTTTTATTTTTATTAACGGTCAGGAAGGGGTTCAACAGTGGCTAATCCAAATCAATTTTATAATGTGCAGCACTCGCCAATCGGAGCTTTTTCGAGCTTCACCTTGGGCTTCAAAGGAAAGAAGGGCGGACTTGCTTCCGAGCTGGGAAAGCCAGCCGATCAAAACATTTATATCGGAATGCAGGCTTTAGCTGGCAGCGTTTATGAGGCTTTTCCGTTTTTTGAAGCGGCTGCCGACGACAGCTCCAGATATGATGTGGAAAAAGCCGATTCGAGCGATAAGGATCAGCAGGCGACGGCAAAATTGAAAGCGTTTAACGACGATCAAATTTTGCGAACGCTGGGCGCAGGCACAGATACGTGGCAGGCGGGTGACGTAACGCTGCGTATTTATTCGCCTGTCCGCTCCGTGCCAGATCCGGCAGCAGCGAGCCCAGAGGAGCTGAAGCAGGCGATCGTTCCGGCTGTTTTTGCCGAATTGACGCTGGACAATAGCAACGGGTCCACGGCTAGAAGAGGTTTTTTTGGCTACGAGGGCAGCGATCCCTACAGTGCGATGCGCAGGCTGGGCGATACGAGCGGAGGGCAAATTGCCGGCATCGGGCAGGGCCGCTTGACGGCTATCGCTTGCGATACGGACGATGTTCAGAGTGCGCTGGGATTTACAATGGAGAAAATTTTGGATGAGCGATACGAGCATAACTATGCTTTTGGCTTGGGCGGAACAGGAGCCATTCTAATGGAGGTGCCGCCGGGCGAGACGCGCACGTACAAGTTTGCAATTTGCTTCTATCGCGATGGCATCGTCACAACAGGCATCGAAGCCTCTTATGCATATACCCGTTATTTTAAAAATATCGACAGCGTCGCTGCATACGCCTTGGAGCATTTTCAGGAGCTTGCTGAGTCTTGCCAGCAGGCGGATCAATGGATTAATGATTCAAAGCTTTCGAACGATCAAAAATTTATGCTCTCGCACGCTATTCACAGCTATTACGGAAGCACCCAAATGCTGGACCATGATGGCAAAGCGCTATGGATCGTCAATGAAGGCGAATATCGAATGATGAATACGCTGGATTTGACGGTGGATCAGCTGTTCTTTGAATTGATTATGAATCCGTGGACGGTAAGAAACGAATTGGAGCTGTTCGTAGACAGGTACAGCTACAACGACCAGGTTACGTTTCCTGGTGGGCAGGAGCTATATCCCGGCGGTATAACATTTACCCATGATGTCGGGGTGGCGAATGTTTTTTCCCGTCCGCAATATTCGGCCTATGAGCTGGCGGGGCTGGACGACTGCTTCTCTTATATGTCCCATGAAGAGCTGGTCAATTGGCTCTGTACGGCGCTTGTATATATTGAGCAAACGAAGGATGCGGAATTTACAGCCAACATGCTGCCCGTCATTCGCTCCTGCTTTGAAAGCATGCTGAACCGGGATCATCCTGTAAAGGAGCTGCGCAGCGGCCTTATGGCACTGGACAGCACGCGTACGCAGGGAGGCGCTGAAATTTCCACCTATGACAGCTTGGATGCCTCCTTGGGCCAGTCCCGCAACAATATTTATATGGCCGGAAAATGCTGGGCCGCTTATGTGGCGCTGGAGCGCCTGTTCCAAGCCGAAGGCTTGCCAGAATTGTCGGCAGAGGCTGGCGGTCAAGCAGATAAATGTGCGGCGTCCATTTCAGCTGCGTTGACAGAGGATGGTTATATACCTGCTATTATTGGAGAAAACAATGACTCGCGCATCATTCCTGCGATTGAAGGGCTTGTATTCCCGCTATTTACCGGCTGCAAGGAAGCCCTCGATCCGAACGGCAGATTTGCCGATTATTTGAGCAGTCTTCACCGTCACCTGACAACCGTGCTTGTGCCTGGCGTATGCTTGTTTGAGGATGGCGCGTGGAAATTATCTTCGACCAGCAACAATTCATGGCTAAGCAAAATTTATTTATGCCAATTTATTGCCCGAGAAATTATGAAAATGCCGTGGGAGGAGAGCGGAAAGCTTGCCGATTCGGCTCATGTCGCTTGGCTGCTGCATCCCGAGCTTTCCTACTGGTGCTGGAGCGACCAGGTGTTGTCCGGCCAAATTGTAGGCAGCAAATATTACCCTCGCGGCGTAACCGCCATTTTGTGGCTATATGAGAAGTCGGCTGACTATTCGCTTGTCAAAAGCAGTTAAGGCAAATTCAAACCATAGAACGAGGTGCAACAAAGGATGAATGAAACTGCGAGGAAACATCAGCCGGAGGAAAGCGGCTATCATGCTTGGCTGAGCTATAATAAGGCGCTGCCTGGTACCCAATTGGAGCAATATAAGCAATGGGGCGGCGCAATCGTTGTCTATGAAGAGCAGGAAACGATTCAGGCTGCGGCGGCTGAACTAAAGCTTGGCCTGGAAGCGATGCTGGGCCACTCCGTATCAGCTGCCCCCACTCAGGGGCAGCGTCATATCGCGCTGGGAACGTTCCCGTCCGGGAATGCGCGCTATGAAAGCTTGTTTAGCGAAAAAGATATTCAAGCTGCAGGAGCGGAAGGGTTTGTCATCCGCACGAGCCATGCTGATTCCTGTCTAGCAATCGGCGCTGCCTCGCCGGCAGGCGTGCTTTATGGCGTGTTTCATTTGCTGAGGCTCATAGGCACGGGCGCTTCAATCGATGAGCTTGATATCGTCAGCGCTCCGATAAATGGATTAAGAATGATTAATCACTGGGATAATTTCGATGGCAGCATTGAGCGCGGCTATGCCGGGAACTCTTTTTTGTATGAAAATAACCGTTTTACCAAGGATCAGGAGCGGCTGCGCGATTACGCCAGAATGATGGCTTCGGTTGGCATTAATGCGATAGCGATTAACAACGTTAATGTTCATCAGGAGGAGACGCTGTTTATTACGCCAACCTATTTGCCGCAAGTAGCGAAGCTCGCCGATATTTTCCGGATTTACGGCATTCGCTTGTACCTCAGCATCAATTTCGCGAGTCCGATTCAGATCGGCGGGCTTGCGACGGCTGATCCCCTGGATAAGAGTGTGCAAGCTTGGTGGAACAGCAAAGCTTCGGAAATTTACGTAGCCATTCCGGATTTTGGCGGTTTTCTGGTCAAAGCTGATTCTGAAAATCGTCCGGGTCCCTTTACGTATGAGCGGGACCATGCAGAGGGAGCCAATATGCTGGCGCAGGCGCTGGAGCCGCATGGCGGCATCGTGATATGGCGATGCTTCGTTTACAATTGCAAGCAGGATTGGCGTGACCGCACGACCGATCGTGCGCGGGCAGCGTATGACCATTTTAAACCGCTGGATGGCAGATTCAACGATAATGTTGTGCTGCAAATTAAAAATGGCCCGCTTGATTTTCAAGCTAGAGAGCCTGTATCTCCGCTCTTTGGTGCGCTTGCGCATACGAATCAGCTGATTGAATTTCAAATTACGCAGGAGTATACAGGGCAGCAGCGGCATCTGTGCTACCTCGTCCCGCAATGGAAGGAAATATTGGAGTTCAATACGTATGCGAGCGGCGAACAGGCTCCAGTCAAGCGTATTGTCGACGGCTCCATGTGGGGCAACCGGATAAACGGGATGGCAGCTGTCACTAATGTAGGAGCAGAATCAAACTGGAGCGGGCATTTGCTGGCTCAAGCTAATTTGTACGGCTATGGCAGGCTGGCATGGAACCCGGATTTAACGGCGGAGCAAATAGCGAGTGAGTGGATACAGTTGGCTCTAAGTTTGGATACCGCCGTTCATGATGTCGTTAGCGGACTGCTAATGGATTCGTGGAGCATTTATGAGTCGTATACGGCACCGCTCGGCATAGGCTGGATGGTCAACCCAAACCATCATTACGGTCCTAATGTCGATGGATATGAATATTCGCCATGGGGAACGTATCATTTTGCAGACAACAAAGGATTAGGCGTTGACCGCACGGTGCAGAGCGGAACCGGCTACAGCGCGCAATATATGGGCGCGAATGCCGAAATCTATAATTCGCTGGAGCATTGCCCAGATGAGCTGCTGCTGTTCTTCCATCATGTCCCGTATACCCATGTGCTTCATTCTGGAAAAACCGTCATTCAGCATATATACGATACCCACTTTGAAGGGGTGGAGCGGGCGGTGCAATTGCTGACCGCTTGGAGCTCCCTGCAGGGCCGAATGAAGGAAGGGCTGTATACGCAGGTTGAAGAGCGTTTGCGGGAGCAGGCTCGGCATGCAGAAGAGTGGCGTGATCAAATCAATACGTACTTTTTGCGCAAAAGCGGGATAGAAGATGAGCACCACCGCAAAATCTATTAACTTACATGTTCGACTGTGAAGGAGACTTTCAAATGAGTGAGCAGAGTGTAGCAGGATTAGAACGAGAGCAGCTGCCTCAAACGATGAAAGCGGCCATTATGACGGAGCCGGGTGCAATTGTTTTGCAAGAGCTACCAATCCCTTCAATTGGGGACAGAGAAGTGTTAGTCAAGGTGATGGCTGTCGGCATATGCGGCTCGGATCTGCATTATTATGAGCATGGCCGAATAGGCCGCTTTATCGTAGAGAAGCCGCTTATTCTCGGACATGAATGTGCAGGAATGATAGCAGCTGTCGGGAATAAGGTGAGCTCCGTCACGGTAGGTACACGGGTCGCTATAGAGCCAGGGACGACGTGCGGCCATTGCAGTGCTTGCAAGGAAGGGCGCTACAATCTTTGCCTTGACGTGAGCTTTCTGGCTACTCCGCCGATAGACGGCGCTTTTGTGCAATATTTGGCGGTTCGGGAGGATATGGTGTTTCCGATTCCCGACCAATTGTCTTATGAGGAGGCTGCGCTTAACGAGCCGTTTTCGGTGGGCATTCACGCGGCGAGAAGAAGCAAGCTGCAGCCCGGAGATACGGTAGCGATTATGGGCATGGGTCCGGTAGGGCTCATGGCGGTTGCCGCGGCAAAAGCTTTCGGAGCCGCACAAATCGTTGTGAGCGATATGGAGGAAATTCGCTTGGAAGCCGCTTTGAAGATGGGAGCTACCCACGCCATTCATGCCAAGAACGAGAACCCGGCCAGCGTCGTGAAGACTCTGACCGGTGGCAAAGGGGTGGACGTGGCTTGGGAAACAGCCGGCAATCCCCATGCGCTTCGTTCAGCTTTATATTCGCTGCGCCGGGGAGGGAAGCTCGCGATCGTAGGACTGCCTCCGCAGGATGAAACGCCGCTGAGCATTACCTTTATCGCGGACAATGAAATTGATTTGTACGGTATTTTCCGCTATGCTAATACCTATCCTAGCGGCCTATCTTTTTTGTCATCTGAATCCATAGATGCGAGCTTTCTCATTACCGACCGCTATCCGCTCGCCAAGACGCAGGAGGCACTTGAACGGGCTATTCATAATAAGAGCGGCAGCTTGAAGGTAGTCGTTTATCCGAATGAGTAAGCTACTACTGCTGCTGCTGTCGGATGGACAGCTTGAAAGGTGGCTGCGATGAACATTACCATTGGGCAAGTGATAAAGGACTTGAAAGCAGGCGTAGATGTTCCTGCTCCAACCGTTGATCAATTGAGCTTTGGGCACGAGCATACCTTAGTCAAAGGAATCGTTACAGCCTTTTCGGCCACCCATTCTATTATTGAGCAGGCATTCGCTTTGGGCGCCAATTTAATTGTATCGCACGAGGGCTTTTTTTATAGCCACCATGAGGCAGGAGATTGGCTGCGCAACGACGCTGTTGTTGAGGCCAAAACGGCCTTCATTGAAAAAGCAGGTGTCGGCATTTTTCGCTTCCATGATTATATGCATAGCTACCAGCCGGACATTGTCTTGATCGGTTTGCTGCGCAAGCTCGGTTGGATGGCAGCCGAAACGCAGCCAGCCGAGGCAATTGTAGATATACCCGCTATGCAGCTCGCCGAAGTGGCTGATTATTTGAAAAGCAAGCTGCACATTCCCTATGTCCGGGCAGCAGGGGAACCCACAATGCCGTGCAAACGCGTAGGTGTTCTGGTAGGATATAGAGGCGGCGGAAGCTCAGCAATTCCATTGCTCCAGCAGCAAAATGTGGATTTGATAATAGCTGGCGAAGGACCGGAGTGGGAAACGCCAGAATATATAAGGGATGCGCTGCACCAAGGGCACAGCAAAGCGCTCATTATGCTTGGCCATGCCGAGAGCGAAGAGCCGGGGATGGAATATTTAGCTGAAATGCTAGCGGAGAAGTATCCGAAGCTTCCGGTTTGTTTTTTGGCAGATGCCTCTGTATTCCAAGTGTTCTAAATCAATCAATAGGTAGAGATTTCAAATACTGCTTTGCTGCTAAGGGGACTTCATTGAAGTTCTTATTAGGGCAGAGCAGGTTTTTTAAAATATAGAGAAAGGATATGATTTTCCCATCCCTTCTCTATATTTCTACGCGAAACGGTAGCTTTGCCGCCAGAGGGTGGCGAAAGCCGTTTACGCTTGAAATATAGGAAAGGATATGATTTTCCCATCCCTTCTCTATATTTCTACGCGAAACGGAAGCTTTGCCGCCAAAGGGTGGCGAAAG
>NZ_JBXENV010000028.1:0-30774 GCF_059383755.1 Paenibacillus sp. JT22N15 | reverse complement strand
CCGTTTACGCTTGAAATATAGGAAAGGATATGATTTTCCCATCCCTTCTCTATATTTCTACGCGAAACGGAAGCTTTGCCGCCAAAGGGTGGCGAAAGCCGTTTACGCTTGAAATATAGGAAAGGATATGATTTTCCCATCCCTTCTCTATATTTCTACGCGAAACGGAAGCTTTGCCGCCAAAGGGTGGCGAAAGCCGTTTACGCTTGCGATAAGAGAGTTCAACCTGCGGAGGCAAAGTATGAAACAGCAGAGGTTTGTTTTTAGCAAAAGCATTGCTTTTAGGTGGATCATTTCCTATGCCATCATAATGCTCATCCCATTAATCGTTAGCGCTGTCGTGTACACCCAAACGAAAAAGGTAGTAGAGTATGAAATTCAGCGGGCTAGCGGTGCCATGCTCAAACAGGTTAAATATATGGTAGACAGTGAAATCAACCAAGCAGAAAAGCTGGCTATGCTGCTGTCTATTCATAATGACGTGAATTCCTTCCTGAATATGAATCCGGACTCGGAGCAGAAGGAAGCCTTTCAAATTTTTAAAATCCAGCAGGAGCTGAGCAAGTATAAATCCGCCAACAATTTTATAAAAGGGATTTATCTGTATTCCGGCAAGCTGGGTACGATACTTACAGACGAGACCTACGCGGATTCAGCCTTATTTTATGAGATGAATCGCCAGCAGTTTAACATCAGCGAGCAGGAATGGCAGAAAATTTTGGCTACACCGATGATCCAGTCGGGGAAGCTGAGGCCTTTTATTCAATTTAAACGGGTCGGAAATACGGTTTTATTAATTAAGCCATTATCGAATATAAAGGAAAAGGACACGACGCGAGGCGTACTATTCATCGCTTTAAATAGCAGCACCGTGCAAAAAATGCTGGCGAATGTCGATTGGGTCAACAATGGGGACGTCTATATCGTCGATCATGCGAATCAAATTATGTTTCAAAATAATAAAATAGATAGTCCGCCGATTTTTTCTATGGTGGAGACGGACAATAAAGAAGCAGATTCTTCCTTTTTGACTATTGCCGGAACGGAAAATATGGTTTCCTTTATCGCCTCGGATACGTCTGATTGGAAATATGTAAGCGTTTTCCCTTCGAATACCTTTTGGGAAAAAGCCAGAGAGATTCGCAATTTGAATTTGCTTGGCTTGCTGGTCTGTTTTTTAATTGGTGGGGTCGTCATTTATTATGTTGCGCGCCGCAATTATAATCCTGTTCGCGAGCTGGTCAATGTATTCTCCTACGCCAAGCAGGAGCGGAGCATGTGGCGAGCAGACGAGTTTTCGTTTATTAGGGAAAATGCGCTGGCAACGATTCGCGAGCGGGATGATATGAGCAGCCGCGAATACAAGCAGCTTCGGGTGCTGCAGGCCTACTATTTGACGAGGCTGCTCAAAGGGCAGGCAGAGGAAGGCTTGTCCGTCCAAGGAGCGGCGGGTCGTTACCATTTGAATTGGAGCACTGAGCATTTTGCCGTACTGCTCTTCGATATTGGGCCAGACGAAGCAAGCGCGACGTCGATGAATTTATCCCATTTTATCGTAACGAATATTATGCTTGATGTGGCTCAGGAGTTTCATAGCTTAAGCTTTACCGATATGGACGGCATGCTTGCTGCGGTTATTAACATCCACCCCGATCGCATTTCCGTCTGGAAAGAGGACATGGAGCAGGCTTTGGTGAAAACGCTAGAATTTACCGATCAGCGCTACCGCTTGCAAATTGTGATGGCCGGGAGCGAGCATGAGGTCGGGGTAGCGGGCATACATCATGCTTATTTGCAGGCGCTGGAGGCCCAAGAATACCGCTTATTTTCAGAAGAAAATGTGTCGATTTGGTATGGAGATATTGAGCCTGTGGAAGCTGAATATTATTTGTCGATCAATGATGAGCTTGCTTTTATCAACATCATTAAGACAGGAGACCTGGAAAAAGCGACCGAGAAGGTAGATGATATTTTGAACCAGGTGTTCAGCAGCCAATCCTCCGTTGAAATGCTCAAATGCGCGATGATCGATTTGGCAAGCTCCATGATGAAATCTGTTCCGCTGGAAGCCCAGCAGGCTCAAATATGGGAAGAATCGCGACCGATGAAGCGTCTGCTCGCCTGTACAACTAGGGGGGAGTTCCGGCAGGAGCTGCTGCAAATTTTACAAATGGTGTGCCACAAAATCAATGAAAAGCTGTCCTTGCTGTCCAATACGGGAATTGGAGAACAGGTGGCGGAGTACGTAGAGAAAAACTATGACGATATTAATCTCAGCGTATCGATGATTGGGGCCGAATTCGGCATTACCCCGCAATACGTATCGCGATTATTTAAAGAGCAGAAGGAGCTCGGCCTGCATGACTTCATTAGTCAAACGCGCACTTCTAAGGCGAAGTTGCTGCTTCAGCAAGGCGCCAGCATAGAAGAGACTTCATCAAAAACGGGCTTCTCCAGCAGCAGTGCCTTCATTCGAGTATTCAAGAAGTATGAGGGGATTACACCGGGCAAATATAAGAATCTACAAGTTGAGCGGAGCTAAAACACACATATATGCATGCAAACGGAGGTCTTGATGTTGGCAAAAGGGTTCAGCAAAAAAACGGTGGGCAAGCCTGTCCTTTTTCTACTGAGTTTCATTATGCTGGCTGCTGGCTGCAGTCATTCGAATTCAAACAGCAATATGGAAGGCATTGTTAATACTAATGTCAATAATCAAACAGGAGGCGTGTTTTCTTATCCTATGCAGGGCAATGTCGAGCTTTCTTTTATGGATGAGCAGCTTGGCAGTACGCCAGAAGTGATGCCGATTGATGAAGAATACGAGCAGCGGACCGGCGTTAAAATCAGGCATTTGGGTGGAACGCCGATGACGGATCAAAAGTTCAGCCTGCTGCTCGCCTCGGGAGAGCTTCCTGATATTTTTCTAAATACGTGGCTTCAATATCCCGGCGGGCCAGATCGGGCTGTGGAGCAGGGGTATATATTAAAGCTGAATGATTTAATTGACCAGTATGCGCCGAATTTAAAGAAAGTGCTTCAGGAAAATCCCGACATCGACAAAATGATCAAAACGGATGACGGCACGTATTATGCTTTCCCGTTCATTCGTTCAGATGCTGGCCGTGTATATGGCGGACCTATTATCCGTAAAGATTGGCTCGACGAGCTGAATTTGGACATTCCCGAAACGATTGAGGAATGGCATACCGTATTAACAGCGTTTAAAGAGAAGAAAAACGCCAGCTCGCCGGTTACGTTCCGGTCGATGTTTTTGGGCGAACGTACGAGTGGTTTTGCCGGCGCGTTTGGCGTAATGGGCAATTTCTATGTCATTGATGGAAAAGTGACGTACGGCTATGTCGAGCCGCAATATAAAGAATATTTAAGAGCGATGAGCCAGTGGTACAAGGAGGGGCTAATTGACAAGGACTTTGCTTCCATCGATGCGGCAACTGTTGATAAAAAAATGTCCTCCGGCAGCAGCGGCGCAACGATTGGCTGGCAGTTTTACATTGAAAAATACAATGCTGCAGCTCAGGAAACCGATCCGAAGGCGAACTTCGTGGCCGTCCCTTACCCAGCAGCGGTAAAAGGCGAGCTTCCAGAGTTCGGTCAGTTGGACAATGCATATGCAGGGACAAGCTCCGCAGCGATTTCCGCTACTGCTGAAAATGTAGAAGCAGCCATCCGTTGGCTGGATTACGCCTATTCCACTGAAGGAAGCATGCTGAACACCTATGGTCTGGAAGGGGTCACGTATAAACTCGGCAACGGCAAGCCAGTCTATACGGATTTGGTCGTCAACAACCCGAATGGACTAGGCAGCGACCAAGTGATGCTGCAATATTCACATGGCACCAACTTTCCTATGATTCAGCAGGATAATAATTTACCAGCGAAATATGAGCAGACGACGGAAGCGCTGGGCATCTGGAAAAACACGAATCACGAGAGCCACCTGCTGCCGCCAGTGACGCCAACGGCTGAGGAAGCGGATGAAATGAGCAGCATTATGAACGATATTAACGCATTGGTTAAAGAAGCGGAGCTGAAAATTATATTAGGCAATGAGTCTGCCGACAACTACGATAAATATGTTCAGCAAATGAAGGAGCTGGGCATTGAAAGAGCGCTGGAAATTCAGCAAGCTGCCTATGAACGTTATTTGCAACGTTAAATCGATACGATACACGATCAGGAGCCCCTCATATGTAATGCCATTAACGGCTCGCAAACTATAAGGAATTGTAAAATTATATTTGTATAACCATTGAAAACATATTTCTAATGTTTAACTATGAAATTCATAGAAAGAGATTTTAGATTGGTTATCTAATTTTAAATTTATAATAAACATTATTTTTTTGGAGGTACATGCCGATAATGATATAAAGATGGAGTTATTTCCCTAGCGAGAGGTAAAGTGAAATGTATATAAGATCGAATTTAATGGCTGTGAATGCAAATCGAAGTTTAACTATTAACAATGATAAGAGAACGAAGTCTATGGAAAAACTTTCATCTGGGCTTAATATTAATAGGGCGGCAGATGATGCAGCGGGGATGTCAATATCAGAGAAAATGCGTGGGCAGATACGTGGTTTACAGCAAGCATCAAGAAATATACAAGATGGAATTTCACTTATTCAAACTGCTGAAGGCGCTATGCAGGAAATCCATGCTATTCTGCAGCGTATGAATGAATTAGCTGTGCAAACAGCAAATGGTACTTATAGCGACACTGATAGAAAAAATAGTCAGAATGAGTTCAACCAGCTGCAGGCTGAGATTGATAATATTGCTGAACATACTAATTTCAATGGAATCAAGCTTTTGAATGGAGAGGCATCTGGTGACCGTACTTTTTCAGCAAACTACATTGCGAAATGGAATTTTACTGGAAATCCCAATGATGAGGATAGGATTGGCATACGTGATCTTACCTTAATGTTAGCTGCAGATTTTGAATTTGTTAGTCCCAATAATATAAATAATACGTGGGTTGATGTTCCAATTGGGGTAAATATAAATGAAACATTAAGTAATTTGTTGAGTAAGTATACTAATTTAAAAGCCCGGAATATTGGTTTTCCATCGGAGCAAGAATCAGTACAAAATACAAGTTTATACATTTCGGGTACGACCGTAATTCTGCTAACAGATAAAGAAATCACTATATCATCCTCGGCAGGCATTCCAGCCGATCTCCTGACGGGAAGCCCAGCAACACTAACACTTAGTGGGGAAAGTGGAATATCCATTCAGACGGGCACTGCTGCTGGTGAGAACTTGAATATAGGCATGCCAAACGTAAATGGATCTGCAATAGGGGTGGCTGGTTTAAATATCTCATCCCATTTAGGAGCTTCTAATGCTATTGTTCCTATAAAAAATGCTATTAATACAGTATCCTCTGAACGAGCCAAGCTTGGAGCTTATCAAAACCGTCTTGAACATACGGGAAGCAATATTCTTAACTATGGGGAAAACCTATCCGCTTCGGAGTCAAGAATTAGAGATTCGGATATGGCAAGAGAAATAATGGAACTTGCAAAATCTCGAATTTTGACTGATGCAGGTCAGGCTATGCTTGTACAAGCGAAGATGATTCCGCAAAATATATTAAAGCTACTTAGTTGAACGACATTGAAGATAAAAATTGCTTGATATTATTGACAGATGATTGAAATAACCTTTGCAGGAGAATATTCATGAAATCACTACTCAGAAAACATATGGCAAGCAGATCGACCATGTAGCCGATAGCAGGCATGACATGATGGTACGTTTTGCAGAGGGCAAACAAACTCATATTATTTTTATCGAAAATAAGCTAGGCACGGCGAGAGAGATCAGCAGTTGAAGCGATATGCAGATCATTTGCGCAATTATGAGGCTGATGGCTGCCGCACGCATTTCATTTATATAACGAGGGCTTACGCCCCCAAGCGAGATGCGGATATTTTACAAAATCAAAATGGCAATCAGGCGACCTTTCATCAAATCCGTTGGTTTCAAGTTTATAACCATTGAACGGTTGAATGAACTGTAAGAGCTAAAGCAGCAAACTCCGGAATTGGAGTGGAAATCGACAAATAATGGTTCTTCTTATTAAAAGCAGTTCACAGCAGATAAAGCCCTAACCGCCAGATGTTTTTTCTGGTAGTTGGGGCTTTTATTTGAAAGATTAAACTGCACGTTCTCCCACTTGCAGCGTCGGCTTCGCCGAAGTATCTTGCTTTGGCGTCTTCAACAAATTGCCAACCAAATATTTTCCGAAGGAGAAACGATTGAACAGGTTGGCGATAACAAGGCTGACGGCAATGCTCCCCACATAACAAACAACAAACGAAACGGCGAAATTTGTTTTCGGCAAAAACTGGAGCAGCAGCTTCATGACGATCATGTGCAATAGGTAGAGGCTGAACGAATATTTACTGATGAGCATAATGAATCTCGGCACGGAGCGGGTTTTACCTGATAGATAGAGGATCAGCCCAATCATGGCGATCGTATAGAGCATCATATCGGGGCGTTTCGAGGATATAATGGTGAAAATGCCTTGCTGCTGAAAGCCCATCACCCCAATGAAGCAAACGGGGATGATCGCAAATAGCCAGACGCCTTGTCTGCTAATATATTGCTTCACCTGTTCAAAATGCTTTCCAGCATAATACGCCAAGGTAAAATAAAAAATCCAGCCGACGGCGAGCAGCCAGTAGCCTCTTTCCCAAATGTATGTAGAGACAGCGGATGAGCCTGGGGCTGATGTCGCGCTGAAATAAGCCAAATAACCAAAGTTCAGTACAAACGAAGTGACTATAACCGTTAGCGGTTTAAGCTTGCTGGCATAGCGATTAAAGAGAAAGTGGAGAATATGAATTTGGAATAGCAATAAGATGAACCAAAGCACGAAATCGCCTAGAAAAATATTTTTGACCGCTTCGATGGAATAGGAGGCAAACGTAAAGGCACCATTTTGAGCCGTATCAAAAATAGCAAAAATGAAGCTCATAAACAAAAACGGAATAAGCAAAAAGAGCGCCCTTTTTTGAAAAAAGCCTTGTGGCGGTTTGCCATGATACGTTTTGGCATTCAGAAATTCAGATATAAATACAAATGTCCCGGTGCCAAATAAAATCGCCATTTGAAAAATTTTGAGCAAATAGAAGGCGATCCCTTCCTGCCCGCTGAAATACAACGCCAAATTATTGCCCAAAGCGTGGTTTAAAATGACAAATAAACAGGCAATTGCTCGCAGCCAATAAATTTCATTAACTAATTCCTTTTTAATCGGACTCACCCACTCCTCTTTATTTGATACAAATTGTATCACTTGAAAAAGGAAGTTTCAATGTGAATTTTGGCGGGGAATTGCGTATTTTTTTGCTGAAGATGAATGTTTACTAGTATCCGCGCTAGGCCTTGTTAATTGAAACCCCTATCCAAATCAGATATAGTATGGATATATTTAGCCGTATGGAAAAGAGGGTGCTTTTTCAAATCAATTTGGTATAACGGTTATGTTTATTCAAAGGAGTGAGAGGATGGATTTCCAACAAATCAATGAATTAAAGCAAGAGCTCGACAGTCTAAGACCCTTACCCTCCGCGGCCGTCCGGAATTTAGAGGAGGTTTACCGAGTAGAGTGGACCTACAACTCAAATGCAATCGAGGGAAATACGTTAACGCTCTTGGAAACAAAGCTGGTGCTGGAGGAAGGTCTAACCATTGGCGGTAAAAAGCTTAGAGAGCATTTCGAAGTCATTAATCATTCTGAAGCGATTAGTTATGTACAAGACATCGTGCATCGTAATATGACTATAACGGAATCAGTAATTAAATCTATTCATCATTTAGTATTGAAAAATATTGACGACGAGAATGCAGGACGTTACCGCTTCATTAATGTTCGAATATCTGGATCGCAGCACATACCACCGACTTATGTATTTGTACCTGAAAAAATGGAAAGTTTGCTGCATTGGTATCAAGAGCAGCATAACCGTCTGCATCCTGTTGAATTAGCAGCCAGGCTCCATTTTCAGTTCGTTTTTATCCATCCGTTTGCAGATGGCAACGGGCGTACGGCTCGTTTATTGATGAATTTGGTTTTAATGCAGCATGGATTTCCTCCTGCCATTGTAAAAGCAGCCGCAGATGCAAGGTTGAAATATTATGAGACGTTGGAAGAAGCCAGCAGCAATGACCAGTTGGAGCCCTTCATCGCCTTAATCGCTGATTGTGTAGAGGAGAGTTTACGAACATACATTTCTGCGGTGAAATAAATGTTTTCATCTATTTTTGAAATTGCCACAGCACCACAATCTATGATAAAGTAAAAACACTAACATAAAGGGAGGTGAGGTAGGTGAATCACGAATTGGTCAATAACCGTATTAGCCAGCTGCCGATTGCTATGGCTGGCATTGTTCATGCATTTTCCGCGAACGGGATCAGTCTGTCCATTTTTAACGATACGGATATACCATTCGCGAGAAGACGCCTACCTTAACCACAACGGATTGCTTTGCCATTCGAAGGGTCGCGGGCTTGTTGCTGCGGCTCTTTTTGAATTATAGGAAAGTATATGATGTTTCTATCCTTTCTCTATATTTTTCGGAATGAAACGAGCTGCGCGCCAAAGGACGGCGACGGCCGTTTCACCTTGAATTCTAAGCATTTATAAGTTTTATCCTTATATTCACTTAGAATTCTCCGACAAAGCTCTTCGCTCGTCCTAGAAGGACGACGAAGTCGTTTTTGCTTGTGTTTTCAAGCTAGGGTCTTCCTCATCAAATAGGAGGCTCTTCAAATGATTATTGTAAATGTACAACAAATAAAAAAATACCACGCGGCAAATCTGGTGCTGGATGGCGTAACGCTTCAGCTTCAGGAGGGAGAGAAAGTAGGGCTCATAGGCCGCAATGGCTGTGGCAAATCGACGCTTCTCCGGCTGATTGCCGGACATGAACAGGTTGACGATGGGATGCTGACTGTAAAGAGGGATTTGCAAATCGGCTACTTGCCGCAAATTCCTGCTGCGTTCGAATCACTTACTGTATATGATGTAATGGCCTACGGATTTCGAAAGCTGATGGCCTGCAGGCAGGAAATGTCGGAGCTGGAACGCGAGATGGCGGGGGAAGAAGCGGCAAATGATGCTGTAAAAATGGCGAGGCTATTGAAACTATACGCCCTTGCGCAGGAAAAATTCGAGCAGGGCGGCGGCTACGACATGGATACGGCGATTGATCAGGTTGCCAGCGGCCTGCGCATTGACCGCAGCTACGATCAGCGGAGCTTCAGCAGCTTGTCGGGCGGCGAGAAAACCCGCATCGTTCTGGCTTCACAACTCGTCGTCCGTCCGGATTTGCTGCTGCTGGATGAGCCGACGAACCACCTAGATCTCAAAGGAATTGAATGGCTGGAGCAATTCATCCAGCACTATGAAGGCGCTTGTGTCATCGTATCGCATGACCGTTATTTTCTCGATACCGTCGGCACAAAGATGATTGAACTGGAGGATGGCGAAGCCCATACCTATCACTGCAACTATAGCGGTTATCTGAAAGAGAAGGAGGAACGGCTGCTTCAGCAATTTGCCCAGTTCCAAGAGCAGCAGAAAGTCATTCGCAAAATGAAAGAAACGATTCGCCAGCTGGAAGAATGGGGCCGCATTGGCGGCAATGAGAAGTTTTTCAAGCGTGCGGCGTCGATGCGCAAGGCGCTAGAGCGGATGGAAATGGTGAAGCGCCCCGTTTTGGAGCCGAATACAGCGGAGTTCGAGCTGTCGCCACTTGACCGTTCCGGACGCAACGTTATTTCGTTTGAAGGTTTGACGAAGCAGTTTGGTGAACGAATAATTTTACGGGAGGCAGAAGGCAGCCTGCTGTATGGCGAGAAAGTCGTGCTGCTTGGCGATAACGGCTCCGGGAAAACGACGCTGTTTAAGCTGCTGCTAGGGGTGATGGAAGCGGACAGCGGGCAAGTGGCGCAGGGAACGCGCTTGGAAATCGGGTATTTGGCGCAGCAGGAGCCGTTAAAGGGCAATAAGCAAACGGTGCTGGAGCATTTCCGGCTGGAGGGCGGCTTGGAGGAAGGCGAAGCACGGAATGTGCTGGCTAAATATTTATTTTATGGGGCGGATGTATTTAAGCCGCTCGCAGCGCTTTCTGGTGGAGAGTGGTCACGGCTGCGGCTTGCGCTGCTTGTAAGACGCAAGCCAAATTTGCTGCTGCTAGATGAGCCGACTAACCACCTGGATGTCGCATCGCGCGAAGCATTGGAGGAGGCGCTGGAGGATTTCCCCGGCACGGTGCTTGCGATCTCGCATGACCGCTATTTCATCAATCGTTTGGCTAAGCGGGTATGGGAGCTGGAACAAGGAAAGGTCGCCACTTATCTTGGCAACTATGATGATTTTAAAGCGAAGCGGGAGGAACGGCTTGCTCAAGCAAATTCATCCGCCAAGGGAGAGGCGAGAACAGCTAAAGGTGCAGGTATAGAAAAGCCACGCTCAAATGGAAGTCCGGCACCTGCTGAAAGCAAACTGGAGCATATGGAGCAGGAGATAGCTAAGCTTGAAGCCGAAATTGCAATAGCTGATGCCGAGCTGGAACGATTGGATCGCATGGGCGACACGGAAAATCTTGAGAAGCAATGGAGGGAACGGGAAGAGCTGCAAACGAGGCTGGATCAGCGTTTGGAGCAGTGGCTGGAGCTGTCGAGCTAGTGCATATTTGGAAAATTTTCAAAAAAGTTGTCACCAATGGCGCCCAAAACAATACTCTATATAGACGAATGACTATATAAAAAAACGGAGGTTTTGTTATGGATCGTACAGATCGTGCATTTGTTCCTGGTGGTGGCTTTGGTGGTGGGTTCGGCCGTCCTTTCTTTCGTCCGTTCCCTCATCCTTTTTTCCCTAACCGTTTCTTGTTCCCATTTTTCTTCTTTTCACCATTTTTGTTCCCTTTCTTCAGAGAAGGCAACTCGGACGACATGATATACGCTCAGCACCAAGCCCAGCATGGGGAGACGCTAGCGGCAGTTTGTCATAAATACAACGTTCCTCATGCGATCATGGAGGAAGCCAATCCCCATGTGAACCCGGCTCAATTAAAAGCAGGGGAAATGGTATACATTCCGCGAATTTCTAATATGATGTGTCAAAAGACATATTCGGAGACGGCGGTTGGCGGCCAGCAAACTCAGCCCATGATGTATCCCGGGCAGCATTCCTAATCTTTACTTGAAAATAACAATAAGCCGCCGATCGCTGTGATCTGGCGGCTTATTTCTTTTATCTGTAAATATTCAAGTGATAAACATTGTGATTTTTGAAAAGCTATGCTTACATATAGTGTTATTATTCAAGGAATTGGTGTAAAATAGCTAATAGAATAAACTAAATTAATAGTAAAGGAGCTTATTTTATGGATACGATTCGTTCTTCGCAACTGTTATTGCCGAAAGTTTTTCGGGTCTTATTTCTTTCACTGCTCGTATCGCTGGTCGGCTTCTTAATCGGTCAGGTTGTTCCGCCTGTACTGGCTATGCCGCTGTATATAGTGGAAATTGGACTTCTGATTGCACTGCTCTTTTTACGAAAAAAGAAATCGATCGGCTACACGCTGATGTACAGCTTTATGTTCGTATCCGGCTTGACGATGTATTTCGTCATTGTGAGCTATATTAGCATGCTGGGCGCTTCACTGGTATTGCAAGGTCTTGGCGTTGCGATTCTTGCATTTGGCGGTACGGCGCTTTACGCGATTAAGTCGAAGCAGGATTTTTCATTCCTCGGCGGCTTCTTGTTCGCTTCCACTATTGTACTTGTACTGATGACACTCGTCGGCTTGTTCCTCCCCTTCTCGGGTACAACAGAGCTGATGGTATCCGGCTTCGGTATTTTGATCTTCATCGGTTGGACGCTGTTTGACTTCTCGCGTCTTACTCGTCAAGGCTTTAGCGATGAGGACATTCCGATGATCGTCGTGAGCATTTATCTTGACTTCGTGAATCTGTTTCTGTTCATTCTGCGTTTCCTTGGTGCTAGCCGAGACTAAGGACGTGATTTTCAAGGAAGAGCGATCAGCGCTGCTGGTCGCTTTTTTTGAAACGCACCGCGCCGCCAAAGGACGGCGACAGCCGTTTCACCTTGTTTGATTCTGTCATCCGGGTGGACAGGAGCCGCATTTTTCGATTTAATAGAAGGATGGACGTTTGGTAAAGGTGGTAAGAACAAGCTAATGGCGAAATCAAAATATTATGTCGTTTGGGTAGGCAAGCAAGCAGGCGTATTCGCAACATGGAAGGAATGCCAGGAGCAGGTGAATGGCGTTCAGGATGCGAAATATAAGTCCTTTGAATCCAAGGCGCTGGCGGAGGCCGCTTTCAAGGAGGGCTGGCGCAGCCACTGGGGCAAGGGGAAAAGCACGGCAGGCGGCGCAAGCAGCAGCTCGGGCGGTTTTAAGAAAACGGCTTCCAAGCCGCAAGAGTCCGGAGAAATCGATTATGACAGCATCTCTGTAGATGTCGGTACGCGGGGCAATCCGGGTCCAGTGGAGTACAAGGGAGTCGATACGCAGACAGGCGAAATTTTATTTTATGTAGGGCCGATTCCGAATGGTACGAACAATCTCGGTGAATTTATCGCCGTTGTGCATGCACTCGCCTATTTGAAGCAGAAGGGCAGCGAGAGAACGGTATACAGCGACTCCAGAACGGCACTCAGCTGGCTGCGTAATAAGAAGGTCGCATCGACCCTCGTAAGAGATGCCTCTACAGCAAAAATTTGGGCGCTGACAGACGAAGCGGAGAGATGGCTCAAGACGAACACCTATCCGAATAAAGTGCTCAAATGGAACACTGAGGAATGGGGAGAAATTAAAGCAGATTTTGGGAGAAAATAACGTTATACATAGAGAGGGGACTACGCGGTGTTTCAGCAGTTGAACAATGATTGGGCAGCTAAGCTGCAATTTGAATTTGAACAGCCCTACTTCAAGAAATTAGAAGTTTTCTTGACGGAGCAATACAGCACCAAAACCGTTTATCCGAAGCAGGAGGATGTGTTTAATGCGCTTAATTACACGTCTTATGAAGGAACGCGGGTCGTTATTTTAGGACAGGATCCTTATCATGGAGAAGGCCAGGCGCATGGCCTGAGCTTCTCCGTGCAGCCAGGAGTTGCGGTGCCAAGGTCGCTGGGCAACATATATAAGGAGCTTCATGCAGACTTGGGCTGCCCGATTCCATCCCATGGCTCGCTGCGAGCTTGGGCAGAGCAGGGGGTGCTGCTGCTAAATACGGTGCTGACAGTGGAAGCGGCCGCAGCCAACTCGCATAAGAAGAAGGGCTGGGAAACCTTCACTGACCGTATCATCACTGCGCTTAATGAACGCGAGCGTCCGGTCGTATTCATTTTATGGGGAAATCCCGCCCAGAAGAAGCTGGAGCTCATTGACACGGACAAGCATAAAATCATTACGTCCGTACATCCTAGTCCATTGTCTGCCCGTGGCGGATTTTTCGGCAGCAAGCCGTTCTCGCAAGCAAATGGTTATTTGAACGAGCTGGGCGAGCGAGAAATCGATTGGAGTATACCGGCATTATAATTTTTCAAGCTGTATAACCGCATTCATTCACAAACCAAAAGCCGCTGAACTTGCGTAATGGCTTACGCGTAGTTCAGCGGCTTTTTAAAATGGTTTTAGCTGGAGCTCTTCAGCTTCAATTATTAGGAAGCGACAGACGTATTGCTGCCCGCAGGAGCAGCAGCGGAGCTGCCTGAAACGGCATTAGCGGCTGTTGGAAGAACGGGCTTGAATTTAGCATCTACATAAGTTGTAACCTGTACTTCTGTAATCACTTGGGGATACATTTGATCGGGTTTAGGCTCCGTGCGCTCTAACTTAATAGTGGCTTGGTCGCCATCAAACGTGATGCCGGAAATTTGAATGCCATAGCCTGGATGAGGCACCGTTGCTGTTACCGTCACTTTATTGACTTCAGCATTGACTGGCGTAACGGTCAATCTTGCATCTGTGAAAGGGTTATCCGTTGGCTCATTTCCCGTAGCAGGTGCTTCATTTTCCTTCATTTCCTTCATAAATGCAATTCCATCATGCAGCCATGCCGCAGCATCACTGCGTTTAATGGAAGCCGTTGGGTAAAAATTTTGCTTTGCGTCAAGCGTTGCGATTTTGCTGAGGAGCAGCTTTTGGATATTGCCCATAAAATCTGGATTTACATCGGCCTCATCATTAAGCATCACATACATTTCAATCATGGCATAAGTCACTTTATTGTCAATCGCTTTGAACAAATGCTGCGCGAATTGCTCGCGAGTCATCACGTCATTTGCTTTCACATCTTTAGCTACACCAAGATCGTAGAAATGGGCGATGATGAAAGCTTGGGAGTACCATTTGTCATCTTTAATATTCGTATAATAGTCGGCTGCCAGCGGCTGCTTAATGAAACGAATATGATCGAAGTTAAGCTCAAGTCCTTTGATAATCATGGAGATTCCCTCTGCATAAGTCAGTTTGCCCTGCGGGCGGAAATTGCCGTCTTTGTCCCCGGAAATAATGCCTTGCTGCTGGAGCGCTTCAATTTTTTTGGCATTCGGGTCATTTTTGACATCGTTGAAGGCCCAGGCACTTTGTCCGATTGTCAGCATCATCATGGTCAAGATAAGGGTTAACAGTAGTGGTTTTTTCTTCATTTCCAGTCACCTCTTTATTTTTTTCGCTTTCTTATATCATCCCAGACGTTGCTATTTCTTTTATTGTTGCAGAACGAAGTAAAATCGATTCATTTGTTCGCTTATAGGCTAATTAGCAAGCGTACTATTTTCTGTCCAACATGAAAAAACGGGAAGGATTGACCTTCCCGCTCCACACTTGCCTATCCTATACTTTAATATCTAGTAGGCTGCCGACATTTGGATTTACACTGAGCTCCATCATTTTGATAAGTCCTTGTGCCTGCACTTGCATTTGGTCTTGGCCAATATCCAGCATGCGAACCGATACAGCCGTGCCGAGTGATGCTTGACTAAGTGACGTTGATAATGCTGCTATATCCATTATTCACCACCTCCACCTTTATTATCGGCAAGCATGGCGGAGGGATGAATACAATTAGGCAAAAAAAATAACCCGCATCGCTGCGGGTCACAACCATATATGTCGAAAAGAGAGTAAAGTCAGTATGCGCCTCGCACCTTAAATAGAAATGAAACGAAGCTGATTTTTAGCTTAATGCTTTTTTCTATGATATAAATGGCCATTCACGCACGCATCTTTAAGCAAAAAAAAGAACCCGCCGGAAGGCGAGTCGTCAAGGATTAACTATATAAATAGTGGGGGGTCATGTGATTAGTATAGGCAGCCAACCTTAAAATAAAATGAATGCCAACTGATAACAACATTAAATTTATATTTCAAGGCCATCTGATCATTTTTTTTGAAAATAGGCAAAAAAGTAGCCCGCTATTCAAGCGGGCCCAAAAATATATTAAAAGGGAGTATGTTGCTAGTATGGATTAACCATCTGAAACTGCACTGAAACGAAGCTGAAAATAAAATAAAAAAAGCTCCCATTGTGTCCGGGAAGCCTTGGCGTTTCCTTATTCTTTTTTCTCCTCTTTGACAATGACTTCATCTGGCGCATCGAACGGTACGCGATCTTCTTCATAATACATGGGTGAATCACCTCCTGCTTAAAGTCAGTATGCACCTGTTTAGTTATCTGGGAATGAACGTAATGTAAACGGAAAATTAAAAAAAGAAGCAGCGGCACCCGTCCATCGAGGCAAATACCCATTTTGCCTGAAAGCCCAACCCTTTTTGGCTTTTGACCATATGATGCTGTGTACCTTAAAAAAAGGAGATGAGCAACGAAATGGGATATGAAGTAGGAAATGTAGGAGTAGGTCCAGGATACGGTGGCTGCGGAAATAAAGTAGGCGGTGCTTTCACAAGCCCAGGCGCTATTCTTGTACTGTTCATTCTATTGGTTATCATCATTTGCTCCTGTATGTGGTAATAGAAGCGGCTTAGTTCCATCCTGACCTAATCAGTATTTCCTTAACCATGCGTTCTAAGTTAAAAATAGAGAAGAAGCGTCCCCTTGCCATGTTATGGCAGGGGGATGTTTTTTTGCCTAATTTCATAATCTCCATGACAAATGCTTTGAAGAAAGGGTATGATTTAAAGATGGGTTGAAAAAGGCATGAGTTAAATGAAGGTCATGTACTAAAACATAGAATGGAGACGGAAGTAATGGCAAAGAAACCAAAGCGCCCGACAAGGGATGAGTTTGAATTGGAGGAGCTCGGAGAGCGCCTGGTTGAAGCGTATCAAGAGGGGATTGAGCTGCTTTTTGAGGTGTGGAACTGGGAAGAGCCTGTGTCGGGACTCATTGTAAAAATGGATTCCCGGACGAGGCTGGTGCACGTAGCAAAAGGTGAAGAAATTACTAAAATTCCGTTCATGGATATTATGAAGGTGAACAATAACGCAAGCTAGCCGAAGCGGCAGATGCTCCTTGTTTTTGACGAATAAAGTCTAGTTTTGTTGGGAAATGTCATTAAAATGCTAGAAAAGAAGTATCGAAAGTGCTAGCAAATATTCCTCCTCACCACTTAGAATGGACTCTACTGGTAGATTTAGGGTTTCAAAAATGTGGAGGAGGTTTCTGTTATGAAAAAAAAGCACGGTGTAGTCAAATTTGGAATCGTTTGTCTTGCGATGTTCGTTTTGTACCCGGCGGTGCAGGCGTTTGCAGCTTGGAACGATGTGCGTACAAGCTATGCGACGTATACAGGCTCAGGATATTCGGGCGGTGCAGTACTGCTTGATCCGATTAATCCGAATATGGAAATTACGGCCTTAAATCCGACTGATATGAATTACAATGGGGTCAAAGCGGCGCTTGCGGGCGCTTACTTGGAGGTTACGGGGCCTAAGGGCAAAACGGTCGTCTATGTCACCGATTTATACCCGGAAGGCGCTCCGGGAGCGCTTGACTTGTCGCCAAACGCTTTTGCTAAAATTGGGGAAATGTCGGCAGGCACAATCAATATTTCATGGAAAGTCGTGAAAGCGCCGATAACCGGAAATTTTTCATACCGGGTGAAGGAAGGCAGCAGCCAGTGGTGGGCGGCGATTCAAGTGCGCAATCATTTTTATCCGGTCATGAAAATGGAATATAAGAAGGCTGGCGCGTGGATCAATCTGGAGAAAATGGACTATAACCATTTCTTGGGCACGAACATGGGGACAAGCCCGCTGCAGGTTCGGATAACCGATATTCGCGGGAAAGCGGTTCTGGATACGATTCCCGCACTTCCAGCAAACGGTACATCAGGCGCTTATATAGTTCCGGGAAATGTTCAATTCCCGAGCTGAAATGGAGCATAGGCTGAAAACAAAAAGCTTCATTCTCCGGTTGATTGGAGGACGAAGCTTTTTTTGAAGCTCAAAAAAAATAATAGCAAAATGGTTGACTTTTCCGCTCAAGCTTGGTATATTAATAAACGTCGCTAATATACGATCTGTTAGCTCAGCTGGGAGAGCACTATCTTGACAGGGTAGGGGTCAGTGGTTCGAGCCCACTACAGATCATACAAAGAAAAAGCCTGAGAAGCCGCATTATATATGGTTTCTTGGGTTTTTTCAATTTTTTGCTTACTGTCAGTGAAAAGCGATCTGGGGACATTCTGGGGACGGATTCTTTGCTAATTGATTTTATAAGACTATTCAGGATCAATCTTGTGTACTTTTTCTAGAAAATTTATCGAATTTATTCGCTGTGCGTTGTCTAACTTTTTTGGTGATATGCATGTAAGTGTCAGCTGAGGTCGATAACCTGGCATGCCCTAGTCTACGCTGAATCGCAATGAGAAGGGAATCAAAGTTAGCTGCATCATCTTCGCCATCTTCTAAAATTAGAGTACCTGAACTGTGTCGTAGCCCGTGAAATTTAATAAATCGACTCGTAATCTCCAAGTGTTTTCTCCTCTCTTTTCGATGCTACCTTTTGGCATTTCATTCCCCTAAACAGAACGTATGTTCTTTTTTGTCTATAAGAAACCGCCTCGCAGCGGTGGAAGCGCAAGATCATAGAGTGTTATGCATTTTTTTTGCTATTTATTTTGCTTCTTCTTACTTTCCCAAAAAAGAACTGTTAGAAATTCTTTTGCTTTAAGTTTGTCTTCCTTACTTATTGGCGCGCCATCAAATAGCACTTCACCATCAGCTTCTAACAACCTTTTTAAATCAAAAATGTCGTTTTCTGTTGCCCAAGAAGGGGCTTGAATTTGTTCCTCGCGTCCTAAAAGGTAATCCGTAGAAGTCCCGAGAATTTCCGCTAGGGTGTCTAAATCTTTGCTAGTAGGCGTTACTCTGTCATTTTCGATGTGCCCGAAATTGGAATTGCCCATCCCTAACTTATCCGCAATTTGTTTTTGTGTAAGATTGAGGGATTTTCTTAGAACTTTAATACGGCTTCCTAGTGACATAATAACTTTACATCCTTCCGAAATAAATTGTATTAAAAATACTGTTGACTGTATTTTAAATACAATGCATGATGATCACAACGAATAAACAAGGTGGTGACAAATTGAAAAGAGTCGAACTCAAAAAAGCTAGGGTTGATGAGGGGTTGACTCAAGAAGCACTGGCTTCTGAGTTATCAGTACATGTTGATCATATCCGAAGCTTAGAATACGGTCGTGTAAATCCAAGTGTTAAACTAATGAATAGAATTTGCGACCGACTAAAAGGCGAGCCGAGAGTCTTATTTCCTGATCTATAAAACAGTATTATTAATACGACAAACTCATAATACTGTATTTAAAATAGGATGTAAAGGTGTGCTTATTTTTTTGCCTATAAAATGTATTTAAAATACGATTTAGGGGGCTGTAAGCTGGGTATTTCAATTGAGTTATCCATAAAAACAATCATTTCGGAAGAAGTGGCGGCAGCTGAACGGAGACTCCGAGAAAGTCTTAGTATGAAAGCGGATGAAACATTGACGTTAAGAGAGGATGATTGGAAGCGGGAACAAGAAGATAACTACAAACCATAGTAATCATAAGAGGAGGAACATTCATTATGTCAGATAGCAATGAAAAAGCCACCGTTGCAGCGGCGGCAGATGATTTAAGTGTTGATACTCGAAATACTTGGTCTTCTAGGTAGTAATGGGACGAATGTAAGAGAGAGGAGAAAAGCATGTATGAGTGAAACGAAAAAAGAATCAGTTTCAAAATTGGAGACTGATATAAATATTGTAACTGACATCATTTTTTAGATCCTTGTAGGAGACGTAACGGATGGAGTTACGGATTTGGTGAATGATGCATTTCTGAATCTCGGTGTTCGGATAGCAGGCGGAGATGGCCTGGGAGAAGCCTGTGAGGTTATCCACACAGGTGATCAGAGTGTCCTGTACACCACGGTTTTTAAGCTCGTTTAATACACTGAGCCAAAATTTAGCGGACTCGTGCTCCCCAATCCACATGCCTAATACGTCCTTGTTGTCATCTAAATCGATGCCAATGACCATGTAGGCTGCCTTATTCACAATGGCGCCGTCTTGCTTCACTTTGTAATGAATCGCATCCATAAATACGACTGCGTAGATGCCTTGCAGCGGCCGATTCTGCCATTCTTTAATGAGGGGGACGATTTTGTTCGTCACGTTTGAAATCATGGTTGGTGAGACGTCTATTCCGTACAAATGATGGAGGTGATCTTGAATATCCCTCGTACTGACACCTTTCGCGTACATCGCGATGATTTGGTCTTCAATACCGGTGACGGTGGACTGATGCTTCTTTACAATAACGGGCTCAAACTCACCATGACGACCACGAGGCACGGCTATCTCCATTTCGCGGTACTCGCTCGTTACCGTCTTTTTCGTTTTCCCGGTACGGCTATTACGTGTCGCTTTGCTTTTCACATCATGCTTCTCATAGCCCAGCTCCGTGTCGAGCTCAGCCTCTAGCATGGATTGCAGCGTCTCTGCAAATAGCTCCTTCAAGGCCGACTGCACATCTTCCCTCGTTTTGAGGTTGTTTTCCTTCACAAATGCCTTCACTTGTTCCTTATTGAATCTCGCCATCGGTGCCATCCTCTCAAACCAGCCTTTCTTCTATTGTAATCGGGTTTGAGAGTTTACACAGAATATTTTACAGACTCGGAAATTGGGTTTAAAACGATTAGGATTGCTTACCATGTCGTTCTATTTTCTGTTTTTCCTTTTCCCAGAGGGCTTTTATACAAAACAACAAGGGTCAATACGCGTGTTGCCCAATGCACCCATACTTCTAATTTTAAATTAAAACCGCCGGGTGCTCCCGACTCTTCACTGTAATAGCTATATCCATCACTACGAGTTGGATCAACATTGATTGTTCTATGACCAACCTCCTGTCCTAAAACGAACAATGAAGCCTTAACCTCTTCGACGTCACCTTCAAATTCGACATAAACTCCAGGTACACCTGGTACATCGACGTCTACCTTTGGCATTTTATCACTCCTTGTATTTGGTCGTTCTTTCTTATTCTTACCAAGCCTGAAAAAATAATGTGTTTGTTCAAAACACCAATATAAGGGGCATCGCTCCAGAAGTGTAGCTAGATTGTTTTAAGCCCTATAGCTCCATACAGCATAGAAACGAGGTGAGAGTTTTGGTAATTCAGGCTTTAATCGACGAAGGAGCAATATTCTTCTGCAGCCATAGCGGCGGTAAGGATAGTCAAGCCATGTACGACCACCTAAAGGTCATAGTTCCTGCCCATCAGATTGTCGTGGTCCATGCTGATCTGGGCTGCGTGGAGTGGCAGGGGGTTCAAGATCATATCCTTGAAAACACAAGCCATGAGGTATTTGTAGTTAAAGCAAATAAAGATTTTCTTGAAATGGTCGATGCCCGCGGTATGTGGCCGTCAGCTAAACACAGGCAATGTACCAGCGATTTAAAACGGGCGCCGATTATGAAGTTTATCAGGCACTATCTCAAGGACCGTGGTCTTAAAATCGCCGTCAACTGCATGGGTATTCGGGCTGCTGAATCAACGGCCAGAGCGAAGAAGGAGCCGTTCCGCTATAACGCTGCTGAGAGCTGTGGACACCGCGACGTGTGGGACTGGATGCCGATTTTCGAATGGAAGACAGCAGAGGTATTCCAAGCAATTGCGGATGCTGGACAAAAGCCTTTCTGGGCTTACGCTGTTGGCAATGAGCGTTTGTCGTGCGTGTTTTGCATCATGGGTAGTAAAAACGACCTGCAGCACGGGGCTATAGCTCCATACAGAGAGGAGGACAAGCAATGATCATACAGGGCGACAACATCATTGTTGTGCCTGTTATGGAGGCAGGGCAGTTTCAGGTATGCGTCACGTCGCCTCCGTATTGGGGGCTGCGGGATTATGGTATACCGCCGAGCGATTGGCCGGAAGTGACTTATACTCCCATGCCCGGCTTGCCTGCGGTGACGGTACCAGTACCAGCATGGCGCGGTTGTCTAGGGCTGGATCCTACGCCGGAAATGTTTGTGGCTCATACGGTGCATGTATTTCGGGAAGTATGGCGCCTGTTGCGGGACGATGGGACACTGTGGCTTAATTACGGTGATAGTTATGCATCTAGGCCTAATAGCGCCGATCAGAATTGGCCAGACCCAGCAAATCCCAAAAAGGGCGGCTCGCGCTGCCGAGTTTCTGTTAATAAGGGTATTAAGCCAAAAGATTTAATAGGCATACCGTGAAGTGTGGCATTCGCGCTCCAAGCAGACGGCTGGTATCTCAGAATGGACAACATTTGGCATAAGCCTAACTGCATGCCGGAGAGCGTCAGGGATCGCCCTACAAAGGCTCATGAATACGTGTTCCTCATGTCAAAATCGGAAAAATATTACTACAACGCCGAAGCGATTAAGGAACCAATGGCAGCATCTAGCATTGTGGGATTGTCACAGGATTTCGAGGGGCAAGCTGGATCAAATCGCGCAAACGGAGGCGCCAAAACGAACGGGACCATGAAGGCAGTAGGTGCGGCATACAGTTTTGCTCGAAAGGTTAATGAAGGAGACGTGCCTGGTAAGAGCAAGCAGCATAGAGAAGATAGAGTAGATGTGAAGTATTTTGGCTTCCGGAATAAACGCTCCGTGTGGAACAGGCAGCTCGGTTGGCGACAAGGTATTTGATCCATTCGGCGGGAGTGGCACGAGTTTAGAAGTGGTGCATAAACACAGGCGAAAATGTACGATCATCGAGATCGGGCCGCAATACGTGGAAATAGCTGAACGCCGGACGGCTAACGTTCAGCAGATGCTGCAATTATAACCCCCTATAGAGGGGAAAGGAGCAAGCTTAAAATGATAGTCCGGATCGAGTATGTAAGAGCGCTTGTATGAGCAAGCACTCCACAAGCTTAGCAATGAGGTTTCTTTTTCCAATGCTTCTTTCCGATAATAAGAATTTTTTGACCAGGTTTAACAAATATAACTTTAACCTTTTTCTTTTTGGCATATTCGTATCCCATTCAAATCATCTCCTTTCCGTCAATTAATCTATTATATTCAAAGTTTAATTGATTCGATTGTGCATTTGATATATTGGGTAAAATTGGGGTTTTAGCTGTGGAGGTGGAGCACAAAATGAAAGCTATTACGATCATACAGCCATGGGCGACACTAATCGCGATTGGTGCCAAGCAATACGAAACGCGCGGTTGGCCGACGAAGCATCGGGGGGCACTAGCAATTCATGCTGGAAGCCAGAAGTCAATTTTGGTTGGTATGAGGAAGGCCGTTACGCATGGGAGCTTACAGAGGTTCGGCGGCTTGCAGGGCCGATAGCAGCCAAGGGGCAGCAGGGGCTTTGGAATTGGGATGATCAAGCTAAAGGATACTGATGGGCCGTAAAATCTACATCCGACAGAAGCTATATTACTTTTTCGAGAGCATATCTGACGTCGAGCTGGTATTCGCGATGTACGAGGACGTAGACGGCGATATCCATTACCGACGTACCGATTACGACACGGACAAGCATACGATGCCAGCGAGTCATTTTTATAATCAGTTCAGGCGAGAGTAAGGCTAACAGGTACTAGGCGGGCTGATCATGACGGAAGGCAATAAATTTGTGAACTGCCTTTTATGCGACGGAGCAGGCGTTTTGTACGAACTGGACAATACAGCATTTGAATGTCCGGTATGCGAAGGTGAGGGCGGAGAATTCGAGAATTACCGCCAACTCAACGATACAACACAATGAATAATGAAGTGCATAGAGGAGGGTAAAAAAAGAAAAGCAGCCATTATTGGCCGCTCAAGAAGGGTGCATCTGATGCATAGCAAGGAAATGCTTTTCAACTTCACTTAGATGTTTTCTATATTCGCCTCCATAGTAAACGTGTAACGGATGATCTATATATTCATATTTATCAGCAAGCATCTTATACGTAGAGGCTAATTTCAAATGATGTTCCCATGCCATCCTATTATCCAAATCGTTACCATCCTTTTCAAGTGTGTAGGCAATAACAATGTATGTTAACGCCCTAAGTGAGGTGACAAATGGGAGGGAACGACAGATGAACAGGCAGGAAACTTTGAAAAAGTTAGATCGCATCACGGATATGAGTGACAAGGAAATATTCGAAAATGCGGCGTGGATTAGAGACGTAGCGAGCAAAGCCCACATGCATATAAACGTAAAGTCGGGCACGGTTAAAACGAATGACGTTCATGGATATGCGAAAAAAGTATTCCCGCAGGGCTATGAAGTCCACGGAAATGACCATTTATCTGAAAAGAAAGATCCTGCTTTATGAAAGCAGGATCGATAAAATTAAGCATTTACTGGCTCAGGTCTTTTTAATTGGAGCGGAGGGGGAATTAACCAACCTTTTTCTTTATTCATTTCCAAAATACGAACAGCAATACCTGTCTTCGAGAGATGATATTTAGCGAATAATGCACCAATATCTTCCCTTAACGATTGCGTCATAGCTTGGCTGCATGCAACGATTCCTGCAGCCGTGTCTGCGGAGATAGCAGCAGCAATCTCGGGATCAGTGAATCTCGCACCAACTGGGATATCCTCAAGTTTAACTGGTGGTCTTTCCGCTAATAAAGGAGCAGGCGCAATCCCATTGTTAGTAAGTAATTCGTCCAGTTCTCTGATCTCAAGCTTCGCTTGGTCGATAAGTGCATCCAAGATTTTCTTGAGGTCCTTGTCGCCGGCATGGTTCATGAACGCTTGGTAACATGACACGATTCCTTTTGCTACCATTGAAGCTTGCCACACACCGTAGATTTCACCATAGTGCATAGGTTCGTCTTTTGGATTACCGCTTAAAATGCCCATTTAATTTGCTCCTTTTCATTCCTTGATTTTTACTGAATTAATTTGCTCAGAGATCAGATAAATATGCAATTCTGCGTATATTTTGATTTTTGAAATTACTTCTAGCTGAGGCTGCCAAACATACAGAACCCCTGGTTTTAAGCAGGGGTTTTTGGAAAAATTATTTGGTTAATTTTTTAGGTGCGTTCCCGATCACGGCTTCTTAAACCAAACAGTCCGGCCAAGCCAAGCAATCCGAGCCAGCCCCAATCAAAATCATTATCATCAGTCGTGGCATTTGTTCGGTAGTTGTTCGCGTTAAGATTTGTGTTACCTTCTGTATTATTGTTTGTTCCATAGCTGTTCATCTGGCTGTTGTTTGTTGCATGGGAAAGGCTTGGCGTTCCTTGCGCAAAGGCAGGAATAGACAGTGCAGATGACAGAATTACTAAGGTGAATAGCAACGGGAATAATTTTTTCATTACATTAATCGCTCCTTGTTTTGAATTTATCACGAGTATATGTTTCCCTACGGGGAAAATAAATATTCTGTTCTCGATAAAAAATCATTATGATCTAGATGCGAAAAAAAGCCTATAGAATCAGCCTTCCGAAATGGATTGAAGAATACAGAAATACATGGGAGGGAACGACAGTGCCAGAAGAGTTTGGAATTGGCGATATCGTCACATGCCCGCATTGTAAAAGAGATTATGTCATCGAATTGGGTTGGGGTTTTATGTGGTCGACAGAGAGTCAATAGAGGTCATCGGCAACATACACGACAATCCCGAGCTACTGGAGGCGAGCAGCCAGGTACGCGCAGGGGCATTGAGCGGCGCAGCGTGTATCAAAATACCGTGCTGCTGGACCCGATGATTATGCAGAGCTTTGCGAATCCGGTTAATAGTCGGAGCGGATCGTCACTCACTGAGGATGAGAAAAAGGCGCTGGAGGAAGTATTGGAGATTAAGCCCACAGGAGCGTGAATGTTATGTAATGGCTCATGGGCATGCGATACCGCATCAACAGATTGCACGGATGCTCAAACTCTCCGAAAGTAGTGTTTCAACCTATATAAAGAGAGCTCATGAAAAAGTGTCAAAAGGCTGGGAAGGTACATTATTTTGAAAGGGGCGTTTATACTATGCCAGAAGAATATACAAGCACAGAACAATATCCATCCGTGCTAGTGGCATCCGACATACAAAAGTTACTCGGGATTGGCGAGAGGCAAACTTACGATTTGATGAACTCGGGACAATACCATGTATTGAGGATCGGGAGAATGAAGAAAGTTTCGAAAAGTGTATTCCTTAGATGGATGGAAGGAGAGGCTAAATTTTAATATAGGAGGCCCACCCCAATAATCACTATTTTCCCTTTAATATCAAGGCATCACACCATTAAAAAATTGGCGCGAAAGTTGGTGCCGCAATAGTGAAAAGTAGGGGTGGGAACAGGAAGACAAAGACTATTAACAAATGAGGGAAATGCAATGCCAGCAAGCTCTAGGAGGTCAAAGGAAGCTATGGTAATACCTTGTCACTATCTTGACAGGGTAGGGGTCAGTGGTTCGAGCCCACTACAGATCATACAGTAAAGAAGGTCCGAGAATCCTTTTATAACAAGGGTTTTCGGTCTTTTTTGTTTCTGATTAATATTTGCATCATGCCGTATAAAATTTTCAAAAGCTACGCATCCTATCGATTGAATGCCGAGTGGCGGGCGGTAATTGCCGCTCACAATCCGAAGGAGGCGAGCTTTGAATGAGCACAAATGAAATGACTGGCGGGGAAAGAGAACATATTGTAGCGGTACAGAAAAATGGCGACGGTGACCTGACGAGTTTTAAAACATCATCGGGCCGTGTACTGGATTACCAGACGGCGCTGCAAGAGGTGCAGGCAGGGCAGATCGCTGGTGTGAATGCTTTCAAAGGCAGAGATGGTGAAACGTATATCCGTGGCGACGCGGACGGCGATCCTACAAACAATTTGGACCAGCTTCCGATGTTTTAAACGGCAAGCCTGAGCTAAGCATAGCCAGCAGCAAGAAGAGCCTGACGCGAAAAAGCGTCAGGCTCTTTTTGTTATGGTTGCTGATCATTTCTGCGACTCGTACCTACACCGTATAAATCTCACGCTGCTGAACGAAGCGCATTTTCCCCGTATGGCCTATGTAATTTTCCATCGTATCCCCGTAATGCATGAGCCACACCTTCTCCTGCAGCAGCTCTGGCAGTGTCAGCAGCTCGTCGAGACAGGCATGTACAACACCGGGCGCAATTAGCTGGCAGTCGTGAAAAATCGTATCGACGCCATCCTCAACAAGCTGCTCCAGCAACGCTTGACTGAATTTCATATCTGCCGAATAAAAAAATTGCTGATTGAAAATAAACGAATAGCTGTCTTTCCCCACAATATGCTCGGTTTGAAGCAGCTTCACCTTCAAGCCCGGATGCAGCTCATGCTCTACGCCTTCCTCGAGCCGTCTCACTTCAAAGAAGTCATTAATGGATTGAAGCGGTCCCTGCGTCAGCCCGCCGCGCAGCGTCTGCTCCCACAGCGGCTCTACTAGCGAGGAGGCGATGTACAGCACCGGCTTTTTTCCATAGAGAAACATCATCTGAAAAGCATATTCCTCCAGCCCGCCCACATGGTCGCCATGAATATGGCTGATCAGCACAGCATCCAGCTCATCGAACGAACGATTCGTCTCGTGCAGCGCCTTAGGCAGCGTAATGCCGCAATCGACCAGCAGCTTGTATCCAGGCACCTCAATTAACGCATTGTTATTATCATATTTCTTGGCAAAAGCACTCCCAGTTCCGATCATTTGTATATTCATTGGAACACCCCCGTCATAGAAATCATCTCGCTACATCCAATGTATCAAATGAATGGCAAACTGACAAATAGAGATACCCTTTGCTGGGTAGCTACATATAATGCATGAGCAAGAACCGGCAGGGAGGACAGAGCATCAATGAGCAAAGGAAAAGGCAAAAACGTTAAGAAGAAACAACCGTCAGGTGAACGGAAACAGTACCACTACAAATTGGTGCTATCCCCAGTCTGCGAAGTGTGTCCGACACCTTGTGCAAGGGGACTCGCGTATTTGGACCGAATGTCTGAGCCGGGCGCAGTTGGAAAAGGGGTTCCTTGCGTGCTCACCCGTACGTATCATTAACCCGAATATTTCCCAGGCAACCGCACATTTCTACAATTTTTTTCGCACGGGCATGCTGCTTAAATCCCTGTAAATGATCGTCTGAAAAAAGGGAGAGCACCCGCCTATGCTGGAGACAAAATATAGCGCTGGTACAAGGCTGAAAAAGTTTCTGTAACAGCGCAACTCTATTCATTTTGAAGAGTATAACCATATATCCAGACAAAGCGGATGGAGGGTACTCATCTATGAAATTCAGAAAAGTAGCGGTTTTGCTGCTGGCGCTTTTTTTATGCAGCAGTACCTTAATGATTGCCAATGCGGCATCGCAGACTGTTAAGGTTCTCCTGAATGGCAGCGAGCTTGAAGATGGCGGCATTATGGTGGATGGCAAGACTTACCTGCCGATTCGGGAAATAGCCAATAGCCTGCAAACTATCGTCAATTGGGATGGGCAGAATAAGAAGGCAACCTTAACGAGACCGAATGTACATATTGTACTTATGCAGGATAGCAAGCTGTTTGGCAATGTGACGAAGGGCAACTCATATACGTTCAGCGTATTGTCGCAGGTCGACAATTTGAAGACGGATATTGCCGCGGTTAAAGTATCTATATTTGATCCGTATGGCAGCGAGAAGGTTATTCAGACACAGACCGATAAGATTACGAAGGATAACTTCTGGTATCGGACGGAAGACATGAAGTATAACTTCGAGTATTCGGGAAAATATGCGGTGAGATTTTTCCTGAAAATGAGCTCGTCCGACGATTGGACGCTCGTCTCGGAGAAGCTGATTTCTTCGCAATAACGGCAATGGCCCGCGTTTCTTCCAAGTGGAGGAAACGCGGGCTTTTTCGAAATATAAGAAATTATTAGTTTCAAGCTTATAATTTCTTATATTTCACCCTCGAAACGGTAGCTTTGCCTCCGGATGACGGCGACAGCCGTTTACGCTTGTTTGACCGCTGCTAGGACTCATGGTACGATACACAGGTATGGATAATTGACTGAAATGGGGTAAAACAATGACTGAGCATAATCATGGCGCAGATTGCGGTTGCGGAGAAGACCATGAACATGAAGAAAGTGTATTTATTGTAACGGACGATGAGGGCCAAGAACGCGAAATGGTCATGGTTTATACGTTTGAATCCGAAAACAACGCTTATGCGGTATTGTTGGATCGCAATGATCCTGAAGCAGACGGCGTTATTTTCCGCATCGAGGAAGAGAACGACGAGGCATTCCTCGTTGGTATCGAAGACGATGAAGAATGGGATCGCGTAACGAAGATTTATGAAGAAATCGCCGTTACTGAAAACGCGGCAAAAGAAGAGTAGATTTCTCGCTCTTTACGCTGCTCTACCAAGCCATCATGCAGCTAAGCTTTGCATGCAAAAGACACCTGCGTCACCAAGGGCGAATGCTCCTGGGACAGCAGGTGTCTTTTGTTCAAATATAGGAAAGGATATTTCTCGGAATGAAACGCTCCGCTCCGCCAAAGGACGGCGTCAGCTGTTTCACCTTGAAATATAACGATGTCTAGGAAATAGCCGTTTCCTCGAAAATGACTTTAACGAATTCTACGTTGCGGTCCTCCGGACCTTTAACGGGGAGGCCAACTTCAACATGCTCGACGATGTAGTCGATATTTTTCTGGGAAATAACCTCGCCTGGAAGTAGAATAGGGATGCCAGGTGGGTAAACATAAATAAACTCGGCGATAATTCGGCCAGCCGACTCTTTGAACGGAACGACCTCGGTCTGTCCGTAGAAAGCATCGCGCGGCGAGAGCGACAGCTGGGGAATATCCGGGATTTTGACAACGAGTTCACGAGCCTCGGCGCCTTCATGGAAGCTGTCCGACAGCGCACGCAGCGCCTCCAGCAATTTTTCTATCGAATCGGATGTATCACCAGGCGTAACAAGGCAAAGAATGTTATACATATCGCTCATTTCAATTTCGAGGTTGAAATGGTCACGAAGCCAGTTTTCCGTCTCATAGCCGGTAATGCCGAGATGACGGACATGAATAGCGACCTTGGTTGGGTCGAGATCAAAGGTAGCTTCGCCACCTAAAATTTCCCGTCCAAAGCAGTACAAGCCTGGGATTTCATTAATGGTCTTGCGCGCATATTGGGCAAGCTCAATCGCTTGTTCAGCCAGCTTGTGACCGTTCAAAGCCAAATTGCGGCGCGACGTATCGAGCGATGACAGCAAAATATAGGATGTCGACGTTGTCGTCAGCATGCTGATAATCGTCTGAATGCGGTGGGGATTAACCCGCCCGCCGCGCACGTTCAGCACGGAGCTTTGCGTCATCGAGCCGCCCAGCTTATGAACGCTCGTCGCTGCCATATCTGCGCCAGCCTGCATCGCAGACATCGGAAGCTTTTCATTGAAATGAATGAGTACGCCGTGCGCCTCATCTACGAGAACCGGAATATCGAACGTATGCACGAGATCGACGATCTCCTTCAGGTCGGCGCATACGCCATAATACGTCGGGTTGATAACAAGCACTGCTTTCGCATCGGGGTGCTTGTCCAGCGCGCGTTTGACAGCGCGTGTCGTAATGCCGTGATCAATGCCGAGATTTTCGTCACGCACGGGTGAGATAAAGATCGGACGGGCACCTGCAAAAATAATCGCTGCCATAATGGACTTATGCACATTGCGCGGAACGATGATTTTATCGCCGGGAAGACAGACGCTCATAATCATCGTAATAATGGCACCGCTCGTTCCTTGCACGGAAAAATAAGTATAATCTGCGCCGAAAGCATCGGCTGCAAGCTTCTGGGCTTCCTCAATAACGCCGGTTGGCTGATGCAAGTCATCCAGCGGAGCTATATTTATTAAATCGATCGATAACGCGTTATCGCCGATAAATGCACGAAATTCGGCATCGCTGCCTAACCCTTTCTTATGTCCTGGAATATGAAATTGGGTTGGATTCTGTTCCGCATGGCGGCGTAATGCGCTGAAGAGCGGGGTTTTGTTATGATCCATCGCTTTCATCCCTGCCTCTCTAGTTAAAATACAAACAAGGTTGAGTATAGCAAAAACAAGTCGGAATGCAAGAAGCTTTTTTTAAAAATATAGGAAAGTATAGCATTGCGCGGTACTTTCTCTATATTTCTACGCGAAACGGTGCTTTGCCGCCAAAGGACGGCGACAGCCGTTTGCGCTTGAAATATAGGAAAGT
>NZ_JBXENV010000027.1:0-46964 GCF_059383755.1 Paenibacillus sp. JT22N15 | reverse complement strand
GAAAGTATAGCATTGCGCGGTACTTTCTCTATATTTCTACGCGAAACGGTGCTTTGCCGCCAAAGGACGGCGACAGCCGTTTGCGCTTGAAATATAGGAAAGTATAGCATTACGCGGTACTTTCTCTATATTTCTACGCGAAACGGTGCTTTGCCGCCAAAGGACGGCGACAGCCGTTTGCGCTTGAAATATAGGAAAGTATAGCATTGCGCAATCCTTTCTCTATATTTCTCGGAATGAAACGCGCCGCGCTGCCAAAGGACAGCGCGAGCCGTTTCACCTGGATCGCTTGCTTGCAGCAGAAACGGAGGCTCGATATTTAATGAAAGAACATAGGGGCATAAAGCCATCCGGCGTCGTTATTTGGCGCTCTCCTTTTATTATTCAGCTGCTGATTATTATGTTTATTATTGAATTTGTAAAGGGCGCGCTGCTCATCTCCATTTTGCCAGTGTACATGGGTACGGTGCTGGGTTTATCTGCCTATGCGATTGGCTGGGCGCTGGCGCTGCAATATATTGGCGATAATTTGTTCCGCAGCCCGATTGGCTGGCTTATTGACCGTTTGGGCTACCGCTCCGTAATGCTTGCGGGTATTGTGCTGACGTTCACCTCTGTTTTGCTTGTCGCTTTCGTGCATCATACGAGCTGGATTGTAGTTGCTTGCCTGCTGCTTGGCATCGGGTCGTCCCCGCTATGGCCTTGCGTCATTACAGGAGCAACAGAGGAGGCTGGAGAGGAAGCGAGCGGCCGGGCGATGAGTGTCGTCTATGTCGCTTGGCTGGTTGGCGTGGGCGCGGGGCCGATTGCGATTAATTTTCTGCTGTCCAGCTCGTATACGGCAGCGTTCCGCCTCATTATTGGCGGCATGATCGTCGTTGTCCTGACGACGATGTTTCTGCCCGGTCGCGGGCGCATGAAGCAGCGTTCAGGCGCAGCGGAAGAGGCTGCGGCGCAGACGGATTCGCATGCAGCGAACACAAGTGATGCTGCAAGAGAGCCGCTCAAAGTTCGGGCCAGCCGTTATTTTGCCAAGGTGGGCAAGTCGCTTCATGCCAGCAAGCTGCTTTATCCGGCAATGTTTGTGCAGAACTTCTCGCTGGGGCTGTTGACGCCGATCTTAACGCTGTTCGCGCGTTCAGTGCTCCATCTGACGCCTGCCCAGTACAGCTGGTTTCTTATCGCGGGCGGCGCCATTACAGTGCTGGGGCTAATCCCAGTCGGGAAGTTTGTCGACCGGCTCGGGACAAAATGGTTTTTGCATGTCGGCTTTCTCCTCGCCGCGATCTCGCTGCCGCTGCTAGGCATGACTCGTTCACTGCCGCTGGTGCTGGTTATTGTGGCGATTGTAGGACTTGGCTATGCCTGCATCATCCCGGCATGGAATGCTTTAATTGCTCAAGCGATTCCGAAAGAAGAGCGAGGTGCAGTATGGGGCTTTTTCCTGACGATCGAAGGCTCCGGCATGGTGCTGGGCACGATTTTGTCCGGCAAGCTGTGGGATACATTCGGGCATCAGGCACCATTTTTAGTAAGCGGTGCAATGCTGCTCGTCCTATTTGTTCTCCATTTGTTCATTACCAGAAAACAGCCAGTTATGATAACATAACGTGTGGAGGGGATGAGCTTAATGGACAGACGCTTGTTAATTGTAATGGCTACCTTAATGACAACATTTATTGGCTTCGGGATTATTATCCCGGTCATGCCCGAAATTATTAAAGCAGCAGATCCGCTTGGCGCTGAGGCGCATACGGGTTTGATGCTCGCGGTGTATTCGGCCGTATCGTTTGTGCTGTCGCCAGTTTGGGGAAGCTTGTCTGACCGAATCGGCAGACGGCCTATCATTCTCATTGGCGTACTTGGCTTCGCTTTAAGCTTTGTATTATTCGGCTTGTCGTCGGGCAATTTGACGCTGATGTATTTGTCCCGTGTGCTGGGAGGGTTATTTTCCGGTGCAGTGACTTCGGTTATTGTTGCTTACGTAGCGGATATTACAACGCCCGAGGAGCGCACCAAGGGCATGGGACTGGTTGGCATGTCAATCGGCCTCGGTTTTACGATTGGGCCGGGATTTGGCGGTCTGCTGAGCCTCGTGTCGCTGGAGATGCCGTTTTATGCAGCTTCCATCCTTGCGCTGATTACTTTCATTCTTGCATGGGCCAAGCTCAAGGAATCGCTGACACCGGAGCAGCGCCGCAGCGGGGCGAGCCGCCGAGAGTCGCGCTGGAAAGCATTTACCGGGCCGCTTAAATATTTGTACATACTTGCGTTTTTCGTTACCTTTACACTGGCGGGATTAGAAGCGACCTTGCAGTTTTTCGGCATGAGGCGCTTTGATGTAACGCCGCTGCAGGTTGGGATTTTATTTTTCGTCTGCGGCTTTGTCGGGGCTTTAATTCAAGGTGGTGTCGTGCGCAGAAGGATCAAAGCTGGCGAAGAGGGCAAATACATTGCCATCGGGCTAGTTATATCGAGCATCGGCTTTTTCATGCTGCTCGCTGCGCATTCGCTTTGGTGGGCAACCCTTTCCTTGGCCGTGTTCGGCATCGGCAATGCGCTCATTCGCCCTTGTGTAACGTCATTAATTACTCAGAAGACGACAGTTGGGCAGGGCGTTGCCTCTGGCCTAAGCTCGTCGATGGACAGCTTGGGGCGTATTGCTGGGCCGCTGGCGGGAACGTTCCTGTTTACACTGGATTTGAGGCTTCCTTATGTATCCGGAGGCATTCTGTGTCTGGCAGCGCTGCTGCTGCTCGCGCAATTCCGTCAATTGGATAAAAAGAAAGCTGTAGCGCAAGCTTAATATTTCTTGTGTGTTTCAAATATCATCACTTTCTTTGGGGCTGCCTTCGGGCAGCTCTATTTTCTTTTCTGGGGGCAGAAGAAATGGGGAATCTCTATATCTGGGCGGTCTGGCGGGAGAAAAAGGGGCACTCATATGTGACAAAAAAACGATTAGCCCGAAAATCGTCCCGAATAAAATAGTCGCAGAGTACAGGCGATCATGCCGATGCCCCGCGACTGTTCGGTGCAGCTTCATTTATTTGCCTTCTTCGTCGGCTGAAGTACCGTAGAGGCCAGGCACCGGAATATCGAGAAGGCGGTAATAAACCCCAAGCTGAGCCCGGTGGTGAACCATATGGCTGAGTCCAAAGGTGCGGAGCGCGATCGCCCGCATAGCTAATTGCCAGTTCAGCAGGTTGACCAGGTGCGTGACGAGCCCTCCGAGTGTCATCGATTTCTCGTGCGGTTTCCACGCCATATGCTCCTCGGGCAAGCGCTCCAGTATTCAGCGTGTATTGGCCAGCTCATGCATGGCGTCTCCGATGATCAGTTGTTTCACCATAAATTAACTCTCCTCCCTTATATAGTGATAGTACTATAAACGCGATGGAGTGGAAAGGCTTGTCTCGGTCGTTTTGGGCATCCGCAATGAATACTTAGAGCTGCTTTTTTTTGAGGATAAAGGGACAGAGTTTTATTTTTTAAAAATAAATATATGGTAATATGAGGATATGATTACAAGGAGAGGAGAAGGTAATGAAGAAACCGATTTTTCGCGCATTGCTTACGGGAGCTGCCTTTGTCATTGTTTTTTATGGTGTGCAAATACTCGGAGGCATATATATGACAAAACATTACGTCCCCGACATCATGGAACAATATGCATCTGTAGACTACTTGCAGAAAAACGTAACCGTTGGCTGGGTGGACAACACTCCTATTTGGGCGTGGCTGCAGGTATTGCCTGTCATGCTGCTTGGAGTAGCTGCATACTACTCGGCAAGGCTGCTGAAAAGCAAGCTATCGAAATGATCAGCGATAGGCTAACACTTACTTTTCAGGCCATCAACTCCCATGTCCGAAATATTTGCTGATCAACAAAAAACCGCTGCACCTTGCAATAGACAAGGGCAGCGGCTTTTAGCATGTGCGATACTTTTATGCGTCTTATTCCTGCACGAGCGAGCGGCGATACAGCGGCAGCAGCGATTCATAGGTTGAGGAAGCAAGCTTCACAAGCGCTTCGCCATCACGCAAAATCGGGTCGTCAGCCGCAATATGCTGACCGATGAGCAGCTCTGACTTCTTCACGTCGCGGAAGCGGACGAGGGCATGCTTCCATTGCTCATCCGACATTTCGCTGACGGCAGCGGATTCCTTTTTCGTATGATCAAGCGAAATGACATAAGAGGAAGGAACCTGCGCGATTACCTCATCAAGCTGATTCAAGTAAGCGGAAGCGATGCGGGATTTATTCGGCGTCTCGTAAATGAGCGCAAACCATATAAATAGATGATCGTCAAAAAGGCCCAGTTGAAAATGCGGATGCGCCTTATATCCGCGCTTATTATTGCAAATGGCGAGCCAAGTATCCTTAGGCGGATTTACGGAACGGCGGGCATGCTTTGCTACATGCAGAAACATTTCGTCGCCTGCCTGCATGGAAAGCTCGGTGCGCAAGCGCTCGCCAATGGCGTGGAACTTAGGCTGGATTTTTTCCTGGATTCCCGCCATGCGCTCCGCTAATCCCTGAAGCTGAAACACATCGAAGTCCTCTTGTGTAAATCCTGTAAATTCGGTCGTGTTGTTTGCCATTGTATTTATGGTCATATGGTTATCTCTCCTTGCTTGGAATGAATGATAATTTCAAATAAAAAATCGCCATTTGCGTGCGATCCCGCAGCCCCAGCTTGTGAAGCATATCGGAAATATAGTTTTTGATCGTGCCTTCACTTAAAAAAAGCGATGCGGCAATTTCCTTATTGGATTGCCCCTCGGCCACGAGTCGAATAATTTGCTGCTCGGCCTGCGTCAAGCTGTAACGTGCCGCAAGCTCGCTGCTGGTCTGCTCTTCTGAAGAAAGCTCAGTTATTGCAGCTTCTTCTGTTTCTGGCATCGTAATCATGCCCGCCAGCTTGCGGGCGATATCGGGATGAATGAGCAGCGAGCCTTCATGTACGGTTTTAATGCCGTTAATAATGCGGCTTGGCGGTACGTTCTTCAGCAAATAGCCGCCAGCGCCGCAGCGGATCGCCTGCACAATATAATCGTCATCATCGAAGGTGGTCAGGATGAGGACGGCAGGAGGCTGCTCCTGTGCCCGAATGAGCCGTGTGCCTTCGACGCCATCACAGCCAGGCATGCGAATATCCATCAGCACGACGTCAACCTTCGTTGATTGCACGAATTCAGCGGCCGCCTTGCCGTCGGCGCATACCCCCGCAACGTGGAGCTCCGGGTCAAGCTGCAAAATAACCTGCATGCTTTCCCGAATGAACGGGTCGTCATCTACAATCAATACCGTAATCATGGCAGCGGCTTCCTCCTATCCTTTCACAAATGCTTGTCGCTCGCCTGCATCATTAGCAGCACTGCCGCCTAGCAGCGGGAGCTCAGTCGTCACGCTGAAGCCAACCTCCGACTGCCAGGACAGCTTTCCGCCGATTAATGAAATGCGCTCCCGCATGCCGCGCATGCCAAGCCCTGCTGTTATGGCCCCTTCGGGCACAGCCCCATTGTTGGCTATCGTTAGGGCTACGGTGTGCGGCTGAAAAAGCAGCGTTACCTTTACCCTTGTAGCGCCGCCATGGCGAACCGCATTCGTAATGGCTTCCTGCGCATTTTTGAACAAAATAAATTCCATGCTTGGATAGAGGGGGCGCGGATTTCCCTGCACCTCAAAGGCGACTGCGATGCCGAGCGCTTCGCCGGAATCTGTAACGAGTCGGTCCAGCGCATATTGCCTGGAGTCTCCTTCGCTAGGCACCGCGAGCCTGCGCACCGTTTGGCGCATCCGCTCCATGCTGTCCTGCAGCTGGTCGCGAATTTGCCCGACCGTCGCCTGCGCGCGGGCAGGGTCTGCCTGGAACAGATGCAGCGCGGCCTCGGACATCATTTTCACCCGAATCAAGCGATGCCCGAGATCGTCATGAATGTCCCGCGCAATGCGATTGCGCTCTTCAGTCTGCGCGTACTGCTCAATCTGCGAGGCGTAGCTCTGCATGCGGCGCCTTGCGGCTTCCAGCTCCTCATGGCTTTGCGCAAGTGCTGCATACAGCGTCTCCACTTGGCTGCGCTTGCCCTCTACCTGCTGGGCAGCCTGCAGCACCGCCGCAATCGTCAGCCACAGCAGCAGCATAGCAGCCATCATGCCCGGCGCTTGTTCGTGCATGGCGATCCAGAGGCATGCCCCTCCAGCCAGGGTCCATAATGCGGCCATGCCAGCTGAGGGCTTCGTGCTTAAGGCTGCTATTAAAGTAGAGAAGGGGAGCAGAAACAAGACGCCGCCAAAATGATAGGCGAACGATCCGAAGCCAAGCAGCTCTATCAACAAAATCAACGCCGTGTATTTCGGAAAGAGCGAACCTAGTTTAATGAGGGACAAAGCTATCAGTACGCCGATCGTATAAAAGGCATAGCTTGCAGCTGAAATCGAGAATACGCTGATGACTGCGGGTCCAGCAATTAATAGGCCTCGAAACCAGTGAAACGGTACGTTCATATCGGATTAGCTCCCGCAGCGCATTAGGCTTTTATCGTCCTAAGGCGTTTTTTCATTTTAATTTATATCGTTTCATTATAGCATAATCCGCCAAAAACCGGCTGTATACAGCCGGAGCCAATGATATGACTTTCGTCACCTTCATTTTGTGACTTTGTAGAGCTGTATGCTCGTGAGGCGGCGTTTTATAATGGACACAAGATGATAAACGTGGAGGGTGAGCGCTTGAAGAGCCTAGTAACATTTAAAGATGTCGTTAAAAAATATGACAGCACCATTACCGTCAATCATTTGACTTTTGATATTGGCGAAGGCGAAATATTCGGACTGCTTGGGCCTAATGGAGCGGGGAAAAGCACCTCCATCCATATGCTGTCGGGGCTGCTGCCATTGAGTAGCGGGGAAATTACCGTTGGCGGATATTCCATCCGCAAGCAGCCGCTGGACGTTAAGCGCCTCATTGGCTTGGTGCCGCAGGAGCTGGCGATTTACGACATGCTGACCGCTTGGGAAAATGTAGCTTTTTTCGCAAAATTGTATGGACTCAGAGGCAAGCTGCTGAAGCAGCGGGTGGAGGAGTCGCTGCAGTTTGTCGGGCTGCTGGAGCGGGCAAAAGACAAGCCGTCAACGTTTTCAGGCGGCATGAAGCGGAGACTGAACATTGCTTGCGCGATTACCCATCGCCCGAAGCTTATTATTATGGATGAGCCGACGGTCGGCATCGACCCGCAGTCCCGCAATCATATATTGGAGTCGGTGCGCGAGCTTAACCGTCTGGGTTCGGCCATTATATACACGAGCCATTACATGGAGGAAGTGGATGCGATTTGCTCGCGAATTGGCATTGTCGATAAAGGCAAGCTTATTGCCTGCGGCAGCAAGGAGCAGCTCAGACAGCAGGTCGGGCAGGAGGAGCGCATTATTTTTGAAGTCGATCAGGCCCATCCAGCTGCGGCGAAGGAGATGAGCGAGCATCCGGCCGTCAAGCAGATAGACGAGCAGGACGGCCAGAGAAGGCTTGAGGTTACCGTGAAGGATTCGCCATCTGTCCTTCAGGATTTGCTGTTTATTTTGCAAAAGCACGGCATTTCGCTGCGGCAACTGACCCGCGTCGAACCGAATTTGGAGTCCTTGTTCCTCCAGTTAACCGGCCGCTTGCTTCGCGATGAATAGGGGGCGGAACATGCGGACATGGTGGATTACATTAACCTATGAATGGATAAAATTGATCCGAATGCACGCGCTGCTTGTTGTGCTCGCTGGTCTTCCGCTGCTGCTCATCTATTTGCTTGGCAGCGCTTTTGACAGCGAAATCAAACCAGCGAAGGTGGCGGTATACAATGCCGATCAAGGGGCGATGCGCGAAGGTGTAGATGCTTTCTGGCAAGGAGCTGACATCCTCCCATACGTTCGTCCCGCAGCGCTCTCCTCAGAGGCTGAGGTGCGGGAGGCGGTGCAGGATGGAGCAGCCGATTACGGCGTTATCATTCCTGCTAATTATTCCGCCAAGCTTGCAGCGGGAGAAAGCGTAAGCTGGCACACCCTCGACGGTCATGACGGGAGTAAAAATATTGCGGCCCATTCTATCATTCGTTCGTACCTGTCTCAGGTGAACATGGAGGTGGCGGCCTTCAAGGTGCTTGGGCCTGAAAGCTTATCCGGGCTGGAGAGCCGCCAGACGGATGCAGCTGCACTCGTTAAAGTACAGACGCTGGGCGGCGGGTCGGACCAATCCTTCGGCTCTGTATCGGCTATCCAATATTATTCTGTCGCTTATTTGGTCATGTTTTTGCAGTATGGCGGCATGACGGGAGCGGTTTCACTGCTGCGGCAAAAAAGAGAAGGAACCTTGCAGCGCTTATATGGCATCCCTGCGTCGTTTAATAGAGTTGTAGCGGGCATCATTAGCGGTGCGGCGCTGCTCGGCGTGATGCAGACGATTATTATTATTGTTTTTACCAAGTATGTTTACGGCGTCGATTGGGGAGGGGCTTACTGGGGAATCGCCCTTATCTCACTGCTGACCATTATCGCGGGCTCTGGACTAGCACTGACGATAGCTTCTTTTGCCAAAACCGTCAAAACGATGCAGACGCTGTTTAACACGATTATTTTCAGCATGACTTTTTTAAGCGGGGGCATGGTTGCGATGATTCAGAACAAGCTCGGCCTTATCAGCAAGCTGAATATTAATTTTTGGGCGAATGCTGCTCTGCGCGGCTTAATGGATGGTTCGAGCCGCGTTCTCGTTTGGCAAAATATCGGTATATTGGCTGCTATAGCCGCCGTTCTTGCTATTTTTGCAATTATTCGTTTGCCTAAGGTGGTGAAGCAGCATGCGTAGCTTGCCAATTGCGATGCAGCTCATTCGCAGAACGATGGGGACGCGCCGGGGCTTTTTTCTAAATGTGCTGCTTCCTGCAATTGCCTTGTCGGTTATCGCTGGCTTGTTCAGCAGCCTGCAAGCGGATAAAGAAATTATTGCGGTCAGCAATGCGGATCGAGGAGCTTTCGGCGCTTATATGCTGAACATTGTGAATCAGGACTCGCTTTATGAGGTGCGCATACAGACGGATTTGACGGGCAAGCAGCTCAGGGAAGCCGTTGCTGCTGGTGACGCGGATGCGGCCATTTTTATTCCTGCCGATTTCACGGAGCGGCTGCTTGCCGGCGAGCAGCCACAGCCGGTGCTGTATCGCTGGACAGAGCAGCTGTGGAATGCCTCGCTGCTAGCCTCGCTTGAGGCTGAGGCTAGCAGCATGGCGGCTTCCGTACAATTGCTGCTAGCAGCCTCTGGCGGTGCTGCTCCTGATGCGGGGAAGCTGAGCGAGCTGCTGGAGCAGCAGGCGAAGCCTGCGGTCAGCGTAGAGCATACTCCGATGAAGCTAGGGGTAGTGGCTGCCAATCCGATTATGATTGGATCGATTTTGCTTTTTCTCATGCTGCTGGTCAGCCAGTCTGTCGGCTTTATAATGGAGGATCGGGAAATGCGGACGATGCAGCGCATGTACACGGCGCCGCTTCGCGCCTTCGATATTGCTCTAGGCAATTATTTGGGCAGCATATTGGTCGGCACCATTCAGCTTGTGCTGGTGCTCTCGCTCACTTATTTTGTATTTGGCTATTCGCCAGGCGTTTCCTTCGGTGCGATGCTTTTAGTATTGGAATGCTTTATGCTGGCGGCAATAGGCGTGATGACGGCTGTGGCGGGGCTCGTGCGAAATGCCCATCAGCTCAGCCAAATCAATTTGCTCATTGTCTCGCCTACCTCGATGATCAGCGGCTGTTTTTTTCCGCTGTCGATGATGCCGGAATTTTTGCAGAAGCTGGCCAATTTCATGCCGCAAAAATGGGCGCTGCAAGCCATTGACCGGCTGAGCACAGGCGCCGGGCTCTTAGACATTGCGCAGCCGATATTGATTTTAATGCTGTTCGCTGTCGTACTGCTTATTTTCGGCGCGGCTGTACTACGCCCAAGCCAGCAATAACGGGGATTCAGCTTCTCTATTGAATCATTTACAATAGTGCATGTACTTGCTCACTGGCGCAGCTTGCTGGTGGGGAGGGCCTGCACTATTTTTGCGTGGAATTATTTAGAGAGCGAAAAGTGAACCTTTTGACTCCGTTAATTGTTAATAGGGTGTACACGGCGAGAGCGAGAGGAGGGAAAGCGGGTTATGACGGAAAGAGAGCTGTTTGAGCAATATAACAAGGACGTCTATAAAACATGCTACTACATGCTCAGAAATGCAGCGGATGCGGAAGATATATGCCAGGAAGTATTCGTGACAGCATTCCGCAAGGAATGGCGGCAGGTGGAGCAGCTTAAAGCTTGGCTGCTGCGCTTGACAGTCAATTGCTGCCTGAATGCAATCCGCCGCTCCAAAAATGGGAGGCTTAAAGAAAGCTTAAGCGAATGGCTGTCTCGCAGACAGCCGGAAACGGTGGAGCAGGTAGTCGAGAAGCGGGAAACGGATCAAGAATACAGCAGGCTTGTGCAGCAACTGCCGCTGAAAATTCGCTCAGTAATAGCGCTGCGCTATATGCAGGAGCAGACGCTGCCAGAAATAGCAGACATTCTAGGTATTCCAGTAGGCACGGTGAAATCGCGGCTGCACAAAGGACTGAAGCTGATGAAGCAGTCGCTGGAAAGCAGTTCGACCCATAATAAACAAGGAGGCCTGTCCTATGAAGCCATCAGAGAACGAAATGATTCAGCGTTTAAAAGAAGTTAAACCGCCAGCCTATCCGGATTTTGAGGCGATGTGGCAGCGGATTGAGCAAGCAGGCGTTGAAGGAGCCATTGGCAGCAAAGGGGCTGCCCTAACAGAGGGTTCTCAGCTGAACGGAGCAGGCTTGCAGCAAGGAAAATCTAGTGCAGCAGCATCCGGGCACGAATCTGTGCGCGTTTTGCGGAAGCCGCGCAGCCTGAAGCGCGGTCTATTTATAGCAGCAGCCGTTGCTTTAGTTGCGGCGACTCCGGTTTTTGCCTATCAAATGGACTGGATTCAGCTGCTGAATGGCAGAAGCGGCATTCAATCGGCATTAGCTCAAGGGATGGGACAAAATATTGAAAAGTCGGCAGTACAGGACGATGCAACGTTTACGATTCATACAGCGGTTGTTGATGACAATCGTACCGTGCTGCTGTACAGCCTCGTTCCACCAGATGGGGAGGACGGTTATTTATCCTTCACAAATATGCATTTGACGGACTCAAACGGTAAAACGATTGATGGCAACTACTCAATGAGAGGCTGGGATGAGGCCAGCCAATCGTACCGCGGTTATTTCGAGACGGAATGGACGCCAGAGCAGTTAGTCGATAAGGTGGATTTTACGGCGTCGGAGGCAAGCTTCATCTCAAACGCGTCTCTTCCCATTGAACTGGACTTAGCAAGCGATGGCATACAAGTTTTTAATTTGGATAAGGATGGAATGGGCAAGCTGGAAGTCCAGCTTTTCAAGCAAAATGGAGACGAGGTTTTGCTATCTTCCGCGCTCAGCTTTACAGATAAAACCGTGTCGGGCTATGCTTACCCAGAGCTGACCGTCAAGAGCGGGGACACGCCGATTAAAACAAGCCGCAGCGGTACATTTGGGAAACCGGGGCCTAATGGTGAATATACGATGCAGCAATATTTTAAACAAAGCGAATTAAAGAGTGGCAATATAACGTATAGCCTAAGCTACGCACGTGAAGAGAATCGTATTGAGGGGGAATGGAATCTCCCGCTTCAGCTCGATAAACAGGCAATGCTAGCCGGTACGATTAAACGTGATGTTCATTTGCCGATTGATTTGCCGCAAGGCAGTTTTAATATTGATCAGGTTGTCATTACACCAACTCAAATTAGGCTTGCTACTAGCCATGAGCAAAAATATATGCAGTATTCCTTCAAAAATTATGAGCTTGATGTGGGAGGAACCATACTGGAAGGCCATTTTTGGGGGAGCGACGACCCGTATACCAATTCTATCCGGTTTGAGCGTCCACAGGGGCTTACTGTTACAGAGCAGACGCCGATTACGCTCATTCAAAGCTATGAGGTAACAGAGCATACGGACAAGGATGCTGTCATTCACCTGAGCAGCATAACCGAAGAGAAGCAGCACATGACAACGGAAGTAGGCGGCTACGAGGTTAAGTGGACCTATTACCGCAAAGGGGCGGATGTGTTCGTCCAAAACGAAAGCGATGACAAGACGTTCGGCGGCGTCAACCAGACGTACCGACTGGAAGGTAAGAAAAGCTTCCCTAGCGAGATATTGACCGCGAATTTCTCTGGCGATGGCATTAACAGCTCGACGGAGGTTTTCCGGAACTACGATGGAGACAATCTTGATTTGCACATGTATTACTATACGACGGATGCGCCAGACAAGGAACTCCGTACGTCTATATTGCCGCAGTAAGCGCGTAGAAGCTGCTGCTCACGCTGACAGCCGCCCCGGTTTAGGGGCGGCTTGTATTATTTTTTTACCCAAAATCCACTTTCGCTTTAAAATTAGTCAATAATCCAAGTTGCCAGAACATAAGATGGAGTATAAGATAGAAATAAGACAAAATTGTCAGAACATTTAGTCAAATTTGTGAAAGGTGTTACGACACTGTTTTGAAGGAGGGATTGCCGTGAATAAGAGCCACGAAGTCGAGTATTGCAATTTGGAGCTGCGATTTGAACGGCGGCAAATCCAAAATCTCATCCGCGATCTCATTCAGGAAGGGTACTCCTTGTATTGGAGCGAAACGGAGGTACAGTTTCTCATCTCGATTCGAACAGGCCGCAAGCTGGTGAAGCTTAAGTTTCAGCGGATGAAGGATAGCTACAAGATGGTGGGAGACTATTTAATCCGGGACGAGAGGTTGTCGGAGCTGCTGGAAAAGCTCATTAATGATTCCAGAGGTCATGCGGTGGTCAAGCGAATGAAGGATCGTCAAATCGTCATTGAGAGCATTATGTTCGGTGAGATTATACGACTTGTGGAGGTGTCCGGTATGGAACATCGGATTATTTATCAGAAGAAGCCGCTTGTGACCATGGAAGAAATGATCAAAGCTTTTCAATCCAAACGAGCAGAGGAGCGTGCCCAGGTGCTGCGCTATGAGCTTGATTACGAGCTGTCCGTTCTGTATGAAGCGCTGGAAGCTGTAGATGAGGCTGCTGTCCTTTCGTCAAAAGCAAAGCTTGGCGAGCTGCGGCTGGAAATGCTGCAACTCGAATTGTAAACGCCGTCTATTTGAGAACAAAGGTTGTACAAAATAGATAAAGCGGGTGTAGCCATTGCGGTTATTCCCGTTTTTTTTTTAATATAGCCCGGATGGCGGCAATGTTTGCTAGTGGAAGGTCGCATTCTGGCGCAATATAAGGTAAACTTTCTAAAGCGGTCAATAAAACTGATGGTGTTTTGATTATATTTTTAAACCCTACTAGTTTTCTTCTCTGCACAAAAGGAGTAAAATAGAGCTATTGTTGACCCAAATACAATAACAAAGGATGGAAGAACCAGATGTCTAAACAGCAAATCGGTGTAATTGGCTTGGCAGTCATGGGCAAAAACTTGGCCCTTAATATTGAAAGCAGAGGCTTTACGGTGTCGGTATTTAACCGCTCCCGCGAGAAAACGGATGACCTGATCCAGGAAGCAGCAGGCAAAAACCTCGTTGCTGCTTATACAGTTGAAGAGTTCGTACAATCGCTTGAAGTTCCGCGCAAAATCCTGATCATGGTACAAGCAGGCGCGGGTACTGATGCTACAATTGACTCCCTGTTGCCGCATCTGGACAAAGGCGACATCATTATCGACGGCGGCAACGCTTATTTCCCTGATACACAGCGCCGCTCCAAAGCGCTTGAAGATAAAGGCATCCGCTTCATCGGCACGGGCGTATCCGGCGGCGAAGAGGGCGCATTGAAAGGCCCTTCCATCATGCCAGGCGGACAAGAGTCAGCTTACAAGCTGGTTGAGCCAATCCTTACAGCTATTTCGGCAAAAGTCGGCGACGACGCTTGCTGCACATACATCGGACCAGACGGCGCAGGCCACTATGTAAAAATGGTGCACAACGGCATTGAGTATGGCGACATGCAGCTGATCTGCGAAGCTTACGACCTGCTCAAAAACGTGCTTGACGTTAGCGTTGAAGAGCTTCACAGCATTTTCAGCGAGTGGAACAAAGGCGAGCTGGACAGCTACCTGATCGAAATTACAACTGACATCTTCTCGAAATACGATGAAGAAACAGGCAAGCCGATGGTTGACGTGATTTTGGACTCCGCTGGTCAAAAAGGTACTGGCAAATGGACAAGCCAAAGCTCGCTTGATTTGGGCGTTCCACTTTCCATCATTACAGAATCCGTATTTACTCGCTTCTTGTCTGCTATGAAGGAAGAGCGCGTAGCAGCTAGCAAAGTGCTGAGCGGTCCTGCAAAACAACCATTCCAAGGCGACAGAGCGGCATTCATCGAATCCGTACGCAAAGCTTTGTTTGCAAGTAAAATTTGCTCGTACGCACAAGGTTTTGCTCAAATGCGTGCAGCTTCCGATGAGTACAACTGGAACCTGCAATACGGCGAAATTGCGAAAATTTTCCGCGGCGGCTGCATTATCCGTGCCCGCTTCCTGCAAAACATTACGGATGCTTACAACCGCGATGCGGATTTGCGCAACCTGCTGCTTGATCCTTACTTCAAGGAAATCGTTGAATCGTACCAAGGCGCATGGCGTGAAGTGGTTTCCGTGGCTGTATCGAACGGTACGCCGGTACCTGCATTCGCAAGCGCGCTTGCTTACTTCGACAGCTACCGTACAGAGCGTCTTCCTGCGAACCTGCTTCAAGCACAACGCGACTACTTCGGTGCTCATACGTTCAAACGTCTGGACAAAGAAGGCACATTCCACTACAACTGGATTCAATCTTAATCGAGCCTTTGCAGAGGAGCGAGCGGCATTATTCGTGCGGCTCGCTCCTTTTTGCTGCGGTTAAACCGTAAGACGCTTCTTTGAGCCAGCTCCGCAAACGATCGGCTTCCTGTTCGGAAGCGCGCCCGCGGTGAATGAGGCTCATGGCCGCTTCTGCAAAGCAATGAAAATTACGCAACAATCGTGGCTGCGACAAACCTGCTAAAGCAGGATCATCGTCAGCCACCTTTTTTTTAATATATTCGAGCATCCAGATGACATCTTCGCGGGAAAGCGGATGAGTGGGGTTTAAAATACGGCTAATACGCAATTCCGCCTTCTGTGCGGCTGAGCATTCACGATCATTGGTCATTACGGCAACCCTCCTACCGTTTGATATAAGCATCATTATCAACGATACGGCAAAATGAACTTTTTTATACCCGATTTGCTGTGAAAAATGATATGATGGTTGAAGAAATTAATAGGATACACTAATTTGATGGGGGCACTAGAGAATGAATCAGGAAGCAGGCCGCCACAGCAAAATTGTGCTGGTAGGCTTTATGGGAACAGGGAAATCGACCGTCAGCCGCCTGCTCGCCGAGCAGCTCGGCTATGCAAGATTCGATACCGATGAGGAAATCGAACGCTCGCAGGGCAAGCGGGTCGCAGAGCTGTTTGCGGAAATTGGGGAAGCGGGCTTTCGTGATTTGGAGAGCGGCATCATTCAAGAGCTGCTAAGCCGCAAGGAGCCGGCCATTATTGCGACGGGTGGAGGCGCTGTTTTGCGTGAAGCCAACCGGGAGGCGATGCTGGGCGGAAGTCTCGTAGTCGCACTCAAGGCAAGCGCCGAGCAGATTATTGCGAGGGTACAGTCCGATTCGTCTAGGCCGCTGCTGCAAGGCGACGTTGCCGCGAATGTGAACCGGATTATGGAGCAGCGCAAGCACGCTTACGATTTTGCACATCTGGTGCTGGATACGACATCGCTCAATGTGCATGCCGTATGCGCAACTATTATACAAACAAGGGAGACAAAATAAATGACAGATGTTTTAGTTACGCCCACACCGACGTTAAACGGGGAAATTCAAGCGCTTTCCTCTAAAAATTATACGACGCGCTACTTGCTGGTCGCTGCGCTTGCTGAAGGCACGAGCACCATTTATTATCCAGCTCACAGTGAGGACAGCGATGCGATGCGCCGCTGTATTCGCGATTTGGGCGCTACGGTAGAAGAAGATGAAGAGAAAATCGTCATTACCGGTTTTGGCCGTAATCCGAAGGATGTCAAGGAACTGGACGTAGGCAATGCAGGAGCTGTGCTGCGTTTCCTGATGGCCATCGCATCGCTGTGCCCGGAAGTGACGTTTGTAAACCGTTATCCGGATTCGCTTGGCAAACGCCCGCACAGTGATTTAATTGATGCGCTCGGGCAAATTGGCGTACAAGTCACCCATAATGAAGGCAAGCTGCCGATTACGATTAAGGGCGGACAAGCGAAAGGCGGCAAAATTCAAGTGTCCGGCGCTGTCAGCTCGCAATTTTTGAGCGCCTTGCTGTTCCTGACTCCGCTGCTTGCAGAAGATAGCGAAATCGAAGTGCTGAATGATTTGAAGTCCAAGGTTGTCGTTGGACAAACGCTGGAGGTGCTGGAGCAAGCGGGCATCGTCATTCATGCAAGCGAGGATTTGATGAGCTACCGCATTCCAGGCGGCCAAAGCTACGAAGCGAAAACCTATATCGTACAAGGAGATTATCCAGGCTCGGCAGCGATTCTTGCGGCTGCGGCAGTGACGCAATCGGATGTTATCGTGCACCGTCTCGCTGAGAAAAGCAAGCAGGGCGAGCGTGCGATCGTAGATGTGCTGCGCATGATGGAAGTGCCGCTCACTCATGACAATGATATCGTTCATGTCAAGGGCAATGGCAAGCTGAAAGCTGTTGAGTTCGACGGCGACCAAGCGACGGATGCGGTGCTGGCGATGGTAGCGGCAGCTGTATTTGCTGAGGGTACCTCGCGTTTCTATGATGTTGAAAATTTGCGGTACAAGGAATGCGACCGGATTACCGACTATTTGAACGAGCTTCGCAAAGCGGGAGCAAATGTAGAAGAGCGTCAAAGCGAAATTATTGTCCACGGACGTCCGGAAGGCGTTGAAGGCGGCGTCGAAATTAATGCGCATTATGACCACCGCGTCATTATGGCTTTGACGATTGTCGGACTGCGCTCGAAGCAGCCGATCCGTATTCGCGACGCGCACCATGTAGCGAAGTCCTACCCGATTTATTTTGACCATTTGAAGGCGCTTGGTGCGAACGTAGAGTGGGTAGAATAAGCTTGCGGAACGAGAAATAAACAGGTTGAATAAGGGAGGAGCGGTTCATATGGCATTTGAAAATCCATCACGCGAGAAAATTAAGCAGCTGCTTGAGCAAAGTGCTACTGTAGCGGTGGTCGGCTTGTCGGACAAGCCTGACCGCGTCTCTTATATGGTATCGCAGGCGATGCAGGCGAAAGGCTATCGCATCATTCCGGTTAATCCGGCTGTGAAGGCGGCAGAAATTTTGGGTGAAACCCGATACGAAACGTTAAGTGATATTCCATTTAAAGTGGACATCGTTAATGTGTTCAGACGCAGCGAGCATACCCCGCAAGTCGCGGAGGAAGCCGTTGCAATTGGTGCGAAAATTTTGTGGCTCCAGCTTGGCATCGCTAATGATGAAGCAGCGAACATCGCTGAAGCTGGTGGATTGCAAGTGATTATGGACCGCTGCATTAAGGTAGAGGATTCGATTTTGCTGCCGCAAGGAAAATCCAAAACCTGACTGTAATAAAAAACCGATCGATTTAACACAATAAGAAAGGCTTCAAGGGGCGATGCAGCATGTCGTTCATGAAGACTTTCTTTTTTAATGTCGAGGAGGACAACACGTGAATCAAATGTCGCAACAGCCAGGATATTTCCAAGGGCAGCAAGGTCAACTGGGTCAACAAGGTCAATTTTCGAACAACTATCAGCCATCGGGCTTCGTACAGTCGCATTATCAAGGCCAACTGAGCGAGCCAACCTTTAACCAGAACCCAAGCAGCATTGTGCAATCTCCAATTGGCGGTTATCAGGCGACGAATCAGCACAGCTACAGCTCTGCTGCATATTTGCCAAGCCATCAACAAAATGCGGGAATGATGCAGCATCAATATCAGCCGAATAGCGGCTACCAATCGCACACGTCGCATTACCAAGTTCCAAGCTATACGTCGCACCAAAGCTCGGCTAATTATGGGGCGAACCCGGTGATCTCGCACCTAGGCTATCAAGCGAGCCCACAGCAGCACTATGTACAGTCTCACACGGGATACGCGGGCCAAAACTTCTCGAGCGGCGGATATGCAGGTCTGTCCAATAACATGTCCAATAATCAAAACCAAACGCATGGCGGCATGCCCGTACAATCGGCGACAGGACAAAATCCGGTGTACCACGCAACGAACGCTTATGCACAATCCGGTCCGGTCATTTCGCATTTGGGATGGCAAGCTGGACAAAACCGCTAAGCTATATACGCAGGGCTTAAGCTAAGCCCTCCCCTGTATCGTTTTATAGGAAGAATCATCAACAGGAGCGGGCCGAGAGGCCCGCTCTTCACTTTGACAAAACGTGCGGAAAGCCTTACCATCGAGAAAAAGACATTTTAATCCGCAAAGGGGGTACGAAAGTGAATATATTAGGAAGCCTGCAGCAGCTCGGAAGAGCATTTATGCTGCCAATGATTGTGCTTCCAGCAGCAGCCATATTTTCGAGCCTCAGTCAATTGCCGTGGGATTATATTGGACTGCCGCAGCTTACGCTTTATTTGCAGGCCGCAAGTCACGCCATTTTTACTTACCTTCCTTATTTGTTTGCGGTAGGCATTGCGCTTGGAATGACGGGAAATGCGCTTGCAGCTGCTTTAGCGGCACTTGGCGGGATGTTCATTTATGTGGGCATTACCCAGACGGCTGTGCCGGAAATTGAGCCGACGGTGTTTATCGGAACGTTGATGGGCATCATCTCAGGCTTTAGTTATGAACGATTTAAGAACTTGCGTTTGCCTGAATACATACAATTTTTCGGAGGGCCGCGGTTTGTACCGCTGTTTGTCAGCTTTATATCGGTCTTATTTTCCATATTTATGATTGGACTAACGCCATATATTGAACGCATGCTTGAAGAGCTTGGCAACATTGTAGCTTCAGGAGGCGGGTTCGGTGTTTTTCTTTATGGTTTTGTCCATCGGATTTTGGTCGTGTTTGGCCTGCATCATCTCGTCAGCCATGTGTTCTGGTTCCAGATTGGCAGTTATACGATGGCAGATGGGACAACCGTATATGGCGATTTGCCGCGGTTTTTCGCTGGCGATCCCACAGCAGGCGTATTCATGGCGGGAATGTACCCGACGATGATGTTTGCCCTGCCCGCTATCGCGCTTGCCATTATTCATGAGGCGAGGGAGGATCTTAAGCCTAAAATCCGCAAAACGTTTATGTACGCGGCTCTAGCCTCCTTTTTGACTGGTGTGACCGAGCCTGTAGAATTTGCCTTTCTGTTCGTTGCGCCTTATTTGTTCGTCGTTCATGCGCTGCTGTCGGGCGTCATTATGTGGGTGACGTATGAGCTTGGCATTCGCCATGGCTTTTCTTTCTCGGGCGGGGCGATTGATTTTATCGTCAACGAGCATTTGGCTACGCGCGGCTGGCTGCTTATTCCAATCGGTATCGTAGTCGGGCTCATTTATTATTTTTTGTTCCGCTGGGCGATCGACCGTTTTCAAATTCCGACCCCTGGGCGCGAGGAAGGCTCGCATCTCGATGAGTGGGCTGGCGATATTCCGCAGCGTGCGCCGCTTATTTTACAGGCGATTGGCGGCAAGGACAATATTGTGAAAATGGAGTCCTGCATTACGCGGCTGCGATTGAAGGTAGCCAATGAGAAGCAGCTTGATATCGCAGCGCTGCGCAATTTGGGGGCAGCCGGTGTCATTCGCCTCGGCGGCGGCAATGTGCAGGTCGTCTTCGGCACATATTCGGAGCTGATTCGCGGGGAAATTTTGAATACCATTCAGCGGGATCAGGAGCAGGTGCTGTTCAGCTCGCCAATGCAGGGAAAAATGATCGCGCTCAGCGATGTGCCCGATCCGATTTTTTCCGGCAAGCTTGTTGGCGATGGGGTTGCGTTCATACCGGATAAAGGGGAGCTTGTCTCGCCTGTCAAAGGTGAAGTTATTCATATTTATCCGACGATGCATGCGATTGGCATTCGAACGCCGGAAGGGCTTGAAGTGCTGCTTCATATCGGCATTGACACGTCCCTGCTTGGCGGCAAAGGCTATTTCAAGGCTGCTGTCAAAGAAGGGGACAAGGTGCTTCCCGGCGACCTGCTCATCCGCTTTAATTTGCAGCAGGTGCGCAAGGAGAGCAAATCGCTGGCTACTCCGATGGTGATTACCAATTCGGATATGGTGCGTTCATGGCGATTTGCGCCATATAAAACCGTTAAAAAAGGACAATCTTCCGTAATGTCGGTCGTGCTTAAAGAGATACAAGTTGGAGGGGAAAGGCCATGATACAAGGTATTGGAGCGTCAGCAGGCATAGCGATCGGAAAATCTTTCGTATTGCCCAGCTGGGAGTGGGAGCTGCCGGAGCAGCGCATCGATGTTGCTGATTTTGCCCGTGAGTTCGAGCGAGTATATGAAGGCATCCGAACGTCAAAATTCGAAATCGAGCAAATGAAGGACGAGCTGCGGGAAGTGGTTGGCCCTTCGGAAACCCATATTTTTGACGCGCATCTTGCGATTTTGGACGACCCGGTGTTTATGAATGAAATTCAAGGAATTATTAGTCGGCAATACAAGGCAGCAGAGGTAGCAGTCAAGGAAGCAATCGATCATTTTGTGACGATGTTTGATTTGCTGGATGATGAATATATGAAGGAGCGCGCTTTGGATATAAAGGATGTCGGCAATCGGCTGCTCAAGCATTTGCTAGGCGTGCCGGAAATTAAGCTTCCATCCAACACGAAGCCGTTTATTCTCGTTGCCAAGGAGCTTTCTCCTTCGCAGCTTGCCCATATTAATCCGCAAAATGTGCTTGGCATCGTAACGCTGGCAGGAAGCACGACTTCCCATTCCGCTATTATGGCGAGGGCTCTCGGCGTACCGCTCGTCGTTGGCGTGGAAGCGAAGCTGGAGGAACCGATACAGACGGGCCAGATGATCGTGCTCGATGGCGGAGACGGTGTCATGTATGTGCAGCCGGAGCAGGAAGTTATCGCGCTGTATTCGGCGAAGCAGCGGCAGCAGCAGGAGGCGAAAACCCGTCTGCGCGATATCGTCGATCATAAGTCGATGACGCCGGATGGCAAGCGGCTGGAGTTGGCCGCTAATATCAGCTCCTTCAAGGAGCTGGAAATTGCTTTGTCCAGCGGAGCGCATGGCGTCGGCTTGTTCCGCACCGAGTTTTTATATATGGACCGCAATCGCTTCCCGCTGGAGGAGGAGCAGTTTGAAGTATACCGCAGCGTAGCGGAAAAGCTGGAAGGCAAGCCGCTCATCATTAGGACGCTTGATATTGGCGGTGACAAGCAGCTTGATTATTTCAATATTGCCGAGGAAGACAATCCGTTTCTAGGCTACCGGGCTATCCGTATATCACTGGATCGCAAAGATTTGTTTAAAGTGCAGCTTAGAGCCATATTGCGGGCAAGCCATTTTGGACAGGTCAAGCTAATGTACCCGCTCATTTCTTCGGTTGAGGAGGTTCGTGCAGCCAATGCGGTATTAGCGGAGGCGAAGCAGGAGCTGGAGCAGGAAGGCCAGCCGTATAACCGGGATTTGCAGGTAGGTGTAATGATCGAGGTTCCGGCTGCGGTTATTATTGCGGATCTGCTTGCAGGAGAGGTCGATTTTTTCAGTATTGGGACGAATGATTTAATTCAGTTTACCCTTGCTGTAGACCGGATGAATGAGGAGATATCGCATTTGTACGAGCCCTTCCATCCCGCAGTGCTGCGGATGCTTAAGCTGACGATTGATGCGGCGCGCCGCAGCGGCATTAAGGTGGGCGTTTGCGGAGAGCTGGCAGGGGATGCCAAGGCGCTGCCGATATGGTTAAGCCTCGATGTTGATGAGCTTAGTATTTCTTCGCATTCTCTGCTGCAGGTGAAAGAGCGGCTGCTCCGCACAAGGCAGGAAGACAGCCGCTTGCTGCTGCCTAAGCTGCTGGAATGCCGCACGAGTGCGGACATTCATGAGCTGCTAGGGCAGTTTATGGATGAAAATGATGCCAGAAGGCAAAGCGCCTCTATTTCTTAAAATATAAGAATTTATAAGTATTACATTTATAAATAGACTTATATTTCATCGCGAAACGGTTGTTTTGCCGCCAAAGGACGGCTTCAGCCGTTTACGCTTGGCCTTTGTATTGCTCTAAAGCGTCAACGAAAGCTTTGGCGTATGGCGGAAGATCGGGCGGACGTCTCGCAGAGATGAGGTTTCCGTCTACGACAACCGCCTCGTCAAACCATTCGGCACCAGCGTTTTCCATATCGTCGCGAATGCCTGGCGTAGAAGTGACTTTGCGTCCTTGCAATATTTTTGCAGAAATGAGCACCCAGCCAGCGTGGCAAATTTGGCCAATCGGCTTGCCAGCTGCATCAAGCTCCTGCACAAGCTCAAGCACTTTAGGGTAGCGGCGGAGCTTGTCCGGCGCCCAGCCTCCGGGAACGAGCAGGCCAATAATGTCGCTGCTGTTCACTTCATCAAAGCTGAGGTCGGCAACGGCGGGCACGCCATATTTTCCAATATGCTTCTTGCCCTTCTCAGGACCTGCATATAGTACGGTAGCTCCCGCTTCGCGGGCGCGATATACCGGATACCACAGCTCCAAATCTTCGAATTCATCATCAAGCAGGCAAATAACGGTTTTATTGTGTAATGACAAGGATTTCCCCTCCAATTCATATTGTCTTACCTATTGTATCGAAGGAGAACTTATGAAGCAAACAATAGCAAAGCGTTCGGTGCGGGTGCTTCGCTGTATTCCAGCCGTGCTAGTCATGACAGCGATTTTTGCTGCATCAGCGACGACGGGCGAAGAGATGAATACGCTGCTGCCGTTTTTTCAAAAGCTGTTCCCGCAAATGGCGAGCTTTGATTGGGGACATTTTGTCGCTTATTTTATGCTCGCCGCCACCATCGATTTCGCTATCGGTGCGAGAGCCGACCGTATCGTAATCAAAGTGTTGATTGTGCTGCTGTGCGGCCTGTATGGCATCACTGATGAATTTCATCAGTCCTTCGTAGGGGGCAGAATGCCGGATGCGGCCGATGTCCGCAATGACATGATTGGGGCTGCAGTGTGGGCTGTTCTGGTGGCGCTGCCGCCAGTACGCCGATTATGGCGGCGTATCGCCCGGTAGTCCAGTTTATTCAAAGGACATCAATCAGAAAACAGCGGCTGTCAGTATTCCAGGCTTTCACCAATGGCGGACAACGCTCGGAGCCTGCATTTATCGTTCATTTTTAATAGTAAAAATTACATAAGTCTGCAAGCAGGAGTTTTTGCGAAAAAGGTCGAATATTTTACGCATCTCAAATTATGAGCATAAACGGAGATGAAGGGCGGTACAGCCGTCCGCGTGAAGGAGTGGACCAACTTGGAAAAGCGGTGTCATTGTGGTGACATCATGAAGATGAAGCTGCGTACCGTCATTTATTCTGGGAAAGTGGAAATAGACAATGTGCCTATTTATTCCTGCGTGGCCTGCAGTCGAAGCGAAGTGTTTCCGGAAGTGAAGCCCGATTTGACTGGTCTGATTGCTCAGCTTGGTGCAGAGCCATCGAAGCAGACCTTTTTTTTCGATGAGTGCAATGAATGGGCGAGTCTGCTCGTCATTGCTAGAAACACGAAGAAGCAATCCGATCCTGCTGCGGTGGAACGGCTTATTCAGGAGCGCATCGATGCGCTGCTGGACCTGCTGCTGCTTGCTCAAGCGCTTGAGGACCAAGTATGGATAGCGGATATTACGAAGCGGCTGGGCCAAATCAGCCGGCCGACAAGGCATACATAACGCAATAAAACGATGAGAATGCAAGCAGTTGCTTGAGCGGAAATGAAAGCGCCCCGGCGCTGACATTGCGAAAAGTAATATTTTGTCGTATGATTATTCTATTGTGCAGTGGGCGAAAGTGAAAAATCTGAGATAATGGAGAGAAGGACCTTGACGGTAACCATTTATGATGTAGCAAGAGAAGCAGGAGTATCTATGGCTACGGTTTCCCGGGTTGTCAATAACAATCCGAATGTGAAACCCGCAACCCGCAAGAAGGTTTACGAGGCCATTGAGCGTCTGGGATACCGTCCTAATGCGGTAGCTAGGGGCCTTGCCAGCAAGAAAACAACGACTGTTGGTGTCGTAATTCCCGATATTTCCAACGCTATTTTTGCGGAAGTGGCACGGGGCATTGAAGACATTGCGAATATGTACCACTATAATATTATTTTGTGTAATGCGGATAAGAAGAAGGATAAAGAAATTCGCGTTATTAACACGCTGCTGGAGAAGCAGGTTGACGGATTGCTCTTTATGGGCGGAGCAGTAACGGAAGAGCATATGCAGGCGTTCAAAACAACGAATGTCCCGATCGTATTATGCGCAACGACTGATGAGAACGGCGAAATTCCTTCCGTTGATATTAATCATGAGGAAGCGGCTTTTGATGCGGTCAACAAATTGCTGGAGCAGGGCCACCGCCGCATTGCGATGATCAGTGGCACGTTGCAGGACCCTGCGAATGGCTATGCCCGTTTCCAAGGGTATAAGCGCGCGCTGGAGACAGCTGGCATTGCTTATGATGACACGCTTGTCCGTATCGGCAACTACCGTTATGAATCTGGTATCGATGCCATGAAATATTTTATTGAGCTGGACGAGCGTCCAACTGCGGTATTCTCAGCGACAGATGAGATGGCGATTGGTGCCATTCATATGATTCAAGACTCTGGTCTGAGCGTGCCAGGCGATATTTCAGTTATTAGCGTAGATAACAGCCGCATGGCTTCGATGGTTCGTCCGCAATTGACAGCCGTTGCCCAGCCTATGTATGATATCGGAGCTGTATCGATGCGTCTGCTCACAAAGCTGATGAATAAAGAAAATGTGGATCACTCCAAAGTCATTTTGCCGCATGAGATGATTGTGCGCCAGTCTGTTGGAGGGGTATAGGAAGCATGACTTTTAACAAAATCGGCATCATTGGGGCGATGGTGGAAGAGATAGAACTTCTCGGCCAGCACGTCCAAGTAACGAAAGAAACCGTTAAGGCTGGCATCACTTATTACGAAGGCCAGTTTCATGGCAAGACCGTTATTTATTGCAAATCCGGTGTTGGCAAAGTGAACGCTGCTGTATGTACACAAATTTTAATCGATTTGGGTGCGGACTGCGTGCTGTTTACTGGCGTAGCCGGAGCCGTTGATCCAAGCCTGAATATTGGTGATATTGTCGTATCTACGAGCTGTGTTCAGCATGATATGGATTGCACGCCGCTAGGCTTCGCCCGCGGTGAAATTCCATTCCATGCGCGTTCGGAGTTTGTGGCGGATGAGCGGCTAGTCCAGCTGGCCGTTGATTCTAGCAATCGCTTGTTCGAAGGGCGCAGCTTGAAAGGCATCGTGTTATCCGGTGACCAATTTATTGCGAGCCGCGAGACGGTTGGGCTGTTGCGTGAGACGATGAATGGCGCTTGCGCCGAAATGGAAGGCGCTTCAGTAGCCCATGTATGCGACATGAATGAGGTGCCATTCGTGGTCATCCGCTCCATGTCGGACAAGGCTGACGGATCTGCGCATGTCAATTTCCCAGAGTTCACGGTGAAAGCAGCTAACAATTCCTACGCCATTATTGACGACATGCTTCGACATATTTAGTTCATAAGAAGGTATCAAACCGCCATCCGGGCACACGGGATGGCGGTTTTTGTCGTTGGAAATCAGTATTCAAAATAGGAAATAGATAGAAATAATTATATTCCGATAGGAATTATCTATTTTAATTGACAGCGATAGGAAAACCATTGTACGATTCATCTTGCCACCAGCATTTTACTATTTTTGGTTAAATGAGGAGGAGAGAAGAAAAAAGAGAGCGTAGAGCAGCGCGGAAACGATTTAAAAGACCGAATATTCTGAAAATAAGGCTGTTGGCGCAAATTAAACTTTAGGATAGGTGGAGATAGGTAATGGCAGACGTTAGCTGTGTCGTATGCAAATCGGAAATTAGTGTTGAGTCTGATGCAATAAGCGGAGAAATCGTAGAGTGCTCGTCATGCGGACAAGAGCATGAGGTGCATGCCGTAAATAATAGCATTTCAGTTGCATTAGCTCCCGAGATTGAAGAAACTTGGGGCGAGTAAAGGAGCCAGGGGATGAAGCAGACAAACACGGATATTTTGCTATGTGTGACGAAGCTGCGTGAGGAAGAGAAGCGAATCTATGAGCTGCTCCAGCAGGCTGGACATCACGTCCAAGTAAATCTGGATTCGATGGAGCTGCCGCTTGAGCAGGGCTGGGCGGATCAGTATGGCATCGCACTCATTCGCTGCCTCTCCCAGAAAAAAGCGTTAAGCCGCTCAACGATGCTGGAGTTATCCGGCATTGAAACGATTAATTCCGTTAAAGCGATTAACATTTGCACAAATAAAATTCATCAAGCAATCGTGTTCCAAAAGCATAACATTCCACAGCCCCGCTTCAAGGTCGCTTTTACAGCAGACAAAATCCTCGAATCGTTCGAGGATTTTGGCAACATATTTGTAATCAAGCCACCCAGCTCCTCCTGGGGAAGGGGCATTGCCCGCATTGTCGGCAAGGAATGCCTAGATGGCTGGATTGCAGCACGGGAATCGCTTGATCCGACCCAGCAGTCCTTTCCAGTACTCGTACAGGAATACGTGGATAAGGGGGATTATGATATTCGCGTTGTCATTGTCGGCCGCAAGCCAATCGTAGCGTTTCGCCGGGTGTCGGTCGACAACTGGAAGACGAATACGCATTTGGGGGCTGAGGTTGAACCTATTGCTGTCAATAAGGAAATAGAATCGATTTGCAGCAAGCTGACCGAGGTGCTCGGTGAAGGCATCTACGGTCTGGATTTATTTTATGACTATCAAAATAAACGATATCTCGTATGCGAGGTTAATCAAAACCCGGAGTTTTCGAAGTCCTGGAAAATTCATGGCGTCGATGTAGCCGCTCATATCGCGCTTTATTTGCAGGGGAAATTGGCCTCCAGAACGAGGCAGGAGGTTAACGCCTAACGCAATTTAGATGATCGAGCTCCAGTTTAAACGACGAATCATTAAACAGTAACCATGAACCATGAACCATGAACCACGAAAGCAAGCTACGGATAAAGGAGAATCGGCGATGGCCCATACGACAATTATTACAGCTCCAGAGAAGGTGACACCAGTAATCAAAAAGGAGCAATATTTTTCTCTTTCCTTTGTTTTATCCCGTGTGCTGAATTCGGGCGTCATCATGAGTATTGAAAAAAATGAGAGTGAGCTCAAGGGGCTAGAAAAAAGCATCGGCAAGCTGACACAAAGCAAATATGTTTCCTTGTTCAACAGCTATACGGGCGCGGTGCATGCCGCGCTTTGGGGACAGGATATCGTCCATGGCTCGCTGACGCGCCTGGAGGAAGCAAGCGAGCAGGATCAGCGTTTTGCAAGCTGGCTCGGAGTAGGGCTGGTCACGGACTCTGATGTGCAGCAAGGCTTCGAGAAGGTAACGGTGACGTGGGATAACTTGCCCCGCATTGAGCAAGAGCTACAGCCTAAGCTGCACAAAGCACCCGTGCTGGTGCTGGATTTCACGGAGCTTGGCTTCGGCCCCTGCGCCTCAATCTCGGTAAATGACGAGAGCGTATGGACCAAGGCGGAGCGTCTAAAAATATTCGGCGCCTTCGATTTGAAGACGATGTGGACGCAGGAGGAGGCGGAGCCGGACATTCAGCCAGGCGCACAGTTTAACTACAGGCTCAGCCCGCTTGTGGCGGCATGCGTCAAATTATCGCTTCTAAGGAGGAATAGCGGCTATGAAAACTGATTTTATCCGCAAGCCGCTGAGCTTGCCATCGGAAGCCTGGATTAACGAGCAGCTTGCTTATTATGGAGGCCCAGCCGTCATTCCCGAGGATAGCCGGAAGACGACCTTTCCTTCCATTACGAAAGAAGATATCGTTCAAATGCTAGTGTCCATTCAGCAAAGCCCGGAAGAAGTGATTCATGAGTTTACGGAAAAATACCGCAGCTACGTTGGGGCGAATTATGCGATCGCTACGGCAAGCGGGACGTCAAGCCTGCATCTGGCGCTCGTTGGTGTTGGCGTACAGCCCGGGGATGAGGTCATCGTTCCGGCGTTTACGTTTATTGCGACCGCACAGGCCGTTGTGGCGGCAAAAGCGATCCCTGTATTTGTGGATATTGATCCACTGACCTATAACTTGAATCCTGCGCTGGTGGAACAGGCGATCACGGCGAGGACGAAGGTTATTATGCCTGTCCATGTCCATGGATTGCCAGCTGATTTGGCGCAGCTCAGGGCACTCGCTGACAAGCATGAGCTGCGGCTGGTGGAGGATGCCTCCCATGCGCATTCGGCCTCCATTGGCGGCCAGCTGTGCGGATCTATCGGCGATGGAGCGGGGCAGAGTCTAATGGCGGACAAAAACTTTCCTGTAGGCGGAGAGGGGGGCATCGCCTTCTTCAAGGAGCGGGAGGATTATGAGCGGGCTTTGAGTTTTTTGCAGGAGACAGGCATTGATTACCGCATGTCTTGGATCGCTGCGGCATTTGGCATTAGCCAACTGGATCGTTTGCCGTATTACGATGCGATCCGGGCGAGAAATGCGAGCTATTTAACGAATATTTTAACGCAAACGAAGCTGTTTAAAGGTCCGCATGTGCCTGAGGGACATAAGCATAGCTACAATATGTACCGAATAAAGCTGGACCCGGAAGCGGCGGGACTGGGAGATTTGCCGGATTATCAGGTGAAAGAGGCCATTCAAGAGCTGGCATCGAGCGAAGGCGTCTTTGCACGGGAATGGCAAAACGTGCCGATACCGGGCCATCTGCCGTTTCAAAATCGCAAAGGGTTCGGCAGAGGGTATCCCTTTACGCTGTCCGAGCGCAAAGACTTTGGTTATCATATCGACCGCTTCCCCGAGACGCTGGGCATGCTGCGCTCAACGCTGACTATTTGCCGAGAGCTTCGCTCACCCATTGAATATGAGCGCATAGCCGCCTATGCGCTGGCGTTTCAGAAAATTGATGCGAACCCGGCGATTATTCGTGAACTCGTGCTTCAGAACACGGCGGCCAAAAAATCATATGAGAGGGATGCGAGGCTCGGATGAGTGTAATTGAGAGCAGCGTGAAGCGCGTCGCCATTTTGGGCGGCAATGGCTTTACAGGCGGGGAGCTTTATCGCCTGTTGAAACGCCATCCTTATTTCAAAGTTGATTTTGTATCTTCGGAATCGAAGGCGGGGCTGCCGCTGGATAAATTTTTTGTTTCGTCGGCGCGCCAGAAACGGGCGGATGGCGGAAAGTTTCAAAAGCTGGCTTCGCTTTCTGGACATTATGATTTCATCTTTTCCTGTCTGCCGACCGGGGTATTGCCCCGACATATCGACCATATTGCCGAGCATGCCGAATATGTGATTAATGTCAGCGGCGATTATCGCCTGAACGATCAGGAGCTGCTGCGGCAGTATTATCCAGAGAGCCTCAGCCATCCGGCGCAAGGGGGCAGCCATTATTTTATTCCAGAGTTCAGCGATATTAATTTGGAGGCGAAGGTCGTCAATTTGCCTGGCTGCATGGCGGTCGCAACGATTTATACGCTGTTTCCGCTGCTGGCAGCTAATCTGATTGAGCCGCGCGTCATCTCGGACGCCAAGACGGGCTCCAGCGGCGGCGGCAAGGCGAGCACGGAGCATCACGCGGAGCGCGCCCATAACTTCCGTCCTTATAAAGTGCATGGGCATCGCCACAGGCCGGAAATCGAATTTGCGCTCGAGGAGCATCTGGAACGTTCCGTGGAGCTGCAATTTTCCGTACACAGCCTGGATTTGCCGCGAGGCATTCTCGTTACCTCCTACTCCTTGCTGAAAGAGCATGCGAGCGAAATCGATGTGAAAAAAGCATTTTATGGCGCTTATGCGGCAAAGCCGTTTGTCCATTATTTCAATTCCAAAAACGGCTCCTATTCGTATCCGATGATCAAAACGACAGCCGGGACGAATTACGCTGAAGTTGGCGCTTATGTAGAGGGGCGCAATTGCGTCTCGATTGCCTCGATCGACAACTTGATTAAAGGAGCGGCGGGACAGGCGATTCAGGCGGCGAACCTGTACAGCGGCATTGCGGAGGAGGCAGGCTTACAATTTGAGCTAGAGGGGGCGTGGCCTTAATGTCAAGCCAGAGCTTGTACGTCATTAAGCTCGGGAGCAGCACCATTATGCACCATCCCGAAGTGTTTGCCGAGCTCAATGATCTGGTGCAAAAAGGGAAAAAGGTGCTGCTCGTTGCCGGTGGTGCAGAAGGCATCCGGCAAAAATACGAGCAGCTGAACCGGAGCATTCCGGTTCTCGCTTTAGCGAATGGAGACGAGGCGCGGTACTGCTCTCCATCAGAGATGCCGCTCATTCGGGAGGCGTATCAGGAGTTTATTTTAGCGAAGATCCATGAGCAATTAAAAAGCTACGAGCTCAAAGTATTCGCCCAAATTGGCGGTGACAACGAGGTTGTATTTGGACAAAAATCGAAGCCGGTTAAAGCCGTCAAGGATGGCAAAACGGTTATCGTTCGCGATTCCCTGTTCGGCTCTTTTACAGGCTGCAACGTCGATTTTCTACAGGGCGCCCTGCAGGTATTTGATGTCGTATGCTTGACACCGCCTATTTATGACCGTGAGCTAAGCGAATATATTAACATCGATGCGGACATGCTGGCCGCTCATCTTGCAACCGAGCTTGCAGCCGAGCATTTGCGATTTGTGACAAGCACGGCAGGGCTTTTGGAAAATGTGTATGAACCAGCTTCTACGATATCCGACGTCTACTTGGGCGATGAAATTCATTCCATCAAAGGACGGATGAAGCAAAAGGTACGGGCGGCGAATCATGCCATCAGCAAAGGCATTTGCGACGTAAGCATAACGGGCCCCCATTCGCTGAATCGGCCGGGCACAGGCAAAACATGGTTTTGGAATATGCAGCGGGATGCTAACGGGACGGATTTGCTTAGAAAAGCGATTCGAATTCCGTCGGTATCCGGCGACGAGTCTGAGCTTGCGAACTATTTGCTGAATGCCGTGCAATTGCCAGAGGTAAACGGCTTTGTCGATGAGGCGGGCAATGTGGTGTTCCGCAAAGGCAACGGGCCTAATCAGCTGCTGCTGCTCGGCCATCTGGATACCGTGCCCTATAATTGGCCTGTTACATGCGATGAGGAGCGAATTGCTGGCCGGGGAACGGTCGATGCCAAGGGCAGCCTGCTCAGCTTCATTCAAATGCTTTATGACGCCAAGGTGCCAGAGGATGGCTCGCTGCTCGTCATTGGAGCGGTGGAGGAGGAAGTATCTTCGTCCAAGGGGGCCTTCTATGTCAGGGATCATTACCGGGCGGATGCGGTCATTATCGGCGAGCCGAGCGGGGAGGACAGCTTGACCTTAGGCTACTACGGACTATATAAGCTAAGTATCGCCATAAGCAAGCCGCAGGAGCATTCCGCCGGCAAGGACAGCATTAGCGTGCTGGATCAGCTTTATACGATTGTGGCGGATATCCGGCAGCAGGTAGGGGGTGTTGACCCGAACCATCTGTCATCTCTTATTGATATAAAACATAGTAATCATAATGGAATACTTAGTGCTGTGGGCATTTTAAATTTTCGGATTTCCCCGGATGCGGGCAAGGAGTATGCGAAGCAGATCCAGCTTGATTATGGCGATGGGGTTTCTGTAACGGTGCTGCGGGCTACGCCGGGCTTCGCAAATCCGCGAAACAGCCCATTAGTGAAAGCCTTTGTACGCAGCTTTGCGAGTAAGGGGAAAGCGATTCATTATATTAAAAAGCGTGGAACAAGCGATATGAATACGCTGGCTACGACTTGGGAGGGCGTACCAATGGTCGCTTACGGCCCAGGTGATGCGAGCCTCGACCATACGAATGAGGAGTATTTGCAGCTCAGCGAGGTGCATGGCGCGCGAGCGATTTTGCGGGGAGCAATTGAGGAATGGTATCGCCTGCGATCGGAGGAGGGTTCCTATGGGTACGTTGGTACAGTCGGCAAGTCATTCAGCTGAGTTTGAACAATTGCTAGCAAAGGCGCAGGTTGCGCGCAGCTCTATTATCGATATGGCGGCTCGTGAGACAGGCTGCCATATCGGCGGCAGCTTGTCGGTCATCGATTTGCTCATTGGCGCCTATGCAAAATATCATCAGGACGAGAATACGGCCATCGTGCTGAGCAAAGGTCATTCCGCAGCGGCATTATATGCAGCGCTGTACCAGTACGGAATTTTATCGGATGATCCAGCGGCCTCCTACGGCGGGGCAGATTCGCTATTCACCGGGCATCCCAACCCGAAGCTGCCTGGCATCCCATTTGCGACGGGCAGTCTCGGTCACGGGGTAGCCTATGCAGCTGGCTGGGCGCTCGGACAAAAGCTGCGGCGTACGAGTGGGCTCGGCATTGCCATTGGCGGCGATGGCGAGCTTCAGGAAGGGCTGTGCTGGGAAACGGCACAGCTCGTGCAGGCGAAGGGCATTACGAATTTTATTTATGTCGTCGATTGCAACGGAGGTCAGAACGACGGCTTGCTAGCCGACATATCGCCGCTGCCGAATTTGCGGGAGCGCTTTGAAGCGTTTGGCTTTCAGGTGAAGGAGATCGACGGCCATGATCTGGGGCAAATTATTGCAGCGCTGGAGCCGGACGGGGAGAAGCCGCTGGCGATTTTGGCCCACACGGTGAAGGGCAAGGGCGTCGCTGCCATTGAAGGCAATCCGCATGCCCATTATGCCAAAATTTCCGAGAAAATAGCGCTGAAATGGAAGAGGGGCTTGCAATGAGCAGCTTGGCAGCAAGAGAGGCCTACAAAGATGAATTAACGAAGCTGGCAGCGGATAATGGGAACATTATTTGCTTGGAGGCGGACTTGGGTGGTAAAGAGCATCCTTTTCAGCAAAGCTTTCCGGATCGTTTCTTCAATCTAGGCATAGCAGAGCTCGCCAGCGTAGATATTGCTGCGGGGCTGTCGAAGGCAGGCTTCGTGCCGTTTTTCTCGACCTTTGCGTCATTTGCTGCTCTGCGGGCAGCAGAGGGCGTGAAGCTGGCGCTAGGGTATATGGGTGAAAATATTAAAATCGTCGCCGCTTACGGCGGTGTATCGGGCGGCTGGTTCGGGACAACGCATCATTGTCTGGAGGACATTGCAGTTATCCAGACGTTCCAGAACATCCGTATCGCCTGTCCTCATGGGGAAGCGGAGACGCGGCGGGTCGTACAGGAGGCCGCAGCGGCGAAGGAGCCCTATTACATCCGCCTGTCGCGCAATGACAAGTTCGACAGCCTCGCCCGTGATGAGTCAAGCAGCTGCCGCGAGCTGCTGTTCGAAGGCGCTGTCCGCAGCGATGCGCCGCTGTGCCTGGTGTCGATTGGCGAGCAGGCTACTGAAATATGCAGCCGGATTTATCAGGAAAATGAGCGGGTCAATCATGCGCATCTTTGCTATGTCGACCGCGACAGCTTGAAGCGCTACAAAGCGGAGCTGCAAGCGGCAGCGGGAACGTTCCTCGTTGTAGAGGAGCACCGGGCTGCTGGCGGTACAGCGTCAAGTCTCGCCCTGCTGCTGCCGGAGAGTCAGGTCTACTCGCATGATTGCGGCGAGGAATGGCCGATGTATGGCGGCAGCCATGCTGATGTGCTGCATTATTTAGGCTTTGGCTATGAAGCGCTGACAAGGCAGATCGCAGAGCTCGGAGGAGATGCCGATGATTTTTAGTGTGCTGCGGCCAGCGAAATTCCGTTATTTTTTTCTCTCGGACATTATATCCGGCTTTGGAGTAGGAATGAGCACCATTGGCGCCAACTGGTTTCTAATGGACGAGACGGGCTCCATCAGCGCAATCGGGTTTATGCTGTCTCTGAATGTGATCGCCGGCTTTCTGATTTCGCCTTTTGTGGGCAGCTTGACTGACAAGTTTAATCGCAAAGCGATTATTCAGTGGACGTATTTTATCCGGGCGGCAGCTGTGCTGGCTATTATGGGCTTGTTTTTATGGACTGGATTTCGCATTGAATATTTGTATTTATTTACGATCGTAAATGGGATGGGCTGGACCATCTATATGTCGGCTTCCCGCAGCCTGGTGCAGGAGCTGCTGCCTGAGAAGGACTTGATTAAGGGCAATTCCTTAATCGAAATCAGCCTGCAGGTCGGCATGTTTATGGCTGGCGCAGCATCGGGCGTGCTGTATAAATATTCGGGCTTCGAAGTGATTCTGCTTATTAATGCCCTTGTGTTTATCGTCAGCAGCCTGCTGCTGTTCCGGGTCAGCTATGAAGCGATTGCGGTTGAAAATAAAGAAGAATCGTTTGTTTCCAGCTTTAAAAATGGACTCAGCTATTTGGCTGAGCGCCCGTTTATTTTTTTCCTCGGCGTCATCGCTATTATTCCGTTAGTATCCACGATGATTTATAATGTCGTGCTGCCGGGTTATGTGAGCGATGCCGTAAAGGGCGACTCGGTCGTGTTTGGCCTGTCGGATATGTTTTATGGCATTGGCGGGCTGCTATCGGGCTTCATTGCCGCTCCGCTGGCCGCGAAATTATCGAAAAATACGACGATTGCTTTATTTTTCGCTCTAGCGTTCGGTGTATTAATCGCCGTCGCATTCAACACATTTGCGTTTGTCCTTTACTTGGGCAGCGTGCTCATCGGCCTCAGCAATTCTTCGCTGCGAATCGTCATGACGACGACGCTGATGGAGACGGTGTCGAAGTCGTACATGGGCCGGGCGATGTCGGTGTGGATGGCCATTTCGCTGCTGCTGCAGACGGTATCCGCTTCGGCGCTGGGCTTGCTCATCGATCGTTATTCCGCAGCTGTCGGCTTTCTCTGCATGGGCGTGCTGATGCTCGTCGGGCTGATTTTGCACCGGATGCTAGTAGCAAGCAGCGGCGTGAAGGCGAAAAAAACGCTGGAAGTATAAATTCATGAACTAAAGGAGAATGGTTATATGACCGAAACTAAAATCGTCGCTTTTGTTGAGCCGAGCTTCTACGGGGTGAGCTTCGCAAGAGCTGCCTTTCAGCAGGGCTGCACCGTGATTTCGATAGTATCCTCTGTGGATAACCCGCGTACGTATGGCTATGAGGGCATTTACCATGATTTAATTGTCGCGGATATTCGAGATGAAGAGTCTGTTTACGAGGCGATCCGCAGCTCAGCGTATTTCGGGAAACTGGATGCTTTAATTCCGGCAACAGATTATGCCTCGCATTTGACGGCAAAGGTGGCAGAGCGGCTGGGGCTTAGAAGCGTGCCATATGAAGCGGCGTTAAAATCAAGAAATAAAGATTTGGCCCGTGAAGCCTATGAGGCGTTTGGGGTGCCCAGCGCAAAATACAGGAAGGTGAGAACCTATGAGGAAGCGGAGGCTGCGGCTCGTGAAATTGGCTATCCCATTGTACTTAAGCCGACCAATTGCGCAAGCAGCCAAAACGTTTATTTTATTTCCGGGCAGGATGAGCTGAAGGAAGCGATGGCGATCATCTCGGATTTTAAAGTAACGTATATGGATTTCAAAGTGAGAGAGGAATATTTGGTTGAAGAATATTTGGATGGCCAGGAGTTCAGCGTGGAAATTTTCCTGGAAAATAGCGAGCCGGCGTTTGCGGTCGTTACCGAAAAAATAACGTCGCCGCTGCCTTATTTCGTCGAGGTGGCGCATACGCTGCCTACCTCCGTGCATACGGATAAGCAAGCGGAAATTATCGAAACGGCGGTAAGCGCGCTGCGGGCAATAGGCATTACGGATGGCCCTAGCCATGTCGAGGTGAAGCTTTCGGAGCAAGGTCCGCGAATCATCGAAGTGAACGGCAGGCCGGGAGGCGACAATATTTCCTCGGATTTGCTCGTTCAAGCGCTCGGCGTTGATTTTTTTGAAGCAACCGTTCATTATTATTTAGCAGAACCTGTAAATGTTCATGCCAGCCGCAGCCGGGCAGCGGCGATCGCTTATTTGCTGGCTGAGAAGGATGGCACCGTTGCCTCCGTAGAAGGGCTTGAGCATTTGCAGCCGGGAGACGCTATCGTTCGTTCGCATATTTCGGTGCAGCAAGGGGACCAGATTTCCGTAGCCAAAAGCTCGGATGACAGGCTCGGCTATGTCATTACCGTCGCCGATACACCGCAGGAGGCGAAGCAGGCCGCGCTTGCGTTGATAAGCAAGGTGGAGCTGGTCTATCAGTAGCCTAAGCAGGCTTGCCATTTTAAACAGAAACAGGGGGACTACAAGCAGATGACGAACATTCTGATTGTTAACGGACATGATTATTATGACAGAGCGCAAGGGAAGCTGACCCAGACGCTTGTATCAGCGGCGGTCTCACAGCTCTCGGAGCAGCATGACATTCAGACAACGACGGTTGCAGAGGGCTATGAGGTGGAGCAGGAGATTCAAAAATTCCAATGGGCCGACGTCATTATTTTTCAGACGCCTATTTATTGGTTCAGCATTACGGGCCTGCTTAAAAAATATATCGACGACATTTATCTGCCGAATATCTTTTTCGGCAAAGCGACGAAGTTTGGCCGGGGCGGGCTGCTCACCGATAAAAAATATATGCTGTCGCTCACCTGGGGATCGTCCGCTGCCGCTTTCTCCGATCCAGCGGGCTTCCTGGAAGGAAAAAGCGAGGACGAGGTGCTGTTCAGCGTACATAAAACCCAAGAGTATTGCGGGCTGAAGCCGCTGCCTACATTCTCGCTTTATTCTTCGATGCGCGAGCCTGATGTGGATGATGGCTTAGCGAAGCTTGAGGCTCATTTGAAAAAGACATTCGAGCTTTGAGGCAGAGCGAGCGGGGGAAGCTTGGAGGTTTTTTTTGAAGGCTTCCTTGAAAGCCTCTTAAACGTTTCTCGGAAAGCTTCCCTTAAGTTTTCCCTCAAAGCTTCTCACCCCGCAGTTTTTCATAGATAGCCCGCTCTGTTCGGCCACGCCAGCTTATAAATCCTGTATTGCGATTTCACAAATAGCACGATTTTTGGCTTCAATTTCACTACGGCGGGGAATAGGCGGAATCTGTGCCAAATCATCCAGCCACCATTCGGGCAGCCCGCTAGGGCTGCTTTCTTGCCATTTATCGAGCCACTGCTGCGGCAGTCGCAGATTGCTCTCAGGGGTGAACCCGGCTTCCTTGAGCCCCGCACCCGTTTTGCCGGCAAGCGCCAAGGCGATTGGGTGATCGGTCATCGTCAGCCATACGAGTGCCCAAGCACGCGGAACGACGCGCCACAGGTCATAGCCGCCACCGCCTAGCGCGACCCATTTGCCTCCCGCAAACGTATGGGCCAGCTCATGGATAATGGCAGGCATTTCGCTATAAATGCGCATGCTGCAATGAATATGCGACAGCGGATCATAGGCGTGGGCATCGCAGCCATGCTGGCTAATAATAATGTCGGGCTTAAAAGCGGCCGCGACCTTCGTAATGGAGGAGCGGAAGCATTCCAGCCACGAATCGTCCTCCGTATAAGGCTCCATTGGCAGATTAAAGCACGTGCCAATGCCCGCATCGGTTCCTTTTTCATACACATAGCCGGTACCGGGAAAAAGAAACTTGCCCGTCTCATGGATAGAGTAGGTGCACACATCGGGATCATTGTAAAAAATCCACTGCACCCCGTCGCCATGATGGACATCGGTATCGATATAAAGCACCCTCGCATTATACGTTTCCCGCAAATGCTTAATCGCTACGGCCGCGTCATTGTAGACGCAGAAGCCGGAACCGCGCTCTGGAAAAGCGTGATGCAGCCCGCCTGCCATATGATAAGCATGCAGCGTCTTGCCGCTCATCACCTGCTCCGCCGCTTCTACGGAACCAGCGACGATAGCCGCCGCTGCGTCATGCATGCCCGGGAAAAAAGGCGTATCCTCCGTATTAAGCCCAAATTGCCCGGAGCTGTCTTGTTCTTCCGCTGCTGGCGTCTGCGTACTGAGCTGTTTAACCGCTTCTATGTAGTCCTGGCGATGCGCCAGCGCGAGCATTTGGCTGCTTGCTTGGCGGTCCGTCTCATGCCAATGCTTCTGGGGGAGCGCACCCAGTGCTTGAAGCAGGTCAACCGTAAGCGTCAGCCTGATCGGATTAAAAGGATGCTCCTCGCCAAATTTATAAAGCGAGCAGCCTGGCTGATGCACAAAAATAGCATTTGACGGCATAAACGAATCACGTCCTCCTCCGGCCTATAACGCCGATCTATCCTTAATACATAAACCGCTGCCGAAACCGAACGCGGTCAAACTGTTCGATCGATGCCAGCGGCACCTCGCTGCCTATCCGCACCATCAGGCAGTTGGCGGGATGAGAGCATATTTCCGGATCATCCGTTGCGTACCAAATCATATCGACAGACTTCATGAGCTTTTCCATCATCGTGCGATAGTCCCAGACGCTTAATCCCGTGCTTTTCAAATCCCAGTGCCAATAATATTCCGTTGTGAAAACAATCAGGTTTTCCATCTGCTGCTCCGCGAAGGCGAGCTGGATCATTTTTTTGCCGAGCCCATAGGAGCGGTAGTCATTGGCTACTTCGACAGCGCCAAGCTCGACCAAATCGATCATATTTCCTTCGGACCACCGCTCCAGCTCATCGGGGTAATGGAAGGTGACATAACCGACGATGCAATCAGCTTCCCGTGCCAAAATAATGCGGCCTTCTTCCAAGGCGGCGATTTCCACAAGCGCCTCATGCTGCTCGGCGGGCCTGCGAAACGCATCAAGGTCTGGATGCATGATAAGCTGTGATAGCTGCTCAGCGGGAACAGGCCCTTCCAGCACAAGCTCCCGGCCGTCTGCGAGTATGATTTTGTCTTGCTGATAATGTTTGCGATGCTGCAAGGCATACTCCCCTCTCTGTGGTGCTGCCTAAATGGTAAAGCTTGTTCTACTAATGGTTATAGCAAACATTCAGCCAAATGAAAAGCATGGTCGAAAATAAAGCAGATATGTTATAATCGTCCATGTAAGCGTATTCCACTCGGTAAAGGTGTAATAGATTTGATGGGAGAGTGATAGAATGTCTGATCTACATCAAGAGCGAATTTCAGCAATAGCCAATAATTCTAACCTGGTTGATTATGATGAAGCTGTAAAAACCTTCCGATGGGAAACGATCGAGCAGCAGTTCAGCTGGCACCAGACCGGAAAGGTGAATATGGCTTATGAAGCGATAGATCGCCATGTATCTGTTGGCAAAGGAGATAAGGTTGCGCTGTATTACAGCGACAGCTCGCGCGACGAGGCTTATACGTTTGGACAGCTGCAAGCGCAATCGAATCAATTTGCGAATGTGCTGCGGGGGCTCGGCATAACGAAGGGCGAGCGTGTATTCGTGTTTATGCCGCGAACGCCTGAGCTGTATATCAGCGTGCTCGGAGCGCTCAAGCTCGGCGCCGTCATCGGCCCGTTATTTGAAGCGTTCATGGAAACAGCAGTCAAGGACCGCCTGCAAGACAGTGAAGCGTCTGCGATTATCACAACGCCAGCGCTGCTTAGCCGGATTAAGCGCGATGAAATTCCATCGCTGCGGCATATTATCGTTTACGGCGATGAGGTGCAGACGGATGACGTAATCGTCGATTATGCCGCCGAGATGCAGCAGGCATCGACCGATAGCGAGATCGAATGGCTCGGACGCGAGGATGGCCTTATTTTGCATTATACGTCCGGTTCGACCGGCAAGCCTAAGGGCGTCTATCATGTACAAAATGCAATGATTCAGCATAAATATACAGGCCAGATTGTCCTCGATCTGAAAGAGGATGATATTTACTGGTGCACCGCCGACCCGGGCTGGGTAACGGGAACGTCCTATGGCATTTTTGCCCCATGGCTGAATGCGGCTACGATTGTTGTAAGAGGAGGCAGGTTCAGCCCGGCGGATTGGTATGGCACCATTCAAAAATACGGCGTCACCGTCTGGTACAGTGCGCCAACAGCGTTCCGCATGCTGATGGGAGCAGGCGATGACGTCGTATTGAACTACGATTTGTCGAGCTTGCGTCATGTGCTCAGCGTGGGCGAACCACTCAATCCAGAAGTCGTTCGCTGGGGGATGAAGGTTTATCAGCAGCGCATTCACGATACGTGGTGGATGACGGAAACGGGTGGACAGCTGATCTGCAATTACCCGTCGATGACGATTAAGCCAGGCTCAATGGGCAAGCCGCTGCCGGGGGTGGAAGCGGCGATTATTGATAATCAAGGCAATGTGCTGCCGCCATTCCGAATGGGCAATTTGGCGATTCGCACGCCATGGCCTTCGATGATGCGCAAAATTTATAATAACCCAGCCAAATACGCAGAATATTTTCATCTGGAGGGCTGGTATGTATCGGGCGACTCCGCCTATATCGATGAGGATGGCTACTTCTGGTTCCAGGGCCGCATTGATGATGTAATTAATACAGCGGGCGAGCGAGTAGGGCCGTTTGAGGTGGAGAGCAAGCTTGTTGAGCATCCAGCGGTTGCCGAAGCAGGCGTCATTGGCAAGCCTGATCCGATGCGCGGCGAGATCATTAAAGCTTTTATCGCCCTGCGTGAAGGCTACACAGCATCCGATGAGCTGAAGGCGGAAATTTCCCAGTTTGTGAAAGTGGGCCTGTCTGCACATGCGGCTCCCCGGGAAATTGAATTCAAGGATAAGCTGCCGAAGACGCGCAGCGGCAAAATTATGCGTCGTGTGCTGAAGGCATGGGAGCTGAATTTGCCAACAGGCGATTTATCTACGATTGAGGATTAGGCTGTGTGTTAAGTTAAAAAAGCTCTGGTTCCTGCAACGTTAGTTGCGGAACCGGAGCTTTTGCTTTAGAACGATTTATCTTTGAAAAATAACGTTTAACCGCCAATGCTTGCTTTCGAGGAAGGAGCCGACTGCCCGACCGCGTTCTCCGCTGTCACGTAGAACGTTCCTGACGAAAGCGGCGAGGCGTAGACGAAGCTCGTCTCTGCGGTGGAGCCTACTTCCACATATTTGCCATCGTTGCCTGCGGCGAAATATACATGATACACCGTGACCTGCTCGCCAGCTGCGCTTGCCTGCCAAGACAAGGTAATCCCTGTTTCATTGCCCTGCGCGGAAAGGCCAGCAGGAGCTGCTGGAGCAGCCAAGCCGATTTCCGGCGTTGGCCGAACATCAGGTCCTTGACCTTGACCTTGTCCTGGATCGCCGCTTTCCTCAGGAGGCTGTCCCGGATTAAGCGGATCAGGGATAACAGGTGCGACAGGCGCTTTGCCGAAGCGGACAATTTGGCTTGGTGCCGATTCCTTGCCGGCAACATCCACGGCTGTTACATAGAAGCTGTAGCCATTGCTGGCACTGACGGTAAAGCTCGCGCTGTAAGTATCTCCCAGCAGGATGGAATTTCCTACTTTGTTAAAGGAGCCTTCGTTAACAGCCTGATATAACCGGAAGCCAACGACATCATTCTGACCCGGAGCGGAGAAGGAAAGGCTGACTACGCCCTGGCCAATCGATGTGAGTGACACATTGCCCGGTGCACTTGGCGCACTTCCGTCATCCTTGCGTGGATCGACCTTGGAAGGCGCGTTTTTGCCTGCATCCGTAGGCAAGTAATAGCTGAGCGCTCTGCGGCTGCTTGCCGGAACGCGGGAAAGCACTTTGCTGATTTCATCCATAAGCTCATCAAGCGGCTTCTTGCGCTTAATAACCGTCTGCTGCGAAATGAAATCAGATGGTGTTGCATCTTGAGCGACATAATTGACGCCGTTATAGCGTATGAATGACATATTCACAAGGGCATCATCCGCTTGCTTAGGAATATATTTTTTGTTGAACCAGTCGGTTACCAGCATGCCTGCTGATCTAGTTAATGAAGTCGGCAGCTTGCCGCTGGCACTGGATACAGTTGCTTTAACAACGCCATCCGGCTGATTGAACGCTTTGGTTGCAAACATCTCCGGCTTCTGATCGGCCAGCTGATTCATCATCTTCGCCCAAATTTCGCGGGCGCGCTTGCGGCTGTCGCCTTCGAGCGTGTAGATCGGCTTCTCATAGCCGGCCCATACGCCAAGCGTGACATCTGGGGTGAAGCCCATAAACCAGACGTCGCCGTAGTTTTGCGTGGAGCCCGTTTTGCCCGCGTACGGAATTTTACCGTAATTTTTAAGCCGCGAAGTCAAGGAATTCGCTGTGCCGCTTGGGCTGGAAATAACGGTGCGAAGCATATCCGTCATCAGGAAAGCGGTCTGCTCGGAAAAGACGCGAGTTGGCTCGTGCTGATGCTCATAGACGATTTTTCCATTAGCATCCGTAATTTTGGCGATCATGTAAGAATCATTGTACAGACCTTGATTCGGAATCGAGCCATAGGCGCTGGTCAATTCTTCAACAGACACCCCGATGCTGAGTCCGCCAAGAACGCCGGTCTGTGCGGCATCATCTTCTGGCTGCAGCGTTGTAATGCCGAGCTTTCTAGTAAACTTCCAGGCTTCCTTAATCGTAACCTCATCGAGGAAAATTTTCAGCGCTGGCAAGTTAAGCGAGCGGTTGAGCGCTTCGCGAGCGGTAACAAGGCCGCTGTAACGGTTATTTGCATTTTTTGGAATATGATAGCTGGAACCACTGTTTTTCAAAATAATCGGTGCATCATCCAAAATGCTTGCTGGTTGGATCAGCCCTTTATCAATGGCTGGCAAATAGGCGGCGATAGGTTTCATCGTTGAGCCCGGCTGCCGCGTCATCTGAGTGGCAAAGTTCATTTGCTCCTCGTAAAAATCACGGCCCTCCAGCATGCTAAGTATCGCTCCGGTTTTGTGATCGACGAGAACGGCAGCAATTTGCTCAATGCCTTTCTCCTTGCTGTCCGGAGTGAAGTTGCTCGGATCATTGCCGATATCACGCATCATTTTATAAATGTCTTTGTCAATCGTTGTATGCACCTGATAGCCGCCACGGAGCAAATGCTCGCGCGCTTCTTCTATGAGATCGGCGTTTTCCTTCTTGCGAAGATCGGCTACGGTTAGCGTCGGGTCCTGCTGCATGAGCATAACTTCCGCCGCTTGGCGCTCTGCCTCCAGCATGAGATAAGGATACGTCGTATAGGCTTTCGCTACTGGCTTTGCGAGCGATCCGCGAATATCGAATTTTTTCGCCTCATCATATTCCTGCTGGGTAATGCGTCCGGTTTGGAGCATCCGCATCAGCACGGTCGCCTGACGCTCAATGGCGAGGTCAAAGCCGCCTTCATTGAACTGGCCTTTGCCGTTAAACGCGGTATAAGCGGAAGGACGCTGCGGCAGTCCGGCCAAATAAGCCGATTGCGCAATGTTCAGCTTGCTCAAATCGGTAATGCCGAAAACACCTTTGGCGGCCGCCTTGATTCCATATAAATTGTAGCCGCTTGAGCCATTTCCGAATGGTACTTTATTCAAATATGCTGCAAGAATTTCTTCCTTCGTCAAGTAGCGCTCCATCCGCAGAGCGAGAAAAATTTCCTTCACTTTACGGCTGTCGGTTACGTCCAGACTTAAAAATACGCGTCGTGCCAATTGCTGGGTAAGCGTACTGCCGCCCGTCTGCGTATCTTCATTAAGCAGCTTTTGCTTGACTGCCCGTCCCAAACCGTTCAAATCGACGCCATAATGGGTTTCAAAATTATTGTCTTCAATCGCAAGCACGGCGTTAATGACTTGCGGGGGAAGCTCATCGTAATCCACTAGAATACGATCTTCTTCCGTACGAAGCTGTCCAATAAGGGTATCATCATTAAAGAAGACAAAGCCGGTAACTGAGTTTTCGTTTATTTTCTCTTCAATTAAGGTTCGCGGTCGTACTTCTTCTCCTTTAACCAAAGAGGCCACATAGCCCGTTACGGCTCCTCCCGTTAGCAAACCGACGAATATGACAAGGTAACAGAGCCACTTTACTGTTAGCCATGTAACGAGTCCAAATGTGCGCCAGCCGCTTCTGCGGGATGATGATGGTTGTTGATCTTCCTGCATATGAATTAACTCCTCCTCCAATACACCCAACTATTATAGCATAAAACACCATTTCGAAAAGAGGGAAGATGATTGACTTCACTCATTTGCTATGTTATGGATACGCGAAATATGTGATACCCATAAAACTAAGGAATAATTAGTATGAAAAAAAGAAATATAGCAAAGCATTTGGGACAAATTGTGTAGACTTATTTATTTTTTTGAAACAAATCCCAAGGAATTATCGTAATAAATAAAAACAGTTATAACAGCATTTGGTTGCAGAAAGGGGAGGACAAAGTGGAGGCGTTGTTCTGGGGCTGTCTGTTTGGCGGCGTGCTTTATGCAATTGTAAGCGTTATATTTGGCGATTTTCTAAGCTCTGCTTTTGACGGAGCGCTCGATTTCCTCGCCAGCGAGGGGTATGGCTGGCTTCAGCCAACCTCGCTCGTAGGCGGTATTACCGCCTTTGGCGGCGCAGGGCTGCTGCTGCAACAATATTCACCGCTGACAGCTGGAATAGTCCTTGTCATTGCTGGATTAGTCGCGATCGTCGCAGGCGGAGGCGTATATTTCCTATATGTGAAGCCGATGAGCGAAAGCGAAAATTCAACAGCCGTCTCCATTCATGATTTCACGGGGCGGCTTGGAGAAGTATTGGTACCGATTCCGGCGATTGGATGCGGCGAGGTGCTGATGCCGGCAGGAGCGGGATTTTCCAATCAAATTGCCGCAAGCTTTGACGGCGAACCGATTCCAAGCGGCGTCCGCGTTGTCGTAATTGAAGTGAAGGAGCATACGCTGTATGTGTCTCAGCTTGAAATATAGGAAAGGATATGATTTTGCCATCCTTTCTCTATATTTCTCGGAATGAAACGCGCCGCGCCGCCAAAGGACGGCTTTCGGCCGTTTCACCTTCACCTTGATCCACTGTTATAACTGGCTATTTGACAAATAGAGAGGAGCTTGATACTATGCCTGAATTTTTGCTTATTCCCATTATTGTTGTTGCTGTATTCGTTGTACTAGGACTCGCGTTCTGGGCTCGCTACAAAACCGTTAGCCCAGATGAGGCGATGATTGTAACCGGCTCATTTCTTGGAACCCGCAATGTTATGACAGATGACAGCGGCCGCCGCATTAAAATCGTCAGAGGAGGAGGCGCTTTTATACTGCCAATCTTCCAGAAGGCTGAATTTCTTTCTTTGCTTTCCCATAAGCTTGATGTGTCTACTCCAGAGGTGTATACGGAGCAAGGTGTTCCGGTTATGGCCGATGGCGTCGCGATCATTAAAATCGGCGGTATCGTAGAGGATGTCGCAACAGCTGCCGAGCAGTTCATGGGCAAGCCGACAGAAGAGCTGAAGAGCGAGGCACAGGAAGTGCTGGAAGGGCATTTGCGGGCGATTCTAGGTTCCATGACGGTAGAGGAAGTATATCGCAACCGCGATCGGTTTGCCCAAGAGGTACAAAGCGTGGCGGCCAAAGATCTTAAAAAGATGGGGCTGCAAATTGTCTCCTTTACGATTAAAGATTTGCGCGACAAGCACGGTTATCTGGATGCGCTCGGCAAGCCTCGTATAGCGGCAGTGAAGCGGGATGCAGACATTGCACAAGCTGAGGCGGTGCGGGATGCAAGAATTAAGAAGGCGAGTGCCGAAGAGGAAGGACAGAAGGCCGAGCTGCTGCGGGATACGAATATCGCGGAGGCAGAGAAAATGAAAGAGCTCAAAGTCGCTTCCTTCAAAAAAGACCAGGATACCGCGAAAGCGGAAGCGGATCAGGCCTACGCCATTCAAGAAGCTCGGGCGAAGCAGAGCGTGGTCGAAGAGCAAATGAAAGTTGAGCTGGTGCGTAAAGAACGGGAGATTGACCTTGAAGCAAAAGAAATTTTGCGTAGAGAGAAGCAATACGACGCTGAGGTGAAGAAAAAAGCGGATGCCGATCGTTATGCAGTCGAGCAGGCGGCAGAAGGGGAGAAATCCAAACGGCTGCGTGAGGCGGATGCGCTGCAGTACAGCATCGAAGCGGAAGCGAAGGCGATGGCCGAGCAGAAGCGGCTGGATGGCTTGGCCGTAGCGGATGCTGAGCGGGCCAAAGGTACAGCGGAAGCCGAAGTGATCAGGCTGCGCGGTCTAGCGGAAGCCGAGGCAAAGGAAAAGCTGGCAGAGGCGTTCGAGAAGTTTGGAGAGGCAGCGATCCTCGACATTATTGTGAAAATGCTGCCTGAGCTGGCAGGCAAGGTCGCTGAGCCAATCAAAGGCATCGATAAGCTGACGGTTGTGGATACGGGCAATGGCGAAGGGGCGATGCGACTGAGCAACTACGTCACTTCCTTGATGGCAACAGCGCCAGAAATGCTGAAAAGTGTAGCGGGCATTGATGTGTTTGCTTTAATGAAGGGATTAACGACGAAAAATACATCAGCTCCTGCCCCAGTGCCCGCTGTCGCGGTTCCGGCGAAAGCTTCCTCAACGAGCGAGGCATTAATGCAATTGCTGTCCTCTAAGGAATCGGGCCAAGACGAGAACAACCCATCCTAAATAAACGAACAAAAAAATCCCCGGCCATCATAAGATGACCGGGGATTTCCAGATTGTCGAGAAACCCTACGTCTTGTTCCAAGACGCTTGGGTTTCTCTTTATTTTGGGGATCCAAACGAAGCTAAAGGAGGAGGATTCCCCTATTGCGTCCTCCTTTCA
>NZ_JBXENV010000026.1:0-59241 GCF_059383755.1 Paenibacillus sp. JT22N15 | reverse complement strand
CGACCTCCTTATGATGGCTAAAGGGCTATGACCCGTGACTACCCCATCTTACTGGAGGCGCTCGTTTTTATGCAAAACGCAAAATTAACGCTCTACAGGAATCCTAACGGGGAGGTGAGTTAAAGATTAACTCCGGGGAACCGTATCATAAGTAGGGCGAAATTCACCGGAGATATTACTAAGTAAGAATGATATTTTTATGGAATATATTAGTGGAAAGATTGCTTCTCTACAGCGATCTTTTTTTATTTTCAGAAAATTATTCTTGACAAAAACTCCTTCATAACTAATACTCAATCTTAGATGTACATACTCTGGAACACAACGATAATCCTTTTGGAGTACAAATGAGGAGTGGTTTTATGAGTTCTTATACAGCGAGTAAAGTTCGTGGAAGTGGAAGGGAATCTTACTCAATTATTTTTAGGCACCCAGTAAGAAAAGACCCTAATGGAAAATTTGGATTAAGAGTTAGACGTGGATTAGGTACTTCAAATGAGGATGATGCACAAAAACTGGTAGATCAAATGAATGAAATTTTATCAGACTCTACGATGTGGGACCTAAGTGCGAAGTCTTTCGCACAAATAAAATATGATTCTAAGATTGTCTCTGCCTTCTATGATTGCATGGAACCAAGAACTGTTGATTATTATAAAATGAGAAATGTATTGCCGTTACCGAGTGCAAAAGATGGGTATACTAGAGTCTTAATTGTTGGAACAACTGGGGCCGGGAAAACTACGCTGCTCAGGCAGCTTATAGGGACAGATACTAAGACAGAAAGATTTCCCTCGACATCTCCAAATAAAACGACAGTATCTGATATTGAAGTGATCTGTTCTAATGGAGATTATGAAGCAATAATTACGTTCTTTGAACAAAGAGAAATTAGGATGCATGTCGAAGATTGTGTGTTGGCTTCTGTTTTTGCTAAAGTAAATGGTCTTAATGAAGACACTGTGGCAATGCGACTGTTAGAACATAGTGAGCAACGCTTTAGGTTTTTCTACGTCTTGGGGAGTCCATTGGTAAATCTAGATGACGAAGACGAAGAAGATGAGATTAAAGAAGATGAAGATCAAAGGCAGTTAGTATCACAAGAAGATCGAAATCATTTTTCGGAAGTAATAAAAGGTTATCTTTTACAAGTTGATAACTTAGCTTCGTTAAGTATAGTTGTGAAAAAGCAACTATTAAAAGACCTTAACCTGCATGCAGAACAGTTAAGTGCAGATGATAGAATGGCTTTTGAGGAGATTTTTGAAGAAGAACTTAGACAGAGTAAGGAATTTCATAGTCTAGTTGATGAAATAGTCGATGAAATGGCATTACGGTTTAAAGGTTTACCTGGAGAAATGGAATTTGACTCAGATGGTTGGCCGACAACTTGGAGACTAGAACCCACACATAACCGCCCATTGTTTATAGAAACTATAAGACGATTCTCAAGCAACTATGCACCATATTTTGGGACTCTTCTCACTCCACTTGTTCAAGGAATGAGAATTAAAGGTCCATTTATTCCGAATGCTAACATCAGTAAATCTGTTCCCAATCTTGTGTTTATTGACGGTCAGGGTTTAGGACATACGACATCAAGTATGAGTAGTTTACCTTCACAAATTAAAAGTCGTATCAGATCAAGTGATGTTGTGCTATTGGTAGATAGTGCTAAAAACCCAATGCAAGCTACTTCGCTTTCAGTTTTAAGAAGCTTGGCAGCTAGTGGTCATATAGATAAGCTAAGAATATGCTTTACTCATCTAGATGAACTAAAGGGTGATAATTTACCGAACAGAAAAGCAAGAATCAACCACGTTAGCGCATCATTAAATCAGGCTATTACTCATGTAAGAGACACCCTTGGTTATGAAGTGGCCATTAATTTGGATACTCGTTTACCTGAAAGATCATACTATGTAGCGAATTTAGATGAACCTTTGGATAAAGACAAGCACACCCGCCAACAACTTGTTGATTTACTGAATGATCTAGAAATGAGTTATCTTATGGAGAAATACTCAAACGCGATACCTTTTTATGATGAAGCCAATTTAGTAATATCTGTACAGAATGCAACTCGTAGATTTTTTGAATTGTGGAAAGGGAGATTAGGATTCCCTAGTGTTTCAAATGAATCTGCTGAGCATTGGACAAGAATAAAAGCTTTGTCAAGACGCTTAGCTCAAACTTATGACAATGGAGAATACGGTAATATGAGGCCCGTTTCAGAGCTTTCTGACTATCTAATGGAGCATATCAGAGTTTTCTTAAATCAGCCACTTAATTGGGTCCCAACCAATGCTTCTGATGATGAAAAGAGGATTTCTGTTGATATCATCTCCAGTGAAATTGATGGTAAATTGTTAGATTTTTCAACTAAAAGAGTTTGGACTGACAGAATGGATATGTGGATTAAATCATATAATCATTCTGGTGGCGGATCTGTTAATAGACGAAAAAATAATATATACCAATTACTTGAGTTAGCAGCTCCAGTTCCAGGTGAGGCTGCGACTGCCTCTTCGCATGAATATTTATTGACTGTTAGGCAGCTAGTCAGAACTTCTATTCTAACCAAGGGTGGGAAGCTGCATCAATAAGCACTGGTATAAAAAATGTATTAGGTTAAGGTAAGTTATCAGATAACAAAACTAAGTCCCTTCCATTTCATCGCGATGGGAGGGACTTTGAACAAGTTAGGGATTCTGAGAACTTATCATTTAATTCAATTAGATTATAATAAATAGTTGCTGTCTGAGTCTAAGGAGTTTCGTAAATAGAAAAAGCCCCTTCCGCCATTTGCTCGGTGGAAGGGGCCCTTTAATAGGTTAATTCGTTAATAGTTAACTATTCTCCAGATTAGTCGACAAATCCTCCCAGTAATGCTACAGAGTAATGTTTATTATAACATTTACAATATCTCCATCAGGGTCAAGAATACAAACGGCATATGCCTCATCCATTTCTGCACTGGCGATCAAGAAGGCTTGGAGAGAAATCGCCGGAATATCGTAACCGAGCGTAAATAGCAATTGTCCATCTAAAATGTTGAACTTTTCGAATGCTCGTTCACCCCCCAAATGCTTCTCCGAAATTTCATCTCCTGCTGCCAACATGACGGCTTCACCTCCGAGGAAGTCAGTCCATTCCAACTCTGGATAGCAGGTTTTAGCCATTCTTAGCAGCAAATTATCGCAAGCAGAAGGTTCATTTAAATCTATTTTCATAAGTTCATTGCTTCTCTGATTTTTAGATAACGATCATAATCGCCTGATGAAGCATTAGCTGATTTTTTGCACAGTAAAAAGCCCCTTCGGCCATGGACTCAGCAGAAGGGGCTACGCTTAAAAAATGCTTTTCTGTTTCATTGTTAAACACAAGCTCAACGTCCTCAATGCGCCGCTTGTCATCCAGTGTTATCTTCTTCACGATTAGGTGGAGAAGCGTCTTTCGCTGCTGAAATGGCGAATGTTGGAGTAGGGCATCGAACTTCGTCATCAATGATTGAACAAGCTCGTAGGTTATGGGATCAGCTTGATCGTCGCGGAGTTCCAACTCCAATTTTGACCGACGAGAAAACTCAATATTCAATTCCTTGTTCAGTACGCTCAACCGACCAGTAAACATATCACGATCCATATCGTCCAATTCGTACAGTCCGAGGTATTTGCGTTTCTTTTCCTCCAGCTTGGCGATACGGGTCTGAACTGATGTCAACTCGTCTCGAAGTGGTTTGATCCGCCCCGAACGTTGTTCATTGACGCTACGGACGATTTTTTTTAATATTTCAGGTTTCACCACCGCTTCACGGATGCGGTCGCTTACCACCTGCTCGGCCTCTTGTTTACGGACGCTGTTGGCATGGCAAACCGAGCTGCCCTGGCTTCGGAACCGTCCGCAGGAGTAATACAAGCGGGTGATCTTCTGACCATCTTTTGTCCTGTTGACCGTGCGGCTGGCAGTCATTGCCGCGCCGCACTCGGGGCAACGAATGAGACCAGTCAGCAGGTATTCACCTTCGAAACGCTTCTTTGGCAGAGAGCTTTTCTTATTTCGCAGCAATCGCACCTTATCCCACAACTCTTCGGCGACAATTGGGGGATGATTACCGTCAACGAGAATAGGTTCAGAACTCTTGCCCTTACGCCTTCTTTCTGCCCAATTCTCGTAACGATTGTAACGGATTTTTCCTACAAACATCGGGTTGTCCAGTAGGTCTCGGATAGCTGTAGTGGAGAAGGTTTTGCCATTTTGGGTTCTGTGACCCCGATGATTCAAGTCGTTGGCAATGGTTTTGAGTCCGTGCCCGGATGCGTAATGCTCAAAAATATAGCGTACGATGGTTGCTTCTTCCTCAGCTATAATGACTTCGGATTTACTTTCCCGTGAATTACCCTTGCCTTCAACAACCTTGTAGCCGAGTGGAACTTTGCCGTTATGAAGCCCCATTTTGGCTCGCTGGCGATGACCCATCTTCACGTTGTCAACAATCGTATTTCGTTCCAGTTCGCCTACAGCACCCATCATTTGAAGGGCGAAGCGTCCTGAAGGAGTGCTGGTATCAAAACTTTCCGAGAAGGAGCGGAACGCGATATTGTTTTTCTCCAACAAGTCTACAATATGAAGCAGATCAATATTTTTTCGAGCCATGCGGTTGAATTTCCACACAATAACCTCGTTAAACTTAGATTCCTCAGCATCCTTTAAAAGCCGCTGAAGCTCGTAGCGTCCTTTGATGCTTTTACCACTAACCCCACGATCTACGTATTCACCGACAATATCCCCACCGTACAATTCCCAGTATTTTCTCAGGGTGTCGAGTTGTGCATCAATGGAATAGCCGTGTTCAGCTTGTTCCTCTGTACTGACGCGGGCGTAAATGGCAACTTTCTTTGGTGATCCTTGATTCATCTCAAATTTTCTCCTTCTTTCATTTTGTTGGAATCTCCAGATTGAGCAATGCTGCCGAGCCTTGAATGACCGCTTGTGTGATGTCTCGATCAGGCGGAAGGATGATTTTTGCAATCATGCTTCGTAACAGCGTTTTTTGATGCTGGGGCGTTGCATGTTGAAGTACAGGTTTAAAGTCAGCAAGCACGCGGCGAATACTACCCAGCGGAATTTTTTGCTCGGGATCCTCAGCAATTTTTTGCTCCAGTTCCTGCAGCGCTTGTTCTAATATAGCTATCTCTCCTTGAAGACTTCCTAGCTTTAGCTTCAACTCCTGACTATCAATATGTCCATCCTCAAAAAGCTCGTAGCAGCGGAGATTCCGTTTTTTTCAATAAGGCAATCTGTTTTTTGATATCATTAACTCGTTCTTGGAAAGTCTCCAGTTTTTTATCGCGTCTATGATTCAGCTTCACCGCCAACTGTTCTACAATGGTAGGCTGGGAAAGAAACCGTTGGACATGCTTGCTTACCCAATCTTCGACTTGATCTGCTCGAACATGATGAGGCCGACAAGCTATACGCCCCCAAGAATTGTATCTGCCACACACATAGTAATGGTTTATAGACCGTGCCCCACTTTTTCGTCTTCGGGAGACATGGGCTGCAACCATGCTGCTTCCACAGGTTGGACATTTCAGCAATCCAGTCAACAGATAAGTATGGGCAATGCACTTCGTAGGCGGGTGGGAGCGGAGAGCCAATTGTTGCTGAGCCTGCTCCCACAGCTCTTCTGAAATAATAGGCTCATGCTCACCGTCCACCGTTTTTTTGTGTTCCGGGGCAGTGCTATCGGTGTAGGCAATCTTGCCGATATAATTCACATTCTTTAAGATGCCTCCTACCGACATGCTTTGAAACATTTTCCCTTTCTTGGTTCGATGTCCGTTTTTGTTCAAGCGATTCATGATAGCCTTCAAGCCGAGACCGCTGGCATACCAAGTAAAAATATCTTGAACCAGCTTAGCTTCATCGGGTATGATCTCTACACGAGAAAGGTCACGGCTTATGGAATGGGGGACCCAGCGGTACCCCAGTACCTGATTGCCGCTGTTCCATCTACCGAGCCTGTTGCGGCGTTGCATGCCGAGACAAACGTTCTGTGCGATCTGCCTCCGTTCATGCTCGGCAACGGAGCCGAGCATCTGGAGCGCAAATTTCCCTATAGGCGTATCGGTTTGAAACTTTTCCGTAAGACTGTAGAGCGTAACGCCATGCTTTTCGAAGAGTTCGGTGATGTGTAGCAAATCCGTCAATTTGCGGGAAAGTCGATTCAGACGAAGGCAGATGACCTGCTGGAAGCTCCCTTTACGAGCGTCCTCTAGCATTTCAGTAAGCGAAGGTCTATCAGTAATGGATTTGCCTGATCGTCCGGCATCGACATAGAGCTTGTAGATTTCTAGCTGTCTTTTCTGGCAGTGATCGTACAAAGCAGCTTTCTGTGCCTCCAGACTAAAACCTTGGACTTGTTCTTCCGTTGATACGCGAATATAGAGAGCGACAGTCTGTTTTTTAACCATGTGCATCACCTTTAAGCCGCTTCTCGCTGCGACTGAGAAGTTAGCTTGTTCGCTTCATTAGCATCTTCGGTTTGAAGATAGTGATAGATCATGTCGGCTAGAATGTCGATGAATAATGTGATGTCATTGTTTTCAGTGAAATCTTCCATTGCAAGGCTCCCCCTGTAGTTCATTTTAGTTGGTAGGTTTGTAACTGCGTTTACATCAAAGCTTTCTCCTTCATGCTAATGAAGTTCCCATGCCCCAGAATAATGTGATCTAGCAGGTCAATGCCCAGCAAGCATCCACTATCTCGCAGCCGCTCGGTCAGTTCCACATCTTCTCGACTTGGGTCAGGCTGACCGGAAGGGTGGTTGTGGCAAGCGATGATGGCGGCTGAGTTGGCCAGGATCGCCAGCTTATACGTCTCTCGTGGATGAACCAGCGAGGCGTTCAGTGTGCCTGTAGACACCGAATGGATAGCAGTCGGTTCATTTTTGGTGTTCAGACAGAGGATGCAGAAGGTTTCCCTGTCGCATTCTCCGATGAATTGACGGAAAAGTTCAGCTGCATCCAGGGGCTTGCGAATCCTTCTTCCAGGGTAAAGGATGGATGAGGCTTCCCTGACCATCCGTAAGCCTAATACCTGAATGCGTTTGGCTGAGGCTGAGTTACTCGCCTTCTTGGGTTTTTGATTGCTCATAGCTCCGTTATCTGCTGTTGGTAAAGTATAGCTACTGTTCATCTATGAATCCCTCCATGATAAATGGTGTTAATTTATATATCATGGTTATATTAAATGAATGAAAAGACAACAAAGACGCCTTTATGCTCTTAAAAGGGAAAACTTGTGTTAATTCAAGTGTTTAGTAAGAATTCCGCGTGAAAATCACGCCAGAATTCCCGTTGATTAGGATAGGAAAGCCTTGATACATAGAGAAGCTTAGGCAAATTTCCCGTTTTCCCGTAAAGTTGCGGATGTACCTCTGTTTTGCATTACAGTTCGGTTGAGTCTGTCTGATCTGGGTTAAGTCGAACACAATATACAGGTACAATTGTTGATTCATCATGAATCTTTCTTTTTCGCTTATAACGATCTCCTTCGGTATCGAGCAGGCCTTTCATTTTCCAATCCTTCAAAATAATTTTGGCATCTTCGAATCCTCCATTTTTCATCCACTGATGAAAAACAGATGGAAGAATAAAGGCATATTGCACACCAGACTTTTTATATATACCACCGAATGTTTTACGGTTATCCAGAATATCTACATCCTTGTGGGAGCCTTTGCTTCTTATGCGCTTTAAGTCGCTGAAATAGGAGCGGTTCATTGCGAATTGCTCGTAGAAGTATTCAAGCGCCTTTATTCCAATATCCCTATCATTGTTTATTGCTTTTTCGTTCTCGATGAGGAGGTTAAGAATATCTGTTAGATTGAAATCAAGCTGAAGGGCTTCTTTGGCGATCTCTCCAGTGACCATGAGAATAGCCAGCTTTTTCGCAATACGTTGTGAAAAGTGCCCCTGCTGAGGCATGGCCTCCATAATACGACTAGTCCAGTCCTTCCACATGTGGACCACTTTAGATGGCCCTTGATCTAAAAGTGCCGTTGCGAATTCTGGACCGGCATGTCCGTAGTTGCGAAGGATGAGATTTTTAATTCGGTCTGCGCTCTCAGCGTCTTTTGTCCAGATGATATGACCAAACTCCAAAATACGCATGAGAATCCCTGTATTATGATTCGTTTTTGAGGTAAGTGCCCGCTCTCCATTAGATACAATGGTTGTACCCCAAGCACCCGATTCTTTTAGTTGAGACTCTTTATCCAGACGGCCCTTCTCTCTTCCTCCAGCAAGGTAGTAAGCAATGGTGGAGAAATCTTCACTGTCGGACATTGATATTTCATCAAGCCCAAAGATTAGACCAAAGTTGCCAACCAGTTTGCTAATGATAGCATTCTGTGTGGACATCCAGGTTTGCATTAGTCCATTCTGATTCGTTTCAGGATAGCCGAATGTAGAAATGGCGAGTGAGGTTGCTGTTGTCTTACCCTGAGTGCTTTTTCCGTAGATATGGAAAATGAGGCTATCAATTTTGGTTACGGAACTGATTAGCCCAACCACTGCTGAGGAAAGCCCGATCAGAATCGCCAATTCGAGGTTCCGGTTTCCCAGTACCCATTTTTCTACAGCCTGTTTCCACTTCGTATAGCTGCCTTTTGGCTGGATCGCTAATGTACCGTTATACGTAGAATTTATCCCAATTGCATTGTAGTGTTTAAAGACCAATTGGTTATCATACTTATACCAGCCCAGCTTTTGGTGAACCTTATATTGATGCGCATTGGCTTCCTCATTTCTTAAATGCTTGATGATCTGTGTAGCATTATGTTCATATACATCTGCCCCAAACTTTGCGAGATCAATGATTTTGTTTCTTTGAAAATCGGCTCGCCTGATCGTCGCTTTTTTTGGTTGTCCATTATATTTAAAAGTTACAGTGAAAGATAGTTCGCCTGTATCTATGTTTTCATATACCGCACTGATCTGAATGGCTTCTGCCACTTTAAACAGGCCTTTCTTTTCACCGCGATCTTCCCATATGAATCCATCCTTCAGAATCATTTCGGGGTAAAAGATATTTTCTTCCTCTGGAGAGTATTCCTGATCTGTATCTGTCATTTTGCTTGCTCCTTCCGATAGCTACTTATTTTTTTGTAGATTCATGTTCTCATGAAAAATGAACGTGAAAACGGGAAGTTTGCTCAAACTCCTTGCTATGACAAGGTTCTTGTTACTAAATTTCTTTGTGAATGGCGGTATTTTCCCGTTTTGGGGACGGGAAAATACCTATAAGAGAGAACTTCTGAGTAGACCATTAGGTTCACCGTTTGCGCCCGAGTCCAGCCGCGTATTGGATTCTTCGAGGTTCCTCAAAATCAGATTCTTCCTCTGGATCATCTTCTTCATCAGAATCATCCCAAGATTCCAGATCTAACTCCTCAGTATCCAGCACTTCATCATCATCCAGCTCATCGCTTTCTTCGATCTCATCTGTTGGTTCGTCATTGCCCGTATCTTCTTCATTCAGATGACGTTCGAGTGCCTCTTTATCTTCATTTTTGAGACTCTCAACCCACGTAACATTTGTATACATGCCTCTGTTTTTGACGGTAATCTTGACGTAATATCCGATGATTTCATGGAGGTCAACATCTTCGGATTCTGTGCCTAGAGCAGCATCAATCAAATAGTCGAGAGCAGTAAAAATGTCAGGATGGTCTACATAGCGGTTGCGAACAATCTCATCATGTAAAGTCTGGAACTCCACATACCAAACCTCTGAATTTTTTTTATCCGGCTCGACTTTGATGATTTTCGCCAGATAGTCTCCGTCATGAATAGATGTTTTCCGACGTTTCTTTGAACGAAAGATCATAAAACTCATTGGTCTCGACTCCTTTATTTATGTTAGGTGGGATAGAAAGAACCCCCAAAGGTTCTTTCTATCCGTTAAAAGATGGGTTGCGTGTTCGTTCCTTGATTAAAGCTCCGTATTGGTCAGGATGAATGAAAGGCTTCGCAACTCCATACCATGCTTGTTAAAGAGTTGCATGAAAGGCGGGCAGAGCAACTCTCGGATATTGGTGACAATATCGGATATGGTTTCTGCATAAGGCCCTTCAGGAGACATGCAGAGCAAGGTCAGGAAGCCATTCTGTTCTGAGCATTCCAGTACCTGAAACTTTTGGTTGATCAGATTTATAATTGCTGTTGCTGTCGTATTCGAAGGAATAGTCAATTCAGCACGGGTGAATGGCATAAACAAAGCACTAGATTCAGATGGAATAGGTTGCTTATGCAACTGGACATCAAATTTAAGTGGTTGGGGTAACTGTTGCCTAACCTGATATTCTAGCCACTCTACTTTGCCATCCTGGATGTAGTCCATGATCGGTGCCTCACTCTCCCCTTGTGGGGCTTGGGGGTCAGAATTACCTATCCCCGTAATCTCCATAAACTTTTTGGGTAGGAAATAGCGCTCATAGAAGAATTCCTCCCAGCCTCTACCGTCAGTGATAACAGAAAAGCTTACCCCGCTAACCATAAGGCCAAATTCATTGTTGAAGTAATGGATGACATTCTTCTTAATCATTTCTTTATTTTCGTCCCCTAAATCCATGATATTAATGGGCATAGGCGGAAACCAGAGAACATTAAGTTCTGATTCGCAATTAGTGGTTACAAGGCGATTTCCGAAGAGCGGCGTCTCAAGTCGATTACGGGCCTCCGCAATCAATAGTAACCCCTCAACTGAAGAGAAGGGTTTATTATCAATCCCGCTAATTACCAGAAAAATATTGTCCAAATATTCTTTCTGAAGAAACTGGTCATAATCAGAAGAAAGAGACTTGTAAATGCTGAGGCCAGGCTGTACTCCCGTGTTTTTGAGTTCTTGAATGAACAAAGACTGACTATCGGCATGGTTATGATCTAGTTTTAAAAACAGTTGCCAGAGATCATAGTTCTCCAAGAATTTTGTTGCAAGGGATTCGTTTGTCATGAATAAAACCTCCATATGAATAATTGTCTGCCTCAGGGCAGCGGTTGGTGTCTGGAAATGACTACTCGGTCGGAGCGTATGATTTCCAGCGTTATTTAGTTTTCAAGGAACATAGGATTTCAGCCAACTCTTAGTGTTGAGATGAGTGAAGAAATCTTATGAACTAATCTTAAATGGAGCGATAATCGAAAAAAATGTACATTTACATGCGAAATATCCATTTACGTACACAAACAAATGTTCTTGTTTTTGGACGTAAAAAAGGCAGCCGATTGGCTGCCTAATGTACTTACTCGTTTCCTTTTTGGTTATACCATTCTTCTTCGTTCATTTTCCGTATTACACCAGATATTTTCTTCATGGTTCGTTGAACTTCATTTCTGTAGAACTCGGCATACATTGTGGTTCGATCTTCGGGAACCTTCTCAGCTATGTATGTGAAGTCATTCATTAATTGTTCAACAACTTCCATTTTCAGTTGGTGGGCAATGATGAGGCGAACATCCGATGAATTATAAAAGATATCCTGAAAATATGCATAGTCGTCGATGTTGGCTGCTAATTTTGCATAATCCACGTGGTCAATAGTGTCTTTGGTATGAATCAGGTCTTTGGCGTATTCGGTGATCTTCTTGTAATCCTGATCTTTGAAAGGCAGCCCTGAATTATAGATGGATATATTACGAATCAAGAGCATGATTGCAGTTTTTTGGTTTGCAGGTATACGGAAAGGTGTATTCTCTCCTGTACGGTACTCTTCTACATTTTTACCTAAAAGTGAACAAGCTTCTTTAAAATTCTCAAGAGTATTGCGATAGGCACGGTCTTCAGTGATGTCAGGAAAAATCTCTTTAGAAAGCGATCGAAGCGAGTAATACTCTTTGGGTACATCGCTTTTTTTTGAGGTTGAATAATGGGTGCTTCTGTTATATGGGTTTTGCTCCAAGTTGTATTCTCTCCTTTCAGATGTACGTTTATCATATCAAGAAAATAGGCCCAAAGTCATGCGGGGTACAATTATTGGGCTTCTATGATCCTACGTGCCGCACGCCGAGCATCTCGGCGTTATACAAAAATATAATATACATTTATTTCCTTATTTGTCCACGAGGTATGTTGATGATGAAATAATTGGCTTATGTAGATACTTTGGGACACAGTGGTCGCAGTTTTAATTAGAAAAAAAGAAGCTACCTTATACTCGGCAGCTTCTTTCCACAACATTATTCGTAATCAGCCAATCCCAAATAGTGCAGGGATATGATATTTTCAAAGCCAGACATAAATCCGATCTTGTCCTGGTGCTTCACGCTTTGCGTAGCGTATTCAACCTTGGCATCATGGAAGCTCTGCAATCTCGTCTTACCTTCGTTCAGACCAGCGTAATAGTGATAGATGAAGTAATAAGGATTGTTTTCCTGTAGCATCTCATATGTGGCTGGAACATAATCATACAACCACTGTCCGTCTGAGTTTTGCTCTACTGTCGCCCAAATGTAATTGTTAAGCCCAGTGTTGGATGCAGAGACCGTCTGTACGATGGGGTTAATCATGTTACCCTTTGTCATACCATGATGAATCATGTTGTCTGTGTCGAACTTATTCGCGGGATGCATTCCCCAAAAGAAGGCAGTGTAATAGTTAGCAGTCAGTTCATTGTTGATGTTTGCACGGTTCATGAAATACTCTTTGCCCTGCTTCGCCCCTTCGTTGTCTACAGGACTGCTCACCATGAGATTGATCGACCCCTCTTATTCTCTGCAATCAGGCTTTTATTCAGCTCCTTCGTGTAGGTACGAAGCTCTGTCTTCTCAAACAGGTTAAACTCTGACTTCAAACGATTAATGAAAAAGGCGCCGTCATTTTGGGCCAGGCCATCTTGAACATTGCTTGCAACAGACAAAACAACGGTAGGGACTGACTTCTCGGCAACCTGATTACGGTAGTCATCATACCGATCTATGTATCCGGCGATTTCACCTTTCGTCAGGGGCAGACGGGATACAGGCCATTCAGGTTTGAAACTCAAAGATATGCTTTTCTCAAACACATCGAAGATAGCAACGTCCGTGTTCAGGTAGATGCTATTGTTCTTGAAGGTGGAGTAAAAGAAGTCGCTAAGAAACTTTGTTTCCTGATTAAATTCAACCCCGTTCCATCGTTCAGTAGCAGGAATAACTTGGACCTTATGAACGTAGGAGAAGGCAGGAACATCGTCTCCCATTCCAAAAATCTGCACACCCGCTACGCTACCGCCAAGCAACTTCTGCTTGGCTTTTAGTGCATCGTACAACTGCGGTGCGGTGCTGTAGGCGGTGGAATCAAAAAGCATATTACGGCTGTCTCTGAACTTGTTTACGTACAACTTGATTGCCGCCAGGTCAGCATCCGTTACCTTTTTGCTATTGTAGATAAAATAGTAGACTCCCTCTGGAGCGGTGGCACCAGTGCCGATGGCAACTTGCTTGCTTTTGTCATCCCATTTGACTGCGGAACCAAAGCTCTCTGCGACAAAACGAGTCGGAACGAAGACTCTGCCGTTAATCTTGGTGGCAGGAGCGTCCAGTTGAACGGTCTTCTCGTTTACGGTAGCGGCTGCTGCCTTCCTTGGTGCCGGTGATGGTCTGAGATTTGTAGTCCCAGCCTACCTCAGCGCCCAGACTTTCAAAAATGGCGCGAAGCGGCACCATGACACGCCCGTTGATCTTCTGGGGGGCAACATCGAAGTAGATGGGGCGGCTGTCGATGGAGACGGTAATATCTGAGCTTGCTGCGCTGGCTTTGGTGAAACTGGGGAAAGAGAGTATGGTTAGAGTGATTATTACTAAAATGATCGTAAATCCGTTATATCTTTTCACATTGAATGACCTCCTGTAGGTATGCAGTATGTTTAGCTGTATTTTGCTTGTATGAGCTGATGATATGTAGATTCTGCCTCTTGTTGTGAAACAGTTCTCATTAATAGATGTGTCTCTGCTTCAAAGACACGAATTTGTTCAGGCAGGAAGCACAACCCGCTTGCAGTCATTAATAAATATCCCAAGGCTTGTTTCTCAGTTAATTGTAATGCTGCAAGTTGCTGTAGCCGACTTTTATCCACCACGGTATTAGGGTTAGCACGCAGTATACGCCTCTTGGAGAAAAACCACTGAAGTAATGCTTTAAAGCCGCTTTTGTTCTGGTAAAGCAGATCTACTCGGGTTTCGAATATAGGTTCAACTTGTTGAGGCATGTATCTAGTCATGTTGTCTGCCGTTTTTAAGATGAGATGCAGAGCGATTGTACGCTCTATGCCCGCGATGCTTTCAAGAGACATTTTCGCTACATAGCCAAGAAACGCATCGGCAGTAATGATATTATCGTTGAGGGGCAATTCTTTTAACATTTGGAATTTCATAAGGCTACCCCATTTCGTAAATATTACTGAATGTGATTTGTTTGACTTTCCTCATAGTTCTTTGATCTTCGTTTCCCTACTGCAATTAAAATAGAAATAATTATAACAACGCCAATGATCCATCCATAGTAATTTGCAATGAATGAGAAGAGCCAAGTCACAACGGCAGCGGCAGCTAACATGCAGCAGAGAAAGACAAAGAAGAATCCCTTAATTCCAAAGTAAGTAACGTGGAATATTTTGTTGATGATGATGAAAAATACGATGGCAATAATAAACATGGCAATGGTTTGAGCAGTGTCCATCTTGAATCCACCTTTCAAAAAGTGTATTGACTGCTTGGAGTTATAGTTAGTGCTAATTAGAAGTACCTATTGAAAAATGCTCAATGAATTTATTTGTATTTGTCGCGGAACACCTCACACTCGTTATAAATGTTGCGTATCTAAAGATACGACCAAAAATTATGTAACACATCTATAAATACGATAATATCATGTAAATGGTATTCTTGGTAGTTGGTTCTTATAGGCGTCTCTCTCTTACGCTTATCATGAGGTGATAAACTCATGGTTCATAAAGCCAAGAGCGATCAAGAAGCCGCTGAAGTATTTGTTAAATTAGTAGGAGAGAAGATTAGGGAGCTACGTACAGGAAAAGGCTTGTCACAAGAAAGGCTGGGTGAGCTTGCGGAACTTAACTCCAATTACATTGGTCAGATCGAGCGGGGCGAAAAAAGCATCTCGGTCTACACTTTGAAAAAGATCGCCAATGGCTTATCTCTTTCGCTGGAAGAATTGTTTCGGAAAATAGACCCTGCTAACCATACAGACGCACTGGAAGAAATTATTGTCCTGGTACAGGAAAGGCCTGTTCAGGAGCATGATAAGGCTCTTGCTGTGTTGCGAGCAGCTCTTGATTGGAAAGAAGGATCGAATTAGAGTGGGCAGCTTTAGCCTGCTCTCATTCCATTATTCATTAATATATTTGGAGTTCACTTTTACTACAACATCCATGTTCTTCTTATGAAAACTCATATCCCGCGTGGACTGATTGGCTTGCTGTGTAAATTCCTCAGCTATGTCAGGTTCATCAAAAATGAAGTAATCCCTGTCTTTCTGTTTTCCGAGCATGGCAATAAAGGCATAATTATAGCTACCCGGATTGCAGATGCCGCCGCTACCGAGAGGAATCAAACTCATGATATCCTGAACGGTGAGTTGCTCGGGATTTTCAGGCTGACTATCCAGTGCAAGTAGTAGGCATGCAAATAGACGGTCTGCATTTGCTCTTTCAGTAATTAGGTTCAGATTAAATCGTTTGCTACTCGCCATTTTCCAGTCCAGCTCCGTTATGATTGGTTCGGGTTGATTTGGTGTACTTTCAGCCACTTTGCTGAGGATATCCCGGTATCCATAGGCAAACAAAAAGCGGCTGAGCTTTAAGGAAGCCCGGTCGCCAAGGATGGATTGTGTCTTGGGTAGGAGTTGACGATAAAATTCACTGTATTGCTCTAAAGATGCAGCCACATCTTCAAGCTCTACGCAACCATTTGCTAGCTCAGCTTCTTTGAGCAGGTCGTTCATGCCTTTGACGCGGTGGGAGTCCGCAAGCTCGATCTGCTCGGAACACAGAAGATGAGTAAGAAAGGCGACCGTATTGAAGGTATATTCCCCTTCTCCAAGCAAGTCTGTCCAGTAGGAGATGACAAATGGCAGTTCAGGTTTGTAATGCTCCACAAAGTTTTTCCAATTGCTGATAACGGTCAGATGTAGCTTTTTATATGGATAGGGAATACTCTGCTGCTGCCATTTTCCGCAAGACCATGACAGGGCAGCACGTAGTGTATGGGCTTCGATGGCGGCAGGATCAGTGAACTGTTGCCTCCAGACCTCTAATGGCTCAACAGGATACTTGGCAAAGGGAAAGCGGCTAAGGTGTTGTTCATGATGCGTTTTCACAAGTGCAGCAAGTGATTTTTTCTTGGTGTCAGTCAGTTGCAGGGACATTTGAAGAACGCTCCTTTTGGCGGTTTAATGGGCATCATCTGCGTTGGCGAGGAGCCATTGCTCCGTCTCAGTAGAATGGATACCTTGTAATGTAAAGAACGTCATGCTGCACTCGTTGTCCAGCATGACGTAAATTTTATAGAGGGCTTGTTCCCCATCAAAAGTATATCGTTCGATGTATTCAGGGTAATACCTACCTGCCGAGCATGAGAAGGATGTTTGATCGTGTCGAATGGGAGAAAGTTGATCGGTGGTTTCCAGAATGAAGAACCATTGACCGGGCGGTGGGAAGGCTTCATCTTCAATTGTAGAGCGAAGTTTTTGCATGTAATCGTGGATGAATGTAAGGCAATCGTTAGGAAGTGCGGTTTTCTGGAGTAGGGTTGCGAATTGTGTATCAGATGTGAGGTCAACCACTTTCCTGATCCCTCCTGATCGCAGTTGACTTGTGGGCTATATTTCCGTAGTGGGGATGGTCGTTAGCTTTGGCTGCTGCAAGAGCTTCAGGCGAAACATAGAATGGTTCAGCCAATTCCGATACCCAGCCCAGCGCGAACTCAATGGGACTTCCTTCGATAGCTGGAGGGCCATCTGCCCAATCCTTCTCCAGACTGAATTGGATGCTGTCCTCACCCATCGTTACAAACAAATCTGTGCCGTCATAATAAGGGTTTACTGTGTCTTCTTCCTGAAACGTAAGAGCGACCCGTACTTGGTGTACGGGCCGCTTTTTTTTGTGGATTTGGATTGGGGCTTCTGAAATAGCTAGGAAATGAATATCGCCTTTGGGATTGAATGCTTTTTCTAGCATCGATAATAGATAATTATGTTTTTCGTTCATACTATACCTCCATCTATGTATTCATAGGTATGATATATAAATTAAAGATTATTTATAACCTTTTTACGGTATTTAAATTCTTAAATTATATAAATATTGCAGTTAATAAAGATATTTTCGTATATATTTTTATTTAATGCGAAAAAGTTATGAATAAAGGTGAAGATGAGTGCAGAATTGATTTAAAGTACATAGTCAGTATAAAAGAGTTGTTCCCTTAGAGAAGGACAGTCAGATGAAAAAATATGTGAAAAAAATGTTTCTTAAACGCCGATCACATAAGTCTCTATCTCCCATAAAAGCAATTGTTAAATGACGTGGGACTGGTACAATAGACTTACGAATAAGTAGAATCACTTATTTGGAGGGGATTGTTTGGAGAGTAAAGACGAGTTTATTTATAAAGTCTATATAGATATCAAAACAGTCAATGATTGGCTTGTTACAGAAAATATTTTATCAGTGGTCGAGTGTCTTGAATATAATCAAATTGGAGTACTGGATTTTTCAAGCCTAAATAGTTTAAATCCATACGGAGTAATGATGTTATTAACAATTAACCGAAGAATTTATGAGATAACAGGCAAAGAGATAAAATTTATTAATATTAGAGCTAAAACTTTAATTTACTTGGAGAAGGTAGGCTTTTTTAAAACAGATTTATTCGATGCTGACATTGAATTAGATACTATAATATGGGATGAATTAGAACATGAAGTATTTAACGAAGCTTGTAACAATCTTGAGAGGATTAAAACTCTTGAAGAGAAGCGTTTGGTCATTGAAAAAATTCGTAGTGCACTTGAAGTATGGCTTCCTGAAGAAAAGTACAGAATGTTACGTAGTCAAGCAATTTCTGTATTTATGGAAATTACTGCCAACGCTCTTGAGCATAGTAGAAATTCTAATAAGATGGGCGAATGCTTTGTTATGTTGCAAAAATATGAAGAGAAAAATGCAATGGAGATATATATAGTAATAGCTGATTTTGGAATTGGCATACGAAAGCATCTCACCAATAAATATGGTGAAACTTATAAGGATGACTGTTCTTATATCAGAGAAGCATTGAGCGGTCAGAGCGGTAGAAAAGAAGAAGGAGGTGGATTTGGACTGCAGTCTATACAAAATATAATAGCTAACAATAGGGGTTCTTTTATTGTTCGTTCAAATAAGGGTTTAGTTGAAATTAAAGAACAAATAGTTGATTTTGAAGGAACTCAGGAAACAGCTGGTACACAGGTTGGAATTATTCTCCGCAAATGAGCTTGACAATTCTATATAAAGGAAATACTATATATCTATAGTCTTCATCATTATTTGGTGAAGAGGTAAGGGGAAGGAATGTGTTATGCAAATTGACACAATAGATATTGTAATATTAGATATCTCAAAAGAATTGAATTTATCGACTGGAGATATACTCTCATATCGACCAGATGGAAAAAAAATAAGGGAGCGAATTATCGAGAAAATTTCTAATTTAAATAATCTTTGTTACATTAATTTGAGCTTCAAAGGAATTGAAATATGTGATATTTCAGTTGTGGATGAGGTTATTTTAGAAATTATGATTTATTTTAGAAATAATATCTCGAATTCTGTAATATATTTATCTAATATCTTTGACTATGTTTATGATAGCATAGAGGCTGCACAATTACTGAAAGAAAAAAAGTTATCTTTTCAAGCAAAAGAAAAAATAAAATTGCCATTGTTGGTTTATAATCAAATAAAGGGGTTAGAAATTCTAGGTGATGTAGATACGGTTTTAGAAGAGGCTTTCAATATTATTAAAAGTAATAAAGTTGTGACCGCAAGAGAAATCTCGGCATTAAAAGATATAGCAATAAATAGCGCAAGTAATAGGTTGAAAAAATTATATGATTATGGACTTGTATTTCGTAATAGTTCTTATGATGAGACTGGAAAGTATTACGAGTATATTCTTCCAGAAATTATTAGCTCTCCGTAGGAGGGCTAATAAAAAAATAACTCTTCACATATTTTTGATGAACACTAATTAAAAGGAGTCGTGAATATATTATGAAGCTTACTATCTATTCTCACAATTTCGGTTCGCAAGCAATCACCAAGGAGGTATTAAATCCTTTAGTAGAAAGACTTTCCGCTATTGATTTTAAGTTTAGAGGCAACACCGCTACAGAACTCCGGGAAAACATTTTAGATGCTTTAATTCAGTTAGGATGGTCAGACCAAGTCAAAGTAGAAAGAGATTTAAATATAACCATTACCTCCATGAATAATAAAGTTGGTTTATGCCTGCAGTTAGGGAATATGGCCAGATTTTACGCCGATTTATTAAAGTTAGAAGTACTTCATCAAAAGAATACAGCAGAATGTGCCATTTATATTTTACCCAAAAAAGAAGCAGCTAAAAAACTGGGGTCAAATATAGCTCAATTTGAAAGAATGACTGAGGAATTGAAGGTCTTCAAACACATTATCACTATACCAATAGCCGTTATTGGAATTGAAGAGGAGGAGTAAAAAGTGAGTACAACAACAATGGTTTTAGGATATCCTTATCCAAAAAGAAAAGAAATTCTAAAAGGTTTTCATGAGACTAATTTTAAATATCGTAGACCATTAAAATTCAAAAATAATGTTGACTTGTTAAATGTTTTTGAAGTTTCAATTGATATGCCCAAATATAGATTAGCTAATGGAAGAACACAAGCAGCCCAAGAAGAGTTTTTAGCTAGTCATAAGGGAAATCCCAAGAACTTCTTTGAGATGGATTTAGAATCAGAAGAAAAGCACCGGATTCAACATGATATATTGAAAACAATGCTAAAAGACAAGTCTATTGACTTACTTGAATATTTTAAAAAGGCTAAGCAAGAAGAGCCTATTATCATTGATGATGATGGTTTTGTAATTAACGGAAATAGACGTCTTTGCGCATTGAGAGAACTATATTACTCAAATCCTGAAAAATATGTTCGCTTCAAAAGTATAGATGTGTTACTGCTGCCTCCCTGTGAAGAAATAGATAAAGATGAGTTAGAAGCCAATTTACAAATTAAACAGGACATAAAGGCAGACTACAGTTGGATTTCCCAGGCATGTATGTTTAGGAAAAGACAGCGTGATTATAGCTATACAGATAAACAACTAGCGACATTATACGATAAAAAAGAGGCTGAAGTTAGGGAATTGCTCGATATGTTAGGTTACGCGGACGAATATTTAGAGAGCCGAAACCTAGACAAACGATATGATGAAGTAGAGAAGAAACAGTTTGGATTTAAACAAATCAGAAAGTTTAATGAAGAAAACAAACAAAGTGATATTTCAGAGAAAGATATATTCAAAAATGTGACCTATTTCATGCTAGATGAAAATGCAGATGAACTAGGTTTAGGGAGATTATATTCAGTTATTAATGACCTAAATAAATATTTTGATAATGTAGAAGAAGCATTAATAAAAGAACTTCCCTTGGATAAATATGAAATTGATGAACAATATGATGAGCAGATAAATCTTTTTGATAGTATTGCTGATGACTCTGATGAGAAGAAAATCCTAAAGAAGTTAGCGATGGCTGTAAACGATCAACAGAATAGAGAAGACGTTGTCGATACTGTAAAAGATGTAATTGAGAAGTGTCGTATTCTTGAAAATGATAATAAGAGTGCCAAATTCGTAATAAAGCAAATAGGAAAAGCCCAGTCTTTTTTAGTAGATGCACTTAATCATTTCGATGAAGAGACCGAACTAGAAGGTATAAAAGAACAGCTAGATTCGGTCAGTCGATTGATTCAACAATTGAGGAGGAAGGTTGAATAGTTGTGCTAAGTATAAAGTACAAAGAAGAATATCAACAGGTAGAATTATCGGTTGATGACGTCACCTTTGCCTGGATAGAAATAAGAAGAATATGCCAAGAATTGTCAAATGAAATAGAAGTCACATCAAACTCTATTGTAATTCCATGGTGGGAATTTTTGTCCTTGAAAGATAATCTTAGGTTCATATTCAGTAAATATAAAGTTAAATTAAACATAGATGAACAAGCCCAAACAATATTAAAAAAGTCCTTAGGAAAACAGAATACCTACCAAGCGGGGAGCAATATGCTCCCAATAGATAAGGAAAGTATAATTTCCACTCTTGAATCCGAGGGTTTTTCTCGTCTTTTGACGGAGCATCAAATTGAAAACCTTACAAAGTTATGTAAGTTCTCATCAGCTGCAAGTTTTTCTGTTCCAGGTGCTGGGAAAACCACTGAAGCACTTGCCTACTACTTCTTTAAGAAAAATAGTAAATCGAAACTTTTTATAGTAGCACCGAAAAATGCTTTTGCTGCCTGGGAGCAGCAGTTGGTTCTTTGTGTTGACAATCCACCTAAGATTTTTCGTCTTCGCGGTGGTTATCAAAATATTAAAGATTTACTGAAAAAGGAACCGGAAATAATGATGATAACATATCAACAGCTACCCGGGGTTTTAGATTTAGTTGGAAAGTACTTAAGTAAAAATGAGTTTTTTATGTTTGTAGATGAGAGTCATCGAATGAAAAGAGGCAGCAAGGGGAGGATAGGGAGCTCCATTCTCAATCTATCTCATCTACCTGAGAACAAGTTGATTTTATCAGGAACCCCTATGCCCAATACTATTGATGATCTTATCCCTCAGTTTAACTTTTTGTATCCTGAAATAAACGTTAACCAGAAAAATGTTGTTGATTTAATACAACCTATTTATGTGCGGACAACAAAGGAACAATTAAATTTACCGAAAAAGAAAATATCAATAGTACAAATTCCAATGACTGCTCGACAAAGAAGATTATATGAACTTTTAAGATCAGAAACAGCTCGGGAAGCCGAAATCATTTTAAAAGCACGTGATCGTATTGAGTTGCGTGCAATAGGAAGAAGTGTTTTAAGACTTATTCAATTAACATCCAATCCTGCATTATTAGCTAAAACTAGCTTTAGTTACCATGAGATATTAAGAGATGTTCTTTCAGAAGGAGACAGTCCTAAGGTAAGATATGTATGTGAAAGAGCAAGAAGGCTAGCCAGTGAGAACAATAAGGTGTTAATATGGTCAAGTTTTGTTGAAAATGTAGAGCTTATAGCATTAAGACTGAGTGATTTGGGTGCAGATTTTATACACGGTGGAGTGGACTCAGGAGAAGAAGAAGATTCTGATACAAGAGAGTATAAAATCAATCAATTTCACAATGATCCCAATGCTCGAATTCTTGTGGCGAATCCTGCTGCAGCAAGTGAAGGGATAAGTCTTCATGAGGCGTGTAATCATGCTATTTATTTGGACAGAAATTATAATGCGGCACAATTTTTACAATCAATGGATAGAATTCATAGATACGGATCCACAAAGGAAGCCGAAATTGAAATTGTTACATGTGCAGATACCATTGATGAATCTGTGGACAGAAGATTGAATCAGAAAATAAACTTAATGGCTGAAGTCTTAAATGATTCTTCATTAAAAATCGAAGTTGAGTATTCAGATGAAGAATATGGTGAAGAAGGCCTTAACGAGCAGGATATTGATGACTTACTTAACCATCTACAAGGGAAAGAGGTGGAAAGTAAATGAGCCTGTCAGTTGGCATTCTTTATTCTTCACAATCTTTTCTGGAACTAGTAAAAGAAAATGAACTCAGTGGGGCTGATTTCCCTAATATATTCACCAAATTTGTTGTGGCCGATGCAAGAGCTGTTTTAAACACTGCACTTGAATGCAAATGGGTTATTCTCAAAGAAAATAATCTTTTGAAAATAACAACAAAAGGAGATTTAATATTAAATGCAATGCAGCCATATGAAAAATTAAGAATTCAAATAGCCGATATAATTGAAGTTACCAAACCTTCTTGGGCTCCACTTCTTTGTTATGGTCGTTTGGAGGCTGTCAAGTATTTTTCTGAAGAAGTGTTCCAATGTTTTAAGGAAGCGTACTTGTTAGAAGGATATGAACAGAAAGTAATTGAATGGTGGGATAAACTCGCCATTATTTCAAAAGGATTATTTGAAGACGTGAGATTGGAAATTGGAAGAAAAGGAGAGACGCTTTCTAGACAGTACGAAAAACTCAGAATAGGGGTGTATCCACATTGGCAGGCAGTTGAGTCGAATTTCAGTGGATATGACTTATTATCACAAATTAATGAGAAAGATAATGAAAAGCTAAAAATCGAAGTTAAGGCTTCTACTTCTAAAACAGAAAATATATCTATTACAATAACAAAATTAGAATGGGATGTAGCGAAAACATCAGAAAAAAATTATGTATTTCATATTTGGGTATTTTATCCGAAACGAGAACTCTTTGTTTTAACTCAAAAAGATATGAGTACTCATATTCCTATTAATCAAGGAAATGGAGTATGGGAGTCTGTAGAGATTTTTTTTAGTCGAGAGAATTTAAAACAATATAAAAGTAATGATATATTTTAATTAGATAACAGGGGGAGTATAATGCCTAAAATTGTAATCGCTGATGAGTATGAACACATGCGGGGGAAAACAATATTAAAAGCAGCATATCCAGAACTGTTTGAGGAGATTCTATGGGTGCTTCAAGACACAAATATCCCTATGCCAAGTAAAACAAGTAGAGAAAAAACCAAATCAGAGGCTTTGGTTTTTTCAGGTAAAGATTTTAATAAACCATTATCAGCTTCGTTTAAATCCAGGGAATGGAAAAAAAGAAAAATAAGGTTTACTGAAAAAGATCGTTATGGGATTGAAGTTGATTTTACAAAGGGCTTAGTTGGCATTGAAGTCCAATTTGGTAAATACTCTTTTGTTCATCATGATTTCAACAAGTTTCTCTATCTATTTAAAAATAAAGAAAATCCAATAGATGTAGGAGTTGAGATAGTTCCGGTAAAAAAGCTTCAAAAACAGTTTTATACTGGACCAGCTTCCTTTGAATCAGTGATTGCTTCTTTGAAGAGTCTTCAAAGGAATGATCCACCTGTGCCTCTTTGGATAATAGGAATTGATTTGGAAGATTAAAAATCGGCTATTGCTTATGCAATAGCCAGAAATTTTATTTAATAAAGGGATTAGTAGTTAGTGAAGTACCAGCAGGTGGAGTATAAACAGGTTTATCTTCCCTGACTTTAAGTAGACCAGCTGCAGCTAAAGAGATTCTATCGACAGCGATACTATAATACTTTTGGTTTGTCTCACAGCCAGCAGTACGACGATTGTTTAATAACGCTGATGCTTGAGTACTAGCAACGCCCATAAAAGGATCAAACACAAGATCATTTTCGTTACTCATTGATTGAACGAGACGATTGACAAGAGCAACGGGAAATTGACATGGATGTTCAGTTTTTTCAATGTGATTACTGTTTACATTGGGAATTTCCCAGACATCGGATGGATTTTTTCCTAAAGGATTACTAGAATAATTGCCTTGTTTTTCTCCTTTATAGGCTTTCTTGCCCGGATACTTCTGTGGAACTCTAACAGGATCTAAATTAAAGATATAGTCATCTGTTTTTGTAAACCACATTATGGTTTCATAGCGACCTGAGAATCTAGTAGAAGCATGAAGACCATGGCCAAAGTGCCAAACAATTCGATTTCTTAATTGCATACCTCTTGATTTGAAAGAATGGTACAAATATATATCTAGAGGGTAAATTTCATTTTTATTTTTTTTCTCTACGTAATTGCCGACTTGCCAGCATATACTTCCAGACGGTTTAAGTTTCCTAATACACAAGTCAATAATGCTATCTTGCCATTGCAAATACTCTTCAAAAGGTTGAATACTTTCATACTCTTTTCCTACATTATATGGTGGAGAGGTTACAATCAACTGAATACTTTCATTAGGCATAGATTCTAAAAACTGTAAACAATCACCTTGGTACAAAGTAACTCGGTTTTCTTCGGAAAATCTTTGAGGATAATTAGTATCAGCAGTCTCCCTAATAATAAAAGGGTTCATTATCACAGACATGTTACACCTCCAGTGGAATGCTATAGTGATATTTAAACTGGCGTAATAAATTAATATAACACAAATTGGCTTAAAAATAAATGGAAATCAACAATCGCGAGCTATCGCTCTCCTTAACCGTAATAATAATTTTACTACAAATTTCGAAAAAGATCTAGTCATTATACACAAATATAGTGGACCTTTTACGAGTTAAATTATGCCTATTTATTTTCCGAGCTCCAGTTGTTTAAACCATTGTCTGTATAAAAGCATAACCATAAACTTTTTATTTAACCCAGGTCCATGTTGTGACATGGGCTAATTGTTGTAAGAGGTAAAGCATTAATTCATGTTAAACATAGTAAATGTAAGACGTAAGGTGGGATACATTTAGTAGGGGTGAGATAAATGAGGATAGACCTAATCCAACAAAAACTTGAGAAAATTAGTTTTTTAGAGTTGCGCTTAGAACTTAATGCTAATTGTCCCACTGTGGAGCTTATGCGTATAGTAGTTAGAAATACTGACTCGCAAAAGGGGACAGAAGTGTACAATTATGGCCAAGTGATTTTCATAAAACATTATATAACTGGAGAACAGCTCTCAGAGCTATTAGAACAGGCATCTAAGCAGGCGAGGTTTCCTCTCGAGGTACCCGGTTTTGGTGAAGTTATTGATTGTAAGTATGACCTTTCTAGAATGAATTTCGATGAAAGAAGGCTTTCCTCAGGTCAATGGGATGGTATACAAAGTAACAGGTTGCCTTCCCAGATTATTCAGAGTAGCACAGAAATAGATAATAAATTTAATCATTTGACAGATCGGCCGATGAATATAGGAGGGTTGCTGTACTTCCCAACTTTAAGGGATGCTGAGTTTTATTACCTTTATGATACCTTTGTGGAGAATAACAATTCTTTGCGTTGTTTTTTTCAATTAATTATTACTGATGAAAGAGCCTGGTTTGAGCGCATTGTAGTTAATAAATATGGATTGCAAGTACTAGTAGCAGGGGCAGAGGCGAGTGAGTGTGAACTTAAATTATTTGGAAAACGCCCTGGTATAGCCAAAATATTTGCATTATCTCAGGGCTCTACTATAGATATTCCTTTAGAAACGTTGTCTGCTGTGCTTTTTGTCTATTTGTCTTTGAATGATGAAGTACTGGACTCACGCCATATAGCCGAAGGTGCATACGTATTTGCCCCGACAGCGGGAGTTGTATTTGAACAAGATGAACGAATGAGCCTTGAAGGAGTAATAATGCTTAGGGGCGAAGGGATTCATCATGACTACAAACAAGCATATACAGAGAAAATTCCTATTACGATGTGCGCTTTTGCAAATACAGAGGGAGGCTCAGTATTTGTAGGGATTGATGATGATGGTAAAGTAGTAGGTATAAATGACGGTGACGATATACGTTTGAAAGTCGAAAACTGGTGGGAGGACAATACCATTGGGAAAGTAGAACGTAGATACATTTTTCATTCTTTAGCTGATGAAAAGAATATTGAGAGGACAGTTTTAGAAATTCTTGTTGAAGAAGCGAAAGTAAAACCGATAGCAATACGAAAGAAAAACGGACAAGAAGTTTACTATGTGCGCCGTGACGGGAGTAATCGACCAATGAGAAGGGATGATTTTGTTCATCTAGTACAATTGGCGGCTACAAATCTAAATGCAACGATAATGAATAACTCTTTATTTTAGATGAGTGTAAAGCTTCGCCTTATTGAGGTTTTACATGATTAATTCTCACAACGCTGAACTTCTACCATAAAAATTAGGGCACTCTCGCCAACATCAGGGTGTCATAAAAATTCGCTGTTATAGTGATACGGGGAACCTTACCATAAGTGAAGACGAACACTATTCTTTTAGGGGTAGTGACCTAACCATACAATTAGCCAGAATAGCTTGATGTTAATGAAGAAAACAACACTAAGTGAATAATGCGCTCGTGTTGTTTTCTTGTTTTAATATCATCCTAACTTCTATTTTATACTTGTTATTTTTAGATTGAGTTTATGTGCAGCAAAATTCTTCCTCGCCCATGTCTTGCTTCACTTTTCTCCAGTGCTTTATTAGCTTGATTTAGCGGAAATATGGAATCAATCGCTGCTTTAATCGTACCGCCCGCAATTAATTCTGTTAAGGTCTGCAGATTCGCGTATGTTGGAAATTTGGTGTTAAATTTAGCTGTAATGCCATGCTTTTGAGCGTTCTCTTGAGATGGAGCCTGCGTCAAAGAAACAAGAATCCCCCCCTTCTTCAGAACGGCCCATGATCGCTTCTCGGTCTCGCCTCCAATAGAATCGACGATTAGATCCACTTCTTGGACGACGTCTTCGAAAGCTGTCTTAGTATAATCGATGACTTGATCCGCCCCCAAAGACTTGACGAAGTCCACGTTAGAGGTGGAAGCCGTAGCGATCACGGTCGCTCCCTTCCATTTGGCCAGCTGAACGGCAAACTGTCCAACGCCGCCTGCTGCAGCATGAATAAGAACGGTTTGTCCAGGCTGGAGTTCACCTTCAGTGAACAACGCTTTCCAAGCTGTTTCCGCTCCTGCTTTAATCGTTGCTGCATCTTCAAAGGTGAGTATATCCGGCATCTTAACTACTTCCTGGACTTTCACAATGCCATATTCCGAGTAGGCTCCTCTAATACTGCCAAAAATACGATCACCAGGCTTGTAATTCGTTACACCTTGCCCTACCTCTTCGACAACTCCGGAAGCGTAAAATCCAGGAATGTAGGGAAAGGTTACAGGAAAAACTTCTTGTAGCCAACCGTTGCGGATCTTATAGTCTAGGGGAATAATCGTAGCATATACAATGCGAATGAGCACTTCATCCGTTTGTGGTTGGGGACGTTCAACCGTTTCTACCTTCAATACATTTGGACCACCATATTCATTGACCAGAACGGCTTGCATTGACTTATTTGACATGTTCATCTCTCCTTTTTCACTCATCATTTATTAAAAATTTAAAACTAAGTTTCTAAAGAAGCGGCTATTTTTTGTGCCAGAGCTACAAACTGTATTTTCTCTTCGTCATTGAGCGCTTTCGTTGTGATCTCTTCCAGCTTGCTCCAAGCCTGAACCACTCTGGGTTCAACATCACGCCCTATTTGAGTGAGCGATACGATGGTTACGCGTTTATCTTCATGGGAGCGGCTGCAGGTGACCAGCCCCGCATCTTCCAAACGACGAACGGATTTAGCTATTGTCGAGTGATCAAGGCGCAACGATCTTGAAAGACTATTCTGTGATTGGCTGTCTCGGTGCCACAATTGCATCAGTACGAGCTCCTGCCCTGGATATAGGCCTGCTTCGCGAAGCAGCTTTCCTGCATTTCTATGATGTGAACGAGCCATGCTGAATATAGAGAGGCTTACGGGAAAATGCGTTAACGAACTGATTTCATTTTCAATGGCTTCGTGATCGATGTTTTTCTTCAATAGTTTCATCCCTCTTTTTAATTGTGTGGTCGTCAACATATTTAACTAAACACAAGATAACATTAAAATATGTTGCCGTCAACATAAATAAAAAAGCTGCCATTTAGGCAGCCCGGTGATAATATGCCGATAGACTCGATAAGCTCAACCACACCATCGTCTAATAACAACAGACCATTCTGCCAACGATGAACGTCAGGTCGGATATCACGAATCCCCTTGTCCGAACAAGCTCTCGATCAGCTCCCATGTCTTCGAATGTGAAGATACATTAAAATCCTCCGCCGCCAATAACGTCAGTACGAACAAAAATCCAGCGATAACAAGCAGACTTATTTTCTGCCACCGCTTGTACATCGACATAAATCTCGGATAAATCAGCGAAATCGTAAAAATAATCATGACAACGATGGCTAGTATTTGCAGAGCTATGCGCATGGCGGGTTCTCCTGTCCTATCTTATACCTGATCAATTAAGCTTAAAGCTTCATCACCACATTTCAAAGGGAATAGGGACCTAAACCTTCCTATGAAAAATGAAGCACTCCTGCCGTTTTTAAGCCCCACCATACTTGAAAACCAAACCTCTTGTCCTGGTTATCCAATTGTGTGCCTTATTCAATGCCAACAGCCTGCCTTTGCCGGATTGATCCGACCAAAGCAGGCTGCTGCTCTTCCTATTTGGTTACGTTAACCTCCATTTGGCTGCTTTCCGTGATGCCGCTATCGTTGGATAGCTCGACGCGGTAAGTGTAACTGCCTACAGCGCGGTCCGTTATTGTCGTAGATGCGCTTTGAGCGCTCGGCGTATTTGCCGTCAGCGTCTGCGTATCAATCAGCGTACCATTTTCATACAAACGGTATTCGGTGGCGTTCGTTCCCCACCACATGTTCATCGTCACCTTGTAGCTGCCATCCCCGTCCCAGTTGTCATTGGACAGCACAGGCTGGCCGGGAAAAGCGTCCTTAACCGTTACAGTATGAGGGGTACAGCTCGTCGTACCGAAGGAATTAGTCAGCTCGCAAGTATACGTATAGGTACCGTTTGCTTTTCCGGTAATATCTACGGACGCCGACTGCGCAGACGGCGAGTTGTCCGTTAACACCTTGCTAGCAATGAGCTCCCCATTCTCATACAGCTTATATACCGTACCATTTTGCCCATACCACAGGTTCATGGTGATTTTGTAGCTGCCATCCAGCAGCCCATTGTCATGACCGTTATTGTCGGACAGCACCGGCTTGCCCGGAATATCCGTTGCCTTCTCGGCTCCTGTCACTGTAATGACGACGGTTTGCGTCGTTTGCAGCCCGGCCTCATTGACCGCTGTCGCTGTAAAGGTATGCGTTCCAGCCCGGCCAGCCATGGACAGAACGTCGCCATTTACCACTGGATCGCCGTCAAAAGAAAGCGTCAGGCTCCGAATGCCTGATTCCGGATCTTCCGCCGTTACCGCCACCGTCCAGCTGTCGGCTTCGGTCATCTGCTGCGGCGGCAAGCCTGTAATAACAGGAGGGGTTGTATCCTCTTCCTCCTGCGGCGCACCCACATACTGAATGCGCGGCATTGGCGGCTCCTCCATACCTGCACCTAGATAGAAGCTAGTGTGCGGCGGCTGATTGTAAGCTACATTTTGCCATGCAATGCCAAGGCGATATACAGGATCATGCATCAGTGTTCTAATCCGATGCTCGGTTACATCGGTCGTCGTATAAATACGAAGCTCCGAGCTGTCTGTAGAACGCCACATCACTTCCTCACGCCAGTCGCCGAATAGATCGGCCTGCAAGCTCGGATTGGCCTTCGTCGAGTTGTTCGAGGAAGCGCCAGTCGCTGTGAGCAGATTGACCGTCGTTTCATTGACATAATCCCACTTGTCGATCCGATTGCCATCCTGCAGCTCGCGCAGCAAATCGCCATCCCACCATACGCCAAAGTTAGTCGAGGAAGGGATTTTAGTCGTGATCAGCTCGCCGCGTGCATTGTACAACCCGGTGATGGGAATGTGCTGCTCATTCGTAATCGTTGCTGACCACATTTCTTCACCAATATGGTTGGGATCAATATCTGCTGACAGTCCGCGTCCGGTATCTATGCCGGTGAAGACGCCCCAAAGGATTTCTCCCATAGCCGCATCACGCATCTCCATGCCATACTTGGAATCCGTATGCTCATGCACGCCGAACACTTCCAGTCCCGGACGGGTAGGGTCCAAATCGCCAAAATGCAAAGCATCGCCATGACCAAGCCCTGTGTTGTATAGCGGCTTGCCATCATCGTCAATCGCCATCGCGCCAAACGTAATTTCATCCTTGCCATCGTTGTCTACATCGCCAATCGACAAGTTGTGGTTGCCCTGCCCGGCATAAGAGCCGTAGCCTTCGGTATTTGAATCAAATTTCCACTGCTGCGTCAGTTTTCCGTCACGGAAATTGTAGGCAGCCAACACCGTTCTTGTATAGTAGCCACGGCTGAAAATAACGCTCGGATGCTCACCGTCCAAATAGGCGACGCCCGCAAGAAACCGGTCGACTCGGTTGCCATATGCATCGCCCCATGCGCCGACATCGCCGCGCGGCGGATCATAGGCAACGGTATCCAGTGCACCGCCAGTCAAACCATTGAATACGGTCAAAAATTCCTGCCCCAGCAGCACGTAGCCGCTGCTATTGCGGTGATCGGCACTCGGATCGCCAATGACGCGGCCCAGGCCGTCAATCGTTCCATCGGCTGTTTTCATCGTTACTTCAGCGCGTCCATCTCCATCAAGATCGTAAACCATGAACTGCGTATAATGGGCACCGGAGCGGATATTTGGCCCCATATTAATGCGCCACAGCCGTGTTCCGTCCATTTTGTAGGCATCCAAGTAGACGATGCCTGTATAGCCTGCCTGCGAATTATCCTTGCTGTTGGATGGTGTCCACATGAGTACAATTTCCAGCTCGCCGTCCCCGTCAAGATCGCCAACGCTCGCATCGCCCGCATTGTACGTGTAAGGCTGGCCATCCTTTGTATAATCGTCGGCTGGCTTTTGCAGCGGAATGGACAAATACGATTGGGTCCACACGCCGAAATCGTCAGTCGCCGGCTTCTCCACGCCGTTCAGAACAGCCGTCACCTGATAAATGGAGCTGTCTGTTCCTTCCGTATCGAGCAGGTTCGTGCTGCCTGTTATCGGCTCCGCATTCACTTTGCTGCCATCGCGGTACACATTAAAGGCTATGGATGATGGATCAAGCCCAAGCATTCTCCAGCCAATGTAGTTGCCTTCAGCCTTCTTCACCGCAACCGGAGCACGGTCCAAATACTCCATATTGCGATACAAAGTCGTTACGGCAGACGTCTCCAAGCTTTGGGACAGCTCGGAAATGCCGCCCGCATTCACAGATGCAGCCTTATAATAGTAAGGAATCGTCGTCAACACCGTTGTGTCCGTATAGGCGGCTTCCGCAGACTTGCCAATTAGCGTGTAATCGCCATCCACCTTGGTTGCCCGGTAAATATAGAACACTTTCGCATTGCTGACCGCATCCCAGCGGAATGTCAGGTCATTTTTATTCGTTTCCACAAGCGTGAGGCCTGTCGGAATGGCTGCCGTTGGCACATTTGGATCAACCATCGACACAGCAAGCGCATTGGAGGCCACCGACTCAAGCCCCGTATGGTCAACGGCTGTCACCGTATACACATAATCCAGACCGACATCAGCTGTCGTATCGGCAAAGCTACGCGCTGCCGTCTCGGTCAAAAGCTCTGCACTAGTGGCTACAGCAGCCTGACGGTAGACGCGGTAGGCCGATGCGCCTTCCACAGCGTTCCATGCCAGGGCAGCCGTTACAGGCTCGTTCTCAAGCTCCAGTTCCGTCAGCGCTAGACCTGTCGGTGCCAGCAGCAGCGGCGTAATTTCCAGACCATTCAAATGAGCCGTTTGGCCGCTGAATACGAGGTTCATTTGACCATCCTTCACGGCAATCTGATTGAATACCCGCTCGGCAATAGACTCCTTGCCGGACGTAATCGTGCCGTAATCCTTCCCTTCAATATTGACATTGGTCCGTGTCGAGCCAATCCAATCGCCCGTATACGTTTTGACCGAATAGGAACCGTTCGGCAAATCGACCTTGAACTCATAGCTGGCATTGAAATAAGCCACAAAATCGCGTCTCAGGTCGTCCGTTCCCGCCCCCCGGTCGCGGTCAATCATGCCTGTGCTGTTCGTCAGCCCATAGCCGAGCTCAGGTGTATACAGCACATTGCGCGTAACTTCGGTGTATCCAGCTGCAACTGGTGCTCCTACCGGACCGAAATCAAAACGGTACTGCGCCGATTTGGTCGTGATCGATACTTCGCTGGATGGAAGCGATTCGCCGCGGCCATTAACAGCCGTTACCCGTACGGTATAAGACTTTCCTTCCAGCATTCCGCCAATGGTCAGGGTTGGCACCGTCGCTGTGCCAATCATGGCGTAAGCCGATTCCGGCTCGGAAGCCAGCTTGCGGTAAATTTTATAAATATCGGTGTTGTCCGAAGCGCTCCACTTCAGCACTGCACCGGCGTTGCTGACACTGCCTGCAACTAGATTAGCTGGTGCATCAGGCACAGCATCAGGCTGTGCAATTTCGCGGACAAAATCCGCCAGCGGCACCGGAAGCTGTTCAATGCCGCCTGCCAGCAGACGAGCGATTTGAATGGCCCCGTATTCCTGGAAATGCGTATTGTCCGCAGAACCATTCGGGAAGGCCCCATAAATGCCTGGCTCCACATGAAGGAATACAGACAAGGAAGCTTGCGGGCCAATGGAGTTGTAGTAGGCGATACTGAGCGCACTCAGGTCAACCAGCTCCACATTCAGCTCGGCAGCTACCTCTTTCATGGCCTGCACATACTCTGGAAAGCTAATATTAAAAATGCCTGTGTCCGCATTGAAATCACGGCGGCCCATCGGCGTTACGAGAATCGGCGTCGCGCCGCGCTGTCTGGCACCATTAACGTAGGTTTTCAAATAGTTTTTGTAATCGGCTGGCGAAGCATAGCGCTCAGGAACACTAATCGTCGCATCATTGTGGCCGAATTGGACAAGGAAATAGTCCCCCGGACGAATCGTCCGCAGCACTTCATCCAGACGGCCCTCTACAATAAAGGATTTGGAGCTGCGGCCGCCAATGGCATGATTTTTGAAAATAACATCATTGCTGAAGAAGCGCGGCAGCATTTGGCCCCAGCCAGCCTGTGGCTCCCAATAGGGATCATAGGTTTGAACGGTAGAATCGCCCGCGAGATATACGGCCTGCCGCTCTCCAGGCTGACGCTCCTGCTGTTTCTTGATGACAAGCGCGTTCAGTTTGGGCGCGGACCCCGTAAATGCAAGATTGAGCTGCCCATCCACAAGCGCCAGCTGAAAGTCCATCTCCAGATATTGGCCAGCTGCTTTGCTAGTCAGCTGTACCTTCTGAATGGTTTCGGCCTTGATCGCGATTTCGGATGCTTCGGTCGCATCACCCGCAATGAGTGAAATCGTATAGTCGCCATTAGGCAGATCGACGTTAAAAACCCCATTATTCGGTGTAACAAAATCCGAGCGCAGCGGATCAGCTGTGCCACGGTTGCCTGAGCCGATATTCGAAATATCAGTAAAGCCGTATTTGAGCGCAGATGTATAGGCGGTCTCGGCTGTTACACGGACATAGCCGTCAGCAAGCTCGCCCGATCCAAAATCGAAGCGAATGGTATCGCCTTCCGGCAGTGTAGTAGGCGGCACATAGACAGCGCTCTCCACAACCGCGGAAGCTTCCGATTCCCCGTGCACGTTAGTAGCTTTCACAGTGTAAAATTGCGCCACAGACGTGTCGACGCCCGTATCCGTATAGGCAGGAACCGTCGTTTGGCCGATTTCTACAAACGGCCCTGCTGCCGCATCGGCACGCAGCACCTTATAGCCTTCCGCTCCCTCGACAACCGTCCAGCCCAGCACAACCGCCGAAGCTTGCACGGCGCTGATGCTGACTTGGCTCGGCGCGGCTGGAGCCGTAAGCGCCGGTATCGTTATCGCAGCGGTAGGGGCGCTTAAGACCGACTCCAGTCCAGCTGTACTGACGGCAGCGACGAAGTAGCTATAGCTGCTCCCTTCTGCAACGGCCGTATCCACATAGGAGGCAGCTGCCGTTTCACCTGCAAGGACAGGAGCGGCAGCGCCCTCCGAGCGATAGAGCTTGTAACGAGCCGCACCGGTAACCGGATTCCACGCGAGCGTCACATCCTGAGGCGTCACGCGTGTCACGGCAAGCCCGCCCGGCGCCTCAGGAGCAGCAGCTACTACCTGCTCAATGACGATGCCGTTCAAATAAGCGTAGCCCGTAGTCGCCGAAATATCGACCGTCAGCTGCCCGTCATTTACCGTGGTCCGGTACGTGCCATGAACGACCGCCTGACGTGTAGAAAGCGTTCCGGCAGCGACTCCCTCCAAGGCAATATTTGTTTTAGTCGAGCTTGTGCCCGTCAGTAAATCGCCCGAATACACGGTGACATCATATTCGCCATTAGGCAAATCCGCATAAAACGAAAACGAGGTTCCGAGGACAAAATCATTCGTCAGCTCATCTCCGCCGGAGCGGTTCCGGGATGCCAACGCGGCGCTCAGCCCGTAACCAGCCTCAGCCGTATACAGCTGCGATTCGCTTACGCCGATAAAGCCTTCCTTGACAGGACTTGAGGCTGTGCCAAAGTCGAATTTCTTCACAAGCTGTTCTACTGTGCTTGCGTAGGCCGTCTGCGATCCAAGCGGCAGCCCCTGCAAAATAGTGGTCCATAAAACCGCTGCGGCAAGCAGCAGAAACATTAGCCTTTTTTTACTTCTTAACATATAAAAAAATTCCCCCCATTTTCTCAATTGAAATGTTCATTCATTGCAACAAGGTTCGACTTGCGGGTAAACTGCGTATCCGTTTTTTAGCCTCAATATTAAGTAAGCGTTTACAAAATACCGCATCCTGCTGTACGATCCTAAGCTGTCTGTTCGTTATGAGGCCATCATCCCTCCCTGCTTCTATGTTTAATGGCTATGGCAATTAGTTGAATACGCTTTCAAATAGATACTAACGTTGTTTTTTGTGAAATAATAGCAAAAAAACCGTCTTTTTTGATTAAAAATCCGGTTTTCATAGCAAAGCTGCCGCCGAAGCAGCAGCCTCTGAGTATGTTGGAGCTTTTTAATAATGCCTATGCTGCTAAATGAGAGCCAACTAGATTTTGCTGCTTTCCTTCAGCTATAGACCGGATAAACAATGCCAATATCCAGCTCTTTTTCTAAACGCCCCTCTGTATAACGAAGCTGTTCATTCCCCTTAATCTCCAAAGCGAGCTCCGCTCCATCGTAGTGGACAACTCCATTAATCGTCCTAACGCTCATGCCGATCAAGCGGCTCAGCCTGCCTGCTCGATCCGTAACGGCGCGAATGCCGAACGGGAAACGCATATGCTCCTTCCCATCTAAATAAATGACAGACTCCTCCCGAGTATTGAGCAGCTCAAACGTCGAGCCATCCACGGTTCTGCTGTAGGCTGTGCTTCCGCCTGCCGGCTCATCGCCATGATCCATCGCATAAGGCAGCAGCCCCGTAAACCACAGCGTTCCATCTGGCGCAGGCAATATACCACATAATCGCTCTACATAATCCAGCACGCTCAGTATCGCTGGCGAATACGTTTCCGTATAGCCCTCCACCCCCGTCCATGGGCTAAGCGCTTGTGAAAACCGCGTCATATTGGCCATTGCCGACACAAGCGGATACATAACCCAGGTCAGCTCTACATAACGCTGATGCTTCTCGAACGCATGGGCAGCGCGAATAATGCTAAGAAAGTTAGTCGGCCCGCCCCAGCTGTTATAGCTGGAAAACGGATCAAAACGCGGATCATCCATCGCCATCGACGTAAACGGAAATTTAGCAAAAAACTTGCTCGTATTGAGCAGATAGCGCCTTAGCATCGTATCAAAAAAACGGCGGTCGCCCACCTCGCAGGCCATAACCCGCAGCAGCACGTCCGACTGCACCTTTACCAGCTCATTTTGACGGTCGCGATCATAGAAGAAATGATCCGCTTCGTCAAAGCAATATTCGAACAGGCTTGCAAGCGAGGCCTCCGCCTTCCGCTTCCATTGCTCGGAGGGCAGCCCCAACTCCTCCGCTATTAACGCCAAATACTGCCGCTGGCAATATACATTAGCTGTTAGGTCTGGAGCCAAAAATGGCAAAATCGGAGAATCCGGCTGACAATGTGCCGCATCCCCCAAATGCGGCGTATCCGGCACATGCCAGAAGCGGGGCGACAAATCATGGCCCGTATCGAATGTACTGAACGCTTCTACACAGCCCGTCCCTCTCGTATCGCGGTGAGCCGCCAGCCAGTCGTCATAACGAGACATAGCGTCATACATCGTTTGTAAAAAAGCCTTGTCCCGCCCATGCAGCGCATAATGGTTCCAAACGCTGCGGGCGAGCGGCGTCACCAGCTGAATTTGCCGGTAAGACGGTCCATTCTCCGTTATTTTGTACGGAAATAGGCCATCCTCCCGCTGAAACGCGGCAAAGGAGAGATACGTTGTCTCCGATACAGATGGAATAAACCGGGACAACAGCTCTGCGTTTATCGTCCCTGTACTTTCCAGCCAGCAGCCTAAGTAGACGCCGCCCTCATGCAAAATCGGCTCCGGATTGCCGCCCGTCGGCACGATGCAATCCAGCAAGCGGCGCATGGCCTCCTCATGTACGCCTTCCAGCCGCCCTTCGGCTGCAGCAAATTTTACTCCGCCAGCTTCCCACTCGCTTATTAACGATTGATCGGAGGCTTTGCTCCCCTGCCCCCATATATGCTTTGCAGACTTGCTCCTAAGCCGTTCCAGCAGTTTTTCTTCCATTAATTTCGCCCCGCTTTCTACTAAAATGAACGATTTCAATTGGCACCTGCTAGGTTAAAATACGCGAGCACACTCGCATGCCGACCTTAGCCCCTTCTCCGCCCTTATCGGCTCTGACAACAGCAGGCTGCCTGACGGCAGCCCGAATGAACCTATTTATATTCCAATTAGCAGGTTAGCGCGGCCTTCACCTTTGCATTTCTCTTTGCTTTCGCCTTTGCCTTTTCTCCGCCTATAAGCTTCATTGCCTATTGATTTTTCGCAAAAATTTGCAGCGTGCCGTTGTAAAAATCGGCAACTGCCTGCTCTACCTTTTTACGGCCAAAACCGATTTCCTGAACCGTCGTCTCCGCCAGCTTGGAAAACTCCGCGAAGCCCGGAGGATTGTAGCTGACTGCGAAAGGCTCCGTTTTTGTCGCTTCCGAAACGCGGCTCGTATAATCATAAACGATACGGTCCGCGTCGCTCGCTTCGGCCTGCAGCGCCTCCCGATTTTTGGACGTAACCGGAACGCCGCGGTCATTGCCGAGCACCTTGGCTGCCTCTGGATCATTAATGAAGAAGTTGATCAGCATCGCCACTTCCTTCGGATGCTCTGTTTTTGCATAGCCCGACAGCCCTTGGCTCGACTCGAATACGACACCCGTTCCCTTCGCCCCCCTAGGCAGCTGCACCATCGTGAGCTTATCCTCCGTCAGCCCTTGATACGCTGCAAACTGGTTGGATGGTATAAGGCTCATCGCCACCTTGCCCGTGATGATTAACGATTTGCTAGGATCGCTCGGCGGATTCGATACGGCAAGCTCCGGCGTCACGACGCCGCCTCCCGCCGTTGTCGCTTCCCAGTATTTAAACCAGCTCAGCGCCTGCTCTTCTGTAAAGCCTGGCTTGCCTTCTGCCATGTTGTACAGCTGCGCGCCATTTTGCTTAAGCGCAATATCCATGCCATCTACCGTATAATTATAGGTACCATATACGCCATCGCCGAGCTTTTCAGACAGCTCCTTGCTAATGGCGGCGTAGTCGTCCCAGCTCCATCCATCCTGAGGCACCGCAATGCCTGCTTTCTCGAACAGCTTCGTATTAATCAGGATGCCTCTCGCATTCGCGCCAGCAGATATATGCAGCAGCTTGCCTCCCAGCGTACCATACTCCACCATCGACTCATCCATATCCGTCAAATCGAGCTCTTTGCCTACATACGGGTCAAGCTCCAGCAAAACCCCTTTATTGGCATAATCGACAACGTTGCCGCCGAGGAAAAAAACATCCGCCGGCGTACCCGATGCGAGCTGGGTATTCAGCTTGTCAAAATAACCGGATGAAGGCGCGAACTCGCCCTGTACCTTGATGTTTGGATTTTTTTTCTGGAATAGTTCCAGCACCTGATTTGTACGGTCAGCCCGCCCTTGGTCTCCCCACCACATGATGCGCAGCTCTACCTGCTCCTGGCCTGTACTGCCGCTGCCAGCGCTTGCACCATTGCCCTCTCCATTATTGCCAGATGCTGCTCCTCCTGCTCCCGTACCTCCCGAGCATGCCGTTACAATTACCATTAATGCTGCCAGCATTGAAAATAGAATACGCCGCTTCATGCCAATCTCCCCCATTTTCGTTAATTTTGTTTGAGTAAAACGCTTACAACGCCATCTTACTTTAAACCTTAGCCTCAGCGCCTTTCATTATTTCGGCAGTTCATTTGCAATTTTTTCGGATCGCGTTATTGCCATATCGCTGACTCGCCGATTGCTAGCCATGAGGCCGCTATTTCAAGCCTGTCGTTGCAATCCCCTCCAGAAAATAACGCTGGAACGTCAGGAAAACCGCCGTAATGGGAAGCAGCGACAGCGCAGACATTGCGAGCAGCGCACCCCAATCCGAGGAGCCCGATGGGTCGAACAGCGCCCGAATGCCCAGCTGCACCGTGAACAGCCGAATATCGCTCAAATAAATCATTTGGCTGAAAAAATCATCCCATGTCCATATAAACGTAAAGATGGCCGTCGTAATCAGCGCCGGGACCAGCAGCGGAAGAATGATGCGGAAATAAATTTGTTTTGGGCTGCATCCGTCAATCGTTGCGCTTTCGTCAAGCTCGCGTGGAATGCCCCGGATAAACTGGACCATGAGCAAAATAAAAAACGAATCCGTCGCCAGCCATTTTGGCAGCACCAGCGGGTAATACGTATTAATCCAGTGCAGCTCGTTGAAAATGACGTATTGCGGTACCAGCGTAACATGATAGGGCAGCATAATCGTAACCAGCATCAGCGAAAACCATAGCTTGCTGAACTTAAAGGTTAATCTAGCAAAAGCAAAAGCAGCAAGCGAGCAGGTTATGGCATTTCCAAGCACGCTCGTGAGCGATATCGCAAAAGAGTTGGCGAAAAAACGGCTGAAGCTGATGCCTTGGAAGCCGCGCCAGCCATTCACGTAATTTTCCAGCGTAAACGAGCTTGGCCAGATGCCCGGATCGGAAAAGATCAGCTGGTTCGGCTTGAAGGAGCTGCTGATCAGCCATAGAACGGGGTAGATCATCAGCAGGCCCATGACGATGATCGGCACATGCCTCAGTACTTGCCCATATTTCATGCGGTTTGTCATCCTTTGCCCTTACCTCCCGTCCTTGTTGTCTCCATAAAACACCCAGTATTTCGAGGTCACGAATATAATCGCCGTCAACGCTCCAATAATGAGCAGCATAATCCAGGCGAGCGCCGAGGCGTAGCCCATATCGAAGAAGGAGAAGCCCTTCAAATACAAATACAGCGTATAAAACATCGTCGCATCAAGCGGGCCGCCGCGGCCGTCACCGATGACGAAAGCCGGTGTAAACGCCTGAAACGAATGAATGACGCTCATAATGAGGTTGAAAAAGATAACCGGCGTCAAAATCGGCAGCGTAATGCTGACGAACTGATTCCACTTCCTCGCCCCGTCCACCTGGGAAGCTTCGTAAAGATCGGCGGGAATTTGCTTTAGCCCCGCTAGAAAAATGACCATCGCCGAGCCGAACTGCCACACCGACAGCGTAACAATCGTATATACAATATAATCTGGATGGGCAATCCAGGATGGGCCTTTGATGCCGAGCCAAGCGAGCGCCTTGTTTACAGCACCAGTACCGTCGAATATTTGCCGCCATACGATAGCGATAGCAACGCTCCCACCAAGCAAGGACGGGATATAATAAATCGTCCGGTAAATTCCCAGTGCCCGGATGCCCTTATTGAGCGCGACTGCTACAAGCAGTGCAAAAGCCAGCCTGAGCGGCACGGAAATGAATACATACTTGAAGGTTAGCCATAACGAGCCCATAAACGTGCTGTCATTCGTAAAAATTTGTACGTAGTTATCCATCCCAATCCATGATGGCGGAGACAGCAAATTGTACTTGGTCATGGACAGGTACAGCGAGCCAAGCATCGGTCCAGCCGTCATGCAGAAAAAGCCAATCAGCCACGGCAGCAGAAACAAATAAGCGGTTTGGTTCTGCTCGCGGGCCAGTGTTTTGCGGGAAACGCCCATGGCAAAAATCCCTCCTAATGATTGATGTACGCAAGCAAGCTGCACTCGTACACCAATCATACGCAGGAATAGGATTCGGCAACATATCATTTCTTCGGGAGTTCGTTATCACTTTTTTCAGATAGGCGCTGGCGAAATTCGGACGGTGTCAGGCCATACATTCTTTTAAACTTGGAGCTGAAATAGCTCGCATTGGAAAAGCCGGACAGCTCGGAAATATCCCATAGGCTGAGCCCCGTTTCCTCCAGCAGCCGGGTCGCATGCCCCATGCGGACGTCAGTCAAATAATGAATAAACGTTTTTCCCGACTTCGCTTTAAACAGCTCCGAGAAGTAGGACGAATTATAATTGAATCGTTCAGCGAGCATCGTTAAATTCAAGTCATACATGTAGTTTTCTGCGATATATTGCCTGGAAGCCTCCAGAACCGTATCAACAGCGCCCTCTTCCGCCCCTTGCAGCTTGTCATGAATAGCCGCGGCTAGCTTCATCAAAAATTGGCAGGCTTTCTCCGCTGTGCTAAGGTTGAGCGCCATTTCCGGACGCAGCCAAAGCTGCTCGCCTCCCGTTAACGGCACACGAGCTTCATGCGCCTGCGCCTCCAAGACGAGATTGAACTGAAAAATCGCCTTCACGAACCGGGTGCGCGATACGCTAAGCGCCTCCTTCAGCTCGCGCTCTATCATTTTGACGAGCTGCTCCATTTCTCCCCGTTCCAGCAGCCGCCGGATCAAATCGACCGTCTCCTTCGGAAGCAGAAACGGCTCCTCCGCTGCCCATTCGCCTTGGCGAGCTTGCGCCTCCGCCAAATTCCAGGCGACGAGCGAGGACATGCAGCCCTCCTTCCACTGCTTAAAGCCTTTAACAGCATTTCCTATGCCGATGGAGGGCACGAATCCGAGATGCCCGTACACCATATCGCGCAGATTCTGCTCAAATTCAGCTGGCTTCTCCTCTCCATCCAGCAAAGCGATATGCATTAAGCCGTGATAATGCTCGTCTCGAACGACTTGCACCGAGCCGGTGGAGCCATCCGCCAGTTCCCGGCAAATTAATTCGAACGGCAGGCTGAATTGCTCAGGCCTACGGTTCGACTGCCAATCTATCTGATCCGTTTGGCCAGTCTGGTCTGACTGGTCTGCTTGGTCTGACTGGTCCGTCTGGCCTTTCCGTTCGGCTGGGTCTGTCTGGTTCATCTGTTCCTTCTGACTCTTCAATCCAACCTGCTCCGCTTGATTCGGCTGAACCTTCTGACTCTTCTGTCCAGCCTGCCCCGACTGATTCAGCTGATTCAACTGCTGCCCACGCTGCTCTAATCCTGCTGTTATAAATCTGACCGTCCGCTCTCCCCATTCCTCCAGCTGAAACAGCTTTGCCCGCTCCATTAGCGCTTCCTCACGCCCTGCTTCGCCCCGGATGAGATAGCGCAGAAAATGCTCCTTCATTTCCCGATAATACTGGGTCAGACGCCATTTCATATCCTCGGACTGCCGATGGCTCTCCTGCTCCCTATCGAGCTCCCCTCTGACCTTCAGCAGCGCCTCCGTCAGCTCATCCCGCGCAACCGGCTTGAGCAAATAATGGCGTGCCTGATGGCGGACAGCCGCATGCGCATAACTAAAATCCTCATAGCCTGTAAGGATGATCAGCCGGATTTCAGGGTACAGCCTGCGGCAATCGTCCAAAAAAGACAATCCGTCCATAACGGGCATATTCATATCTGTCATAACAACATCGAAAGCATCGCGCTCCAGCTGCTCCAGCGCCTCCATGCCATTCGCCGCCTCGCCCGCAATACATAGGCCCAGTTCCTCCCAATCTACCTTGAGCCGCAGCCCCAGCCGGATTTCCGGTTCATCGTCCACAATCAGCACCTTATACATGCTTACCCTCCTCCTGTATAGGCAGCGCCAGTACGATTAGCGCACCGCCCCAGCCGCTATCTTTAATCTGGATCTCAAACAGCTCGCCGTAATACAGCCTGCACCTTGCAATGACGTTGCTGAGGCCAATTTGACTATCTCGGCTATTCAACAGCATGTCCATTCGAGCAGCGGCCGAGCGTTCCGCAAGCTGGCGCTTCATGTCGTCAGGAATGCCCTGGCCATTGTCCGCAATGCTCAGAACGATGCGCCCCTCACTCCTGCTGACCACAATTTCCACCCAGGCTTCCGGCTGATGCTGAAAGCTGTATTTGACGGCATTTTCGATTAGCGGCTGCAAAATAAACTTAATAATCGTCAGATGCGCAAGCTCGCCTTCTTCCTTCAACGTCAAGCTCAGCCGTTCGCCAAAACGGATTTGCAAAATCTCCACGTAATCCTTCACGTATTTCAGTTCTTCGCGCAGCGGCACCACATCGTCGCTCATTCGCAGCGAGAATCGCATCATTTTGCCGAGCGACTCGATGACCTGCACCGTATCGTCGGTGCGCTTCTGCATGGCGAGGCTGCTCATCAGCTCCAGCGTATTGAACAAAAAATGCGGATTGATCTGCATCAGCAGCGCCTTGTATTCCGCTTGCTGGCGCAGCAGCTTCAGCTCAAATTCGTTTTTGATATGCTGCCGGAGCTGGCGCACCATATTGCGGAAGGTTACCGTCGCAAAACCTACTTCGTTGCGAATGCTGATTTCTGGCGGAAGACGCAGCTCCGCCTGATTGAAATCGCCCCGCTGAACATGGCGCATAGCGGATATGAGGCGGGATAGCGGATTGGAGATGCTCTGCGACAGCCATATGGCTAGAAAGACGGATAATACGAGCAATATGGAGGCGAATAAAATAATGCTGCTGCGCAATTGGAACAGCTTTGCATACAAGTCTTGTTCCGATACGAAGCCGACAAGTATCCATCCCGTTCTTTGCAGCTTTTTAAATACGACAATATCGGTTTTCCCTTTATCCGAATCCATATAAATAACGCCTTGTTTGCGCATATCTCCGCGGATTTTCTCCATAGCAGCCTGCATGTCGGCCTGTGCCCCGGCTTCAGGCGGGGAAAGCAGCAGCTGGCCGCCTTGATCCAGCAAATAAATGGTACCGCTTTCACCAAGGTGAATCCGATTGAGCGGCTGCTGAAAATAGTCGCTGCTCACATTGATTTTCATCACCGTTCGGGCACGGCTTGGCTCAAACGTTCCGATTGGCATGAGCATGCTGACAACCGGATGCGTGTTATTGTATCGTGCCTCGACCGGGTCAATATGGCTGGCCACCCAGTGGGTTCCCGATGCTTTAAAATCGCTGTACCACTGCTGCTCAAGCAGACCCGGATCGGACACGACCTGATTGTCGCTGCTGATCCACGTGCCATCGGCGCGGTAAAAGGTCACCCGCGATACGCTCGTATAGCTGTTCATCGCCTGCGTGAGAAAGCTGCTGAGCTTAATATTCGCCAGCATTTTCTCGCCCGCCACAAGCTTCGGGTCTGTCATGGCCCCGTCCCAGTTTTTCGTCGTATCGCTATTGAACACGAGCGAGGCCAGATCGTAGATCTGCATCTGGACCATATCGACGTAAGCGCCGTACTCCTCCATTTTCTCCAGTGCCGAGGATTCGATATAAGAGCGGATAATAGAGCGTGATTCATTAAATAATATATAAGACATAGCGCCAAAAGAAAGGACGAACAGCAAAATAAAAACAGCAATTAGTCGGCTTTTTAATGAGTAAAACACAGCTAGTCCCCTTTTCTGTCAAACATCGTGCTTGATTTGCCAATATAGTAGCACAATGCTTGCTAGGTTCGCTCTTTTTTCTCTAAATCGTGAGGACAGGGGTTCCGCTATTCTGGCTTTTGAACCGATTTCGGGTCGTAAGCGGACAGGAAATCCGTTATCACCCGCATGATCCCGTCAAAATGGCCATTTGCAGCATATTAACGGCTCCTGTGTCCGCAGCCTGTGCCGTAACCCATCATTCTGATAAAATAGCTGCTACTGTGTCCGCCAAGACTAGCTCTGTGCTGGAAGTAAACTCTCAAAACGAAAAGGACAACTCTGCCTCTCGGTATGTAGGTTCACATTCATAAGGGGAGACTTTTTCGGCAGAAGAGGGCATTCAAAAATAATACCTTGACCTTGAGGTATACTTCAATCTTTATACTCTGTTTATACAAGATTTCCGGCCTGCTGGACGGAGAATACAGAAATAAATGGAGGTACTGTATAATGAAAATATTAGAGGTCATTGTCATTCTGGTTATTTTAGCGGCAGCGGGAGGCTTGTTATTCGCAAGAAAATCGAAGCGGCTCGATGCCGGGATGCTTGGAGCGGTTGTACTGGCTGTGCTCTTGCATGGAGTAATCGATCATTTCCGCATCCAGATGGTTGCTGCTTACGCTGTAGCTTTCGTTTTGATTATGGCCTTAGTCCGCCGGCTGCTGAAGCCCTATGACAATTCTATCCGTTCCAAAGCTATTATTAAAAAAAGTCTGCTCTCCCTTATCGTCATCGCACTTAGCGGATTTTCTGGATATGCGAGCACGCTGCTGCCGATTTTCACAATGCCTGAACCTAACGGCAGCTATGGCATTGGCACCATCGCACGGCAACTGACGGATGAGTCCCGCGCTGAAACGCACAGTGACGACCCGAATGACAAGCGCGAGCTGATGATCAATATATGGTATCCGGTAGATAAAAATAATACCGAAGGCGCATCGACTGAGCATTACCCTTCGGAAATTGGGGAAGCGGTCAGCCTCGTATTCGGCATACCGAAGCAAATTTTCAGCCATGTGGTTAACATTCCGACGCATGTCGTAGAAGGGGCCGAGCTATCCTCTGCTGAAGCGAGCTATCCGGTTGTCCTGTTTTCTCCTGGCATTCGCTCGACCCGCTTCCAGAGCATGACGGCAATTGAGGAACTCGTAAGCAATGGCTATATCGTCGTAGGCATGGATCATCCTTATACATCAGCGAAGGTTGATTTTCCGGATGGCCGTTCGATTTTATACGAAGCTGAGCCCGAATTTCCAACTTCAGCAGAGCTTTACGACAACAATATCAAAGAAGTCGCTATCCGTGTAACTGATACGAGTTTTGTGCTCGACACGTTGACGGCATGGAATCAGGATGACCCTGATCATAAGCTGGAGGGCAAGCTGGATCTAAACCGCGTTGGCATTTTCGGCCACTCCTATGGCGGGGCGACAACTGCGGAGACGCTGGCACAGGACAGCCGTTTTAAGGCGGGGGTTAGTTTAGAAGGCGGATTTTGGGGCGATGTAGCCCATAATGGCTTGAAGCAGCCGTTCATGTATTTGATGACAGGCGACACAGCCAAAAGCCTTGCTCCAGCGACGAAGGAGAAATCCTATGTCTATTTCGATGAGTTCGCTTCCGATTTGGATTCGGTCATGACGAAAAGCACCAATGACACGTATTACATGACTGTTGAACCCTTTATCCATCAGAGCTTTACCGATATCGCGCTGCTGTCGCCTAAGCTGTTCGCCAAAGGAGTCGACTCTGTTCACGTGGTAGATATTACCCGTTCTTATATCACAGCCTTTTTCAATCAATATTTGAAAAATGAATCGCAGCCGCTGCTGGCTGGGCCATCGCCGGACTATCCTGAGGTTGTGTTCGACAATAACTATACGAAAAAAGCTGCTGCCCAATAAACACACGGACAACAGCAAGAAGGGGAATGCTCATGGAAGGAATGACACGCGGCGAGCTTGCCAAAAAAACGGGTCTCAGCATGGCAACGATTCGCTACTACGAGGAAAGCGGCATCCTTCCGGCCCCCCGCCGAAGCCAAGGTGGATACCGTTTGTACTCGGACGATTATTTGGTCAAAATCAAATTCATTAAGGACACCAAGTCGCTCGGCTACTCCCTTAAGGAGATTCAGGAAGTGCTGCATCTGCTAGGCCGTGATATGGACGCTGAAGCCTTAAAAGAGTATGTGCGCAGCAAAATAGTCGAGATTGATGACAAGGTGGAGTCGCTGCGCTCCATTCAATCGATGCTCAAGGGCTTGCTGAAGACACCCGAAGCTGACATTCACAATTATTTGGATTCGTTTCGCACTCCAGAGGGCTAGCATGCATTTAAAAATAGTCGAGTCCCACATATGCAGAGATACGGCATATCAATAGAGAAGGGAGGCCCTTATGCGGGGCCTCCCTTCTTTGCTATTACATTCGATTATTCATTTATTGCACCTTAATCTCATCCAAATAAATCGTTGCTGCACCTGTCGAGGCACTTGGTGCAAACACTTGAATGCCTAGCGCCTGAACATTGCTTTTATCCGCGACGCCTGACAAATCGTAGCTTACCGTCACGAATCCATCGCCGCTATAGGAAACCGTTTCATTCGGCGCGAACCAGCTCCAGCCGCTGCCCGTTTGCAGAAACAACTTCACGGATACAGCGCCCGAAAGCGCTGCATTCCCATCCGCTGCCACTTTAAACTTGGCGGACAGCGTACTTGCTGTACCCAAGTTCAGCACACCGACCCGTCTAAGCTGGAAATTGCCGCCGTTCAAATCAAAAGCCGCCTTCAGCGAGCTGTTTCCTGATGATGCTGCATCAGTCGACACTGCTATATCACGGGCATTTGCCGTATTGTAGGCATTATCCGCATCGGTATTAATGGCCCAACCCTCTGCTCCGCTTTCAAAATCGTAAGTGGGACCAGCCGTTCCCGGACCCCCGCTTCCTTCCACATACACATCATCTACATAGACAGCTGCTGTGCCCGTCTGTCCCGCTGTCGGCTCGATCTTCACGCCGATTGCCTGCACGCTTTCTAGTCCCGTTACACCGGTGAGCGGAAGCGTCAGCGTCTTAAATCCGCTGGAATCGACGATAACGCCCATTCCGCTATCATGCCACTCCCATGTGCTCCCTGTCTTAATATATAGGCGGGCATTAGCAGTTCCTTGCGACAGCTTCACCTTGACGCTGAGTGATGTAGAGGCGGACAGGTCCGCTGCAGCAACCTTCGTCAGCTCAAAGCCCGCCGGGCTTGCTAGCGAGAAGGTAGACGTCAGCGAATGGTCGCCCTCTGTCTTCTCATCCGCTGTAGTCGCGGCATCTGTGGCCTGCGCCTCATTCGAGCTTACCGTCCAGCCAGCCGTATCCGTTTCGAATCCATAAAGCGTGCCTGGCTCCGCTGGCGAGCTTCCCGAACCGGAGCCGCCATTTGGCACGCCGCCTGTTCCATCATTTATCGCTTCAATATCATCGAAATAAAGCGTGCTATTAAGGGTTGCTCCATTAGTGGCATTCACGTAAATGGAAAACTCCTGTACATTTTTCAAGCTGACCTTGTTGATCTTTTTGCCCGTATTTCCTGTATCCCAAGGAGCAACGGTAAACGCATTAAAGTGAAGGCTGACCCATTGCCCGGTTGTACCTGCAAGCGATGGATATGCTTCGTAGGAAACGCCATCCACACGCAGCTGAATCACGAGCTTCTGGTTGCTGCCGTCCGGCACCATCCAAAATTTCAAATGGTTGAACGTGGACCAGTCTACTCTACCCAGCACTTTCGTAATGCCCGCATAGCCGGAAGTGCCCAGCGTATAGTCCAGTTTCATCCCATAGTTGCCCGAGCTTTTATGCACGCCGTCCAGCGCTACAGCTGTCGCATCGCCGCCCGCATGGATGAACTTCGCTGCCAGAGCGGCATCGCTGCCTTGATACGTCTCGAAGTTGTCCACTACAGCCGGGTCCTTCTCCGCTTCAGCAAACGTGCTGTACAAGCTTAGATTATCGACGCAGATTGAAAAATCGCCTTCTAATCCGCTGCCCACCAAGGAAAGGACAAGCCCCGTCGCCGCTGCTGATTTTGCCGCATCATTCAAATCAATAACTGGCGAAAATTTCGCATATACCGTGCTGCCTACGGTCACCTGCGGAAGCTCGGACAGCTTGATTTTGGTCGTCGTCATCCCATATTTCGTATCCCAATCCGGCGGCAGCATCGCCATGCTGCTAATCGTCGCCTCCGCATCTCCCGCATTCAGCGGAATAAAAGCGTCCAGCTTGATGCGCTTCACATCGGCCAGTGCATTTCCGCTGTCCAGCACTGGAAGCGCAAGCTTGAATTCCTGCCACGTATCCGCTGCTGCTGCATGCTGGGCATCCAGCTTCAATACGCCGTTGCCGTCCAAAACATCATGCCCCACGGTCAGCGCCATCGTTTCCGGATAAGTGCCCGGATCGCCATTTTTAACGACGCCTTCTGTATCTTGGTCAAAGGTGTACGTTTTCATCAAAATCTCGCTTGCCTGTACCGATACCGTCGCAGATTGCGTTAGCGCAACCTGATTGCCAACATATGCTTTGACGTTCAGCACCGCTGTTTTGCCATTTAAGCCCGCTGCCGGAGACCAATTCGCCGTATAGAAAAATCCGTCGCTATCAAGCGTCATCGGATATTCTGTATCCGAACCCTGTACCGTATAGACGACCTTCGTTGGGGTAATTTCCAGCGCCCGTGCGCGAATCGTGACGGAGCTGCCGACAATGCTGTTATCCGTAGGCGTTGCAATATGCATGAACGGCTGCTCTGGCGCTGTCACGACCGTATGGCCATATACGCCCTGCACCTCATTGCGGAAAGTCGTAAACGAATCATTATAGAAGTTAATAAAATCAGGCAACAGCTCATGATCGCCGAGCCCGTTTGGCGCATTTTTATAAGGCACATACAAATTGTTGCCAAGGCCAAAGTTCGCCCATGTCTGCATATAGGCAATGCGTGAAGCGTCCTCATCGGACTTGATTGCACTCAGCAAATCGGTAAACCAGGTCGTATTATTGTTCCCGGTCGTCTTCATCCCCTCCGGGCTGTAGCCGAATTCGGAAAACGTCGCAATTTTCCCCTTGCTGTCCGCCAGCCTTGAGATCATGCCCAGATCCGTAACCAGTCCGTTCAAAAAGCCCTGCGAACCCGCATTCTCCTTGTTATCGTATTGGTCCATCCCCAATATATCGACATAATCGTCGCCCGGGTACGTCGTCAAATAAGTGCTTTCCGCGCCGCCGAACGAGCCATTTGGCGAGAAAACATACAGGAAGTTGCGCACGTCCTTCTTATCGCGCAGGTATTCAACCGTATAGCGGAAAACCTCCTTGTATTCGCTTGTGGTCGTCGTTTTCGCGCCCCACCAGAACCAGCCGCCGTTTTGCTCATGGAAAGGACGGAACAGAATTGGAATGAGCTTGCCATCATCATCCTTCACATTATTTGCGAAATTCGCAATGGTGTCTAAAAAAGCATTAAACTCCGCATGCTTGTCGCCGCCCGGCAAAATATGAGCAACTACATTGCCTGACGTATCATTAAAGCTGCCGCCAGTCACAAAGTTCGGAAAATGGGTGCTGAGCGTCACAATGCCGCCGAGATCGTGGGCATTCTTGACCGATGCAGTGAGATTGATCCGGCTTTGCTCCACATTGTTCGGCACACCCGGCTTCTCTTTGCCTTCCAGGCTTAGCGTATCCCAGCCGAACACGGCAGGGTAATCGCCAACCGAATTTTTCACCTCGGATTGCGAGCCGTCTGCCCCGGTCAATGTCACACCTTCGTCCGTTGCATGCTGATGGCCGAATAAAATTTCATGACCGCGCACGCCGTTCAAATAGGCGAACAGTGATTTGGTCTCAGCCGTTGCATGCTGATCGACAAAGTTCACCGTCGGCTCCGTATTTCCGCCGTTTCCGCCGCCGTTGTTGCTGCCACCACTGCTGCCCGAGGATGCTCCTGTTCCTGGCATCGTGCCGGTGCCAACTGGCGTCAGCGTGCCATTTTTCAACGTATAGCTGCCTTTGGCTATTGGCTGGCCATTAATAGTGACGGAATCGGCCTGCACCGTCAGCCTCCCGATCGTTGTACCTGGGCCGGTGATCAGCTCCGTAGGCTGATTCAGCACGATACTGTCTGCCTCCGCGTTGTCTCCCAGCTCCAGAATAGCCTTGCTGTTAGCCACGATGCTATTGATTTTGGTGTCTCCGTCTGCCTCGACATGCACCTTGCCATCCTTGCGGTTAATTTCTACGCCTGCCAGCGTTGAATCGTGAAAGATAACGGTATGCTCGCCGCCACCTGCAATAAACGTCGTTCCTTTCACGCTGGCATGATCGACTACTGCTTCGCCGTCCCCAATGCCTGCGGTCAAATAAAGGTTGCCGGCAATTTGGGCATCTTTGAGCGTAATGCCAGCATGATTAATGATCGCATGGCCCGAAATCGTTTGCGCCGCTGTATAATCCCCTGCCTTGGCATACAGCTCGGCCACCAGTTTGTCCACCAAGGTTATGACCTCTGCACGAGAGATTTTTCCTGCGGGCTGGAAATCGCCATTTTCGTAGCCGCTGACGACACCTTGCAGCGCGTTGATCGCCTTTTTCGCATAGCTGGAAATTTGGCCGCTATCCTTGAAGGACCCCGCGTACGCTGCATTGTCCGCTGCTTTCAGCTCGAAAATACGCGCCAGCAGCGTTACCGCATCCTGCCTCGTTATCGGCTGCTCCGCTCTTGCCTCGTTACCCGGGAACCCCTCATAAAAGCCCGCAGCCCGCGCTTTGCTAAGATCGCCCGCATACCATGCTGTCTCCGGCACATCGCTAAAGGCTGAAGCAGACAAAGCCGATAAACCGAACAGCCGATTAATGACCGTGACAAATTCCGCCCGGGTCATGCTGCCATTCGGATGGAAGGTCCCGTCCGAGTAACCGCTTACAATTCCCTGCGCACTCCATTTCTCTATAGCAGCTTTCGCCCAATGTCCCTGTATATCGGGAGCAAACGCGTTAGTTGCCGCCCCTGATTGAGCGAAAGCAGCAGAAGAGAACATCGAAACAACGATAGCTGGGGCCATGATGGCCGCGATCCATTTGCGTTTTTTATTCATGCGATCCTCCTATTTTTTAAAGTGTTTTGAAAGCGCTTCACATCATTATAGAGGAACCACTTGAAAAAAATAGGAGATTCAATTTGTTTTTATAGTTCTCTTTTGTCTTCTATTTTGTTATGTTTCTTTAATTTAAGGTGAAACGGCTGTCGCCGTCCTTTGGCGGCGCAGCACGTTTCATTCCGAGAAATATAGAGACAGGATCGGGAAATCCTATACTTTCCTATATTTTAAAAAATGCAACCAAGCTTTCGCTTCGCCGTATCTAATCAGACATCCCTGCTGCAGCAGGAACTGTAACACCATTAACCATTAACAACTACAATCACAATCTGCTATACTACAAATAGTTTCATATTCTTACACAGAATCGACAAATTCCACCATTCTGGCCTGTTAAGAGCTTTAAGGTGAATAACTGTCGAGGCAGATGGTTCTTTTATTTCATATTTGAGGAGGCAATACAAATGGGTATTGGATCGAATTCAAACGGCGGCAACAATTTTGGTGGACAAGGCGGCATTCAGGGCGGTATCCAAGGCGGTATCCAGCAGGGTGGCATTCAACAGGGCGGTATTCAGCAAGGCGGCATCCAACAAGGCGGCATTCAACAGGGCGGCATCCAAGGCGGTACTCAGCAAGGCGGATTCCCGAATGCGGGCAACGCTAACTCCTTTGGTGCAGCACCTGCTCCTCAAGGTGGCGGCTTCGGAGGCGGACTTGTATTGTCCAAGGGACAGAAGCTCGATTTGACGAAAAACAACCCCGGACTCGACCATTTAAAGGTTGGACTCGGTTGGGATACGAATCGCTTGCAAGGCCAAAATTATGACCTCGATGTTGAAATTTTCCTGCTGAACCAAGCGGAGAAGCTTCCTTCCAACGGCCATATCATTTTTTATAATAACTTGAACAGCCCAGACGGAGCGATTCGCTATAACGGCGACAACCGGACTGGACAAGGTAGCGGCGACGATGAGTCGGCAGAAATCCAACTGTCCCGCGTGTCTCCTGACATTCAGAAAATCGTATTTACCGTGACGATTGACGACGCTGTTCGCAAAAATCAAAACTTTGGCCAAATCGGCAACGCCTACATTCGGATCGTCAACCAGGCGAACGGCGCTGAAATTTGCCGCTTCGACCTGTCCGAGGACTATTCCACTTCCATTTCCTTGCTCGCGGGAGAAGTATACCGCCATAACAACGAGTGGAAATTCAATGCGGTAGGTACAGGCCTTACGCTTGATCTGACTGGCATTTGCGCACATTATGGCGCTATGTAATTCACTACACATCTAACTGGAGGTCAACTCATATGCCATTTCAATTTCAAGTGGAACGCGAGCTGTTTCTGAAAGCTGAAGGCCAAGGCAAGTTTTTCGCTAAAAAAGGCTCCATGGTCGCTGATCAGGCTTACAACGGCAAATTTAAATATTCCAAGCGCTTGCTTGGCACAAACTCCGGCAACATTGTTGGACAAGTATTAAACCACGGTATGCGCCGCATTACAGGCGAAAACCTTGAAATTATGGAAGTCGAAGGCCAAGGCTCCGTCTATCTTGCTGACCAGAACACGCATGTGACCATCATTAATTTGGAGCAGGGCGGCCCTTGGCAGCACGTAAGCGTTGAAAGTGAAGACCTGCTGGCGTTTACAGAAACTTGCCACTACGGCGTTACGATCATCGGCTCCGGTGTCATTTCCCAACGCGGACTTTTCACCTCCAAGCTCTCCTATAACGGCCAAGGCGCTCAAGTCGCAGTGAAAACGAACGGCAACCCGCTCGTTCTGCAAGCTCCATGCCGCGTCGATCCCGATGCGATTGTTGCCTGGACAGGCCCTTCACCTAAAGTGAAGCTTGATGTGAACTGGAAAACCCTTATTGGACAAACCTCTGGTGAGTCGTATATGTATGAGTTCAATGAGCCTGGGCAAATCGTTATCATTCAGCCTTTCGAGCGCCAAAGCGGCGTGAAATTCGGCATTGATGACAACCGTTACCAGCCGCAAGAGCAAAGCAGCGCCTTCCAAAACACTTTTGGCGGCAACGGCGGCAATGCTGGTAACGCTGGCAACGTTGGCAATAACGGCGGTGCTCCAAGCAATAACAATAACGAAGGCGGGCTCGGCGGCATTATTGGCCGAATTTTGCGTTAAGCCATTTATTATACGTACTTCCAATAAGAAGATTAAAAGCATCTCCACTCATCATTCCTGATGAGCAGAGATGCTTTTTTGCCTGCTGGTGCCTGTTATTCCTGCCACTCCACGAGCTGTGGATTATTATCCAAAATCGACAGGTATTGCTCCTTCCAGCCATACTTGGCATCGGGGTCAAGCAGCTGGTAGCGGTGGAGCTTCTCCCGGCGATGCTCTTCTTTCGCCCAGCCATAATGCTTAAGGCGAATGCCCGACAGCTGATGAGGCAGCTCCAAAATATTAGCGGGAAAACGTCCGCAATGCTGCGGTGTATTTTTCCACTTATAATCAAATGCTGGGTCATAGCGGAGCAAAAAAGGACGATAGCTTTCATGTGCCTGCCAGATCGCATCCGATCGATACGAATGAAGGCTCCAGAAATCGTATAGCCGGAAGCAAAATACATTCGTAGACCGGCTTTGCAGCAGCGAATCGAGCTCCTGAACGAAGCTTTGCTCGAACCATTCATCCGCGTCTAGATTCAGTATCCACTCCGGATTTACAGTCAACGTCTCTTCCCACTGCTGCTTCCGCAGCGTAATTTCATTGCTGAAACGCGACACCTCGTTACGGATCAGTTTAACCGGAATGCCTTCCAACACCTGCAGGCACACCTCAGCTGTGTCATCCGTGCTGCCATCGTCAATAATGACCGCGTCATCAATATACTGGCGATGCTGCTCCAGCGCCTGGCGCAAATAGCGGCTGCTCTCGTTCCTTACGATCATCGACAGCGTGAGCCGTCCTCGGGTCTGGGGCTGGACTTCCGCTTCTTTCTGTAGAAACCGCTCCGCCCCAGCCAAATCCGCGCTGCGGTAAATATGATAGGCGGGATAGTGGGTATCCACAAACAGCCGCAGGCCAAGCGCAGCCGCCCTAACGCAAAAATGCCGATCTTCCCCCCAGAAGGTTAAATTGCTAATGGGGCCAAAATGCACGCCAGCTTCAAGCGCACTTCTGCTCAGCAGCGTACATGCGCCAAGCCCGCCTACCTCGTATACGCCAGGCTCGCTTAACATGGCGTAAAACTGCTCCAAGCGCACCGCAATTTCCATATCGCTCAGCTTCTCGCCTCGGCCTCGCTCCCACTGTCCGTATTCGTCATGCAGCCATACTTGCGGCTGAGGACGCGCATCCGGCTGCCAGCGGGTCCAAAAAATTTCCGATACAATATCTTTGTCGTCCGCTACTAGCTGCGCAAGCGTCCTGGCGTCCAGCAGCAGGTCCGAGTCGAGCAGAAATAGGTAATCAAATTGGCTCTCTAGCGCATGTTCAATGATTCGATTTTTGAAATAGGCAACCTTCCAAATGAGCTGCTCGTTCCAGCAATGCGTTATATCCGTGCGTACATACACGTCTTGACTATCGGAGGATTCTGAGCGGATAATGGTTACCCCCTCGCGAGCGGCAGTAAACTGTTCCAGCAGCTGACTGCTCGTAGCATCCGTATTATCGTCAATAAAGAGATAGCTCAGCTCCAGCTGATCTGCATGAAAGCGTTTCAGCGAAGCGAGAAACAACGCAAGAATCGTAGGCTGCTGCTGAACGGGACTGGCAATGAGCACACGCCTTTTTTTCTCAGACAAGTACGATCCCTCCCTCATCCTTCTTACTCAGCCGCTGACTCAAATATTCCCGGTTCGATACCATTCGCTCATCCTCCGGCCGGTAGCTGGCCGCCTGCTCGTTATGCCTATAAGCTGACTCATAGTCGCCCAGACGGTCATAGCAGACACATAGCTGAAGCTGCGGCAGCCAAGTAGAACAGGCTATATTCGCAAAACCCCAGCCTGTTGTGTCCGTATGCTCCACGTGGAGCGCCTGCTTATACCAATATACCGCCATCTGAAGCTCATCCCGCTGCAAAAAATAATACCCAAGGCGGCAGCAAAATTCCGCCCGAGGCTTATCATAATAGAAGGATCGCAGCACAGAATCCATCATATTGCGTGGCTCGTTCAGCTCGTGGTAGCAGTCCGCAAGCCGCCCGCAAGCAAGAATATTATCCTCGATCCAGCCTTTGCCGGTAGCAAGAAACTTGTCATAATAACGGATGGCCGAATCGTAGCGGCCATTGTCTTTCAGCTCATTGGCATAATAAAATAAGTCGCGCGGGGTGAAAACTTCTCCTCTGCGAAGTCGATTTTCATACATCGTTAAATTGCGGTCGCTATCATGCCCGAGGCTCTTATGTGTAACGATTACATCACAATGAACGATGTTTCCGTAAACCTCCAAATACTCATGGACCGCGCCAATCCACTGAAAGTTCCGCTCACGCTTAACAATGCGATTGCGCCGCAGTTTGTTAACTACGTTGCCGTACTCGTCAAAGGACAGGTGGTAATCCATCGAGACGGAGTCTACCGTATCGTCCAGCTGGTGTTTGAGCGCCTTCAGCTTATGCAGCTCGGAAACCTCCAATACATCGTCCGCATCCAGCCACATCATATAAGGCTTCGTTGCAAGCGAGAATGCGAAATTGCGGGCGGCGGCGAAGTCATCCACCCAGGTGAAAGACTCGACGCGATCGGTAAAATCGGCAGCGATTTCCCTTGTAGCATCGGTCGAGCCTGTGTCGACAATAATAATTTCATCTACGGCGGGGGCAATAGAGGAGAGGCAGCGTGCCAATGTTTTTTCTTCATTTTTGACTATCATGCAAAGACTGATCGCGATCAATGAAACCACACTCCTGCGAGTTGATTCTATTGACCCATCCTATTCAGTCACTCTTGCCTTGGTGCCCAACTGGCCGACTTAGCTTAATTGGATAATGGTCAATGCCGCGCCGGCGCTGCCTCCAAGCAATGTGGCCGCACCCAGCAGTCCAAATAATTGAAGGGTAATGGTCGAGCCTGCTGTCAGTCCAACAATAATATCGTTATTGAAAGAGGATAAGCTTAATACTGGCTCCAATGTTGAGGCCGTACTCGCTATGCCGTTAATTAACAGACGCGAGCTGACCAATAACGCCGCTGTCAAATTAATTTGGTACGTAATATAATATCTGCCCGCTGCGGCAACTGTGAACGTATCGTTTAATCCATTGACCGTTATGCCTGCGGCGATATTTTGAGAGCTTGGAAGCGGTACATTCGTGCCTCCAAGTATAACTGCAATGATACCCCCAGTTGTATTGGCTGCAAAAGCGGATACAGCTGTCGTACTAACGCCTGTTGCTCCAGTGACTCCGGTAGTTCCAGTTGCTCCTGTAGCACCAGTTGCTCCGGTCACACCTGTCACTCCCGTGGCTCCGGTTACACCTGTAGCTCCCGTGGATCCTGTAAATCCGGACGCCCCGGTTACACCGGTTGTTCCTGTGATGCCAGTTGCTCCGGTTGCTCCTGTGACTCCTGTCGCACCCGTTGGTCCGGTTATTCCTGTCGTTCCGGTCTCACCAGTTGCCCCTGTCACGCCAGTTATACCGGTTGTTCCTGTGACACCAGTTGCTCCGGTTACACCCGTGGCTCCTGTCTCTCCGGTTGCTCCTGTCGCACCCGTTGGTCCGGTTATTCCTGTCGTTCCGGTCTCACCAGTTGCCCCTGTCACGCCAATTATACCGGTTGTTCCTGTGACACCAGTTGCTCCGGTTACACCCGTGGCTCCCGTCTCTCCGGTTGCTCCTGTCGCACCCGTTGGTCCGGTTATTCCTGTCGTTCCGGTCTCACCAGTAGCCCCTGTCACACCAGTTATACCGGTTGTTCCTGTGACCCCAGTTGCTCCGGTTACACCCGTGGCCCCCGTCTCTCCGGTTGCTCCTGTGACTCCTGTCGCACCAGTTGGTCCGGTTATTCCTGTTGTTCCGGTCTCACCAGTTGCTCCGGTCACACCTGTCACTCCCGTGGCTCCGGTTACACCTGTAGCTCCCGTGGATCCTGTAAATCCGGACGCCCCGGTTACACCGGTTGTTCCTGTGATGCCAGTTGCTCCGGTTGCTCCTGTCGCACCAGTTATGCCGGTTACACCCGTTGCTCCTGTCGCTCCCGTTTCTCCGGTTGCTCCTGTCGTTCCGGTCTCACCAGTTGCCCCTGTCACACCAGTAGCCCCTGTCACACCAGTTACACCGGTTGTTCCTGTGACGCCAGTTGCTCCGGTTACACCCGTGGCCCCCGTCTCTCCGGTTGCTCCTGTGACTCCTGTCGCACCAGTTGGTCCGGTTATTCCTGTTGTTCCGGTCTCACCAGTAGCCCCTGTCACGCCAGTTATACCGGTTGTTCCTGTGCCCCCAGTTGCTCCGGTTACACCCGTGGCTCCCGTCTCTCCGGTTGCTCCTGTCGTTCCGGTCTCACCAGTAGCCCCTGTCACGCCAGTTACACCGGTTGTTCCTGTGACCCCAGTTGCTCCGGTTACACCCGTGGCTCCCGTCTCTCCGGTTGCTCCTGTTGCACCAGTTGTCCCAGTTTCTCCAGTCGTTCCGATCTCACCAGTAGCCCCTGTCACACCAGTTACACCGGTTGTTCCTGTGACACCAGTTACTCCGGTTACACCCGTGTCCCCCGTCTCTCCGGTTGCTCCGGTTGCTCCGGTTGCTCCTGTTGCTCCTGTCGCACCAGTTGCTCCTGTCACACCGGTCACGCCTGTCGAGCCCGTTACGCCGGTTACACCAGTCGTGCCTGTCGCACCCGTTACCCCGGTCACACCGGTTGCTCCTGTCTCTCCTGTCACACCAGTCATACCTGTCGAGCCCGTTACGCCGGTTACACCAGTCGTGCCTGTCGCACCCGTTACCCCGGTCACACCGGTTGCTCCTGTCTCTCCTGTCACACCAGTCATACCTGTCGAGCCCGTTGCTCCGGTTGTTCCAGTTACGCCGTTGGTACCCGTTACACCCGTTGCTCCTGTCTCTCCTGTTGCACCAGTCATACCTGTCGAACCCGTTGCTCCAGATACACCAGTCGTACCGGTTGCTCCTGTCTCTCCTGTCACACCAGTCATACCTGTCGAGCCCGTTGCTCCGGTTGTTCCAGTTACGCCGTTGGTACCCGTTACACCCGTTGCTCCTGTCTCTCC
>NZ_JBXENV010000025.1:0-65738 GCF_059383755.1 Paenibacillus sp. JT22N15 | reverse complement strand
TAATGTGGCAGTTTCACTCGTTGTTCAGTTTTCAAAGAACAATTTCTCTTGCTTGCGTTTCGTTCGTGTCTGCCGTATGTCTCAGCGGCGACTCATATAATATATCACGGGCGCCTATACGATTGCAAGTGTTTTTTTCAATTTATTTTCGATTATTTTTCAGGCCCAAATTCAGGCCTGTTAGAGGCCTTAAATTACTTATATGTACGGACGTTTAAAGCGTAGCGGGAAAGCTCTTTTGGGGATGCCAAACGGGCATACATGCGGAAAATCGTTTTGTAACGGCGGGTAATCGACTGCTTGATTTCTCCATCCAGACGGGAGTCATTGAGATCAAGCAGCATTTCATCGAGTTCCTTGCGCAGGACGTAGTCGAGTTCTTTGCATTCTTTATCGTTGAATAGAATTCCTAGCATAGTGGTTTGCGCCCTCCTCAAGTGGTGACGATCGTTCGCCTGTATAGCGAATAGGCTCGTCCTTGCTCTGCCTCATGCAGCTTGATGAAACAATAAAGCGGCGTCTACGCTTCGCACGTAATAACGCCGCTTTATTGTTATGCACAAATAATAGGAATTTTATTACATCTTCAGAAGCCAAGGTGTAATGATACTTTCAATTAAAGAAGCCACTAGCAGAGAAATCGTAAGCACAACGGCGACTGGAATCGTTTTTTTCATGAAAAATAAAATTTCGAATCCGCTCTTTTCCACTTGGCCATTCGGGCTTACGGTGGATTTCATTAGTTTTAAAACGAGGACGCCGAACCGCATCCCATATGCACCAGCAATAATGATGGCCGGAATTTCAATAATGCCGTGCGGCAGCAAGCCTTTAAAAATCATTTCCATTACAGTGCCCGCCCCGTGCAGCTCAGCTGTTCGGTTAAGCAAATAACCAATAATCATCCCATTAAAGACGAGGAAAAATAACGGTACCAATCCAAGGAATGCTCCGAGATACATAATGAAGATAGATTTAATGGCATTGTTGAAAAAAATGAACAAAATATAGCTCATCGTCGGATTAGCCGATTGATCAAGCTGCTGAGCCAGTTGAGCAATGGCCTCCAGCTGTTGATCCAGCATATCGCTAATCGTCGTATTACTTCCCCCTACAACCATTCCGGCAAAAAATAGAACAAATCCAAATGCAATATAGCCGCTCATCGAGCGAAAGTGATCGAGAATTTCCCGAGGCTTAAACAAGTATTGTCCTCCTCTGCCCATCTTCAATTGAACAAGCATGAATAACTTGGCGCTATGAGCATAGATTGTACTAGAACAAGCTTCCATTAGAGAGGAGAGCCCGTCCAAATGAACTTTTTTTATGTGATGAACGGTCGTAAAATCAAGCACTACAGTCTAATTGTACTAGCCCTCGTATTTTCGGTAGGCGTCATTTACGCGGAGCGAGACAATATTACGGTGTTTTCACCACAGCAGCCCGCTGCCATCTACAGTGTACCGACAGAAAAGAAAGTCGTGGCCCTTACGTTTGATATTAGCTGGGGTGAAAAACGCGCGGAGCCGATTTTGAAAGTGCTTAAAGACAAAGGCATTACGCAAGCTACCTTTTTTCTATCGTCGCCTTGGATTCAATCGCATTCCGATATCGTGAAGAAAATAACCGACGCCGGTTATGAAATTGGAAGCCACGGTCACAAGCATGATTATTACAGCAAGCTGAGCGACGACGAAATCCGCACGCAAATTTCTACCGCTCATTCGATTATTTCCGATACGACCGGCAAACAGCCTAATTTGATTCGGATGCCGAATGGCGATTTTGACAAACGGGTACTGCGCATTGCGAGTGAAATGAACTATAAGGTTATTCAATGGGATACCGACTCGCTGGACTGGATGAACATCGGGACGGATAAAATCATTAGCCGAGTCGTGAGCCGCGCTCATCCTGGCGATATTATATTGATGCATGCCAGCGATTCTGTGAAGCAAACTCATGAAGCACTGCCCGTTATTATCGACCAGCTGCGCTCCAAGGGCTATGACTTCGTAACGGTAACGGAGCTGATTACTCAGACGGAAACCGAGGGCAAAGCCGTACAAGACAAATCCACTATGTCCTCCACCGGTACAAGCCAATTGAACGCACTCGTCAAACATTAAGCCGTGAAAGGTTGAAAATCGCACTTACATTAAGCGACCGGCTTTGCAGATGATGCAGATTCGGTCGCTTCGCTTTTCAATATCCGCGGCAGCATCAATATTTGGTACGCATTACATACGAATAGCGGCACAATCATAAAGATGATGGCTGCGGTGTTGGTTTCCCCTTTTAGAGCAGGATAAGCTTCAATGAAAGTAACGGTAAACATAAGAAACGCGGTCGGCACAAAAGCTACCGCCTTCGTCTGCTTCACCTTTACATAAGAAACCGCCAGAGAGAACACCATAAGGAGAAGCGGCAGAAGCCAGAAGAACCAGTTATTCGTCCGCTGCTCAAACAATAAATAGCCTAAGGCAAATGCCGCAAATACGGTGGAATAGCCTTGCAGCGTGTTCCAGAGATAGCTTTTGCGAAATACGCTAAGCGCGATATAATTTAAAGTCAAATAAGCGAAAAAGCCCATCTGGCTGAATGCTCCAAACATAAGGCCAACAAGCGCCATCATTGCAAAATTAAATCCCGAGGCATCCAGCCCCATAAAGCCGAATTCCGGATCCGTCCACTGCATCGTTATTCCGCATATCGCCGTAGCCAAGCCGCCTACTGCCATACAGCTCCAAAAGAGAAAAAACCATTTTCTGATATTCACGTTTGACATCCCCCTAAATTTTTCAAGCACACCCTGTCCAACATCCTTTATTTTACCACGTTCACATTAAAAAGCTAACCTTTCCCCATGATAATCAATGGAACTTTGACACATACTACTCCCATCAATACAGGAATGCTGCCACGAAGGGAGAACACGAATCATGCGCATTCGTATGACGGTAATTATGCTTCTCATTGCAACGTCTTTTGTCTTGGCCAGTTGTGGATCAGAATCATCGGGAAGCAGCCAACAAGTCACGTACAAAGACATGAAATCGATGGTCATTGATATACTCAAAACGGAGGATGCTCAAAAAGCGCTCCAGGAATCGGCCCAGCAAATGTCGGGCTATAACGGGAACACGTCCAAGCTTTTGTCCGTTCAGGATCAGGAGCAGGTCCGTCTGGCGGTAAAAGATGTGCTTGTCGCCCCTGAATATGACAAGGTGATCAAGACGCTAATGACCGACGTGCGTTTCGCTGGGGAATTTGCCAAAGCCGTCAATAAGCAGAACAAGGAAATTCACCAGCAGCTGCTTAAAGATCCGTCGTATCAGGAGCAGTTAATTAAGGTGATGAAAAATCCGGAGATGGACAAGATGATTTTGGAGGTACTGCAAAGCACGCAGTATAAAAAACAAGTCATGTCGATTATGCAGGAGTCGATGCAAAATCCGCTTTTCCGGCTTGAAGTGCTCGATCTGATGAAGAAAGCTGTACAGGAAGAGCTGAAACCGAAGCCTAACGAAAAGGTGGAGAAGCAAGGCTCTGGTGGGGATAGTGGGGATCAACAAGATTCCGGTGAAGACAGTGGCCAGGATTCAGGCTCAGGAGATGGACAGCAGGATAATACGATGTAGTTTGTGATCAAGGTGAATGGTGAAACGGCTGTCGCCGTCCTTTTGGCGGCACGGCGTGTTTCATTACGAGAAATAGAAACAGTACGGCTAACCTATACTTTCTTATATTTGGACAAAAAAAAGCCCCCGCTGTGAATGTAGGTAAGCCAGTTGCTTGGCTGATCCTCATTCGTTGGCATGGGGCTTTTTATTTTAACTATTCAGTAGAAAAAGTGAGAGCTATTCAGTCGTAGAAGAGCGTGCTATTCGCATTTTTGAAGCACTTTGTCTGCAAGCTCCAAATAAAGCAGTCCTGTCTCGCTCTCTGCCTTGTATACGGATGGCGAGAAGTCCGGCTCTGATGGATGATTATCCGGCGCACCAAGCGGAATTTGGGACAGCAGCTCGGCATGAAGCGACTCGGCTAGCCTTCCGCCGCCGCCTCGGCCAAAAATGTATTCCGGCTCGCCGCATTTGCTGCATTTGTAATACGCCATGTTTTCAACGATACCGATGATTTCGTGCTCGGTTTTGATGGCCATGGCCCCTGCGCGGGCAGCAACGAATGCCGCTGTAGCGTGAGGCGTCGTGACGATAATTTCTTTGCTTTGCGGAATGATCTGATGGACGTCCAGCGCCACATCGCCTGTTCCCGGGGGCAAGTCGAGCAGCAAGTAATCAAGCTCGCCCCATTCGATTTCGTCAAAAAAGTTGCGCAGCATCTTGCCCAGCATCGGGCCGCGCCATACGATCGGGCTGTTGTCCTCGACAAAAAAGCCCATCGACATCACCTTCACCCCAAACTTCTCAATCGGGATGACCCGCTCGTTCACGACCTGCGGGCGCTCTTCAATGCCCATCATATCGGGCACGCTGAAGCCGTAAATGTCGGCGTCAATAATGCCGACACGCTTGCCCCTGCGAGCGAGAGCGACCGCGAGGTTCACGGTCACTGTGGATTTGCCGACGCCGCCCTTGCCGCTGGCGACGGCAATGAACTGCACCCCGCTGCGGGCATCCAGCAGCGGGCTCGCCAGCCCGGCCCCGTGGCCTTGCACGGGGCCGGCGGCGCCTGCGCCTGCGGCAGCGGAGGCTTCGCCGCCGCCGCTTGGCGCCCCGCGCTGCGCGGAAGCATCCGCCGCAGCTGCAGGCTCTAGCGCACGAAACCGGCAGTGCACGGTTTCGGCGCCCAGCCGCGCTAACGCTTCGCGTAGCGCGGCTTCCAGCGAGGGCTTCGCCTCCTCGCTGGCAACCAGCACCGTCAGTGAAACTTGACGGTCCTTCACCATCACATCGCGGACGGCTACCTCGCCCGCCGTATATAGCGCCGTTACTGCTTCAACGGCTTCAAAAGCTTGCTCACGTGTTAACATTAGGATACGTCCCACCTTTATGTATGCAATTACTGCTTATTAATAATGATTATAGCATAGTTAAGCAGCAACATTCATGGCTGTAACATGTCGGAACGATTTCGACTTATGGCTTATCCTCTGCGGAAAGCGTCATTTTCTCTCCAGCAGCATATCGCAGCATCCCTTGATAAATGGAAGCAGCGACCTTGCGCTGGTAATCCGAATCGGCGAGCCTGGTTGCTTCCCCTGGATTAGACAGAAAGCCAACTTCAATTAAAGCGGTAGGCACATCTGTAATCGCTTTGAGCAAATAGACGGTATTTTCCGTTGCGGCGACACGGCTCGTATTTTCCAAATTGCGTTTGATCTCGTTTTGAATAGCAGCAGCAAGCAACTTGCTGTCCTGATGATTAGCCGGATTGTAAAAGGTTTGCGCCCCCGACCACTTTGCCGACGGAATACTGTTCATATGAATGCTGACAACCAAGTTAGGCTGACTTTCCTTTATGACATTTACACGCTTATGCAAATCCTCTGTTTTCCGCCTGCTATAGGCTTTCGTATCTGGAGCTGCCAGATCATAATCCCCTTCGCGGGTCATCACGACAATGGCCCCCGCCTGCTGCAAATAATCGCGCAAATAAAGCGCAATCGCCATATTCAAATCTTTCTCAACGACTCCCTGCTTGCTGACTGCCCCGCCGTCTACTCCACCATGCCCAGCATCAAGCGCGATCGTCTTACCGGACAAAGGCGTTGCCCAAGTTTTCCATGTCCGCGCCGTCCGTTCATCTCCGTAAGTAAGCAGCGTCCATACGAGTGCAATAGCCAGCACAGCAGCAGTCAACCGCAGCGCTCCCTTTAGCGTTATCCAAACGACCAAGCGTCGTCCCCATCGGCGCAAAAAAACCACCCCGTCCTCCATCAAATAATAATCAGCTCCAGCTTGGCCGGCGCTCATTATCATCTTATGGGACGAGATGGTTATTTATGAGTGTGTCTCAGCACATTCACAGTGTCACGCAGCAGCGCGCGTACTTTTGTGCCCGAAAACGTCAAATGCTCGAATTTGTCATGCGGACATGTTTTGGTCGTCGCCATGTTGCCGCATTTTTGACAGAAGAAGCTGTGTTCGAAATAAAGCGGTTTATTTATGCAAGCCGCACTCTGTTTTTTCTTGTCCTGCCCAGCGTCCAGCACGCGGATCTTCACCCGGCTTAACTTGACGTGTGCAATGTTCGCAACCAATGCTCGGATAGTTTTGATCATGAAGCGGGTTGTAGATGACATCATTTTCACGGATATAGTTCCATACATCTTCAGTTGTCCAATGTGCAATCGGGTTAAACTTCACCAATCCAAATTTTGTATCATACTCGATTTTTTTCGCGTTAGCCCGTGTTGGCGCCTGATCACGACGGATACCTGTAATCCATGCTTCGTATTGGGACAAAATCCGCGTAAGCGGCTCTACCTTCCGAATATCGCAGCATTGGTTAGCATCGGTTTTCCATAGCTCTTCGCCATATTGGGCAGCTTGCTGCTCCGGCGTAATTTTCGGCTTTACTTCTACGAACGGAATTCCTGGGTAACGCTCGATCATGCGATCGCGAGTTTCATACGTTTCTTTAAAGTGGAAATCAGTGTCCAAGTAGAAAATGTCCGTTGTTGGGCTAACCTTCTGCAGCATATCAACGAGCACAACATCCTCTGCACCGAAGCTGCAAGCAAAAGTAAGATTAGGGAATGTCGCTACAGCAAAAGCAATAATTTCCTCTGGCGTTGCATTTTCCAGCTCAACCGCCTGCTTGGCAATAAGGGCTTCCTTCTCAAAAAGATTCATCGTTTTACTCCTCCGCATCAATACCAAGTATATTGATCTGTATTTAAGTCTAATTATACGTCGACCACTCACAATCTTCAATATCTAGTTTACTCCAAAATGAATTAAAGTTTGTTTATTATGCAAAAAAACGGGCTCCAAGCACACTTTCTCCGCTTGTCCCGTGTACATTTCCTGTATTTTCTTAAGCCTGCCTGCCAGCAAATATCCGGGTTGGTTTTTTCAGTGCTTTTTATGGACTATTTTTTATAAAAATGACTCCAAGGATTCGGTTCCTAACCGTTCCATTTATTTCAGCTTCTCGGCACCCTCCGTCACAAGCTTCAATAAACAACAAAAAAACCCCCGGCCAGAAGGCCAGGGGCTGTTGAACAACATATTAACGTTTCGAGAATTGTGGCGCGCGACGAGCCGCTTTAAGACCGTATTTTTTACGCTCTTTCATACGTGGGTCACGAGTCAGGAATCCAGCGCGTTTCAGAGCTGGACGGTATTCAGCGTCTACTTTCAGTAGAGCGCGGGAGATACCATGACGGATAGCACCAGCTTGGCCGGACATACCGCCGCCGTTAGCAATAACCAATACATCATATTGCGTAAGCGTTTCTGTCAGGTTAAGCGGTTGTTTAACGATAAGTTTCAATGTTTCCAAACCGAAGTATTCGTTGATATCACGTTTGTTAATGATGATTCGTCCTTCACCTGGCACGAGACGTACACGTGCAACAGAGTGTTTACGACGACCCGTTCCATAGTATTGCACTTGAGCCATGAAACTGTCCTCCCCTTTAATTACCCGCGAAGTTCGTAAACTTCAGGATTTTGTGCTTGGTGCGGATGTACCGAACCAGCGTATGCTTTAAGTCTAAGCTTCATTTTGTTACCTTGACGTGTTTTTGGCAACATGCCGTGAACAGCCAATTCGATAACGCGATCAGGCTTTTTGTCGATCATAACGTTAGCTGGTGTAACTTTCAAACCACCAGAGTACATCGAGTGACGGTAGTACATTTTGTCTGTCAGTTTTTTACCTGTCAGAACGATTTTTTCAGCGTTGATTACGATAACGAAATCGCCTGTGTCAACGTGAGGTGTAAATTGCGGCTTGTGTTTGCCACGGATCAAGCTAGCTGCTTCGCTTGCCAGACGACCGAGGGTTTTACCTTCCGCATCAATGATGTACCATTTACGTTCAACTTCATTTGGCTTAGCCATATAGGTGGTACGCATGGAGATCCTCCTTCATTCGCTTACGTTTAAAATTTAATTTTATCAAAGAACGTTTCCGTTCGATTTATAACAGTTATTGCTGCCAAGTTTGTGACGATCTCAGTCGGGGCTGTGGGATAGCCACTAAGAAAGCACAAGTTATATATTACTATAAAAAGTGGCCTAAAGCAAGCAGTTTGTACGATTAACTTCTTAGTTCATCGGGATATTCAACTTCGACCAACGTAAGGCCATGAGGCATTGCAGTTGGGCCAGCCAAAGACCTGCTTTTGCCCTCTAATATGCGCTTCATATCTTCCGGCTGCAGCTTGCCTTGCCCTACCCACAGCAGTGTTCCCATAATAACCCGCACCATATTGTACAAAAAACCGTTGCCGGTCACGTACATATGAAGCTTGCTGCCCTGCTGTTCAAAATACGCCTCATAAATCGTTCTTATATGATGCGGCTTCGTCGAATGAATAGATGTAAAAGAAGTAAAATCATGCTCGCCTATTATATAGGGCAGTGCCTTCGCCATAGCCTCTGCGTCTAAGCGCATCGGATAATGAAAGCAATACTCGCGGGTGAATACATCCGGGAACTTGCCACGATCTATCGAATAACGATACGTCTTTCGTTTGGCCGAGCGCCGGGAATGAAAATGCTCCGGCACCTCGCGCGCCTCCAAAATAACGATATCCTTCGGCAGCCTCGTATTCAGCGCAATTGCCCATCGCTCCGACGGTATGACGGATTCCGTATGAAAATTGAATACCTGGCCCATAGCATGAACGCCTGCATCAGTCCTGCCCGAGCCAATGATATGAATCTCCTCACCCGTGAGCGCCTTTAACGCTTTCTCAATCTCCTGCTGCACCGTTCTAAGATGCGGCTCCAGCTGAGATTGGAAGCCATTAAACTGCGCCCCATCATAGCTGACCTTCACTGCAATATTTCGCATGTGGAATTCCTCCCAGACCCTCGAGAGGGCTTCTACCCTAACCTTTAAAGGCTTCTATCCCAAACTCTCAACAGAGAGTTTACCCAAACCTTCAAAAGCTCTCCAGCTTCTAGCTCCCTTATGCCTTTGCTGCATCTCCTGCTCTCACAAAAGCCAGCAAATAAAAAAAGGTGGCCTCGAGGGTCCACCCTTTCTCATGTTACGCGCGGTCTACCAGTTCCAAATATACCATTGGCGCAGCGTCGCCACGGCGAGGTCCTAGTTTCAAAATCCGCGTGTATCCGCCCGGACGCTCCGAGTAACGGGGGCCCAGCTCCGAGAACAATTTTTGGATTGCATCTTGCTCTCCATCGATTGTTTCACGACGCACGTAAGCTGCTACTTGACGACGCGCGTGCAAGTCGCCTTGCTTCGCTTTCGTGATCAGCTTTTCAGCGATCGAACGAACCTCTTTCGCTTTTGCTTCCGTTGTTTGAATACGCTCATAAAGGAAAAGGTCAGTAACGAGGTCACGGAACAATGCTTTCCGCGCGCTAGCGTTACGGCCTAGTTTTTGATATGCCATCTTGATTTTCCCTCCCTTGCCTGTAGTCTAGACTAATTGATGCTACTCTTCCATGCGCAGGCCAAGACCCAGTTCTTCCAGCTTCTCTTGAACTTCCTCAAGCGACTTGCGGCCCAAGTTGCGAACCTTCATCATGTCCTCTTCGGATTTCGTAATCAGCTCTTGAACAGTGTTGATTCCTGCACGCTTCAAGCAGTTGTATGAACGTACGGAAAGATCCAGTTCTTCGATAGTCATCTCCAGAACTTTCTCTTTTTTGTCTTCTTCCTTCTCCACCATAATCTCGGCATCTTTCGCTTCGTCAGTCAAGCCAACGAACAGATCCAAATGCTCAGTCAAGATTTTAGCGCCGAGGCTTACAGCCTCTTCCGGACGAATACTGCCATCAGTCCAAACTTCCAGCGTAAGTTTATCATAGTTAGTCACTTGACCAACACGAGTATTCTCCACACTGTAATTTACACGTGTAATTGGCGTGTAAATCGAATCAACCGGGATAACTCCAATCGGTTGATCTTCCCTTTTGTTACGGTCCGCTTGCACATATCCGCGTCCCCGATTAGCAAAAACACGCATATGGAGCCGCGCGCCGGAGGCCAAGGTGGCGATGTGAAGATCAGGGTTCAAAATCTCGACATCGCTGTCAGCACGAATATCGCCCGCCGTAACGATTCCTTCGCCTTCAGCGTCGATTTCCAAAACCTTCTCTTCATCGGAGTGGATTTTCAACGAGAGGCCCTTCAGGTTCAGAATGATTTCAGTTACGTCTTCCATCACTCCTGGAACTGTAGAGAACTCGTGAAGCACTCCGTCGATCTGAACGGAAGTAACAGCTGCACCTGGCAAAGACGACAACAAAATTCGGCGAAGCGAATTTCCAAGCGTCGTGCCATAGCCACGCTCGAGCGGCTCAACAATGAACCGTCCGTAAGTCCCATCCTCGTTCAAATCCACGGTCTCGATTTTCGGCTTTTCGATCTCAATCACTAATAGTACCCTCCTTCAAACGTCGCTCCGTTACCATACCGTATCTTAAGTCAAATCTCGTAGTATGCCAAACCTTCACAACCATTATTCACAAGTTGCTGTCATTTGATACCACAGTGGATCCAACTATACGCGACGACGTTTTGGTGGACGGCATCCGTTATGAGGCACTGGAGTAACGTCTTTAATCAGGTTAACTTCTAGACCTGCTGCTTGAAGCGAACGAATAGCTGCTTCACGACCAGCGCCTGGACCTTTAACCATAACCTCAACGGTTTTCATGCCATGTTCCATAGCTGCTTTAGCTGCAGTTTCAGCTGCCATTTGAGCTGCGAAAGGTGTGCTTTTACGCGAACCTCTGAAACCCATGTTACCGGAGCTTGCCCAAGAGATTGCATTGCCGTGAGGGTCCGTAATTGTAACAATCGTGTTATTGAATGTCGAGCGAATGTGAGCGACGCCAGACTCAATATTTTTCCGATCACGACGTTTTGTACGAACGACTTTTTTCGGTTTTGCCATTATCCTATTTCACCTCTTCTTATTTCTTTTTGTTAGCTACAGTCCGACGAGGACCTTTACGCGTACGCGCATTTGTTTTCGTGCGTTGTCCACGAACAGGCAATCCACGACGGTGACGAACACCACGGTAACATCCGATTTCAATCAGACGTTTGATGTTAAGCGAAATTTCACGACGCAAGTCGCCTTCCACTTTAACTGTTTTGTCAATTGCTTCACGAATTTTCGCAAGCTCATCTTCCGTCAAATCACGAACACGAGTGTCCGCGTTAACGCCAGTTGTGCTCAAGATTTTTTGTGAAGTCACTTTGCCAATACCGAAAATGTATGTCAGAGCGATTTCGACGCGCTTATCACGCGGCAAGTCTACACCAGCTATACGTGCCATAGGCCGTTATCCCTCCTTCTATCCTTGTTTTTGTTTGTGTTTCGGATTTTCACAAATCACCATAACGTTGCCTTTGCGACGAATGACTTTGCATTTTTCGCAAATCGGCTTAACCGAAGGTCTAACCTTCATTGTGATTACCTCCCGAATCTTTCGCTCGCAAACCGCAATGCGGTCTACTTACGATAGGTGATGCGCCCTTTTGTTAAATCATAAGGCGATAACTGTATAACCACCTTGTCTCCTGTCAGAATACGAATAAAGTGCATTCTGAGCTTACCGGAAACATGTGCGAGAATTTGATGACCGTTCTCCAGCTCCACCTTGAATGTGGCATTCGGCAACGGTTCAATCACCGTACCTTCGACCTCAATGATGTCTTCCTTAGCCAACCGTCATTCTCCTTTCGCATGTGCAAACTTCTGTATAACATAACGTAACTTGGTATTGGTCACCCTGCCTGATTCAAGCAAGCTGTTTACAACTTCGCTGCTTATCACAGGCTGTAACTCGAGATGCAGAACGTTCTTCTTCTTTGGCGAGTCGAAGCGCCGCTTATCGCCATCTACAATCATAACGAAACGTTCGTCAATGACGGATATGACCACCGCATAGCTGTCTTCATCCTTGCCCCGAAGCACTTTGACAATTTGGCCTACCTGCGGGAACTTATCCATCTCTGGCTCAGTCCGCCTGTGGCTTCGAAAGCGTCAAAATTTCAAAACCATTCTCCGTTACGGCAACCGTATGCTCAAAATGGGCACACATTGAGCCGTCTTCCGTTACGACCGTCCAATTGTCTTCAAGCGTGCGGACATATCGTTCACCGATGTTCACCATAGGTTCGATGCAAAGCACCATTCCTGGCTCTAGCTTCGGTCCGCGACCTGGCATACCATAGTTCGGAATTTGCGGCTCCTCATGAAGCTTCGCTCCAATTCCATGACCAACAAATTCGCGTACAACCGAAAAGCCAGCCGCTTCGACAACTTGTTGAACAGCATGGGATATTGTAAATAGCTTCTCATTCGGACGGATGAGATTCACGGCCGCATAAAGCGACTGCTCCGCTACATCCAGCAGCCTTTGTACTTCAGGCGTTACTGCGCCGACCGGGTAGGTCCAGGCAGAGTCGCCATGATAGCCATTGTACTGCGCTCCGATATCGATACTAATAATATCGCCTTCGTTCAACTTCCGAGGTCCTGGAAAACCATGTACCAGCTCGTCATTTACAGAAGCGCAAATGCTGGCGGGAAAACCATTGTAACCTTTAAAAGAAGGCACGGCTCCTTGACTGCGAATGTAGTCTTCAGCTAGTTGATCAAGCTCCATGGTAGTAATACCCGGCTTCACCGACCTCGCCATCAACTGATGGGCATCCGCAACAATTCTGCCTGCTTCTCTCATATAGCGCAGCTCCGATTCGGATTTGCGTATAATCATTACAATGAACCTCGCAAGATGGAAGTAATGTCGGCCGTTACCGCATCAATTTCCTTCTCGCCATCGACTTCGCGAAGAAGACCTTTATCACTGTAATAGTCAAGAAGTGGAGCAGTTTTGGAAATGTACTCATCCAGACGCGTTCCAACCTTCTCCTCCGTATCATCCGAACGCTGATACAATTCGCCGCCGTCTTTATCACAGACGCCTTCTGTCTTCGGCGGATTGAACAGAATGTGATACGTCGTTCCGCATGTTTTGCAAATGCGTCTTCCAGTTAGGCGTGCCAAGAGAAATCCACGATCAACCTTTAAATTAACGACATGGTGAATGCCTCGGTCAAGTTCCTTGAGCATGCCATCAAGCGCTTCGGCTTGTTGCAATGTCCGAGGAAAACCGTCCAGCAAAAACCCTTTATTGCAATCGTCTAGTGCAAGACGTTCTTTTACGATACCGTTCGTAATCTCATCGGGTACAAGCAGTCCTTTATCGACATACTCTTTCGCTTTGAGACCGAGCGCAGTGCCTTCTTTCATAGCAAGGCGGAATGCATCGCCTGTCGAGATGTGTGGTATACCAAACTCGGAAACGATTCGTTCAGCTTGCGTTCCTTTACCGGCTCCCGGAGGGCCCATGAATAAAATGTTCATTCGTGTTCCTCGCTTTAAACACAATAGGCTCATGCGGGTCCGTACCATCGCAAGCGACGTCACGGAAGCCCGAACAGAACCTATTGTTATTTATTGATAAACCCTTTGTAATGGCGTTTGATCAACTGGGTTTCGATTTGCTTCATCGTATCAAGCGCAACGCCGATAACGATCAGAAGCGAAGTTCCTCCAAGTTGCACCGTACGCGGCAATCCTGCAAGCGTTCCGAAGAGCACTGGCAAAATCGAGATAACCGCTAGGAAAAGCGCGCCCGTCAATGTAATACGTGACATAACGCGAGTCAGATAAGAAGAAGTTGGTTTACCCGGGCGAATACCTGGAATGTAACCACCGTTCTTTTTCATTTGATCCGCCATTTGTACCGGATTTATTTGAACGAAGGTATAGAAGAAAGTGAAACCGATAATCAACAGTACATACAAGACCATACCAAGCGGTTTGTCATAATACATATTATTGATAATCCAGTTTGCCCATGCCGATCCATTCCAGAACTGAGCAATCGTAACTGGGAACATCAGAAGCGATACCGCAAAAATAACCGGAATAACGCCTGCTCCGTTTACTTTCATCGGGATATGAGTCGATTGTCCACCGTACATCTTTCTGCCCACTACGCGTTTAGCGTATTGAACCGGAATTTTACGAATCCCTTGCTGAACAAAGATAACACCGACGATAATGGCAATGATCGCAATAAGGATCAGAACCATTTTACCGATATTCCAGAACAAAGCAGCTTCTTGACCAATAAATTGATCTTGCCAAATTGTACGGATGTGGCCTGGGATACCAGCAGCGATACCTGCGAAAATCAGGATCGAAATACCGTTACCAATACCACGCTCAGTAATTTGCTCGCCAAGCCACATCAAGAAAGCAGTACCTGCAGTCAAGATGATAGCAACAACCAAATAATCAACGAAGGTCGCTCCAGGAATCATCTCATTGCCATATTGGCGGTTGAAGCCGATTGCTGTTGCAAAACCTTGAACCAAACCAAGAATAACCGTGCCGTAACGAGTAATTTGCGCGAGCTTACGTTTGCCGTTCTCGCCTTCCTTCGCCCACTCTGCAAATTTAGGAATAACATCCATCGATAACAGCTGCACGATAATCGAAGCCGTGATATATGGCATAATCCCAATTGCAAAGATAGAGAATTTGAAAAGCGCTCCACCAGAAAACGTGTTAAGCAAGCCGAACAAATCTGCACCTGCGCGATCAACTTGTTTGAACACTTCTTTATTGATGCCCGGTACCGGAATGAAAGAACCAATCCGGTAAATGAGCAGGATGAAAAGCGTAAATAGAATGCGCGAGCGCAAATCCGCTACTTTCCAAATGTTGGACACGGTTTTGAACAATTAGATCACCTCGGTTTTACCGCCGGCAGCCTGGATTTTCTCTACCGCAGATTGAGAGAACTTGCTTGCTTTTACAGTCAGTTGGACGTTGATTTCACCGTTACCCAAAATCTTAATGCCTGCCAGTGGATTTTTAACAATCCCTTGCTCAAGAAGAACTTCTGGAGTGACTTCGGTGCCTGCTGCAAAGCTGTTCAGCTCTTCAATGTTGATTATGGCATACTCTTTACGGAAACGGTTGTTAAATCCGCGTTTCGGTACACGACGGTACAATGGGTTTTGACCACCCTCGAAACCAGGACGAACACCGCCGCCGGAGCGAGCATTTTGACCTTTGTGACCACGTCCAGCTGTTTTACCGTTACCGGTACCAATACCGCGACCTTTACGTTTTGGTGTTTGCTTGGAACCTGGTGCTGGTGCGAGTTCATGCAATTTCATCGTTCTTGCACCTCCTTGTTTATTTCTTTGTAGGAATGACTATCTTATACTTCTTCGACTTTAACCAAGTGGCTAACATGTTTAACCATGCCGCGAATAGCTACAGTATCGTTCAATTCAACGGTTTGACGGATTTTACGAAGTCCCAGCGATGCTACAGTAGCACGCTGTTTCTCGTTACGGCCGATCAAACTGCGAACGAGGGTGATTTGCAATTTTGCCATCGTATGCCCCTCCTTAACCTAACAGCTCTTCGACAGTTTTACCACGAAGCTTCGCAACATCTTCAGCACGTTTCAAACGTGAAAGACCTTCGAGCGTTGCGTTAACCATGTTCATGGAGTTCGAAGAACCGAGGGATTTCGTCAAAATATCGCCAACGCCAGCAAGTTCAAGAACTGCACGAACTGGGCCACCAGCGATAACACCTGTACCTTCGGATGCCGGCTTCAGGAGAACTTCTCCAGCGCCGAAATGTCCTAGCACAAGGTGAGGAATTGTTGTACCAACGATTGGTACATGAATCAGGTTTTTCTTAGCATCTTCGATACCTTTGCGGATTGCATCAGGTACTTCGCCTGCTTTACCGATTCCTGCGCCAACATAGCCGTTGCCGTCGCCTACTACTACCAATGCACTAAAGCTGAAGCGGCGTCCGCCTTTAACAACTTTGGCAACACGGTTGATGTTGACAACTTTTTCAGTAAGTTCTAACGTATTCGGATCTATACGCAAGTCGTTTAACCTCCTTATAAGTAAAGTCGATTAGAATTCCAGACCAGCTTCGCGAGCTGCATCAGCAAGCGCCTGAATTCTTCCGTGATACAAGTAACCACCACGATCAAATACTACTTGGTTTACACCTTTCGCTTGAGCGCGTTTTGCAAGCAATTCGCCGACTTTGCGAGCAGCTTCAACGCTGCCGCCGTTGCCGATAGCTTCAGTCAGCTCTTTGTCTTGAGTAGAAGCAGCAGCAAGTGTTACTCCTTGTACATCGTCGATCAATTGAGCATACATATGCTTAGCGGAACGAAACACAGACAGACGTGGGCGTGCAACCGTTCCATTGATTTTTTTACGAACACGCAAGTGTCTTTTCAGACGTGCCTTGTTTTTATCGCCTTTCGTAATCATTCAAGGTTCACTCCTTTCCAATTCCTCATACCGCTATGTTAAGCAGCCATGTCAGACTGCTTATTTCTTCTTACCAGCTTTACCTTCTTTGCGGATAATGCGCTCGCCTTCGTACTTGATACCTTTACCTTTATACGGCTCAGGCTCACGTACGGAACGGATTTTGGCAGCAAATGCGCCAACGAGTTCTTTATCGATTCCGCGAACAGTAATTTTCGTGTTCGCAGGAACGTCGAATTCGATTCCGCCTTCAGGAGCGATTTCCACTGGGTGAGAGTAACCAACGTTAAGAACGATTTTCTCACCATTTTTGCTTGCACGATAACCTACGCCAACGAGTTCAAGATTTTTCGAGAATCCGTCAGTAACTCCGCTCACCATGTTAGCGATGATGCTGCGAGTAGTACCGTGCAAAGAGCGATGCAATTTATTGTCAGAAGGACGTTCAATGACGATTTCAGTTTCACTCACATTGACTTTCATATCTTTGTGAAATTCACGGGAAAGCGTTCCTTTAGGTCCTTTAACAGTAATAACTGTGTTTTCCAAGTTGATTGTTACGCCGTTAGGCACTTGGATTGGTTTGCGACCAATACGGGACATCGTTACACCTCCAATCTTTGTGACTTGTTAATTACCAAACGTAGCAGACGACTTCGCCGCCAGCTTTGCCTTGACGTGCTTCTTTATCAGTCATAATCCCTTTGGACGTGGAAATAATAGCAATTCCCAGACCGCCCAGTACACGAGGGATCTCATTAGATTTTGTATAAACGCGAAGACCTGGTTTAGAAATACGTTTCAGACCAGTGATTACGCGCTCTTGGCTCGGGCCGTATTTCAAGAAAATACGGATAATCCCTTGCTTGTTATCCTCGATATATTCAGCATCGCGGATGAAACCTTCACGCTTCAGAATTTCAGCGATTTCCTTCTTCACTTTCGAAGCGGGCATTTCAACGGTTTCATGACGAACAACGTTCGCGTTGCGAATGCGTGTCAGCATATCTGCAATCGGATCAGACATAACCATTTGTGTTAACCTCCTTCCCGAACTAGGCTTATTACCAGCTTGCTTTCTTAACGCCAGGGATCTGGCCTTTGTATGCTAACTCACGGAAACAAATCCGGCAAATTTTAAACTTTTGCAAAACAGAGTGCGGACGGCCACAACGTTCACAGCGCGTGTACGCACGCACTTTAAATTTCGGTGTACGTTGTTGCTTCACTTTCATCGAAGTTTTTGCCACTGGGTATTACACCTCCTAAAAGTGGATTACTTCGCAAACGGCATACCCAATTGGGTGAGCAATTCGCGAGATTCTTCGTCCGTTTTTGCCGTCGTCACGATGACGATATCCATACCACGAACTTTATCAACTTTATCGTATTCAATCTCCGGGAAGATCAATTGCTCTTTCAAACCCAGTGTGTAGTTACCGCGACCATCGAATGCTTTCGATGATACGCCACGGAAGTCACGTACACGTGGGAGGGAGATGTTGAACAGCTTATCTAGGAAATAATACATACGCTCGCCGCGCAGTGTTACTTTAACCCCGATTGGCATGTTCTCACGAAGTTTGAAGCCGGCAATGGACTTCTTCGCGCGTGTTACAACCGGTTTTTGACCGGCGATTTGACGAAGCTCATCAACAGCAACATCAAGCACTTTCGAGTTAGCAACCGCTTCGCCGACACCCATATTGATGACGACTTTCTCGATTTTAGGCACTTGCATAACTGTTGTATAGTTAAACTTCTGCATCAGAGCAGGAGTGATCTCGTTAAGAAAACGATCCTTCATTCTTGCAGCCATGATTCATGGTCCTCCTTCCTACAGTAACGTTAGTCGATTACTTCGCCGGAACGTTTTGCGATCCGAACTTTTTTGCCGTTATCAAGCACTTTGTATCCAATGCGAGTTACTTTACCGCTCTTCGGATCAATGTGCATCACGTTCGATACGTGAATCGGCGCTTCTTGCTCGATGATACCGCCCTGCGGGTTAGCCTGCGATGGACGAGTATGCTTTTTAACCATATTGACGCCTTCTACAAGTACGCGGTTTTCACGCGGATATGCAGCGATTACACGGCCTTTTTTGCCTTTATCCTTACCGGAAATGACGATGACCGTATCATCTTTTTTAACGTGCAATTTATTGTTATGCGATTCAAGAATTTTTTTCAATCTTGGCATGAGTTACACCTCCTGCATGCTTGATGATCAAGCTATTGCAATCCCTTGGGGACTTTTATTAGATAACTTCTGGTGCAAGCGATACGATTTTCATGAAATCTTTATCGCGAAGCTCACGGGCAACTGGTCCAAAAATACGAGTACCACGTGGGCTCTTGTCTTCCTTAACGATTACAGCTGCATTTTCGTCAAACGCGATGTAGGAACCGTCTTTACGACGAACCGTACGCTTTGTACGAACGATAACTGCTTTAACAACATCACCTTTTTTGACAACGCCGCCTGGTGTTGCTTGTTTAACGGAACAAACGATCAAATCGCCGATAGCCGCTACGCGACGACCAGTTCCACCAAGTACACGGATACACATCAGTTCTTTTGCACCTGAGTTATCAGCGACACGCAAACGGGAAAATGGTTGAATCATGTCAACGTCCTCCTTTCGGACAAAACTAGATTACATTTTCAAACTTAAAGGACAATCGCTACTTCAACAATCTCCACGAGTCTGAAGCGTTTGTCTTTCGAAAGCGGACGAGTTTCCATAATTTTTACAACATCGCCGATTTTAGCTTCGTTGTTCTCATCATGGGCTTTGAACTTTTTCGTGGATTTAATGCGTTTATGGTACAGGTTGTGTTTTTTATATGTTTCAATAGCCACAACAACTGTTTTATCCATTTTGTCACTCACCACTTTACCGACTAACACTTTGCGGGCATTACGTTCGCTCATGTTCTTCCTCCTTCCTTAAACCTTGGCAATTTTTCCTTAGTTAAGGACTACTATTTAGCTGCTGATTCCGAGTTCTCTTTCACGCAAGATGGTTTTAGCACGAGCAATTTCTCTCCGTACGTCACGAATCCGTGTCGGATTGTCCAGTTGGCCAGTAGCCAATTGGAAACGAAGGTTGAATAGCTCCTCTTTAAAACCATTTACCTTTTGTTCGATCTCAGCAGAGGTTAGGTTACGAAATTCACTAGCCTTCATTTGCTTCACCACCTACTTCTTCGCGTTTCACGAACTTCGTTTTAACAGGCAGTTTGTGTGACGCAAGACGCATTGCTTCGCGAGCAACCTCTTCAGGTACTCCAGCAAGCTCAAACATAATTTTGCCTGGCTTAACTACAGCAACCCATTTCTCAACGTTACCTTTACCGCTACCCATACGAACCTCGAGAGGCTTTTGAGTGATTGGCTTAGCAGGGAAAATCTTGATCCATACTTTACCACCACGTTTGATGTAACGAGTCATAGCAATACGAGCCGATTCGATTTGACGGTTCGTAATCCATGACGGCTCAAGCGCTTGAAGACCGTATTCTCCGAAAGAAACTTCAGTACCGCCTTTAGCGCGACCTTTCATATGTCCGCGTTGTTGCTTGCGGTGTTTGACACGTTTAGGTACCAACATGATTAGTTGCCTCCTTCCTGGGGAGCTTTCTTCTTAACCGGAAGGACTTCGCCACGGTAGATCCAAACTTTTACACCGATACGACCATAAGTCGTATGCGCTTCAGCTGTACCATAATCGATATCAGCACGAAGGGTATGAAGTGGAACTGTACCTTCGCTATAGCCTTCTGAACGAGCAATTTCAGCACCACCGAGACGTCCGCTAACAGCGGTTTTGATCCCTTTAGCGCCAGCACGCATCGAACGTTGGATCGCTTGTTTCAAAGCACGACGGAAAGAAACACGACGCTCCAGCTGTTGTGCGATACTTTCTGCTACAAGAATAGCATCCATATCTGCTTGTTTAATTTCAGAAATATTAATGTGAACTTTTTTGCCTTTAGTGATCTTGCCAAGCTCCGTGCGCAGGTTCTCCACTTCAGAACCGCCTTTACCGATAACCATACCCGGCTTCGCAGTTTGAATCGTCACGTTAACACGGTTAGCCGCGCGCTCGATTTCGATGTGGGATACTGCCGCATCCTTAAGTTTGTTCTTCAGGTATTCACGAATTTTTACGTCTTCAATCAGAAGATCGCCGAAGTCTTTGCCTGCGTACCATTTGGATTCCCAATCACGGATAATCCCAACACGAAGACCGACCGGATTTACCTTTTGACCCACACGTTATCCCTCCTTATTTCTCAGATACCACCAAAGTGATGTGGCTGGTTCTTTTGTTGATTTTGCTTGCACGTCCCATTGCACGTGGGCGGAAACGTTTCATAGTTGGACCTTGGTTAACGAAAGCCTGGGAAATAACCAGCTTGTTAACGTCCAATTGATAGTTATGCTCAGCGTTAGCAATAGCAGAGTTCAGCAGCTTCTCCAAAATCGGGGAAGCAGATTTAGGCGTGTGACGCAGAATCGCGATTGCTTCGCCAACCTTCTTGCCACGAATCAAATCCGCAACGAGTTGAGCTTTACGAGGAGCAATACGTACGAATCTCAAATGCGCTTTAGCTTCAGACATGTGTGAACCTCCTTTCAATCGATAAAGATCTTATAGGCAAATTATCTTCTGCCCGTCTTCTTATCGTCATCATGACCTTTGTACGTACGAGTTGGTGCAAACTCACCAAGCTTGTGTCCAACCATATCTTCCGTTACGTATACTGGCACGTGCTTGCGACCGTCATAAACGCCGAAAGTGTGACCAATGAATTGTGGGAAAATTGTCGAGCGACGGGACCAAGTTTTGACCACGACTTTTTTGTTTGCTTCATTCAAATCCTCGACTTTTTTGAGCAGGTAACCGTCAATAAACGGCCCTTTTTTCAAACTGCGACCCATTTGGAGTCCTCCCTTCGCGGAAACATAGCGTGACTCAAGGTCACGCAGCTTCTATTAAGCAGTTATTACTTCGTACGACGACGAATAATATATTGGCTCGAAGCTTTTTTCTTCTTGCGGGTTTTGTAACCAAGTGTTGGTTTGCCCCAAGGAGACATTGGCGATTTACGACCGATCGGAGCGCGACCTTCACCACCACCGTGTGGGTGATCGTTAGGGTTCATTACTACGCCGCGGACTTCTGGACGTCTGTTCATCCAACGGGAACGGCCGGCTTTACCGATTTTCACGAGTTCGTGATCTTCGTTACCAACAGAACCGATTGTTGCACGACAAGTTTTCAGAATGCGACGAACCTCACCGGAAGAAAGACGGATCGATACGTAAACTTCTTCTTTACCAAGAAGCTGAGCTTCTGTACCAGCAGCACGAACCAATTGTCCGCCTTTGCCTGGTTGCAATTCAATGTTGTGGATAACCGAACCAACAGGAATGTTACCAAGTGGAAGAGTGTTACCTACTTTGATATCAGCAGTAGGGCCGGACATTACTTGATCTCCAACTTTAAGACCTTTAGGAGCGATAATGTAGGCTTTCTCACCGTCAGCGTAGTGGATTAGAGCGATGTTGGAAGTACGGTTCGGATCGTATTCGATCGTTGCCACTTTACCAGCAATTCCATCCTTAAGACGCTTGAAGTCGATAATCCGATATTTACGTTTGTGTCCGCCGCCTTGATGACGAACCGTAATTTTACCTTGGTTGTTACGACCAGCTTTTTTGAAAAGTGGTGCTAGCAACGATTTCTCCGGTGTGTCTGTTGTGATCTCTTCGAAAGTCGAGACCGACATACCACGACGTGCAGGAGAGGTCGGTTTATACTTTTTAATTGGCACTTGAATTTCCTCCTTTTCTAAACAGACGTTTCAAAGAACTCAAGTTCTTTGCTATCATCGCTCAGTTGAACGATTGCTTTTTTCCATTCGGATCTATAACCGCTATATTTACCATAGCGCTTAGGTTTACCAGCAACACGCATTGTGTTAACGCTAGTAACCTTAACTTTGAAAATTTGCTCAATAGCGTTTTTGATTTCTGTTTTGTTAGAGCGAAGATCAACTTCGAACACGTAACGTTTGGAAACCATGTATTCGCTAGTACGTTCTGTAATAACAGGACGTTTAATAATATCGCGAGGGTTTTTCATTACGCAAACACCTCCTGTACTTTCTCTACAGCATCTTTAGTGATGATGAGCTTGTCATATACAAGTACATCCAGAACATTAATGCCGTCAGCTGCGACGAATTTCACACCTGGGATGTTACGAGCAGACAATGCTACATTGTCATCATAGCTAGGCAAAACAACAAGCGCTTTACGAGCCACTTTCAGATTGTTCAGAATCGCTACGAATTCTTTCGTCTTAGGAGTCGAGAACGACAATTGATCAAGAACGATAATTTCGTTAGCGATCACCTTCGAAGATAGAGCCGATTTGATTGCCAAACGGCGAACTTTCTTAGGAAGCTTGAAACCGTAAGAGCGTGGAGTCGGTCCAAATACTGTACCGCCGCCAACCCATTGCGGGGAGCGAATGCTACCTTGACGAGCACGGCCAGTTCCTTTTTGTTTCCAAGGTTTACGACCGCCACCACGTACTTCAGAGCGTCCTTTAGTTTTGTGAGTACCTGCACGCTCAGCAGCTTGCTGAAGCGTAACAGCGCTGTGTAGAACGTGTTTATTAGGCTCGATACCGAAAACGCTATCTGCCAATTCAACCTCGCCTACTTGCGAACCGCTCACATTGTATAATGATACTTTAGGCATTTATTGTTCCTCCTTTCTTCTAAGAATTTATTTCTTAACGGTAAGTTTAACTTTCACAAAACCGTTTTTAGGGCCTGGTACAGAACCTTTAACTAGCAACACGTTACGCTCAGCGTCTACGCGAATAACTTCAAGCTTTTGAATCGTGATAGCGTCAGTACCCATGTGACCTGGAAGGCGTTTGCCTTTCGGTACGCGGTTCGCTTGAATCGAACCCATGGAACCTGGACCGCGGTGGTAACGGGAACCGTGAGACATAGGACCCGTGCTTTGTCCCCAACGTTTAATAACGCCGGCAAAGCCTTTACCTTTAGAAATACCTGTTACGTCAACGAATTCGCCTTCTGCGAAAAGGTCAGCTTTAACCACTTGACCAACTTCGTAGTCACCCAATTGGATGCCGCGAATTTCACGAACGTAGCGCTTAGGAGTAGCTCCCGCTTTTTTAGCGTGGCCAATTTCCGGCTTAATAGTTCTGCTTTCTTTCTTGTCGGCAAAACCGAGTTGAACAGCTTCGTAACCATCAGTTTCCTGGTCTTTCTTCTGCAAAACGACACATGGTCCAGCTTCGATAACAGTAACCGGAATTACATTACCTTCAGCAGTAAACACTTGAGTCATTCCAAGTTTTTTACCTAAGATACCTTTCATGTTGACACCTCATTTCCCTTCTATATCACATATACTGGTGTTGCTTTTACAGTTTGATTTCGATATCTACACCGGATGGTAAATCCAGGCGCATCAACGCATCAACCGTTTGCGGCGTAGGGTTAACAATGTCGATCAAGCGTTTATGTGTACGCATTTCGAATTGCTCCCTCGAATCCTTGTACTTGTGCACCGCACGGAGAATGGTGATGATTTGCTTTTCCGTTGGAAGCGGAATCGGCCCGGAAACACTCGCTCCGGAACGTTTTGCAGTTTCCACAATTTTCTCTGCGGATTGATCAAGAATCCTGTGATCGTACGCTTTCAAGCGAATACGAATCTTTTGCTTTGCCATATAAGTCCCTCCTTCTATCGCCCAATTTATTATCGGACATACTCCATGAGAAAACCCGGCACATGCCCCATGGCAAAGGGGCCGGGTGTGTCGGCAACCTCTCACATCATCGCAACGTCACAGACCAACAGACATTATTATAACGAAATGAATAGGCAAATGCAAGCAGAACTTTGCTTTCATGCTATTTTCAATTAAATTAGTGGTCTTTCATCCTTTTAGGCAAGAATATAGCGCCTTTTAGGTTATTAGCTTCGACACATTGCCCGCTTCATAAACAAAACGATTGCTGTGTCTTCTATATATAATAGAAGAAACTCACCTGAATACCTTCAACTAACGGCTGCAAACCGCTAAAACAGCAGAAGATCGCTCTTCTATCCGTACATCGGCAAGCTTTCACCCATGACCCGATAGAAAAGCGATCTTCTTTGCTTTATGGACAATGTGTTACTACTACTCTACTCACTAAACTTTACTCTAAACTTATTAACCTAGCACAATCCGGTCGTCAGCCAGCTTCTTGCCGCTAATTTGCTCAAACTCGTTAAGCAGCTGCGCTACCGTGAGATCCTTTTTGCGGTGTTCATTTACATCGAGAATAATACGACCCTTGTCCATCATAATAAGACGGTTGCCCAGACGGATCGCCTGCTCCATATTATGCGTCACCATCAGCGTCGTCAGCTTCATCTCGTGTACAAGCGAATCCGTGAGCGCTGTAATCAGCTCTGCACGCGAAGGATCAAGCGCCGCCGTGTGCTCATCAAGCAGCAATATCTGCGGCTTCGTAAAGGTCGCCATCAACAGGCTAAGCGCTTGCCGCTCTCCACCGGACAAAAGACCAACCTTCGCGCCCAAGCGATTCTCAAGCCCAATGCCGAGCCTAGAAAGCTGCTCCTTGAAAAAAGCGCGCTTGGCCGGCGTCACACCTATCAATAGTGTACGCGGCTTGCCTCTTTTATAGGCCATAGCCAGGTTTTCCTCGATCGTCATGCGCGGCGCTGTACCCGCCATAGGATCTTGAAAGACTCTCCCGATCCATTTGCTGCGTTTAAATTCGGGCAGCAGTGTCATTTTATCCCCAGCTATTTCAACATCGCCGGCATCTGGACGCATGACACCCGAGATAATGTTCATTAAAGTAGATTTCCCTGCTCCATTGCTTCCAATGACCGTTACAAAATCGCCCGGCATCAGATGCAGATTAATATTAATCAAAGCTGTCTTTTCATCAACAGTTCCTGGATTAAACAGCTTGGACACTTTTGAAATGTTCAGCATTACTGGCCACCTCCGCGTTGTACAGGATCAGTCAGCAGCTCCGCCGAGCGTTTGCGTGCCATTTTTTTCTGCTTAAACGATTTCTGAATGGTCGGAACGACAAGGGCAACAATAACGATTACCGCTGTAATCAGCTTTAAATCGGAAGCTTTGAGCCACTCAACCCGATAGGCAATCGTAATGATGATCCGATACACAATGGAACCAAGAACAACCGCCAGCGTGGCCCAAAACACCTTCCGGGCTCCGAAAATAGCCTCGCCAATAATAACCGATGCCAAGCCGACGACGATAACGCCGATCCCCATAGAAATATCAGCAGCAGTTGACTGCTGTGCGAATAAGGCTCCAGACAAAGCAACAAGTGCATTGGAGAGGGAGATACCGATAATTTTAGTCGTATCCGTGTTGGAGCCAAAGCTCCGAATCATCCGCTCATTATCTCCTGTTGCACGCAAGCTTAGCCCTAAGTCCGTATGCAGAAACAAATCCAGCAGCAGCTTGGTCACAATAACCACGATTACGACAATAACAAGTACGTTGCTAGTCGTAAAAATCGTATCCATCCCATATACCGACACATTCGGCTTGCCCATAATTCGCAGATTAATAGAATATAGGGCAATCATCATAATAATGCCGGAGAGAAGCCCATTTATTTTGCCTTTCGTATGCAAAAGCCCGGTAATGGCTCCCGCAGCCGCACCTCCGCCAAAAGCAGCAATAGTAGCCACCCAAGGCGACATGCCATTCGTTATCAAAATCATTGCAATACCGCCGCCTGTAGTGAAGCTGCCTTCCACGGTCAAATCGGGAAAATCTAAAATACGATACGTAATGTAGACGCCCAGCGCCATCAACGCATAAATTAAGCCAAGCTCAATTGCACCAGGCATCGATTTCAACAAACTAAGCAATAGGAAACCTCCTCATAAAAAACGGGCCAATTGTAAACGGCTACTGCCGTCTAATGGCGACAATAGCCGTTACGTTACTTTTTTTAAAAAATCCCGTTAAGTTGCGAACTATTCAATAATGTTGGAAGCAGCATCCTTGACTTGATTTTTCATCTCATCGGTCACCGTAATGCCTTGTTCCTTAGCTGCCTTCATGTTCAAAATAAGATCAAGCTTGTCCGGCACTGTTACTTTCATATCGCCCGGCTTCTTGCCGTTTTTCAAAATATCCACAGCCATTTGACCTACTTGGTAACCATGATCATAATATTTGAAACCAATTGTTGCAAAGGCGCCGCGCTCAACCGTATCGCGATCGCTCGCAAAAAACGGAAGATCATTATCATTAGCTACTTTAATCAATGTATCCAGACTGCTCACTACTGAATTATCCAATGTAATATACAGTGCATCTACTTTACCCACAAGGGAAGCAGCTGCCTGCTGTACTTCTGATGTGTTACTCACAGCTGCACGAACGAGCTTAATATCATGTTTAGCGAGCGCTTCTTCTGCAATTTTAGCCATAACCACTGCATTAGGCTCACCTTCGTTAATGACAAGGCCAACATTTTTCACTTTCGAAAAATTAGCAGCTACAAAGTCCATAAGCTCTGTAATTGCTGCTGGATTTGTATCCGACGCTCCTGAAACAAGACCGCCTGGTGCATCAAGATTTGTAACGAGTTTCGAATCAATCGGATCAGTAACAGCTGCGAACAGCACAGGACGATCAGTCACTTCTTTCACAAGCGCTTGTGCTGATGGTGTAGCAATACCTAACGCCAAATCACTTTTATCAGCTGCGATCTTTTGAGCCAACGTTTGGTTGTTTGCTTGATCTGCTTGAGCTGTATTAAAATCAATGGTTAAATTCTGTCCTTCAACCAAGCCCGCATCCTTCAAGGCAGCAATAAATCCTTCTCTTGTTGCATCAAGCGACGGATGCTCTACATATTGCGAGATTGAAATTTTATAATTTTCTTTCGCCCCACTGTCCGTTGCTTCAGCAGAACTGCTTGGTGCAGTTGAAGCCTGTTCCCCTGTATTGCCGTTTCCTTTGCTGCCCCCACATGCCGAAATGACCAAAACGAGGACCAGCATTAATCCTACCCACATATTTTTTCTCATCTTCTGTAAAACCTCCCCTACATAATAAGCTGCTTCTGTCTTACGTTCCCATAAGGTTTCCCTCTATCGCAGCTGTATACATCTTCTCTCATATTAAAGGCGATGCAGCAGCCCCGTCAATGACTTGTCCATGGAAAATAAAAAACCTCTCACCGAGGTGAGAGGTTTGATTCGTGCGCGGCTTAAAGCCGCACGCGATTATTTTTGGATAGTTGCTACAGCGCCAGCGCCTACAGTACGGCCGCCTTCACGGATGGAGAAACGAGTTCCCTCTTCAACCGCGATTGGAGCGATAAGCTCAACAGTAACTGTGATGTTGTCGCCAGGCATAACCATTTCAGTACCTTCTGGCAGGTTGATGATACCAGTAACGTCAGTTGTACGGAAGTAGAACTGTGGACGGTATCCAGTGAAGAAAGGCTTGTGACGGCCACCCTCTTCTTTAGTCAGAACGTAGATTTGTGCAGTGAAGTTAGTGTGTGGTTTAACCGAACCCGGTTTAGCCAATACTTGTCCACGCTCAATATCTTTACGGTCCACACCACGAAGCAATGCGCCAACGTTGTCGCCTGCTTGAGCGGAGTCAAGCAATTTACGGAACATTTCAACGCCTGTTACTACGGATTTGCGGGACTCTTCAGCAAGACCGATAATTTCGATCTCGTCGCCTACTTTGATAACGCCACGCTCAACACGGCCAGTTGCTACTGTACCACGGCCAGTGATTGTGAATACGTCCTCGACAGGCATAAGGAAAGGTTTCGCAACATCGCGCTCAGGAGTTGGGATGTAAGTATCAACTTGCTCGAAGAGCTCGATGATTTTTTCAGCCCAAGGACCGTCAGGGTTTTGCAAAGCTTCACGAGCTGCACCACGGATGATTGGAGTGTCGTCGCCTGGGAACTCATACTCGGAAAGAAGGTCGCGAACTTCCATCTCAACCAGTTCAAGAAGCTCTTCGTCTTCAACCATGTCGCATTTGTTCAGGAATACAACGATGTAAGGAACGCCAACTTGCTTGGACAGCAAGATGTGCTCACGAGTTTGTGGCATAGGGCCATCAGCTGCGGAAACTACTAGGATTGCTCCGTCCATTTGTGCAGCACCAGTGATCATGTTTTTTACATAGTCGGCGTGACCTGGGCAGTCAACGTGAGCGTAGTGACGAGCTGGCGTCTCATACTCAACGTGAGCTGTCGAGATCGTGATACCACGCTCGCGCTCTTCTGGAGCTTTATCGATTTGGTCAAAAGCGATAGCAGCACCGCCGTATTTTTTGGAAAGTACAGTAGTGATTGCTGCAGTCAGAGTCGTTTTACCGTGATCGACGTGACCAATAGTACCGATATTAACGTGCGGTTTGTTACGTTCAAATTTAGCTTTTCCCATTGAACTTAATCCTCCTCAATATTTAAAAGGTTTTATATAGTGGCTGAACACTTGCTTGCTTAGCAAGCTGTAATGCCAACCGGAGTAAAAAAGACTAACCTAGACAAAGGCAAATATTATTCGCCTTTGTTTTTAGCAATAATCTCTTCAGCAATCGATTTAGGAACTTCTTCATAGTGAGAAAGCTCCATCGAGAATACACCGCGTCCTTGTGTACCAGAACGAAGTGTTGTGGAATAACCGAACATCTCGGAGAGAGGCACCTTAGCACGGATGATTTGCGCACCTGCGCGAGTATCCATACCTTCAATGCGACCACGACGGGAGTTCAACATACCCATTACATCGCCCATGTACTCTTCAGGAACAGTAACTTCAACTTTCATGATTGGCTCAAGCAGAACTGGCTTACATTTTTCTTTGGCAGCTTTAAGCGCCATCGAACCTGCAATTTTAAACGCCATCTCCGAGGAGTCAACATCATGATAAGATCCGTCGAAAACAATCGCTTTAACATCAACGAGCGGGAATCCAGCGATAACGCCGTTTTTCATCGACTCTTCGATACCAGCTTGGATTGGAGCGATAAATTCACGAGGAATCGATCCACCCACAACTTTGTTTTCGAACACGAAGCCTTCACCCGGCTCTTGTGGAACGAATTCAACCCAGCAATGGCCATATTGACCTTTACCACCGGATTGACGTACGAATTTACCTTCGACTTTTGCAGCTTGACGGAACGTCTCACGATAAGCAACTTGAGGCTTACCAACGTTTGTCTCAACCTTAAATTCACGAAGCATACGGTCAACTAGAATCTCAAGGTGAAGCTCACCCATACCAGAGATAATCGTTTGGTTTGTTTCTTCATCCGTATGCGCACGGAATGTAGGATCTTCTTCCGCAAGCTTGGAAATCGCGATACCGAGTTTGTCTTGGTCAGCTTTCGTTTTTGGTTCGATAGCAACCGAGATAACTGGCTCAGGGAAATTCATCGACTCAAGAATAATCGGATGTTTTTCATCACAAAGCGTGTCACCTGTAATGGTATCTTTCAAACCAACTGCAGCTGCGATATCTCCGGAGTAAACTTCGGAAATCTCTTGACGGCTGTTCGCATGCATTTGCAGAATCCGACCAATACGCTCACGTTTGTTCTTTGTACCATTCAGAACATACGAACCGGATTTCAGGACGCCAGAATACACACGGAAGAACGTCAATCTACCTACATAAGGATCCGTCATGATTTTGAATGCCAGAGCCGAGAACGGTTCTGAATCCGAAGATTGACGAATTTCCTCACTACCGTCATCAAGCATACCTTTAATAGCTGGTACATCAAGTGGCGATGGAAGATAGTCAACAACAGCATCCAACATCATTTGAACGCCTTTGTTACGGTACGAGGAGCCAACGATAACTGGGAAGATTTTAACTTCACAAACGCCTTTACGAAGCGCTGCTTTAATTTCTGGAATCGTAATTTCTTCGCCTTCCAGATATTTCATTGTTAATTCTTCGTCCAGCTCGGCAACTTTCTCGATCAATTCCGTACGGAGTTCTTCGACTTGGTCGGCGTACTCAGCAGGAATTTCGATTTTCTCAGGGTCTTTTCCGAGATCATCTTTGTATTTGTAAGCTACGCGTTCAACGATATCGATAACGCCTACGAAATCACTTTCAGCGCCAATCGGAATTTGAATCGCAACAGCATTTGCTTGTAGACGCTCGCGCATATCCTTGATAACGTTCAAGAAGTCTGCACCGATAATGTCCATTTTGTTGATATAAGCGATCCGAGGTACACCGTAACGGTCTGCTTGACGCCATACGGTTTCGGACTGAGGCTCAACGCCTTCTTTTGCACTGAAAACGCCAACTGCCCCGTCCAATACGCGGAGGGAACGTTCAACTTCTACTGTGAAGTCAACGTGTCCTGGGGTATCGATGATATTGATGCGGTGACCATCCCATTGAGCAGTCGTCGCGGCAGACGTAATCGTAATACCGCGCTCTTGCTCTTGTTCCATCCAGTCCATCGTAGCGGCGCCTTCATGCACCTCTCCGATTTTGTGAGTACGGCCTGTGTAGAACAAGATACGCTCAGTTGTAGTGGTTTTACCCGCATCGATATGCGCCATAATCCCGATATTCCGTGTATTTTTCAAGGAGAACTCTCTAGCCATGAACTGATCTCCTCTCATTAAATGAGATTATTTGTTGATTCAGCGTTAGCCGAATCCTACCAACGGTAGTGAGCAAACGCTCTGTTTGCTTCTGCCATTTTGTGTGTATCTTCGCGCTTCTTAACGGATGCACCAGTGTTATTGGAAGCATCAGTAATTTCAGCAGCCAAACGCTCTACCATCGTTTTCTCACCGCGGTTACGTGAGTAGTTCACGAGCCAACGGAGACCAAGCGATGTACGGCGCTCAGGTTTAACTTCGATCGGCACTTGATAGTTGGCACCGCCGACACGGCGTGCTTTAACCTCAAGTACTGGCATGATATTTTTCAAAGCTGCTTCGAACACTTCCATCGGATCTTTACCCGTGCGTTCTTGGATCAGTTTGAAGGCATCGTACAACAGCGTTTGAGCTGTTCCGCGTTTACCGTCGATCATAATGCGGTTGATGAGTCTCGTTACCAGTTTGCTATTGTAAACCGGATCCGGAAGCACATCGCGTTTTGTTACAGGACCTTTGCGTGGCATGAGAAAGTCCCCCTTTCTTGAATGATAATTTCATTAGTGGTAAAACCATTTTTATTTCTTAACTTTAGGACGTTTAGCACCGTATTTCGAACGAGCTTGGTTACGGTTGTTAACACCCGCTGTATCCAAAGCGCCGCGAACGATATGATAACGTACACCCGGAAGGTCTTTTACCCGTCCGCCACGGATCAATACGACACTGTGCTCTTGAAGGTTATGTCCGATACCCGGAATGTAAGCTGTAACCTCTACGCGGTTAGTCAAACGTACACGCGCGTATTTACGAAGTGCAGAGTTCGGTTTTTTCGGAGTCATTGTACCTACACGAGTGCACACACCGCGTTTTTGCGGAGCACTGATGTTTGTAGCTTCACGTTTCAAGGCGTTGAAACCTTTTTGCAAAGCTGGCGATTTCGATTTTACGACTTTAGCTTGGCGTCCTTTACGGACTAGCTGGTTAATTGTTGGCATGTTGCCACCCCCTTCCGTTATTCATGTCATTTAATATGGTAGACATTACACCTAATTTTAAAGCCCACAGATCCAGGTGGTTCATAAAAGAACAAATAAAAATTCTTACCAGTCCATCATCAGGTTGAAGTTGCACCAGCAAAAATGCTTTTTTCCTTTATTCATCATCGGTTACGAGCGCTGCCATAGCAGCTCCGACATCAATTCCACAGGTTTTCCCAAGGTCTTGCATCGTTTCTACCCATTTGACCGGGATACTCGACCGCTCACACAAATGAATAACTTTCTCTTTCATTCGCGGATCTGCATCTTGAGCAATGTAGACTTCGACTGCTTTATCTTGCTCAAGCATCTTCGTCGTCTGTTTCGCGCCAACTTTAAACTGCATGGAATCACCTATCCTTTAGCGGTAGAAGATCACACAATTAGGCACACTTCGATATAGTATCACCTGTACACCTAGAGTGTCAAGTAGCTTTATCAGAAAAACCGCAAATGCTAGTCTTTACCTCTTCTGAAAAGCTGCTATAGCCTCGATGTACGCATACGCAGGCAGCTTCCCCTCAATTACTAGGGGAGGCCGCCGCCGCATGCATGCTTCAAGCTTTAGTCAACGGTAACTGCTTCTGATTCCAGTTCGCCTTGGTTTACAACAGTTTCCTGCTCATCCTCAAGCCCTACCAGACGGATATTGCGATAACGCGGCATACCCGTACCAGCTGGAATCAACTTACCGATAATAACATTTTCCTTCAGACCAAGCAATTGATCGACTTTGCCTTTAATAGCAGCGTCAGTCAAGACGCGAGTCGTTTCTTGGAAAGAAGCTGCCGACAAGAACGAATCCGTCTCAAGAGACGCTTTCGTAATACCGAGCAATACCGGTTTGGCTACTGCTGGCTCTTTATCAGCAAAGATCGCTTCGCGGTTGGCAGATTCATATTCATGAATGTCTACGAATGCGCCTGGCAGAAGCTTCGTTTCTCCCGCATCAACGATACGGATTTTGCGGAGCATTTGCTTAACCATGACTTCAATGTGCTTGTCATTGATTTCTACCCCTTGGTTCCGGTAGACGCGCTGTACTTCCTGCAAAATATAGTTTTGAACGCCGCGGATACCTTTAATCCGAAGCATATCTTTAGGGTCAATCGAACCATCTGTCAGCTCGTCGCCGGCTTCAAGATGCTGACCTTTTACAACACGGATACGCGAACCGTAAGTGATCGCATAAGTTTTGGATTCCGCTTCACCTTGAACTTCGATTTCACGGCGATCCTTCGCTTCACGAATTTCTTTGACCACACCATCAAGCTCGGTGATAATCGCTTGACCTTTCGGATTACGCGCCTCGAAAAGCTCCTGGATACGCGGCAAACCTTGCGTAATATCGTCTCCGGCAACACCGCCGGTATGGAATGTACGCATCGTGAGCTGTGTTCCTGGCTCACCGATGGATTGAGCGGCAATGATACCTACTGCTTCACCGATTTCAACATGCTTGCCTGTTGCCAGGTTGCGGCCATAACAAGTTTTACATACGCCATGACGAGCGCGGCAGCTAAGCACGGAACGGATTTGCAGTTTTTCAATACCCGCATCAATAATCGCATCGGCTCTGTTCGAGTCAATCAGATCATTGCGGCTGACGATAACTTCGCCAGTCTTCGGATGACGAACCGTCTCAAAAGCGTAACGGCCTTCAATACGATCGTACAGATCCTCAATAACCTCTTTACCGTCTTGAATTTTGCTCACGGAGAAGCCTTTATCGGTTCCGCAATCTTCTTCACGAACGATAACGTCTTGTGCAACGTCAACGAGCCTACGAGTCAGGTAACCGGAGTCAGCTGTACGAAGAGCTGTATCCGCGAGACCTTTCCGCGCTCCATGCGTCGAGATGAAGTACTCGAGTACCGTCAGACCTTCGCGGAAGTTCGATTTGATTGGCAACTCGATAATCCGGCCCGATGGGTTGGCCATCAGACCACGCATACCGCCCAGCTGGGTGATTTGCGATTTGTTACCCCGTGCCTTCGAATCAACCATGAGCATAATGTTGTTGTAACGATCCATGGACTTCATCAAAATTTCCGTCAGCTCGTCTTTACATTTGCTCCAAATGCTAATAATCCGGTCATAACGCTCTTCGTTCGTAATCAGACCACGACGGTACTGATTCATAACGATAGCAACCTGATCATCCGATTTTTTAAGAAGCTCTGTTTTCTCCGGCGGCACGATAACGTCCGATACGGCGATCGTAATACCTGCACGCGTGGAGTAAGTGAAGCCGAGCTGCTTGATACGGTCAAGGATGACAGCCGTCAGCGTCGTATGGTAGTTTCTGAAGCACTCAGCAATAATATTACCGAGATAATCTTTACCTACACCGCCTGCTATCGGCAATTCTTCAATGATTTTTTTCAAATCACTGCCTTTTTCGTATACAAAATATTTATCCGGCGTACCGTTCAAGAGGTTCGTTTTCGTAGCCTCGTTGATATACGGGAAATCTTCCGGGAAAATTTCGTTAAAAATAACTTTACCAACCGTCGTTGACATCAACGACTGCTGTTGTTTTTCGGTGAACACAGTCTTTTTCAAAACTTTCACCGGAATAAAGATCCGTGCATGCAGCGAAACAATACCGCGTTGGTACGCCGATACCGCTTCATTCACCGTTGCAAACACCGAACCCGTACCATGCGCTTCCTTGTTGTCCATCGTCAGATAGTAACTGCCGAGAACCATATCCTGGGAAGGCGTAACGACTGGCTTGCCGTCTTTAGGGTTCAAAATGTTGCCCGATGCAAGCATGAGCAAGCGAGCTTCCGCTTGTGCTTCTGCAGACAAAGGTACGTGAACGGCCATTTGGTCACCGTCGAAATCCGCGTTATAAGCGGTACATACGAGCGGGTGAAGCTTGATGGCGCGGCCTTCAACCAAAATCGGCTCAAATGCTTGAATACCGAGTCTGTGAAGGGTCGGGGCACGGTTAAGAAGAACCGGGTGCTCCTTAATTACTTCTTCAAGAACATCCCATACTTCAGGGCTTACACGCTCAACTTTGCGCTTCGCGCTCTTAATGTTGTGCGCAAGTCCTTTGTTGACGAGTTCTTTCATAACGAATGGCTTAAACAGCTCAAGCGCCATTTCCTTCGGAAGTCCGCATTGGAACATCTTCAGGTTCGGTCCTACTACGATAACGGAACGGCCAGAGTAATCGACACGTTTACCGAGCAAGTTTTGACGGAAACGTCCTTGCTTACCTTTAAGCATATGGCTGAGCGATTTGAGCGGACGGTTACCCGGTCCAGTCACTGGACGACCACGACGGCCGTTATCAATCAGCGCATCAACTGCTTCTTGAAGCATACGTTTCTCATTTTGCACGATAATGTCAGGAGCACCCAGATCAAGCAGGCGCTTTAGACGGTTGTTACGGTTGATTACACGACGGTACAGGTCATTAAGGTCAGACGTTGCAAAACGTCCGCCATCCAGTTGTACCATCGGGCGAAGCTCAGGAGGGATAACTGGAAGCACATCGAGAATCATCCATTCCGGCTCATTGCCAGAATTGCGGAATGCTTCGATAACTTCAAGACGCTTGATGGCACGGTTACGGCGTTGGCCCTGAGCCGTACGAAGCTCTTCTTTAAGCTGTTCCAGCTCTTTCTCCACTTCAATGTCCTGCAGCAGTTTTTTGACTGCTTCAGCACCCATTCCAGCGTGGAAGCCGTAGCCATATTTCTCACGGTAGCTGCGGTATTCCTTTTCGGACAGCAGCTGTTTTTTCTCCAGCGGCGTATCACCAGGATCAGTTACAACATAAGATGCAAAGTAGATGATCTCCTCAAGCGAACGAGGCGACATATCCAATGCCAAGCCCATGCGGCTAGGAATCCCTTTGAAATACCAGATATGGGATACAGGAGCTGCAAGCTCAATATGTCCCATACGCTCACGGCGAACTTTCGCACGTGTTACTTCAACGCCACAGCGATCACAGACGACGCCTTTATAGCGAACGCGCTTGTACTTGCCGCAGTGACACTCCCAGTCTTTGGTAGGACCAAAAATTTTCTCGCAGAAGAGGCCTTCCTTCTCCGGTTTTAACGTCCTATAGTTGATCGTTTCCGGCTTTTTAACTTCTCCGCGGGACCAGGAACGAATTTTCTCAGGCGAGGCAAGCCCAATTTTCATATACTCGAAGTTGTTCACGTCCAACAAGGAGCAACCCTCCTTCGTCATGTATGGCTATTTCATGCATACTAGCGGCTGCGTATTCGCTAGAAGCGTACACGCAGCTGGGCTAGGTTTTTATTCAAGAGCGCCTACTTCAGCGCCTTCTAAATTAAGATTCAGCTTATCTCCTGCTGCGTCATCATCGTCATCCGACTCTCTCAGCTCGATCTCTTCTTCATTTTCGGTCAGGATTTTGACGTCCATACCCAAACTTTGAAGTTCTTTGATCAATACTTTGAATGACTCTGGTACGCCCGGCTCTGGTACGTTCTCGCCCTTAACAATCGACTCATACGTCTTCACGCGACCAACAACATCATCGGATTTGACTGTAAGAATTTCTTGCAAGGTGTAAGCAGCACCATATGCTTCAAGCGCCCATACTTCCATCTCACCGAAACGCTGTCCGCCGAATTGAGCTTTACCACCCAATGGCTGTTGCGTAACGAGCGAGTAAGGACCTGTGGAACGAGCATGGATTTTATCATCAACCATGTGCGCGAGTTTGATCATGTACATGACGCCAACAGTAACTTCACGTTCGAAGTTTTCACCCGTACGACCATCATAAAGTACAGTCTTACCATTACGCTGCATGCCTGCTTCTTCCATGGCATCAAAAACGTCATTCTCCCGCGCGCCGTCAAATACAGGCGTCGCAGCATGCAAGCCAAGACGTTTACAAGCGAGACCCAAGTGAACTTCCAGCGCTTGGCCGATGTTCATACGGGAAGGTACGCCCAGTGGGTTGAGAACAACTTCAACTGGTGTGCCATCTGGCAGGAACGGCATATCTTCTTCCGGCATAATGCGGGCAATAACCCCTTTATTACCGTGACGTCCGGCCATTTTATCACCCTCGGAAATTTTCCGTTTTTGAGCGATATAAGCACGAACGAGTTGATTTACACCAGGAGGCAGCTCATCGCCGTTCTCGCGGGTAAATACTTTTACGTCCACAACGATTCCGTCAGTACCATGCGGTACGCGAAGCGAAGTGTCTCTTACTTCACGAGCTTTTTCACCGAAAATCGCATGAAGAAGACGCTCTTCAGCTGTCAGCTCTGTTACACCTTTAGGTGTTACTTTACCAACGAGAATATCGCCTGCACTGATTTCTGCACCAACACGGATAATACCGCGCTCGTCGAGATTTTTCAGTGCTTCTTCGCCGACATTCGGAATGTCGCGTGTAATTTCTTCTGGTCCAAGCTTCGTATCACGGGCTTCCGACTCATATTCCTCAATGTGGATCGAGGTATATACGTCTTCTTTAACAAGCTTCTCACTAAGAAGGATAGCATCCTCATAGTTGTAGCCTTCCCATGTCATAAAGGCAACGACCACGTTGCGGCCCAGTGCCAATTCGCCTTGCTCAGTTGACGGTCCATCAGCGAGAATATCGCCTTTTTGGATAACGTCGCCTTTGTGTACAAGCGGACGCTGGTTAATGCATGTTCCTTGGTTGGAACGCGTAAACTTATGAAGCTTATGCTTAACGAGATCGCCAGTTACCGACTTGCCGTCAATTTGCTCTACACGGCGCAGCCAAATCTCATTGGCAGATACTCGTTCAATAATTCCATCATGTTTGGAGACAATACATACACCGGAGTCTTTAGCCGACTTATGCTCCATACCCGTACCGACAAGCGGTGCTTTCGGGATCAAGAGAGGTACGGCTTGCCGCTGCATGTTGGAACCCATTAGCGCACGGTTGGAGTCATCGTTTTCCAGGAACGGAATAAGCGCCGTCGCAACCGATACTACCTGTTTAGGAGAAACGTCCATGTAGTCAACGCGCTCGCTTGGCATCGTAAGGATGTTGTCAGCTTGCTTGTTGTAACGAACGATAACGCTGCTCTCTTCGAATGTTCCTTCTGGAGTCAGCTTCGCATTCGCTTGCGCGATTACATAGTTGTCTTCTTCATCTGCAGTCAAATACGAAATTTGTTCCGTTACAATTCCTGTCTTCGCATCTACCCAACGATAAGGAGCTTCAATGAAGCCATATTCGTTAATGCGGGCAAAGGAGGACAAGGAGTTGATCAGACCGATATTCGGTCCCTCTGGCGTCTCGATCGGACACATCCGCCCATAGTGGGAGTGATGGACGTCACGGACTTCAAAGCCCGCGCGCTCACGCGTCAAACCGCCGGGTCCGAGTGCAGACAGACGACGTTTGTGCGTCAGTTCAGCAAGCGGATTCGTTTGGTCCATAAACTGCGAGAGCTGTGAGGATCCAAAAAACTCTTTAATCGAAGCTATAACGGGACGAATGTTAATCAGCGCCTGCGGCGTAATCGCGTTAGCATCCTGAATCGACATCCGTTCACGCACAACTCTTTCCATACGGGACAAACCGATACGGAATTGGTTTTGCAGAAGCTCCCCTACAGAACGCAGACGACGGTTGCCCAAGTGGTCAATGTCATCCGTGCTTCCTACACCTTGAAGCAGGTTAAGGAAATAGTTAATGGAAGCAATAATATCTGCCGGCGTGACGTGCTTCACTGTTTTATCAATAATTCCGTTCGCAATGACCTTAATCACTTTGGATTCGTCAAGCGGCGAGAATACACTGATTGCTTGCAGTGGAATACTATCTGCATCAAGTACGCCATTGGCGACGTGATACGTTTTGAAGCCGACATTCGTTTCAAGTTTCTCCAAAATGTCATCCAGCAAGCGGCGGTCAATCATTTGACCTGCTTCGGCAATGATTTCACCTGTCGAAGGATCGACAAGCGTTTCAGCCAAGCGCTGGTTGAATAGACGGTTTTTGATATGAAGCTTTTTGTTAATCTTGTAACGTCCTACATTTGCTAGATCATAGCGTTTCGGATCAAAGAAGCGTGCTACGAGCAAGCTCTTCGCGTTATCAAGCGTAGGCGGCTCACCTGGACGAAGGCGCTCATAAATTTCGATCAGCGCTTTCTCGGTAGAATCCGTGTTGTCTTTATCAAGCGTATTGCGAATATACTCGTCATGGCCGAGCAATTCCAATATTTCAGCGTCAGTGCCGAAGCCTAACGAACGCAAAAGTACCGTAACCGGAATTTTCCGAGTGCGGTCGATACGAACGTAGACAATATCTTTAGCATCCGTCTCCAGCTCTAACCAAGCTCCACGATTCGGGATAACGGTCGCTGTGTAGTTTTTCTTCCCGTTTTTATCAACCTTCGTGCTGAAGTACACACTTGGGGAGCGCACCAATTGGCTGACAATAACCCGTTCCGCTCCGTTAATGATAAACGTGCCGGTCTCTGTCATCAGCGGGAAGTCACCCATGAAAACTTCCTGTTCCTTCACTTCGCCCGTCTCTTTATTAAAGAGACGCACTTTCACGCGTAGTGGAGCAGCATACGTCACATCGCGTTCTTTTGATTCATCGACCGAATATTTCGGTTCGCCCAAGCTGTAGTCGATAAACTCAAGCGATAGATTGCCCGTAAAGTCCTGAATCGGCGAAATATCTTGGAATAACTCAATTAAATCTGTTTCCAAGAATTTTTCGTACGATTTTTGTTGGATTTCAATCAGGTTCGGGACTTCCAGCACCTCGTTGATTCGGGCATAACTTCTCCGCGTGCGCCGACCATACTGAACAAGTTGTCCTGCCAACTTAACCTCACCCCTCATGTCTGTCTCACAGCAACGAAACGTACTGCGTAACTGCTTACTTATTCAAATAAAGAAAAGCCCTTATCGAATAGTTCGAAAAAAGAGCATGTTCCACGAGCCAACCATACGCAGCGCAAGCGTATAGAATCCATATCAAGTAATTTTGCCCAAAATGTAAACATTATACGTCAACTACGCATTCTATATGCATTTTGCGCTAAAAATTCGCACTTGACATTTTAGTTGACTAAAGAGATTTAGCCCAATTTAATGCTGACATTTTATAATCTTACCACATATAGAAAGTCAAGTCAAGGAATCAAATGACTCATTTAACAGCTTTGTAAATTCGATAGCCCTTATCTTTCGTCACTTCGATTACTTCACTGAACAACGTCTCAAGCTTCGCTTCCGCTGATGCGGCGCCCTGCTTTTTCTGAATGACGACCCACATCGTTCCGCCAGGAGCCAATAGCCCATAGCCTTCTTCAAAAATACGATGTACAATCTCTTTCCCAGCCCGTATAGGAGGATTAGTGACGATCATATCAAATGTGGACTGCCGAACCGCTTCATACACGTCGCTTTGATAAACCGTTATATTCTTTATGCCGTTGTTGTGCGCGTTTTCTTTGGACAGCTCTACCGCTCTTTCATTCACATCTATCATCGTTACATGGCTTTCCGGAGCAAGCCGAGCAATGGTAAGACCGATCGGCCCGTATCCGCACCCGACATCCAATACGCTGCGTTCGCCCTTCAGCTCCAGTGCATCCAGCAGCACACGCGTGCCGTAATCGACACCCGTTTTCGAAAAAACGCCAGCATCCGTCATAAATTTCAATTCAAAACCGCGCAGCTTTTCTTCGTGAATGCGCCGGTCACTTTTCACGCCGGGGCTTGGCGTATAGTAATGGTCTGACATGCGAATCCCCCCTGACCTGATAAGGTCGAACCTTATACTTTCATAGATTCAAGCGTAAACGGCTGTTGCCGTCCTCTGGTGGCAAAGCTTCCGTTTCGCGATGAAATAAAAACATTTATAAGTGCCTAGCTTATAAATGTTTTTATTTTAAACATAGAACGAACCCCTTGAAACGTAGCGTTTCAAGGGGCCCGCTATCTTCTAAAGAAGAGATATTACTTAACTTCTACAGCTGCGCCAGCTTCTTCAAGCTTAGCTTTAACTGCTTCTGCTTCTTCTTTAGCAACGTTTTCTTTGATTGCTTTAGGAGCGCTATCAACCAGATCTTTCGCTTCTTTCAGGCCAAGACCTGTGATTTCGCGAACGACTTTGATAACGTTGATTTTGGAAGCACCAGCGTTGTTAAGGATAACAGTGAACTCAGTTTGCTCAGCTTCAACAGCTGCGCCGCCGCCAACAGCAGCTACAGGAGCAGCAGCAGTAACGCCGAATTCTTCTTCGATTGCTTTAACAAGATCGTTCAGTTCAAGAACGGTCATAACTTTAATGGCTTCCAAGATTTGATCTTTAGACATGGTTATACCTCCAGAAGTGGGTTTAGTTTTTTTAAGCTGCAAGTTTAAACGAGCAGCAGATTCGATACGTGTGAAAAAAATTAAGCTTGAGCTTCTTTTTGCTCGCCAACTGCTTTAACCGCAAGCGCGAAGTTGCGCACTGGGGCTTGCAATACGCTGAGGAGCATGGAAAGCAATCCATCGCGAGACGGAAGTTCCGCCAGCGCTTTGATTTGATCCATATCAACGATTTTACCTTCAACAACGCCGCCTTTAAGTTTCAGAGCGTCGTTCTTTTTAGCGAAATCATTAAGAATTTTTGCTGGAGCAACTGCATCTTCGTTACCGAAAGCAATAGCTGTCGGTCCAGTTAGAATCTCATTCAACTCAGAAAGACCAGCTGCTTCAGTAGCACGGCGAACTAGCGAGTTTTTCAAAACTTGAAACTCGATGCCAGCCTCACGCAGTTGTTTGCGAAGTTCTGTAACTTGCGCAACGTTCAATCCGCGATAATCGGCAACGACAGTGCTGGAGCTATCACGAAGCTTTGCTGTAATAACTTCAACCGCTTGTTGTTTCTCTTGGATGATTTTTGCGTTTGCCAAACTGTACACCTCCTGTATTATTTGTACATTCCGTTATTTGACGAGTCAGATCTCTTGCCGCGATGCATGAGAAAAGCCTCCGCTATTAAGTAGCGAAGGCCATGATGGTTCGTTAGTACGACCCAAGGCCGCACACAAACGCTTTATCATAACACCTCGGTAGGAAATTAAGCCTTTCGGCACCTACTGTCTACGGTATGCGTGTTCGATTTTAGTTCCGTTCCTTGCTATTAGCGGTAGCTAGCAGCGGAGACGCGAGCGCCAGGGCCCATTGTCGAGGAAACGGCGATGTTTTTCAAGTATACACCTTTAGCTGCAGCTGGTTTAGCACGAACCAAAGCTTCTACAAGAGCGCGAAGGTTAGCATCAAGCTTATCAGCATCAAAGGATACTTTACCGATTGGAGCATGGATTTGACCAGCTTTGTCCAGACGGTATTCAATTTTACCGGCTTTAATCTCTTGCACGGCTTTAGAAACGTCAAACGTTACTGTGCCGGCTTTAGGGTTAGGCATAAGGCCTTTACCACCGAGAATACGACCAAGTTTACCAACTTCAGCCATCATATCCGGCGTTGCTACGCAAACGTCGAAATCGAACCAGCCTTGTTGGATTTTGTTAATCATGTCTGCGTCGCCGACAAAATCAGCGCCAGCAGCTTCTGCTTCCTTCGCTTTATCGCCTTTTGCGAATACGAGGACGCGTTTAGTTTTACCAGTACCGTGCGGAAGTACAACGACGCCGCGCACTGCTTGGTCTTGTTTACGAGGGTCTACACCCAGACGTACAGCAACTTCAACGGATTCGTCGAATTTAGCTGTTGCTGCTTTTTTCACAAGCTCAATCGCTTCTAACGACTCGTAAGTCGCTTCGCTATCGATCAGCTTGGAAGCTTCTACATACTTCTTGCCATGTTTAGCCATTGTAAATATCCTCCTCAAGTGGTTATAGCGGAAAATCCTCCTAGGGAAAATCCTCCCACAGTGAAGCCTAAGCTTCACAGTCCGAGCATCCTTGTAACAGTCAGCCCTTCGTTTGTTATCCTAACGGATCAAACGCAATTATTCAACGATTGTAACGCCCATGCTGCGTGCAGTGCCTTCGATCATAAGCATTGCTGCTTCAACGGAAGCTGCATTCAAGTCGGGCATTTTTTGTTCCGCGATTTCACGGACCTTAGCGCGATTAACGGTAGCTACTTTCTTCTTGTTCGGCTCGCCTGATCCTTTTTCGATACCTGCTGCTACGCGGAGCAATACTGCTGCCGGTGGAGTTTTAGTTTCGAATGTGAATGAACGATCCTCAAATACGGAAATAACAACCGGAATAATCAAACCTGCTTGATCTGCTGTACGAGCGTTAAACTCTTTACAGAACGCCATAATGTTAACGCCTGCTTGACCGAGCGCCGGACCGATAGGTGGAGCTGGATTCGCTTTACCTGCAGGAACTTGCAGTTTGACCATCTTGATGACTTTCTTAGCCATGACTATACACCTCCTTACCCTGGTAATCCACAACATACAACTAACGAGTTTGGTGCTTCTGCATCCCCCCAGCAAGCTGGCGTTCTACAGAAATACCGGAACTAGATCTTTTCCACTTGAGTATAATCCAACTCAACTGGCGTTTCTCTGCCAAACATGTTGACATGAACCTTGAGCTTCGCTTTGTCCAGCAAAATTTCTTCTACTGTACCAACGAAATCCGCGAACGGACCTTCCTTGACCCGTACAGTTTCCTTCAGATCGAATTCGATCTTCGGCTTCGGTTCCTCCATACCCATATGCTTCAAAATCTGTTCGACTTCGTCTGGCATAAGAGCGATCGGCTTCGAGCCTGATCCTGTCGATCCTACGAATCCTGTAACACCCGGCGTATTGCGAACAACATACCAAGAATCGTCAGTTTGAACCATTTCTACGAGAACGTAGCCTGGATAAACTTTACGTTGAACGGTTTTTTTCTTGCCGTCCTTCTCGACCACTTCTTCTTCCATCGGAACTAGTACGCGGAAGATCTTGTCTTCCATGCCCATCGATTCCAAACGGCGTTCCAAATTGGCTTTTACTTTGTTCTCATAACCGGCGTAAGTGTGTACGACATACCATCTTTTTTCCATTTCAATTCACCTTTGGACCCTTCTTAAACAATCAGTTCAACTAGAGACGAGATCCCGATGTCAAGAAGCCAAAAGTAAATCGTCACAGCCGTAATCGTCAAAACGACAACGATAGAATAGCTTGTCAACTCTTTACGGTTTGGCCAACGAACCTTTTTCAGTTCTGCCCAGCTGTCAGCAAAGAAACCAAACGTTGTTCCGAAGCTTTGCTTCACTTTAGCCAAAAATGCCACGGTCACACCTCCATTTGACTATCTCGTCTCGCGATGAGGAGTCTGCTCGTTACAAAACTTGCAAAACTTCTTCAACTCGATGCGGTCGGGGTGATTGCGTTTGTTCTTGCTGCTCGCATAGTTTCTCTGTTTGCAGTTTGTGCATGCCAACGTGATAATAACCCGCATTGAATTACACCTCCCGAACTGCTACTAAATACCTGTTCACCCTGAAACATGCAGTACCTCAAGATGAAATGAAGGCCAACACGAAAAAAAACCTCATATTTAGGCCTACCCGAACACTTTATCACACGACATACTGGATGTCAATGTAAAAGATAGAATGCGAGCTTGTACAAAAGCTGGAAACAAGGCGGCATCGGGTCCGCCCTGTTTCTACAAGTATAGGCAGCATTTTCCGATTTAAAACGGAAATGAAGCCATCCTCTTCTACAATTACAGAGAAAAGGACAGCTTCTGCATTCTCACTTAAGCTATAAGTATGATGACACTGTTACCCGCTTATGTCCCGGACTTCCAAATAACGTTCAAGCTTCCGCTTCACGCGCTGTAGTGCATTATCAATAGACTTCACATGACGATCCAGATCAACTGCTATTTCCTGATAGGACCTTCCATCCAAATAAAGCATGAGCACCTTGCGTTCAAGATCACTCAAAATTTCGGACATTTTGTCTTCCAGACCGCTAAACTCTTCCTGGTTAATGATCAACTCTTCCGGATCTGATACCCGGGTCCCGCATATGACATCAAGCAAAGTACGATCGGAGTCTTCATCGTAAATGGGCTTATCGAGCGAGACATAGGAATTGAGCGGGATATGCTTCTGCCTGGTGGCCGTCTTAATCGCCGTTATAATCTGCCGCGTAATGCACAGCTCTGCAAATGCTTTAAAGCTTGCGAGCTTGTCCCCTTTAAAGTCGCGAATAGACTTATACAGTCCGATCATGCCTTCCTGCACAATATCTTCCCGGTCCGCACCGATAAGAAAATAAGAGCGTGCTTTAGCTCGAACGAAATTCTTATATTTGTTAATCAAATATTCGAGCGCCAGACTGTCGCCATTGCGAACCGCTTCTACGATTTCCTCGTCCGTACTGCAGTCATATTCGAGCGTACTCCATTCTTTGAGGTCGATGCTCACAAACTATCCCTCCGGCCTGCAAGGCGTACGCCGCTAGATTCATAGCCAGCAAATATAGAGCCAGTATACATTATGTAACCTGACAACGTCAACCGATTTAGACCCCGAATCGATAACAAAACCTATTCAAAGTGTCGAAAATTTTACAGATACATCCAGAAATAATTCACCGCAGCCTTAGGGCGCACTGTTATTTCTTGCCTCGCCTAAGCCTTTCCAGCTGCATGCGAATTTCAAGGCTAAGACTGTTGTCCACCGTATTGCGGCGGCTCTTCGTTTCTTCCCTCAGCGTAAGCTCAATTTGCTTGCGGTTCTGCTCAATTTCAATTAACAGCTCTCGTGCCGAGAGGCGAAGCGCCCCATGGGCGAAAGCGACATGCTGTTCTACGAGATCAGAAGTAGCGACATACAAATGGCGTCTTTTTTGAAACAGCTCAACTACCATGCGCTCAATGCATTCATCCGCTGTTTCCTTTTCCTTCGTATACACAATTGTCAGCTTGTGGTGCTTGAAGGTCGCTCCAAGCCCAGGCACCTGATGCGCATCGAAAATGACATAGACCGCCATGCCGGTAAACCCCTGATAATCCGCGAGCATATCAAGCAGCTTGTCCCTTGCTTCCTCGAGATCGATGGCTTTCAGCTTTTCCAGCACGGGCCAGGCCCCAATCATGTTGTAGCCATCCACTAGCAAAATATCGTCACGCCGTTTCATGCTTTAAACGCTCCGGCGCTGTCTAACCACTTCGTACATGAACACGCCCGCAGCAACGGAGGCATTCAGCGAATTAAGCTGGCCCTGCATCGGAAGCTTCACCAGAAAATCGCATTTTTCTTTGATGAGGCGGCCAATCCCTTTGCCTTCATTGCCGATGACGACAGCAAGCGGCATGTCGAATTTCATCGAATAAATTTCCTGCTTGGCACTGACATCCGTACCTGCTATCCATATGCCTTCTTCCTTGAGCCGATCGATCGTTTGCGCCAGGTTTGTCACGCGGGCAACGGGCACATATTCCGCCGCTCCCGCCGACGTTTTGGAGACGGTAGCCGTTAATCCGACCGCGCGGCGCTTCGGAATAATAACGCCATGAACGCCGGTGCATTCCGCGGTCCGCAGAATTGAGCCCAAATTATGAGGGTCCTCAATTTCATCCAGCAGCAAAATAAAAGGCGTCTCATTGCGGCTGCGCGCCGCTTCTAATATTTCTTCAATCTCGGCGTAGCGAAAAGCAGCCGCCTGCGCAATAACGCCTTGATGCTGAACGCCCTCGGCCATGCCATCAAGCTTCCTTTTATCGACAAATTGCACGATAATTCCGCTTTTTTTCGCCTCTGCCGTAATCGGCTGTGTCATGCTCTTCTGGGCGCCTTCGGCGATCCAAATTTTATTGATTTCACGCCCGGAACGAAGCGCCTCCAGTACGGGATGCTTGCCAGCAATAATTTCATCTTGCGGGGTAGTCTCAGTCATTATTCGCCCTCCTTTGTTTTCTTGGCTGCGGTGGAAGGGGCGGCTGGCTGTGCCAGCCGTTCCTCTCCGTCTTCTCTTGCTGCAATCGCACAGGCGAATAACTCATGCAAGCGCTGAATGCGGCCTTCATAATATAAATACCCAACGAGACATTCAAGCGCGGTTGCTTGACGATAATCGGCGGGGTCAGCATTTTTAGGCGGCGCACCTGACTTCGTATTGCGTCCGCGCCGCACCACATCTGCCTCTTCCTCCGTCAGCAGCGGCTGCCAGTGCTCCAGCAAAATCCGCCGCTGCGCCTTGGCCGAGACGATGCCCGTCGCTTCGCGGTGCAGGTGATGCGGCTTATGATTCGGGAGCGACACCAAGTATTGGCGGACCAGCAGCTCGAACACACTGTCGCCCACATAGGCGAGCACGACGGGATTCAGCAGATTTGTTTTTTTCGAAGGCGAGTAAAACAATAAATCGTTCGCTAGCGCCTCGCTGTTATGCGGTTCACTCATAGGCGGCGCCAACGGATGCCTTGCGGCGTATCCTCAAGAGCGATGCCTTTCTCTGTCAGCAAATCGCGAATTTCGTCCGCTCTAGCCCAATTTTTCGACTGGCGCGCTTCCGTTCTTTCGACAATCAGCTGTTCGATTTCCTCATCAAGCAGATCCGCTTCGGCAGATTGTGGCGGGATTAGGCCAAGCACCTCGTCCATTTGCTCCAGCACATCCAGGAAAGCCTGCACGCCCTCGATGCCCACATCTGTGCGGTTCAAATATTGATTCGCCTCGCCAACCAGATCAAAGACAGCGGTAATCGCATCCGGCGTATTGAAATCATCTTCCATTTTCGCCTCAAACACGCTCATAATTTCCGCCAAGCGAGCATCAAGCTCGAACGCCGCAGCTCCCGTCTGCCCCTCGCTCTCCAGCACTTGCAGACGATGGCGCAAATTGGACACGCTGTTCGCGATGCGCTCCACGCTGTTTGCCGCTTGCTTTAGCGCTTCTTCGTTGAAGTTAAGCGGACTGCGATAATGTCCAGACAAAATAAAATAACGAATCGCTTGCGGCTTCACCTGCTTCACCAGCTCATGCACCGCAATACCATTGCCTAGCGATTTGGAAATTTTCACATTATCAATGTTAATATAGCCGTTATGCATCCAATAATTCGCCAGCGGTTTGCCCGTCAATGCTTCCGACTGTGCGACCTCGCACTCATGATGCGGGAACTGCAGGTCCTGTCCGCCGCCATGAATATCGAGCGTGTCCCCGAGATGCTTGCGCGCCATTGCCGAGCATTCGATATGCCAGCCTGGACGGCCCGGTCCCCACGGCGTTTCCCAGAAAATCTCGCCCGGCTTTGCGCCTTTCCACAGCACAAAATCCTTAGGACTCTCCTTGCGATCGCCTACTTCAATCCGGATGCCGAATTGCAGCTCCTCCAGATTTTGATGAGACAGCTTGCCGTATTCCTCGAACCTCGCGGTGCGGAAATAAATATCGCCTTCGCTCTCATAAGCAATGTCCTTGTCCAGCAGGCCTTGAATAAAATCGACGATTTCCGTAATATGCTCCGTTACGCGTGGGTTCAGTGTTGCCTTATGCACGGCAAGCGCTTCGAGATCCGCATTGAATGCCGCGATAAATGTCTCCGCCACTTCTGGAACCGTAGATCCCAGCTCCTCCGCTTTGCGGATCATCTTATCATCCACGTCCGTAAAGTTGACGACATAATTCACCTCATAGCCTGTGCTCTCCAAATACCGCCGAACGACATCGAAGAAAATAAACGGCCTTGCATTTCCAACGTGAATATAATCGTATACCGTCGGCCCGCATACGTACATTTTAACTTTCCCTGGCTCCTGCGATTCAAAAGCTTCCTTCGTGCGGGTCAATGTATTATACAGATGTAGCGTCATTTTCGTAAATCCCCTCCAGTTACAGGCTCCCTGAGCTCTTTCAACTCTGTTTTCAAACGATCAATTTCTTTTTGCATATCACGCAGCATTTCGATAACCGGGTCAGGCAGCTGGTTGTGCTCCAGTCTGTCCTTCACCCGTTCGCCATTTCGTTTCACCACTCTGCCGGGGTTGCCTACAACGGTACAATTAGGCGGCACCTCGCGCAGCACAACCGCATTCGAGCCTACATTTGAATTATCGCCAATTTTGAACGATCCCAGCACCTTCGAGCCCGAACCAATGACGACATTGTTGCCAATGGTCGGATGGCGCTTACCCTTCTCCTTGCCCGTTCCGCCAAGCGTAACCCCCTGATAAATGACGACATCATTGCCAATTTCGCATGTTTCGCCGATGACAATGCCCATACCGTGGTCAATAAACAGCCGCTCGCCGATCGTGGCCCCTGGATGAATTTCAATGCCCGTCATAAAACGACTGAATTGGGATATGATACGCGCAACCGTAAACCATTTGTGACGAAAAAAATAATGCGCCGCCCGATGCGCCCAAATCGCATGCAGGCCGGAATAAGTGAAGACGACCTCAAAGCGACTTCTGGCGGCCGGATCATTTTCAAATACCGCTTCAATATCTGAACGAATATGGCGAAACATCAGCTTATCTCCTCTCAAGCCAGCAGGCCGCTGCCCCTCTTAGAGACTGCGACGAAATGAAGTACCGCTAATTTCCTCGCAGCTCCTTAGTCCTGTCTAGCTGGCCGCCGCATATCCATATAAAAAAGCCCCCACAGCATTTGCATGCTGCAGAGGCGTGTGTTCAATCGCGGTCCCACTCTGCTTGAATAGCCTGACAACATATCTGCGCCGCTCGCAGCAAGCTTCGGCATGTCTGCCTTCGCCCACTTCAACCTATGGCTGCCAGATAGCTCAGCTGCTATCCATCTCAAAGCCTTTAACGCAGGCTTACGTTGCCGCCTACCCCACAAGCGCCGCCGACGCAGCATGCGAACGAAACTTCTCTCGTTCCATGACAGCTGTTCGGGCCTCTGGCTCGGAACAAAGCTCCCAGGTGCAATTTTCCGCCCGCCGAATTAGACAACTTGCAGCTACATTGTCCAATAGCCGCGGGTAACCCGGCCTGGATGCAATGACGGTTGTCCTCTCTGCAAATCCAGCAAAACGTACTTTTCCTGTTCATAGCTTGTTAATTGTAAACTTCCTAATAGTAGCCCTAGTATACCCAATCCACCCTTATGTGACAAGAGGCATTGTGTCCGGGCGTAATCGTACGGTGAAAAAGAGCACGCCCAGCGCGAATACTCGCGCCACGGCCCTCTCCCCGTGCAGCAAGCCTAGCGGCCCAACCGCTCGTTCAGTCTCGCGATGACTTTCGCTTGGCCAAGCAGCACGATGGATTGGTTCAAGTCCGGTCCATGCGTCTGTCCGGTCAACGCGGCACGGATAGGCATAAACAGCTGTTTGCCTTTGAAGCCGGTATCCTTTTGCACTGTTTTAATGGAAGCCTTCACGCTACCTTCATCAAATGCCTCGGCTGGTGTTGCTTCTACTTGTGCGAGGAAAGCCGCAAGCACGACAGGCACCTGCTCTTCTGCAAGCACAGTTGTCGCTTCTTCTTCATCTTGGGCAGCCTCTTGGAAGAAAATCTCGGTATGCGGTACGATTTCCGCTGCATAACGCAGCTTGTCCTGGTACAACGCCACGAGACTGCTCACCCATGCGCGGCCAGCTTCATCCAATGGCTCAGATACGCGGCCAGCTTTAACCAAATGCGGCAGGCACATCTCGACGACGCGCGCCAGATCTGTTTTTTTCAAATATTCATTGTTCATCCAGCTCAGCTTCTGCGTATCGAATACGGCCGGGCTTTTGCTGAGGCGCTCAGCATTGAATACTTCAATCAATTGCTCACGGGTGAAAATCTCCTGCTCGCCTTCCGGCGACCAGCCGAGCAGCGTAATAAAGTTGAACATCGCCTCTGGCAAATAGCCTAGCGAATCGTATTGCTCAATGAATTGGATAATCGACTCATCGCGCTTGCTGAGCTTTTTGCGAGTTTCGTTAACGATCAGCGTCATATGACCAAAGCGAGGCGGCTCCCAGCCAAATGCTTCATAAATCATCAATTGGCGCGGCGTGTTGGAAATATGGTCTTCGCCCCGCAGCACGTGGCTAATTTTCATCAGGTGGTCATCCAGCGCAACGGCAAAATTGTACGTCGGGATGCCATCTTTTTTCACAATGACAAAATCGCCTGTTTCCGCCGTATCAAAGCTGATTTCACCTTTTACGACATCGTCAAATTTGTAGGTGCGGCCTTCCGGCACGCGGAAACGAATGCTTGGCACGCGGCCTTCTGCCTCAAATGCCGTACGCTGCTCTTCCGTCAGATTGCGATGCAGTCCGGAATAACGCGGCGTTTCACCCCGGGCTGTCTGCTCCTCGCGCTCGCGCTCCAGCTCCTCTTCGGTGCAGTAGCAGCGGTAAGCTAGGCCGCGATCCAGCAAATCCTGCCAATATTTTTCGTAAATATCAAGACGCTCCGTCTGACGGTAAGGACCGTAGTCGCCGCCAACGTCGATGCTTTCATCCCAGTCAATGCCGAGCCATTTCAAATAAGTGAGCTGGCTTTCTTCTCCGCCGGCAATATTGCGCTTCACATCCGTATCCTCGATGCGGATAATAAACTTTCCGCCCAAATTGCGGGCATACAAATAATTAAATAAGGCCGTTCTTGCATTGCCAATATGCAGATGCCCCGTCGGCGACGGTGCGTATCGTACGCGAATTTCTTGTGTCATTGGTAAATCGCCCCTCCCTAGTCGCTTGCAGCCTTGCGCTTTTAGTACTGCCAAACTCGTAAGATAAGTAAGGTGAAAAAGAGTCTGCGCTGCGCGAAAAGAGCTTGCTTCCGATCGCCATTACCCCTGAGTTTCCTTGAATTAACCGGCTAGGCGGTTGAAACTTAAGGGTAAAAGCATAAGCTTACGATGCTGCTTTCCTACGGAAAGCTTTAAACGAACGCTATCGCTTCTCCAGCAACCCCTTTTCTCTCCACTACGACTTTTTCACCCTACTTCTTACATCCTTGCAGTAAATCAGCTATTACTAAGCTTTCCTTAAAAAAACCTGCTGCGTTTCCTAAATATAACCTTCGCCTTGCCTTGAACAAAATGCTTTTGCTATATCTTTAGCAAAATACTTTAGGACATGTATGCCAACGTAAGCAAGCCACATAATAATCTTGATTGATTATAGCATCTAACATGAACAGGAGCCTGCGTATCGAAAGTCAGCTTCATGCCATAGGCATTAGGCGGACACAGCAGCCGCTATTACAGCCGAAACACGGGTTATGGCAGGACGCGGACTCAGAAGACGCTAATGTGCTCCCGATCGTTATTTTGACAGGAAAATCAAGGGCATAACGGATTTCCTGTCCGCTTAAGACCTCAAATCCTCTCAAAAGCCAGAATAGCGCAACCTCAGTCCTCAAGGTGAAACGGCTTTCGCTGTCATTTGGCGGCGTGGCGCGTTTCATTCCGAGAAATAGAGAGAAAGTATGGCAAAATCATATACTTTCCTATATTTCAAGCGTAACGGCTGTCGCCAGCCTCTGGCGGCAAAGCTACCTATGCATGAGTATCCGGATTCTGGTTTGCATACACACCCTAGATAAACCAATAGCGTGAAGAAGTCTTTTTCCCATCCCAGCGCTCAAAAATTATTGCGATTATATCACATCTTTAATCAGGCAAACAACGGATTGTGCCGCAATTCCTTCGCCACGTCCAGTGAAGCCGAGCTGCTCCGTCGTCGTTGCCTTCACATTCACCTGGGACACATCTGCCTCCAAGGCGCCTGCGATAATTTCCGCCATTTGCGGAATAAAGGGCAGCATCTTGGGACGCTGTGCAATAATGGTCGAGTCAATGTTTCCCAGCTTATAGCCGCGCTCCTTGACGAGTCCCCAAATATGTACAAGCAGCTTCAAGCTGTCCGCATCCTTGAACTCAGGGTCCGTATCGGGAAAATGCTTCCCGATATCGCCCAGCGCCAATGCGCCCAAAATCGCATCGGTAATCGCATGCAGCAGCACGTCGGCATCGGAATGCCCTAGCAGCCCTTTTTCATATGGAATGGTTACACCGCCGATAATGCACGGCCTTCCTTCTACCAATTGATGAACGTCAAAGCCTTGTCCTACACGAATCATAGTCAGCGTTCCCCTCTCTCCCGCTTTGCGAGCAAAAACTCCGCCCATGGCAAGTCCTCAGGCGTCGTAATTTTTATATTTGTATAATCGCCTTCCGCAACGGCAACCGGTGCGCCCATTCGCTCGACAACCATCGCGTCGTCCGTCCCCAGAAAACCCTCTGCATGGGCCTGCTCATGCGCACGCACAAGCAGTTCACGACGAAAAGCCTGCGGCGTTTGAATCGCCCACAAGCTTCGGCGGTCAGGCGTCGATACGATCAAGCCGTTATCGCCCACCTGTTTAATCGTATCCTTCACTGGTACTGCCAGCACAGCCGCGCCTTCACGCTCCGCCACAGAGCAGCAGGCGCCGACCGCAGCTGCCGTCACAAGCGGCCGCACGCCATCATGCACCATGACCCACTCTATAGCAGGTGAAAGCGCCTGAATGCCGCTATACACCGAATGCTGCCTTTCGCTGCCGCCTGCAACAACTGCCTTCACCTTGGCAATGCCAAAGCGGTTGACCAGCTCTTCCACGCGCCCCACATCATCAGCGCCGACAACGACGATAATTTCAGCAAGGTTATCAAGCGAAGCAAACAGCTCAAGCGTATGTACAACAATCGGCTTGCCCTGCATTTCCAGGTACTGCTTGCTTTCTTTTGTCCCCATTCGCGAACCGCGTCCGGCCGCGACGACGACAACTCCCCATTTTGCCCCCATGTCGTATTCCCCTCAAATCTGTGTGCCGGTATTGTATCCCCTCTATCATACCTTTTTTACTGTGCTTTTTCCAACAGCTTCGGCTTGGCGAAAATCATCCGTCCCGCAGATGTTTGCAGCACGCTCGTTACAAGCACTTCCATCGTTGTGCCGATATATTCGCGTCCGCCTTCTACTACGATCATCGTGCCATCGTCGAGATAAGCGACACCCTGTCCATGCTCCTTGCCGTCCTTAATGACCTGCACAATAATTTCTTCACCCGGCAGCACAACTGGCTTCACCGCATTCGCCAAATCGTTAATGTTGAGTACAGATACGCCTTGCAGCTCGCACACCTTATTCAGGTTAAAATCATTCGTTACCACTTTGCCATGCAGCGCCTTGGCCAGCTTCACCAGCTTGCTGTCCACCTCGCTGATTTCCTCGAAATCTCCTTCATAGATAAGCACGCGCACATCAAGCTCTTTCTGGATTTTGTTCAAAATATCCAGCCCCCGGCGGCCGCGGTTGCGCTTGAGTAAGTCCGAAGAATCGGCAATATGCTGCAGCTCCTCCAGCACAAATTCAGGAATAACCAGCGTTCCCTCAATAAAGCCGGTTTTGCAAATGTCGGCGATCCGCCCATCAATAATAACGCTCGTATCCAAAATCTTATGCTCCTCGAACCCGCTAGTCTCATCGATAGCAGGGGCCGCTTTGCGCTGGTTCCACAGCTCAATCAGCTTTTCCGTCAGCTCATCCCGCTTGTTCCAAGCAATGCGCACGCCCAGATAGCCGAAGAACAGCGCCATAATGGCCGGCAGCATAACACCTACGCCTCCAATGTCCGACACCGCCGGGTACAACAGCACCGACAGCAGCAGCCCTACGAACAATCCTGCTGCACTAGCAAGCAAATCCTTGACCGGCATAGCCGAAGTCTGCTCCGCTCCACGCTGCATTAAACGAATGAGCGGATTTGCTGCCAAGGTCGCGAGAATGACCCCGCACAATGCGCCGATTCCGACATTCATGTAATAAGTGCCGGAATGCTCAAGCATCCCAATAGATGGCTCAGCCCATAATCCCGATAAACTGGTCATGCTGTGAAGCTCGCGTCCTGCCATTGCACCTAACATTATTCCAATTAATTGAATGATACGTCTTACCATATTCATCCACCTCCATTACAATTATGTTCCAATTGGGAACACTCTAACCGTCAAAGGTGAATGATTTTTCATTTTGAAATGCGGACCAAGTAAGCTTATAATGGAAACAAGATCAGAAGTTGCTAAAGTTGATGAAAGAGGTGTAACCGATGAGCGCACCAACATTGGATCAATTTCAACAGCAAGTATCCGAGTTACTGCTAAGGCATCGGAGCCTGCTAGATGTGATGTCAAAGTTTGGGCAGGCTGGAACGTCCGTCAATCGTGCGGTAACGAAAGCCGTGACCGACTGCGGCTGCATTGAGCTTGCTGCCCGCAAGCAGCATTATTCCGATGAGCCGAATCTTACCAACGCGAAAGAAACGCTGCAAAGCCACCTTTCTGGCGAGCTGTGCGAGAACTGCCGCGATGTGCTTAAGGCCGACCTCGGACGCAATCTGTTCTACATGACCGCGATGTGCAATCTGCTGGATATCCAGCTGGACGAAGTCATCGCCGATGAGTATGACAAATGCTCAACGCTCGGCCTATTTAATTTAACGTAAAGCGAATGCCTGCAAAGCCATTGCTACCTCAACATAATGATGCAAGATGCACAAGGTGAAATGGCTGTCGCCATCCTTTGGCGGCGCGGCGCATTTCAGTCCGAGAAATATAGAGAAAGTACGGGGAAATCATATACTTTCCTATATTTCAAGCGTAAACGGCTGTAGCCACCCTCTGGCGGCAAAGCCATTTCAACAAAAAAAAGCTGCAAACCACGTTTACATGGTTTACAGCTTTTTTGATGTTTCCTGTTTACTTATGAAAAATGCTTCTGAGCTAGCTGCATACTAGGCAATCGTCTCCGACTGCACCTGCTCTTCACTCAGCTCTACATGCTTGTTTTTACGTCTGCGCGGCTTAATGCGCCGATCAACGTTTTTTTTTAAGCCCCACAGCGCATATAGCAAAAGCGGGATGAAAATCAGCTTCGACAAATATTGATTGAACCAAATACCGATTACGAGCGAGAATACGACGATAATCGGCACGACCCAAATCGCACTCTTCGGAATGCCAATTTTCTTGAAGTTCGGGTAACGAACCGTGCTCACCATAAGAATGGAAAGAACGAGCGTGCTGATTAACAGCACAATAACCGAAATATCATTTTTGAAAAGAGCTAGCGTTGCCAAAACACCACCAGCTGCTGGAATCGGCAGCCCGATGAAATAACCGCTCGGCGTCTTCGTTACGACATTAAATCTCGCCAGGCGCAAAGCTCCGCAAATCGGAAATAACGCGGTAATAATCCAAGCCACTGCTGTATTTAAATCCTGAAAAGCGACGACATACATAATGAACGCTGGAGCGACTCCGAAGGAAATGACGTCGGATAACGAATCGAGCTCCTTGCCGAATTCGCTCTGTGCATTAAGCGCACGTGCCACTCTGCCATCTACGCCATCAAGCAGCATTGCGATAATAACCATCATCGCTGCAATTTCAGGTTTCTCATTAAACACCATAATAATGGCGATTACGCCAAGAAACAAATTCCCCACCGTGAAAAGGCTCGGTATTGACTTTATAATCATCTGTTCCACCTCTTCTCTACTATGCCCTAAGACCAAATACTAATGTATGATGATCGGGCCGTTCACATTCCATCAATTGTATGGGATTTAGATTTGCCTGTCAATGAACATTTGATCCTGAATCCGTTTCAAACCTTCCTTGATCGCCCTCGCCCGAACTTCCCCAATTCCGTCAACATCATCCAATTCGCCGATGGTCGCCATCATAATATGCGGCAGTCTGGCGAAGCGCTCAATCAAATTATTCATAATAATGAGCGGCAAACGCGGGATTTTGTTCAACAAGCGGAAGCCGCGAGGCGAAATAGCTTCTTCCGCCATAGATCCGGTATGCGGGTAGCCAAGAAGCCGGATAATCGGCGAAGCGTCCAGCAGCTCATCCGAGCTTAGTTTTTTCATCGCGAGCCGGATTTCCCGGATTTTCTCATCTGAATTATCTTTCGCATAATCCTTAAGCAAATACCAAGCATCCTCATCTACACCGTCGACCAGCTCTTCCAGCTGCATCGCAATGAGGCGTCCTTCCGTTCCTAGCTCGGTTACATAACGCTTGATTTCCATTTTGACACGCAGCACCATCTCTACCCGCTGCACGACATGGGCAACCTCTTGCAAGGTGACCAGCTCTTCGAACTCAAGCACAGACAAATTTTTGAACGATTGGCCCAGCACCGCCTTATATTTTTCCAGCGTCTGAATCGCCTGATTCGCTTTTGTCAAAATGTTGCCCATTTCCTTGAGCGCATACCGCAAATTGCCTTGATACAGCGTAATAATATTGCGGCGCTGCGATATGGATACGACGAGCTTGCCCGTCTGCTTGCCGACCCGCTCCGCGGTACGGTGGCGGATTCCCGTCTCAATCGACGGAATGGAGCTGTTCGGAATAAGCTGCGTGTTGGCATACAAAATCCGCCGCATATCCTCGCTCAAAATAATTGCGCCATCCATCTTTGCAAGCTCATACAAATAGTTGGGCGAGAAATCGCAATTGATGGAAAAACCTCCATCTACAACTTCCATTACCTCAGGACTGTATCCGACAACGATTAATGCTCCAGTCTTCGCCCGCAGCACGTTCTCTAAGCCGTCACGGAACGGGGTACCGGGCGCGACTAGCTGCAAAAGCTGGTTCATCGTTTCTAGCTGGCTCTGTTCCTTCATCATCTTCCCCCTATCCTAGTGCTGCCGAGAGCGCTTCCGCTACGGTGTTTACACCAATAATCTCAATGGATGCCGGAGGCTTCCAGCCCTTCAGGCTTTTCTCCGGCATAATAACACGTTTGAAGCCCAGCTTCTCGGCTTCCTTTACCCGCTGCTCAGCCCGCGAGACAGCACGTACCTCGCCCGTCAATCCAACTTCCCCGAACACAACATCGTAAGGTCTCGTTGGCGCATCCCGAAAGCTCGAAGCGAGACATACCGCTGCTGCTAAATCAACGGCTGGCTCATCGAGCTTAATGCCGCCTGCGACATTCAAATAAGCATCCTGCGTCTGGAGAAACATGCCGTTGCGCTTCTCAAGCACTGCAATGATCAGCGCCATGCGATGATGGTCAAGCCCGGCCGTCATACGGCGCGGCGAAGGGAAATTAGTCGTCGCCACCAGCGCCTGCAATTCCACCAATACAGGACGGGTTCCCTCCATGCTTGCTACAACAATAGAACCTGCTACGCCAAGCGGGCGCTCTGATAAAAACAGCTCAGAAGGATTCAGCACCTCACGCAAGCCTTCCTCGCCCATTTCAAAAATTCCGATCTCATTCGTCGACCCAAACCGGTTTTTAACCGCGCGCAGCAGCCTGTAGGTATGATGGCGCTCACCTTCAAAATACAATACGCAATCGACCATATGCTCCAGCATCCGCGGTCCGGCGATGGCGCCTTCCTTCGTCACATGCCCGACCAGCACCGTTGCAATCCCTTTGATTTTGGCGACTCGCATGAAATGCGCGGTGCATTCCCGAACCTGAGATACGCTGCCCGGCGCTGATTGCACACCCGGATCATAAACCGTCTGGATGGAGTCAATAACGAGAAAATCGGGGTCCACCGATTCAATCGCCTCGTTAATATGATCCATGTTTGTTTCGCAAAGCACATACAAGGACTCCGTCAGCGCACCAAGCCGATCCGCTCTTAATCTTGTCTGCCGCACCGATTCCTCACCTGAAATATAGAGAACCTTCAATCCCTTCGTTGCCAGTGCATGCGAGGTTTGCAGCAGCAGCGTGGATTTTCCGATACCGGGGTCGCCCCCTACCAGCAAAAGGGAGCCCGGCACAACGCCCCCGCCAAGTACGCGGTTCAGCTCCTTCAAGCTCGTTTCAATGCGCGGTTCCTTCCCGCTCTCTATATGTATGATCGACTGTGGCTTTTCTTTCGTTTGCGCAACACGCAAACCGACTCCCTGCGTCTTGACAACGGTTTCCTTCTCTTCAATCATGGAATTCCATGACTGGCACCCTGGGCATTTGCCCATCCACTTAGGCGACTCTGTTCCACATTCATTGCATACGAATTTCGTTTTTATTTTTGCCATGTCCGGCTCCTTTTACTAAAAACACTATCATTAAAAGTTTACCATTTAATGTGGATTGTATAAACCCCTACTTCCTTATACAGCAAGAAAGTTCCCTGTCATCCACAAGAGGAAGAAGGGAACTTTCTGAAAAAGACAACCTATACACGCTATCGTTTAAGCTTGGATAGCCGCTTGCCGCGCCACAATAACCCGGTGCGTTGAAAGCTGGGAGCCCAGCATAATGACTTCATTTTGCTGACTTTTGCAGCCTTCTCCTGCTTTCGTTTGACGATGCGCATGTGCCTGACGGAAGGAGTCGCTGTTGACCCAGCCTTCAAACGACGCTTTATTTTCCCATGTTGTGCCGACTCTCAGCTCATCATAGTCCACCAAGTTTTCCATAAGCAGCACTTCCATCCGGATAAAGCCGGGAGAAAGCTCAATTCCCTTCGTATGCTGGAACCGTTCGGCTACGGCTTCCCCGTGCCCTTTTTTCACTTTAATGGTGTTCGTGACCACGATCATGATGTTACTCCTCCTATCAAGCCTGAAGGCTTTCCAAATAAGCATAAACCAAGCGCGATTCCTCGCCACCCATCTTGGCGTGAACGATGAGTGGAATTCCATGCGGGCCAATGGCATCTTTCGCTGCGGGGTCGTCACTTAAAATTGCATGAACCACTTCCAGCTTGCCTAACATCGCAGCAGCAAAAAGATCCAGCCTTGCTCCACGCTCCAACAAATACAGCGCAATATCCCTGCGCCCGACATGGGCGGCTGCGCCTAGCGCATTTTCCCAATCGCCATCGCCCCAATCACAGGAAGCGTGCAGCAGCTCGGGCTCTTCACTCAGCATTTGCTTTACCTTGTCAAAATCCATGTGCGCAGCTCTAACGAACTGCTTAATATATTCATTTGATAAATATGACGCCTCTTCAGCCGTTATTCTGGCAGCATGCAAACCCATCCTTATTACCGCCTTCCGTCATCTGTTCCGGTCTTCGCCATTGTATATGAAAGAGTGTATGTTCAAAGTAATATCTACTCTTATAAGATACACGATAATGATTCTCATTGTCAAATAAAAATGAATGAAGATTGTCTGTTTAAGGCATAAAAAAAGCTTCCAGAATCCGTCAAGTTCACGGGTTCTGGAAGCTTTCTATTTTTGTGCCTAGCTGCATAAAGCTAGCTCGCCGGATGCGCGGATAAGCTGTAATCAGCTGTGCAGCATCCTCACTTTTTGATTATGATTTAGCTGCCGGCTCTTCGGACGCTTTCTCCAAATCAAGAGGCTCCGATTTGGTTACCGTCAACGCGCCATCCTTCTCATCAATCGTGAAGCGGTCGCCTTTTTGAATGTTGCCAACGAGCAATTCCTCGGACAAACGGTCTTCGATATGCTTCTGAATCGCACGGCGCAATGGACGAGCACCATACTGCGGATCGAAGCCTTCTTTCGCGAGGAACGCCTTCGCCGTATCGGTCAGCAAGAAGTCTACATCTTGCTCACGCAGACGTTTGCGCAAATCGTCGGACATCAAAGTGACGATTTCGGCGATATGCTCTTGCTCCAGCGAGTGGAACACGATCGTTTCGTCGATCCGGTTCAGAAACTCCGGACGGAAGCTCTTTTTGAGCTCAGCCATTACTTTATCCTTCATTTGAATGAAGTCACGGCCAGCGTCGTGAACCGCTGTGAAGCCCAGCGAAGAATTCCGTTTAATTTGATCCGCGCCCACGTTCGACGTCATAATGATCAGCGTATTGCGGAAATCGACTACACGTCCTTTAGAATCAGTCAGACGGCCATCTTCCAGCACTTGCAGCAAAATGTTGAATACTTCTGGATGGGCTTTCTCAATCTCATCGAGCAATACTACCGAATACGGCTTACGGCGTACTTTCTCGGTCAATTGACCGCCTTCCTCATAACCAACATATCCCGGAGGCGCCCCAACGAGACGGGAAGTCGAATGCTTCTCCATATATTCCGACATATCGATGCGGATAATCGCATTTTCATCGCCGAACATCGCTTCTGCAAGCGCACGTGCAAGCTCGGTTTTACCTACACCAGTTGGACCGAGGAAAATGAATGAACCCATCGGACGCTTCGGATCCTTCAGGCCAGCACGAGCACGGCGCATAGCGCGCGATACCGCTTTGACTGCTTCTTCCTGTCCGATGACACGGCCGTGAAGAATGGATTCCATTTTCAGCAGACGCTCGGTTTCTTCCTCTGCCAGCTTGCTTACCGGAATGCCGGTCCAGCTCGCTACTACCTGTGCAATATCCTCAGGTGTCACTTCGGAATCGGTACGTCCTTGTTTTTCTTTCCATTGGTTTTTCGTGATATCGAGCTCTTCGCGCATCTTCTGCTCGGTATCGCGAAGCGCAGCCGCTTTCTCAAACTCCTGGCTTTGAACAGCGGAGTCTTTCTCCTTGCGGATATCCTCTAGACGGTTTTCCAGCTGCTTGAGGTTCGGCGGAATCGTATACGAGTTGAGGCGAACTTTCGAGCCCGCTTCATCAATTAGGTCGATCGCTTTATCCGGCAGGAAACGATCCGTAATGTAGCGGTCGGACAGCTTTACAGCTTGAACAATCGCTTCATCCGTAATTTTCACCCGGTGATGGGCTTCATAACGATCGCGCAGACCGTACAAAATTTGTACCGCTTCTTCCGGCGAAGGCTGATCTACCGTAATCGGTTGGAAACGGCGCTCCAGCGCAGCATCCTTCTCGATGTATTTGCGGTATTCATCCAGCGTAGTCGCACCGATACATTGCAGCTCTCCCCGTGCTAGTGCCGGCTTCAAAATATTCGAAGCATCAATCGCGCCCTCAGCTCCACCTGCACCGATCAGCGTATGCAGCTCATCGATGAAGAGGATGATATTGCCGGCCTGGCGGATTTCATCCATAATTTTTTTCAAGCGGTCCTCAAACTCACCGCGGTATTTCGTACCAGCTACGACAGAGCCCATATCGAGCGTCATTACGCGTTTGTCGCGCAGCGTTTCTGGAATTTCGTTTGCAATAATTTTTTGCGCCAGTCCTTCGGCTATCGCCGTTTTACCAACGCCGGGTTCCCCGATGAGAACCGGATTGTTTTTCGTCCGGCGGCTAAGCACCTGAATAACGCGCTCGATTTCTTTACTGCGGCCAATAACCGGATCGAGATTGCCTTCTTTAGCGAAGGAGGTCAAATCGCGGGCAAGTCCGTCCAGCGTTGGCGTGCTCACATTTGATGGAGCGCCATGGTTGCTGGAGATGGCTTCGCTACTGCCAAGCAATTGCAGCACTTGTTGACGCGCTTTATTCAAGCTGATGCCGAGATTGTTCAGCACGCGGGCTGCAACCCCTTCGCCTTCACGAATGAGTCCGAGCAAAATATGCTCCGTACCCACATACGTATGGCCCAGCTTTCTCGCTTCATCCATAGAGAGCTCAATGACCTTTTTCGCACGTGGCGTATAGGCAATATTCGTCGGCTGCTCCTGACCTCTTCCGATCAAAGCTTCAACCTCATCCTGGATTTTCTCTAGGCCCAGGCCAAGTCCAATCAGCGCTTTCGCGGCGATGCCTTCCCCTTCACGAATCAATCCAAGTAAAATATGCTCTGTACCAATATTGTTATGTCCAAGACGAACTGCTTCTTCCTGCGCCAATGCAAGCACCTTCTGTGCCCGTTCCGTAAATCTTCCGAACATCATCGTTACGCACCCCCATGTTCCATTTGACTTCGCAACTGCTTGCGAATAAGTTCTGCCCGGCGATAATCCCGCTGCTCCGCATTCATCGTTTCCTTAAATACTTGCTGCAAGAAGCCAGGCTGCGTCATAATCATTAATTCATTCATGACTTGAGGCGTTATATTATCCAGCAATCCCAAATCAACGCCCAACCTTACATCTGAAAGCCGCTGTGCTGCTTCCTTCGTATCCATAATAGCCGCATAGGATAAAATCCCATAAGACCGCTTTACTCTATCTTCAATGCGCAGCTTAGACTCAGCTAGGAGCCTTATTCGAGCTGCTTTCTCATGCTCAATAATTTGTTTAGCTACGCTGTACAAGTTCTCAATAATCTCCGGTTCAGATTGACCGAGTGTAATTTGGTTCGAGATTTGAAACACATTGCCTAGCGCTTCGCTGCCTTCCCCATACAATCCGCGAACCGCGAGCCCTACCTGCGTGACCGCCTGCAAAATCCGATTGATTTGCGATGATAGCACGAGTGCCGGCAAATGCACCATAATGGATACGCGAATGCCTGTTCCAACGTTGGTCGGGCATGTCGTTAAATAACCGCGTTTCTCATCAAAAGCATATTCGGTCTCCGCCTCAAAAATATCATCGATCCGATTCGCCAGCGTCCAAGCTTCCTGAATTTGAAAACCCGGATACAGACATTGAATTCGCAGATGGTCTTCTTCATTAATCATAATGCTCACCGATTCATTATCGCTGAGGATGAAGGCTCCGCCTCGAGATTCATTAGCCAGATTAGGGCTGATCAAATGCTTTTCAACCAATACACGCTTCTCCAGCTCCGTAAGATCGGATAACACGATCGTATCAAAATGACCGATAGGCTCAAGCTTTCCAGATGCCCCGATAGCAGCCAGCTGCTCCATAACCTCAAGCGACTGCTCCTTCGTAGCCAGCAACGGAAACGGATGATGGTTTAAATTTCTGGCAATGCGTATTCGGCTGCTGATGACGATATCTGACTCGGGACCATCCCCTTTCATCCAATCGCTTAACGCTTGCTCAGAAAAACGACGACTCTTCAAGAGGTATCCTCCTTACTTCACGACTTACAGCTCTGCTATTTTACGCTCAAGCTCACGAATACGATCCCTGATTTGAGCCGCACTTTCAAATTCTTCTTGCTCAATACGATCATACAGCTCGCGTCTGAGCTGATCAAGTTCTCGTTTATTTTGCAATTGCCCTCCGGAGCGTTTCGGAATTTTCCCCGTATGCACCGTACTACCATGTACCCTTTTGAGCAGCGGATCTAACTTATCTGAAAAATGTTTGTAGCAGGCGCTGCAGCCAAAGCGTCCGATCTTGCTGAACTGTGCATAAGTGAATCCGCATTCGTCACAGCGTATGACCGGGCAAGGCTTCGTCCCTGCTGAACCCGATGTTCCAGATGGATCAAAATCAAGCAGACCCGACAGCAAGCTGTGGATAGAGAAGCCATTCGCCGTTCCCGGAATGCCTTCACCCCGTTCACGCGCACAAGCTTCACAAATGTGAAACTCTGTCTTCTCTCCACCGACAATCTTCGTAAAATGAAGCGTTGCCGGCTTCTTGCCGCATTCCTGACAAATCAAGACAAATCACCCCTTTCCATGCACTTACGCACGGTAAAGTTATTTAACCAGAAGCGATATAAGCATCGCTCTTAGCAAACGGGCCCTTACCTCATCACGCAGCGGGAGCTTGACCGCAATCGTTTCCCGATCAATCGCTGCCCGCAGCAGCTGTGCTTCGCGCTTCGTCACCAACAGCGCTTCTTCAAGCTGATAAATCAGCCCTTCCGCCACGCTCTGCTCCACGCAATCTCCAATCGTCTGCCGAATATGAAATTGAATCGTCTGCAAGGCTGGCAGCTCTACCCGTTGAATCCGGACATAACCTCCGCCTCCACGCTTCGATTCAACCATGTAACCCTTCTCCAGCGTAAAACGTGTACTTATAACGTAATTAATCTGGGAAGGGACGCACGAGAACTTCTCAGCCAGCTCATTGCGCTGTATTTCCACCGAGCCTTCCGTGCTTTCCTGCAGCATATTCTTTAAATACTGTTCAATGAGATCGGAAATGTTTCGCATATCACCAACCTCCCTGGTACTGCATGGAGCACAAGCTTACGCTTATTCATATGCAGTTCCAACTGACTTTGACTTTCTTTGACTTTAACTTTATTATACGCAAAATTTAAGAAAGGTCAAGAGATGGAATCTTAATTTTCTGACTATTCATCCACAAGCATTTATACACAAGGCTACTACCTAGCATGATGCGAAAAAGCACTATTTATACCCGACCAGCGTAGATCGGACCTATTTATAAACAGGCTGTGCATAAAAAGTGAACGAATGTGCATAACTCGTGTTTACATTATGTTCATATAAGGCTAATTAAACTTACGCACATGTGAACAACCTTGCGAATAGGTACTTATTCTTTCCACAAAAAAATACTATGCCCCTCATCCACGGCTGTAGATAAGTTGTGCACAGCATTTTCGCTATATGATTATGTATCAGTTTATAGGACAACAAAAAACCTGCCGCAATGATTGCGGCAGGCTTCTCGTGCTTGGCGACGTCCTACTCTCCCAGGACCCTGCGGTCCAAGTACCATCGGCGCTGGAGGGCTTAACGGTCGTGTTCGGGATGGGAACGCGTGGT
>NZ_JBXENV010000024.1:0-71793 GCF_059383755.1 Paenibacillus sp. JT22N15 | reverse complement strand
TCTTCATTGTATCGTTGCCGTTGTTCTCCCACTCGCGGACACCTCTTCTTTTTCGTTACGTCTATTATTAGGCGTTCCTTAACGCTGTGTCCACTTTTTATTCTAGTTACAGGAAATCCGTTATTGCCCTCATCAGCTCGTCAAAATGGCTTTTTGCAGCATAATAGCGGCTTCTGAGTCCGCCACATCTCCCTTAACCCGTAATTCGGTTGAAATAGCTGCTGCTGTGTCCGCCAAATTTCTCTTTATGCATTGTACTGCTGCTATTCATTCGTTCATCAAATCAATCGAATCATCAAAAATCCGATTAGCTTCTAGATGAATGTAACGAAGCAATGCTACTAGGTCAGCCAATCGCTTTTCATTTGAATAATAACAGCGGTCAGGACGAAGCCGCTTTATATTAATTGCCTCATAGATTAATCCATGCCACTGTTGAGGTATCACTCCACCATGTAATTGGATTAATATCAGCACCATATCCATTTGAATGAACTTGTTTATTATAGTAGGATATTCGAATGGTTCATACTTAAACAAGTGCATAAAACTCCACATCATTATCCAAATATCCTGTTGTGTAGCTGTATACAACTGCCCGTTAACCCAATGGATTAGGAAAAAAGCAAAAACAGCCCACAATAACGATGTGGACCTTTCTGCTTTCTTTAGGCTACACGTCTCCTATCCCCTCACATCCGAAAATAATCCGAAGGGCTTTTGCCCGTGCTCATTTTGAACACTTGGCTGAAATAGGTCGGATTATTGAAGCCGACCATCTCGCTGACCTCGTACACCATATGATGGCCCGATTGCAAATAGTCGATGGCTTTATGAATGCGGTAATCGTTCAAATAATGCACAAAGTTTTGCCCTGTTACCCGCTTGAACAGCTGGCTTAAATATTTCGGGTGCACGAACAGCTCCTTGGCAATCGCCGCAAAGCTGATTTCCTGGCTGAAATTCGCCGCCACATACTGCTTCACGCTATCGACAAGCCGATTGCTTTTCCGGCCGGAAATTTCCTGCGCCGCGCTTTGCAGCCATTCCTCTACGAGCTCATTCATCCAGCGTGCCAAGTCGCCAAGCGTCAAATGCTGCTGGATGCCCTGCAAAAATTGCGACAGCGTACGCGGCAGCTGATGCTGGGCGAACGCCTCATTCCAGAAAAAAGTCAGCGAGCTGAACAAGCCGACGCAAATCGTCTGAATATCCGTGAGCGAGCCGCTCGCTTCCTTTTGCAGCTGATTATAAATCGCTTCCCACTGCTGGGCTGCCCGCTCCAAATCCTTGTCTGACAGCGCCTCATTCCACTGCTTGAGCAGCGGTGCATATTGGTCATACGTCGTATCCAGCTGTGCCCATTCCGCATAAGGGTACACCTGGCTCGTCCCTTGAAATTCCGCTGCCTCCAGCGCCACGCGGCTTTCCAAATACGAATCGATCAGCTCATGCAAGCTGCTGCGTACCGAACCGATGCCTGCGGTAGCCTCCAGCTTGAGCAGCGCTGTTATTTTTTCCGTCACGCTGTAAGCTAGCTCCTCACATGCCTGGTAAAGCTCGCCCTCCTGTACCTGCTCCGACAGCAGAACGAGCACGAACAGCCGGTCGGAATAATCAATCGCGTAGCCGTGGATGGGCGAGCCGCCCATTTTGCCCGCCAGCATTTCGCGAATGATGTTGTTCGCGCCGAATTTGAGCAGCTGCCAGTCCCGCTCCTTCAGCTTCGTTAGCAGCGCAGGGCGCGTCATTTGCAAGCTCACCGCCGCCACGTGCTTTGGCGAAGGAATGTTCAAATAAGCGAGCCGCTCCTCATGCAGCTCATGCGGCTGATAGCGCGTCGTCAGCAGCTCGGTGAATAATCGCTCGCGCAAATACGGCAGCAGCCGGTCGAGCTCCAACTTGTAATGCTCCTCCAGCCGCAGCTTCTCCGCCTGCAAATCGAGCTCGCCTATAATTTCAGCGAGCACGCCTTCAATTTCCGCTACAGCAGCCGGCTTCAGCAAAAAATGATGAACGCCCCAGCGCATCGCCTGCCGCGCATTTTCAAATTCATCGAAGCCGCTCAAAATAACGATCGGCAGGCCCGCATCCTCCTGCCGCAGCGCTTCGACAAGCGCAAGTCCGTTCATCTGCGGCATATTCACATCGGTAATAACCAGATCCGGTTGAAGCTCGCGGTAGCTCGCCAGCGCCTGCACGCCATTCGCGGCCGTTCCTGCAATGCGCAGCCCCAGCTTCTCCCAGCCCACATGCCGCGTCAGCGCCGCAATAATATGCGGCTCATCGTCTACAAGAAGCACTGATTTCATCCTTATTCACCGTCCAGCAACCGTTTTAATTGGGCTTCCGTTTCAATAATCGGCAGCTTTACTGTCACCTTCACGCCTCCCTGCTCGCTATTTGCGAGCTGTAAGCCATACCATGGCCCGCAATAAAGCTGTAAGCGCGTATGCACATTGCGAATGCCGATTCCTGTCGCCTTGTCCATATGCCAATCATCTGGTAAGCCCCGCCCATTGTCGGTCAGGCTAATCTCCAAATAAGGCGCTTGCCCCGGCACATGCTGCTCGCGAATATCCAGTGCCAGCGCCAGCTTCGACGAGCTGTCCGCTGGGCTGCCATGAATGACCGCGTTCTCAATTAGCGGCTGCAAAATAATTTTCGGAATATAATAGCCGCGCATTTGCGGGTCCATCACCTGCTCGGTATAAGCGATCGGAAATGTCATCCGCTCCTTCTGAATGCTTAGGTAGCAGCGGGCATGCTCCAGCTCATCGCGCACGCGGATGAACAGCTTGCCACCGCTCAGGCCAATTCGCAGCAGCTTGCCGAGCTGGGTAATCATAAAGCTGATATCCTCAGCTTTATAATCGAGCGCCCGCCAATGAATCATATCGAGCGTGTTATACAGAAAATGCGGCTTAATCTGCGCTTCCAGCAAGCTTGTCTGCGCATCTCGCTTCGCCTTGCTCTCTGTCTTCACGTCGTCCATCGACTCCTTCAGTCGCGACACCATATGGTTGAAGCTGTAGGAAAGCTGCACATATTCCTCGGTGAAGGCGCTTGTCGCTTTCGCCTGGAAGTCGCCGCGCTCCAGCCGCTTCATCTCCGCCATCAATCGGCGCAGTGGCTTAATGATGCTTTTCACAAACCAATAGGTCAAAATCGCAGAAAGCAATAAGCTTAATATTCCGATGCCTAGCACATACCAGCCCGCCTGATAGGTCGCCTTCAGCAGCGTTCTGGTCGGGATCGTCTGTACGAGCCGCCACTGCACTGAGCTTGGCTTGGAGAACACGACCAAATACGATTGATCATCCCTGCGCAGCAGCTCATATCCATCACTGAGCGTTTTCGAACGGTCACCCAGCCATTCGGCATCGAGGATGACCTCCTCGCCCTCCACCTGCGAGTCGTTCACCTTCACAATAATGTTGCCCGCCGTATCCACAACGAGCACTTGCCCCTCCAGCACCATCGGCACATCGGCAAAATTACGCAATACATCCTGCTGCGACATGCTGATGACCAGATAGCCCATCGTCCGTCCTTTGCTGTCGAACATATGCTGGGCATACCCGATCAACGATTTCGAGGAAGCGTTTTCTTCTTCCGGAATCCAAATAGCATCCGCCTTCTCTAAGGCTGAAAACCAGTTTTGATCAGCGATTTTGCTGACGGGAAACACTAAATCGGTTGAGCTATACGGAACATCATTAAATTTATCCGTGTAAATTTCAATCGAGCTGATGCCGGAATTGACGACCAGCGTATGATGCAGCAAATCCGAAATGGCCCGCCGTTTGACGAGCATATCGTATTTGGATATGGCGCCAGCCTCCAGCATTTCCTTCACATCCTTGTTGCTGACGACGGAATAGGCCGTATTCGTCATATCGGTCATGAAATCGAATCCGCGATTTGTGCTTTCATTAAGCAAAGCCAGCCGCGCCTTGCTAATTTCGCTAAAGGTCACATCCGAGAAGGAACGGTAGGACAGCCAAATAATCACAAGTAAAAACAATAGGTTCAACAGCACGAAGCAAGCGACCATCAAAGTGGACAGCTTGCTTCTTCGCAAAATCGATTGCCGTAATGAAAAATCTATCGTACGCATCGTAATGTCATCACCCTGACCGTTTGGAGTAAATGAAGCTTACCCTTTAATGCCGGAGGTCGCAATACCTTCAACAAAGTATTTTTGACAGATGATGAAAATGATAAAGCAAGGCAGCAGCGACAGCACCGACATCGCAAACATGGGACCCCAGTCAGATTGCGAGCTGGAATCAAGGAACAGCCTCAGGCCGAGCGGAACCGTGAACTTCGTCACATCGCTCAAATAAATCAATTGGCTGAAAAAGTCATCCCACGTCCAAAGGAAGGTGAAAATGGTCGTCGTAATGAGCGCCGGTACTGCGAGCGGCAGCACAATGCGCCAATAAATTTGAATGAGCCCGCAGCCGTCAATCGTCGCCGCTTCATCCAGCTCCTTCGGCAAGCCGCGAATAAATTGCACTGTCAGAAAAATAAAGAAGCCATCGGTCGCCAGCCATTTTGGCGCAATCAGCGGCAGGAAGCTGTTGACCCAGCCAAGCTGATTAAACAAAATATATTGCGGAATGAGCGTCACATGATGCGGCAGCATAATGGTCAGCAGCATCAGCCCGAAAGCGGCCGCCTTAAATCGGAAGCTTAGGCGGGCGAACGCATAGGCCGCCATCGAGCAGGACAGGACATTTCCAAGAACCGCCCCGATTGAGACGATCATCGAGTTGCCGAGAAAGCGCGAGAATGGATTGCCCTGAATGCCGCTCCAGCCCGCTAAATAATTGCTCCATTGCCACTGCTGAGGCCAAATGCCGATTTCCGTGAAAATCACATTATTGGGCTTAAACGAGCTGCCGACCATCCATAATACCGGATATAACATGACGAAGGCGATCAGCATAATCGCCAAATGCTTGAGCCATACCGTTTTGCGCAGCGTCTCTGCCATCGCTTATTTCCCCCCGTCCTCGTAATGCACCCAGCCTCTGCTGGAGCGAAATATAATGAAGGTGAAGCAGCCGATAATGAGCAGCAGCACCCAGGCCATCGCCGATGCGTAGCCCATTTGGAAAAAAGCGAAGCCTTTTTTGTACAAATAGAGCGAATACATGAGCGTCGAATTCAGCGGGCCGCCAGAGCCGTTGCTGATGACGAATGCCTGCGTAAACGATTGAAACGACGTAATAATTTGCATGACCAAATTGAAGAAAATAACCGGCGTCAAAATGGGCAGCGTAATGCTCCAAAACTGGCGGATTTTTCCCGCTCCATCGACCGAGGAAGCCTCGTAATAATCGGTTGGAATTTGCTTAAGTCCCGATAGAAAAATAATCATCGAGGAGCCAAACTGCCATACCGAGAGCAACACGATGGAATAAAGCGCATATTTCGGGTTCGCGACCCAATCCGGTGCGTGAATGCCTACCTTAAGCAGCACCTGATTCACCAGGCCGTCGCCGCCAAGCATTTTCCGCCATAACATGGAAATCGCAATGCTGCCCCCCAGCAAGGACGGGATATAATAGATGGTCCGGTAGATGCCCAAACCTTTGATTCCTTTGTTAAGCAGCAGCGCCACGCCGAGTGCGAAAATCAGCTTAAGCGGCACCGATGCGAATACATATGTGAAAGTAACCTTGAGCGACGTTCCAAACAGCTTATCAGTCGTAAGCATTTCCGTATAATTGCTGAGTCCCACCCAATTGGGGCTTGCTAGAATGCTGTAATCCGTCAGTGAAAAATAGAGCGACGCCAGCACAGGGCCGAGCGTAAGACAAATGAGGCCGATCAGCCATGGCGCGAGAAAAAATAAGGCGGCGCGGTTATTTTGGCTGGCTGCCGATTTTTTAGCTCGTTTGCTGCGTTTTTGCAGCTTCGTCATCGATGTTGCTGTCATCGCGTTTCCCCTCTTCCCTTGCTTCATGCGTAAACGGCTATCGCCATCGTTGGGCGGCAAACACACGTTTCGCGGTGAAAGATACGCCGATTATCGGGCATGAAGCCTATAATGGCTTTTATATCCAAGGAAAGGCCGCCTCTTTTGCGGGCGGCCACCTTGGCTGCTGCTATTTTGCGTTATCGCTTCATTTACTTGTTATTTAGCTTTGCTGAGCACCGCATTGGAGCTGGTGATAAACTCGTCGATGTTGCTGCTGAGCTCGCCTTGGCCGAAGGCAATCTGCTCGCTAAGCGTTCTAAAGCTTTTATCTACTTCCGAGAAGCCTTGCGGATAAGGCGGGTCAATGTCGCTTTTATCTTTTGCTACCGTATCGACGAAGTTGAAAATCATTTGGTCGGTTTCCGACAGCGTGGACGCCATCTGTGTCCGAATATCCGAGTTGACAGGAACGCCGCGCTCCGAGCCAAGAATAGCCGTCGCTTCTGGATCATTCACCAGGAAATCAATAACCATAGCTACCTCTTTCGGGTGCTGGGTTTTGGAGTAACCGGACATAAACTGTCCTGGCTTGAGGTATTCTCCGCTTTTCACCTCGCCCTTCAAATGGGGCAGCACTTGAATTTTCAACACATCATCCGCATCCTTCATCGCTTTCTGGAACGCGATTAACTGATTTGACCATGTAAAATCCATTGCCCCCGTGCCAAGTGCCAGCGGCCGCGTCTCCAAAGCCGTCGTCATGGTTGCCGTTGCTTCCGGTGAAGTAATAGCCCCGCCCGCCCGCAAATCGTTCCATAGCTGGAACCAGCTTGTGAAATCCTCCTTCGTCGCGCCGAACTTGCCGTCTTCAAACAAAGCGCGTCCGTTCTGGCGAACCATAATTTGAAAAATATTAAAAGTGCCGGAATTGTCAGCCGCCCCGACGTAACCGTCGCCCTTGGCATCTTTAATTTGCTGTGCGATTTTCGCGAAGTCCTCCCACGTCCAGCTTGTATCCGGGTCTGCAATATTCAGTTCCTTGAAAACCTTTGAGCTATATACGACACCTGGCGCATTCACCCCAAGCGTGATCGCGTAAAGCTTGTCATTTACCGTACCGGCTGTAATCATGCTCGGATCATGCTTGTCAATTTTCAGGTCTCCGCTTTGCGTATACGTATCCAAATCAAGAAGCGCATCGCGGTTCGCATAATCAGTCAGGAAAGCGTAATCCATTTGAATGAGATCAGGCGCGTTCGCTCCAGCCACCTGCGTGGACAGCTTGTCAAAATACCCATCCCATCCGGAATACTCCGGCTTAATGACGATATCAGGATGCTTTTGCTGGAACAGCTCGAGCGCTTTGATGGTCAAATCATGACGGGTTTGCGAGCCCCACCAGGTCATTCTCAGCTCGACCTTCTTCGAGTTGCTGCTGCTTCCGCTTCCATTATCTGTGCTGGCCTGGGCCCCCGGCTGTTCCTTGCTGCCTTGTGCCGAGCATCCCCCAAAGATTAGCGACAGGGAAAGGACCATTACGATACCAAACTTGTTTTTAATCATGCTTGACCTCCTGTAACCATTCTTTTTGTAAGTGCTTACAAAAACCATTGTAGACGATTTTTCCGCAACAAAGAATTAACTATGGTAATCTAAATCATCAAAAAGGTAATGCCCCTTTCCCAGTTGCCCTACTAAGACGTGTCTGCAAATGTTAGGGAGCCAGCTGCTGATCCAATTCCAGTTCCTTATCGAAGCCAGCGTCAAACGGATTTCCTCTACTCCCGGGAATGTCATCCCACATGAATGTGAACCTACATCCCGAAAGGCAGCTTCATGCTCTTCGTTCACGCTCTTCGTTCATGCTCTTCGTTCCAGAAGTATACTCACCACACACAGAAAGATTTGCTGGACTCAGGAGACGCTATTTTAACAAAATCACGGGTTAAGGGAGGGTTGGCGGACTCAGGAGACGCTAATGCGCTACCAAAAGCCATTTTGACGAGATAAAGAGGGCAATAATGGATTTCCTGTCCGCGTAAGACCCGAAATCGGATCAAAAGCCAGAATAGCGGAATCTCAGTCCGTCAAAAAAGGACGAGGGAACGTGCCGAGCTGCGTGATTTCAGCAGCAGTGATCTCTGCAACAGCAATCTCACCAGCAGCGGTCTCTGCAACAGCAATCTCTCCAACAGTGATCTCTGCAACAGCGGTCTCACCAGCAGCGGTCTCACCAGCAGCAATCTCTGCAACAATGATCCCAGCAACAACCGCATGCTGCGGTTCCCAAGTCTTGAATCGTCAGATGAGACTGTCCTCAAATTAGTACTAAGCAAGGCGCATCAGGCAGACTCTGGTTTACATACACACTCTTCAATCGCTATTTTTATGCACTTATTCATTTATGCTAGAATAAGAATCATACGCAATTAAGGAGGATTTTACCATGGCGGCTATTTTTCATAATGATTGGGCGGAGCTGCTGAACGCCGAGCTTGCGGAGCCCTATTACCGGGAAATGCGCTCACAGCTCGCCCAGCAATACCGTACCACTACCATTTATCCTAATATGCATCATATTTATAATGCCCTTCATTATACTTCTTTTGAAAATACGCGGGTCGTCATTTTAGGACAGGACCCTTATCATGGCGCTAACCAGGCGCATGGCCTCAGCTTCTCCGTCCAACCCGGCGTGCGCATTCCCCCATCGCTGCAAAATATTTATGAGGAGCTGGCAAATGATCTCGGCTGCACGCCTCCCGCCCACGGCTATCTCGCCTCATGGGCCAAGCAGGGTGTACTGCTGCTTAACGCCGTGCTCACCGTAAGAGCCGGCAGCGCGGGCTCACATCAAGGCATGGGCTGGGAGCGATTTACCGACCGAATCATTGAGGTGCTGAACGAGCGGGAGCAGCCCATCGTATTTATACTGTGGGGCAAGCATGCTCAAGATAAAGCATCCCGTATTGACCGTTCCCGGCATCACCTCATCGCTTCTCCCCATCCAAGCCCTTATTCGGCGGATCGTGGATTTTTCGGGAGCAAGCCCTTTTCCCGCGCCAACGCCTTCCTTCGCAGCATCGGCAGCGAGGAAATTGACTGGCAGCTGCCCATGACGGCGGAGCAGCTGGAGGGATAGGCTTTTCGCCAGCACAACGAACAGCTTCAACAACAACATGCCTAAAAAACATAAAGCAGGCGCTCGTCCGGCCGTACAGCCAGATGGAGCGCCTGCTATTTATTTACATTACTATTGCTGCTTATCATGAATAACCGCACACCGCCTTCATATAGACAGCAAAATCAGCAGCGCAGCGAAAATAACCAGCACCATCAACAGCTGGGTTCCGCATCCTACGCTCATCTCCCCATCCCCTCTCCTTCAATCGAATTAAGCTATTTTGCAAATAAAGAGAAAAGGCTGCGCATCGCTGCGCCGCCTCTTCCCCTTTTCTACTTTCTACAATCCATATCCTGTTTCCTGTTATTCCCAGCTCGCTTGTGTTTAATTGTTCGCCCCAAGTAGCTGGTTAATGATAACCGCGGCCTGTGCTCTTGTTGCATGGTTCTTCGGCTCGAAGCTGCCATTGCCTGTTCCTTTAATGATGCCTGCGCTTTGCATAGCATCTACTGCCTGCTTCGCATAGCTGGAAATCGCCGAACTGTCTTTGAATTCACTTAGCTGACCTTGTGCATTCAGCTTCAGCTCAAGCTTCTGAATGACGCGGTGGGCCATAACGGCCATATCCTCACGCGTAATCTCATCATTAAAGCCAAAGGTGCCATTGGCTTTGCCTTCAACAATTCCGAGCGCCTGGGCGCTTGCCACGGAGCTGTAATACCAGCTGCCTGGCTGCACATCGCTAAACGTGCTCGCTGCATCCACCTGCTCCAAATCGAACGTTTGCAGCAGCATTTTCAGAAATTGCGCACGCGTTACTTGCTGATCCGGCTTAAAGGCCTGATTGCCCATGCCATCAATAATGCCTCTGGCAGCAAGCGATTCAATGCTGTCCTTTGCCCATGCTACACGGTCAATATCTTTAAATTGAATGTTGACGTGCGCTGCTGCATATTTGCTGAAATGCTCGGGTCTAAAGGTGACGAGGCCTGCCGATGCATCATATTTGCTATTTTTCACAATTTGCAATTCGCCATTAGCATCCATGTAATAGACGACCACTTTAATCGGACTTTCTCCTGCTTTCAGGCTGTAGTCCAAAGCCACTTTAACATGGCCCCCGAAAGAAGAAATCGCTTTGCCATCAATCGTCAACGTCAAATCATACACTTTTGCATTCCCGAGCTGAGCTTTCGCTTCGGAGGAAAGATTGCTGATATCGGCCTCAGCGGCGGATATTTCCAGCTTCCCTGCACCAGCCCCTATTTGTCCGGAAAGCCAAGCTGTATCCAGCACAAAACTCGCTAGCCCTAGATTCACTTCTAATTGGCTCACTTGTTTGCCGGAAGCCGCTTTCAGCGCCTGCGCTGGAAGCGTTACTTGAATGGAGCTTGCTTCACCAGTTGGCACAGCGGTAATCGCAAGTTTTTTGCCTGCTGCTTCGTCCAGTCCTTTCGTCAGCTCAGCCGAAGTCACTTCTGCCGATGCTTTGCCGCCAGCATCTACCGTTACGACAGGCTTAAGCTCAACATGGGCAGGAGCCGGAGCTAACGTCGGTGGAGTCGTTGTCCCCGTTCCACCCGATCCAGAGCCTGATCCAGGGTTCACCGTTCCAGCCGCCTTTATCGTTACAACGAGCTCGCCGCTCACTGCTGAGCCGTCATTTGCGGTCGCCGTCACCTTCACTTTGCCTGCCGCCACTGCCGACAGCAAACCATTTGTATGAATCGTTGCAAGCGTTGTGGCTGAGCCATCTTCATTTGCAACGGCCCACGTTACCGACTTGTTCGTCGCTCCGCTAGGCGAGAATACCGGGCTAAGCTGCATCTGTTGTCCTGCCGTTACCTCCTGCGAAGGAGCGGAAATACTAAGGCCGGTTGCTGCAATCGCGTTCGTACGAATATTCGGTCTTGCTGGCATCTCCATATCTGTGCCTAGATAGAAGCTTGTATGCGGCGGCTGGTTGTAGCCCGTATTTTGCCAGGCGATGCCGAGTCTGTACACCGGATCATGCATAAGCGTATGAATCCGATGCTCCGTTACAGCAGTCGTGGTATAAATGCGCAGCGCGCTGCTGTCTTCCGTCCGCACCACCACCTCCTCGCGCCAGTCTCCAAGTAGATCAGCCTGCAGGTTCGGATTGCCTTTCGTATCATTATTGGAATAAGTGCCTGTAAATGTTTCTAAGTTAACGAGTGTCTCGTTCTCATAATCCCACTTGTCGATTTTTGGCACGCCTACACGAGGATCGCCGAGCCAATTATGATCAAGCAGCTCGCGGCTGAGGTCGCCATCCCACCAAATCGCAAAGTTGGACGTTGGAATGCTCGCGGACAGCTTTTCCCCTTTCGCATTAAACAGGCCACCTGTCGAGCTGTTCCATGCGCCGTCGATTGCCCATGATTCCGCGCCTTTATGCCTTGGGTCAATGTCGGCTGACAAACCGCGGCCAGCATCTATGCCGAGCTGCAGCTGTCCCCATAATACACGGCCTGTTCGCGCATCCTTCATATCGTAGGAATATTTAACAGCGGTATCCTCTTGCACCGCAAACAATTCAAGTCCCAGTCGATCCGGATTAAGATTGCTCAGATGCATCGCATCGCCATGGCCGAGCTTGGAGCTCCACAGCCCCTTTCCATTATCGTCAATAGCTGCCGCGCCTGTAATAATTTCATCCCGTCCATCATTATCCACATCAGCAACGCTTAGCTGGTGATTGCCTTGGCCGTAATAATCTTCATTGCCTGGCGTTTTGGAATCGAACGTCCATACCTTCGTCAGCTCGCCATCGCGATAGTTGTACGCGACAAGCACCATGCGCGTGTAATAACCGCGCTGCATGACGATGCTTGGACGCTCGCCATCGAGATAGGCAATCGCCGCTAGGAAACGGTCAACGCGATTGCCGTAAGCATCGCCCCAATCCGCGACATTGCCCCGCTCCGGCTCATAAGCATCCGTTGCCAGCGCTTTGCCTGTCGCACCTTCAAACACCGTATGGAACTCCGGTCCGGTCAAAATATATCCGCTGGCGTTGCGGTGATCCGCATTGGCATCGCCAATGACAACGCCGCTTCCGTCAATCGTGCCATCCGCTGTGCGGAACGTCACCTCGGCTTTGCCGTCACCATCCAGATCGTAGACCATTATGTCGAGATAGTGGGCGCCTGCGCGCATATTTTTGCCTAAATCCATTCGCCACAGACGTGTGCCGTCAAGCTTATAAGCATCAACATACACATTGCCTGTATAGCCAGCCTGTGAATTGTCCTTCGCATTGCTAGGCATCCAGCTCATAATAATTTCGTATTGCCCGTCTCCGTCCAAATCGCCAACGGAAGCATCATTCGCCGAATACGTATAAGCTACGCCATCTGGGGTTACGCCGCCTTCCGGCTTCTCAAGCGGAATATTCAAATAATTCGTATCCCATACGTCAACCGATTCCGATTGCGGCTGCTCCACTCCACCTGTAATGGCCCGCACATAATACGTTGAGCTGCTGCTTCCGCTCGCATCCGCGTAGTTCGTGCTGCCTGTAATTGGCGTGCTGTTCAGCTTCGCGCCATCACGGTACAGGTTGAAGGCAATATCCTCTGCATCGGTGCCCAGCAGGCGCCAGCCTACATACACATGATCGGTTTCCTTTACAGCAACGAGGCCGCGGTCGAGCGCTTCCATTTGGCGAGGTGCCAGCTTGATTGGCGTTTCGCTTATTTCCACGCCGCTTGCCTCGCTAACCGCTTCACCCGCATATTCATAAGCGCCTTTGACCACGAATGAATAGGTCGTTCCATTCGATAGCCCCGCTATAGTCGAAATGTATTTGCCCGCTGGCACCGTATCGGCCAGTGTCAAGGAACCGTCTTCATTTTTCAAATAAACGCGAGTTTCCTTAAAAGCAGGGTCCTGAGGCTGTTCCCAGCCGATTTTGACTGTTTGATCATGTGCTTCGGTGACGACATACGTCACATTAGGTGACTTTTCCAGCTTATTGACTTTCACCTTGTACGTACGGCTAATGTCTGTAAAAGCAGACGAGCCTACCGAAATGCCAAACTCCGTCTCGTCGCCTGTCAAAGGTATGGTGCTCTGCTGTCCGCTGGCTATCGAATTGGCATCCAATTTCAGTCCAACAAATCCAGCGTTGCTTGCCGTTGGTGTTACATCCAGCGAAGTCGCCGAATACGGCACCTCTACCGAATAATCGTACACGCCTGGATCAAATGGCGGATTAAGCACAGGTGCAAAGTCGCCTGAGCCAAGCACTAGGCTAGCGAGCTTCACGTCAAGCGCGGTTACACGCACATTCGTCACATTGATTTGACCGCCATTCGGGTTGACATAGAAGCCAAAGCTGCTGATCCGCTCCCGATTGCTGTAAAAAGCGGATGGCCAATTCACCGTCTCGTCCGTCGTCAAATCGGTAACGCTTACATGATATTGCTTGCTTGGCACATTAAATACCATTTTGAAACGGTACCAATGCGTCACATCATAAGCAATCTGCTTATCCGCAGCTGCGTTATGCTGCTTGATAACGCCAGCATCCAGCTGGTAGCGAGCAGCGGCTGCATTGGTTGCATTCACCTTGCCATCCATTACCCATAGCGAGCCGCCTTTACCCGTTGGCAGATTGACATCAAACTCGACGATTAAACCGCCGCTTTCTCCGGCAAAACGTTGGCCAATATAAGAGGAGCCAGTCGATTCATTCGTAACCGCCCCATAAGTAGAACCTGTAACGGAATCCTGCTTAACTATAAAAGCTGGCGCAGCGCCTTCCTTCGTCCAAGTGTTACCGCTTCCAATTGTTAAATCGCCAAGCGCATAGCTGCTGAAATCATCGGCTACAAGCACCGAATCAGCTGCTGCGGCAGGCATAGAAAAGGCTGGGACTAAGAGAGTAAGTGCTAAAAGACATGACAGGAACTTCGACATCGCTGCGGTTCCTTTCCCCTTCTTGCGCATGAGCATTACCGTTATGACCTCCCTGAAATTAGGTTTGTATTCCGCCTTTCTCCAGCAGGGCTGCTATCTCCCACGCGGAAATAAAGCGCTTTCCAAAATAGGCAAACCTGCCAAGCGTAAACGGCTTTCGCCGTCATCTGGCGGCAAAGCTACCCACCATTGCCTGTCTGGAGAATACTTCTCCAATTATAGGGAATTTCCCGAAATAAACCACGCCAAAAAACAGAGCTGTTTGATTAAAAACTAGACATTTTATCCAATTGCATTTAAATTTTTATCTGGATTGTACCGATTCCAACTCCGTCCTAGGGCGTGTATGCAAACGTAAGCGAGTCCGCGCCCGAACCTGAACCCGATAGATGCCTGCGTCAAACATTCTCCTTCTACTACCGGGAATGTCACAACTTATGAATCTAAAACTATCTACCGAAGGTCTGCTTCATGCTCTTCGTTCAATGGTTCGCTCCCTGCACCTAGGACACAAAAACAGAAAGACACAAAACACAAAGACGAAGACCAAGACGAAAGGTAGACTTCGTGGACACAATTCGGCGGACACAGCAGCCGCTATTTCAACAGAATCGAGGGTTTTGCACAGGCTGCGGACTCAGGAGCCGCTAATGTGCTGAAAGTCGTCATTTTGAAGGGATTACGAAGGCAATAGCGGATCTCCTGTCCGCTTAAGGCCCAAAATCGAAGCAAAAGCCAAAATAGCGGAATCTCTGTCCTAAAAAATGGAGTTGTGCGTCCCAAGCTGCGTGTTCTCAGCAACTGTGGACTCAGCCAACAGTACTCTGAGCAACGGCAGTCTCAACAACAGCAGTATCAGCAACGGCAGTATCAGTAACAGCAGTTTCAGCAACGACAGTTTCTGCAACGGCAGTCTCAGTAACAGCAGGCTCAGCAACGGCAGTATCAGCAACAGCAGCTTCAGAAACGACAGTTTCTGCAACGGCAGTATCAACAACGACAGTATCAGCAGCAGTCTTCCCAGCCACAACGAACTCCGTAACAATTGCATGAACTTGTGTCTTATGACTTAAATAAACAGTTGAAAGTCGCCTCGAATTAGCGCCAAGCTAGGTGCAGCATCAGGAAGGGCTCCCGTTTGCATACACCTCCTAGTTCAAATTAAAAAAATCGGCCCAGCCGCACTGCCCTCCAAAAAAAGGAAAGGCAAATCCAGCTGAACCACCGTTTTCTTTTATATAGTGCCTTTAAAATGCTTCATCACAAGCTGTGTCTCCGGCTCCGGCTCGCAATTTAATTCTTCATGAAGCAATCTTGCAAAATCATCGTAATAGAGAACAAGTGCCTCCTGGTCGCCCATCTGGCCTAGCAGATTTAATATTTGCCGGCACAGCTCATCCGAATATGGCTCCTGCTCATGCAGCAGCAGCAGCCTTTTGAGCGCCTCCTGCTCGTGACCAGCATTCATCTCATAATGGATAAGGCTGCGGACAAGCCGCACATATTTCGCTCTAAGCTCATCCCGGCGCTGCCTCGCCCACAGAAAATCATGCTCTTCAAAATAGTCTCCCGCATACAGGCTGAGCGTCTGTTCCGCCGCAATACGCTGCTGCTCCGTCTCAATGGCGCGGATCGCGGCAGCTCCCTGCTCAAACTGCTCGACATCCAGCTTTAATCCATTGCTTGTCAGACGATAGCTGTCGAGCGCAAACTCAACGAGCGCCACTACTTTCCAATCTTTCATCAGCTTGCGAATTTGATAGACGGACGTATGCAGCAGCATCATCGCTTTCTCATAATCCGAATCAGGCCATAACGTGTCCAGAAGCTGCTGCTTGGCGACCCATTGATCTTTATAATGCAGTAAAAAAGCAAACAGCTCCTGCGCTTTCAGCGTCCGCAGCCGGAGGCTCGTATTCGTTTTTCCATCGTCATGAAATGCCAGCCGCTTGAAGCAGAGCACCTGCCTGCCGGGCAGCTTCTGCTGCTCCGGCTTGCCCCGGCTGTAATCTTCTATAATTCGAGTAATTGTCTTTTTAAACCGTTCCGGATGAACCGGCTTCAGCAAATAATCGAGTGCATTGAGCTCAAACGCTTCAATCGCGTATTCCGAGTAGGCCGTTATGTATACGATGCGTATGTCAGGGTTAATGCTGCGGATATGCTCCGCCGCCTCAAGACCGTTGAGCCCCGGCATATTAATGTCCAGAAAAACGATGTGTGCGGGTGTGGCCCGTACACTTTGAATGCCATCTCTGGCCGAAGTAAATTTTTCTGCCACCTGCAAGCGTCCGTCCCGCTCGAACAACCATTCAATGTGAGCGAGCGCCGGCTTTTCATCATCAATTAAAATGACTCTCATCGCCACCGACTCCCTTTTATGCTTCGTTATACGTGCCTGCCCGCAGCTCCTTCGGATAGCGGAAGCTTACCTCTGCCCCGAGCTGCCTCTGCCCATCAATGACCAAGCCGCTGCCGTACAAATTAACCAGCCTCTGATGAATGTTGCTCAAGCCTACACGGCCTGTCCCTTTGTCCGAGAGCACCTGCGATAATCGTTCTGGAGTAAAGCCTACACCATCGTCCTCTACAAGAACCATAATACAGTTGTCTATTTCAGAAATTTTCAGCTTAATCGTGCCGCCTTCTTCTTTTTTCATGACGCCGTGATTAACTGCATTTTCCACTATTGGCTGAATGGTCAGCGGAGGAATAAGCGCAAGCGCATCGCAGCTAATTTCGTATTCAATTTTCAGCCTTTCATCAAAACGCGCTTTTTCCAGCGTCAAATATGACTTGACCAGTTCCAGCTCGCGCTCGATCGTCGTCATTTTGTCGCGATTATGGAAATCAAAGCTGCTGCGCAAAAACTGGCTTAATTCAATGAGCAGCTCCATCGCTTTATACGGATCTACCGGACAAATAGCTATAATCGTATTCAAGGCATTGTATAAAAAATGGGGCTTGATTTGCGCCTGCAAAAACGCCATTTCCGCCTGTACGGCCAGCTTAACTGACTTGCGCAGTGCCAGCAGCGTCTGAACGCGGGCACGCAGCTCGCCGGCATCAACGGGCTTGCCTATATAATCGTTGACCCCTGCCTCAAAGCCGAGCTTAATGTCCTCCGGCTTCGTTCTGGCCGTGAGCAGCAGCACCGGAAGCTCCGACAGCAGGAAGCGTTCGCGAATTTTGCGGCAAAGCTCAATACCCGACATTTTCGGCATCATCCAATCCGTAATGACCAAATCGTAACTGGCCGGAGCAGCAAACGCCTCTTCCAGCGCTTCATCTCCACTTCTTACCGCCGTTACCTCGCAGCGCTCAATGGAAAGCAAATTAATGAGCACCTGCAAATTAATCGGATCATCGTCAACGACGAGCACGCGGAATTCAGCTGCTGGCGGCGGCACATTCAGCATAGCGGTAAGCTCGATTGCGGCGGCCTGCTCCTGGTAGGCGATATCAGCTTCGTCTATTTGCTGGCCTTGGGCGATCGGAATGGTAAAGCTGAACGTTGTCCCTTGTCCCGCAATAGAATGGACGCTGATGGTTCCACCACCCAGCTCCACAAGCTGCTTTGTAATACGCAGTCCGAAGCCCGAGCCTTGAAAGATCGCCTGCCCCGCCTTTGCTTTTCGTTCAGATAAAAAAATCGTTTCGAGCTGCTCGGGTGGCATACCGATACCCGTATCCGCAATGTCCACCCTCACCTTATTTCCTTGCGTCACCGCACTGATGGTTATTTTCCCCTGAATGGTCGCCTTTGCCGCATTGCCAAGCAAATTGTACAATATTTGCCGCAGCCGATCTTCATCCGCATCAAGCAAAGGCAAATTGGCAGGCAGCCGCTGTTGTATCTGAACTTGTTTGTCGATGAGCAAATGCTCCACAACCTCTACAACCGCATGAAGCACGGGCTGAAAATAAATCTTTCGCTTCGCAAGCTTCATTACACCGCCCCGCAGCTCAGCAAACTCCAAAATATCCTGAATAAGGGCGGACAGCTGCTTTCCGGTCGAAACAATCATTGATAAATGCTCCGCCTGCTTCGTATTGTTGAGCGGTCCGGCAGCGCCTTCCAGCATGGAGGCTGCCATATTAATAATGCCATGCAGCGGCGTCCTCAGCTCGTGCGAGGTCATCGTCATAAATTCATCCTTGAGCCCATCAAGCGTCAGCAGCTTCTCCGACAGCTGCTCCACCTCGCGGATCGATTTTGTAAAGCGTTTCGCGAACAAGCCCGCATGGGCGAACACAAACAGCAGCATTTCGAAAGAAATCAACATTGCGCTTTCCATAAATCCGTATGCCCGCATCATGGAAGCCAGCATCATCATGACGATGCTCTGAAGACTCAAAAACCAGTAAGGGTCCGCATACACCTTGCGTCCGACACCCCGGATAATAACATAAATATAATAAACAATCATCACAAGGCCTTGAGCCATAATTAAAATTTCCAGCTTCGAAATAAATAACGGCGTTGCCACGAGCTCCAGCACAATCGTAAATCCCGCAAACCATTTTAAAAACCGCATCACTTTGGAATGCACGATGCCTGGCAGCATTTCATTCACGATGCATAATAAAAAATAATACACAAACACCGATGAGATGGGCTGCAGCTTCAGCACGAAGGAATAAGGCAGATCAGGCAACAGCTGGACAATGATTCGTTCCCCTTGAGTCATCATAAAAATCATTGACGAGAGGCAAAAAAGCCCGAGAAACATCAGCCCCCTCTCTTGCCTTCTAAGCACGTATAACAGCAGGCAAAAGAGGCCAGGGATTAGAAATCCGGAAATAATCAACGCCCCACGTAAAATATCCATTTCCCGGTTTTTAATAATCGTATGCTGATCTCCGAAGGTAATGGAATAAATGATGCCGCCTGTAGCATAGCTGTAATTGGCTACCTGCACAATAAGCTCGACCGAATCGCCCGCAACGGTGCCAAGAGCAATATAAGGCACATTGTTTTGAACGCCATCGTATTCATTGGCAGCTGGGGCACCGCTGGCACCAATCATTTGATTGTTTAAATAAATGCGATTGGCCATGCGAATGTTCGAGGTGTAGATTCCATATATTTCGCGCAAATGGCTGGGGAGCTGAATTTTCAAACGATAAGTGCCGTAGCCAATGCCCGCCCTGCTGCCTTCTCCAGACAAATAAGCATTCCATTTCCCCGGTACATTCACCAGCTTGCTCGGTAGAGCCTGCTCCGCTGGCAGCTGGCTAGCAATCGCAAAATCTTTCGGCGTCAGCAGCTGGTTCGGATAAAACTCCCACTCGCCATCCAGCTTGACTGCCCCATTTTCTACAAAACTCCAATTACTCAAGTCCAATACGCCATTTACAGCACGTACATCCTGTTTATCCGCCAGCTTAAGGAACATAAGCACAAAAATCGTGCCCGTAATTCCTAAAATCATCAGGAACATGCCGATGTTCTTTCGATTAAGCATTCATAGTCTCTCCCCGCAGCGTTACGATGCCTCTTATGTATCGTCTATACAATATAAAAGCCTGCTGAGTCGTACTCACCAGGCACTGCTTATTCGTGCAAGCTATCGTTTTCGTTTCTATCTCCTATTATAACTTCTATTCTGAACCTTTTCTGAACATATTTCGAAGAAAAAATAGAAAAGAAAGAGCCGTCATTACGACGGCTCTTCCCCCCATACGAGCACCCCGCTGCGATACAAGGTGACACGGCTGGCATCGGCAAAAGCTGTATTCGCCGCATTATACGAATAGTCATTGGTCTCATCATAGTTGGTCCAGCTATTTTTATGGATGCGGTTCTGCATTTCGCCGGTATGGCCGCCGCCAGCTGAAATATTCCCAGCTCCCGTACCAAAGCTGATTTCCAAATAAGTGTCGGCATTTGCGCTCGTCTTGCCTGACGCGGCAATGCTGCCACTAAGATTGGAGCAGCCTACGGTTGCATAGTCACAATCGAAAATTTGCGGCTGCGAGCCATCTGCCGAATACCAATAACGAATAGTGAGCTCATGAAGCGGCACCGCTGATGTACCCGAATTGATGATGCGGAATTGCGGCTTTAATTGATTGTCCAGAGCGGCAGAATCGCCGTTCTTGTATTGGACCTTAAGCTCGCTTGGGCCTGTATTCGGGAGGGCTGGCGTTGCACTTGCCTGCAAGGAATTTACCGATTCGCCCACGGTGTTCACCGCGCTAACGGCATAATAATAAGTCGTCCCATTGACCAGCCCCGTGTTCACATAGCTGGTGCTGCTTGTCGTGCCTACTGTGGCAAAGGGGCCCGCACTTGAAGCTGCGCGCTTAATGTTGTAGCTGGTCGCTCCGCTGACCGCCTGCCAGGACAGCGCCGCCTGGCTATTGCCTGCCGTAGCTGTTACGCCTTGCGGCGCTGCCGGCACTGTCGGTATCGGCCCAGTACCCCCGCCCGATTTGGCATTCATCACATTTGCGTGATTAGTCAGCAGCGTAGCCGTCGCGCTTGGATATATGATGCGGAAGCCGTCATAATCGGGATACAGCGTATTATCATCCTGAATGCCTGTTAAAATCCAAAACTGGCTGCCCGCACCGCCATATTGCTCAACCGCACCGAGCCAAGCAGCATAAACCTGATTGCGGGTCGCTTGATTTTGATAGCCGAATTCCTCCAGCACGACTGGCTTCTGCGCCGCATTGCCGTCCTCGATATGGTCGATAATCCACTGCGTGCCCCACTGCGCTGTACGGTTCCAATGATCCGGATATAGGTGAAACGTGCCGTAATCAATATTCGGCAGCGCAATCAGCCTTTCCCAATCAACGCCTTCCCCGCCGCCATACATCCAATCCGAATGCCCCGGAATGTTATAAAAGCCTTCATCCCCTACAGCGACCAAATGATTCGCATCGAGCGATTTGACGTAGGTGCTCATCTCATCCGCCCAATTAACAAGCTTGTTGCCCGTTGTGTCGGATTGGGCCCGCGGCTCATTCGCCAGCTCCCATGCCATAATGGCAGGATCATCTTTATATTTAACGCCTGTGTACGTATTCACCCGGTTGAGCATGTAGTTTACATAGTTTTTATAAGCTTGTTTAATAGAAGCATTCGTATAAAAAGCATCATGCGAGCCAGCATTAAACCATGCAACATACTGATTCATGCCGCCAAAATCATCCCAGTTGTTTACGAATGGAATAACCAGCTTAACGCCCGACTGTCCAGCCTTATAAATCGCATAATCCAGCTTGGTAAATCCCAATTCGTCATATACGCCGGGAGTCGGCTGCAGGACGGCATTATCCTGCGGCTGTCCATTATGGAAGCCCCAAATTCGGATCACCTTGAGATTCATCGCCACCATGTCCGCAAACACGTCATCGACCATTTTTTGCGACTTATAGTGGAAATAATAGTTGTTCGTTCCGGCAAAATAAAAGTCCTCGCCGTCCAGCTGAAACTTGCTTCCTGATGTCGTAACGAAAGCATTGCTATCTGCGGCGCTGGCCTTCATATCGGCTGTCATCCACCCGCAAACGATAGCTAGCAACAGTGAAAAAATCATGAACCGTTTGAGCTGCTGCTTCATGCGTAATAGCCTCCTTTTCGTTTTTTTATCTGCAATGGAAACGCTTACTTAAATTATCAAGCAAGGAGCCGCCTCGAAACTAGTCGAATCGTTACCTCTTTAATATCACTTTGGTGACCAAAAACGACGGCAGCGCCAGCATAAAAGGCCCATGCACCTTACAAACTGGTGCATGAGCCTTTTACTCTTTTTTAAATTAAGATGGCTCTACGCCCCATTGCAGGCTGCCCGCTGCATAGCCGGTTGTTTTGTTCCAGTCTACATAGCTTGTCGCGCTGGAATTGAACGAATAATCGCCTGTTTGTGTATAGTTGCTCCAATTGTCCTTCGAAATCCGCGTTTGCAGCTCGATGCTTTGGCCTGCTGCCACTGAGCCCGCAGCGCTGGCAAAGCTAATTTCTACATAATAGTCTGCTCCCGTTACGGCCGTCGGCAGCTTGACGAAGGAAGCGAGAACGTTGGCGCTGCCAACGGTCGACCAGTCGCACCAGAAGCTTTGGGCTTGCTCGCCGTCAATCGTGTAATAATAACGGAGCTTTACATCAGCCAGATTGAGTGAACTTGTGCCTGTGTTCACCAGTTTGATTTTTGGACTTAGCGTGTTTGTCGTTGCCGCTGTACCGCCGTTAAACAGCTGCACTTTAAAGCTGCCTGCTGGGGACGGTGTTGGCGTTGACGTCGGCGTCGGCGTCGGTGTCACTGTTGGTGTTGGCGTCGCTGTTGGTGTCGCTGTCGGCGTTGGTGTTGGCGTTGGTGTCACTGTTGGTGTTGGTGTAGCTGTCGGCGTAGGTGTTGGCGTTGGACCATTCACCGTATCGCCGTAGACAATACCACGGCCATTCGTGCCGATATATACGCGTCCGAAGATGCGCGGATCGCCCGTGATCGTTTCGCCAGTAAACGCATATTGATGCTGGTCATCATTAATTCTCACCCAATTTGCCCCGCCATTATCGGAGCGGAAAAATCCTCTGACCTGATCGATTTGCGCGGATACATAAAGTGCAGGATACGTCTGGCCCGGCGCTGCCATACCGAAGCCAACTACATCTGCTTCCTCGACGTTGCTAAGCTTCGTAAACGATGCGCCCGAGTTCGTCGAATGCCACAATCCATACACGCCGCTGTCCTCGTTGCCGCCAGCCAGCCAAATATCGCCTTCCACGCCTGGAAGCGCTTTAAATTTCATATTGCCTTCAGCTGGAAGCCCTGCTGCTGCCGACATCGTGAACGTCGCGCCGCCGTCGGTGCTGACATAGAACTTGCCTGCCGCTGCCGCATAAAATTTGTTTTTGTTGACGCGGTCTGAAACCACTCTCGCACCGGCTGGAACGCCTGTGCTTGCTGTCCATGAGTTACCGGTCGTTTTGGAATAATAAACGCCGACATCAGAGGTGCTCCATACGAGCGAGCTGTTATCAGCCGCAACGGCTATAAAACCGCCGCCCGTTGTATTGGATGGCTCTGCATTCGGGCTATACCAGTTCGTTCCGCCATCGTAGGACAGAGCAATCGATTTTTCATTAGGATATTTCGCCTTATCTGCATTTCCAACGCGCGCAATGAATCCAGGGTTTAGTTCAGCGAAGTCTATGCTCGTGGAGCTGCTTGGACTGATGAACATTTTTGCAGGTGCCGCCGTTAAATCATTATGTCGGTAGCCTGATACATCAAGCATGGCGCTTAACAGGTGAGCGCCAGTCGGCGGGCTAATCAATTCTTTGATTGACGTTTCCTCAATGCCCTTGGCCATAACAGACAATGCCACTTTGCCGCCGCTATCCCAAGCCGTCAAGTTCGTCGTGCCGTACACCGTAGCGCCTGTGCCATATAGCATGCGGTCAGAGTTGAAAGGATCAATTTCAATATCGCCAATCATCCAGCCAAGCTTAGGCGATACCTCCGGCGGCGCAGAACTTACGCCCCAATCGAGCCATGGAGCAGCCGAAATATCCTGCGTGTAGGAGAAAGTGCGGTTCGGGTAAGAGCCATACTGCCAAATCGGCTTCCACGTTGCGCCGCTATCCGTACTGCGATAAAGGTTGGCGTCCGGGTACCATGAATTTAGCGTTGCGACGATCAGCGTGCCAGGTTGTTGGGCATCAACCGCAAGGCCGCCATAGCCGAAATAATTATCCGCGCTGCTTGAAGGGACTGGGCTAATGTTCGTCCATACGCCAGTGGCTGTATTCAACCTCCAAACATCGCCCTTCGAACCGTTATATGGACCTGTGCCGTTGCTATATGTAACATACAGCTGTCCATTTGAATCCAGCTCGCCATGATGCGGCAAATAGCCCGTCGGCTGTCCTGCCACGGCAGACCAGGTTGTGCCGCCATTCGTACTGCGGTAAATGCTGCTCGCTGTATCTGCTACACCGACATAAATCGTTTGCGTCGCCGTTCCAGGCGAGCCCGTCGATTCGTCAAACGTAATCCAGGCGAGCCCCATTTTATCCGCCAAATAAGGATACGTCGGGTCCTCCACAAAATTGCCCGGATTCGGGAATGCCGTTACTTTGCTCCACGTTACGCCATAGTCGGTACTTTTCCACAGGCCGTTGCCGCTGCGTGCGCCAAAATACAAAATATTGTTTTTATTCGGGTCTACCATCAGCCGCTCGCCCATGGATCGCCCTGGCATATTGCCGCCAACCTTGAAAGGCAGCTGCGTTTCCTGCCAAGTGTCTCCTTTATCCGTGGAACGCATAATATAGCCGTTATGCGGGTCCCATTCATTCGTATAGGAGCCAGCCGCAATATACAGGCGATTCGGATCAATCGGATCGGTTGCCAGCGCATCCACGCCGGTCTTATTCCACTCATCCCAGCTCACGTGGTCCAGCAGCGCCTTCCAGCTGCCAGTTGCTGCGTTGTAACGATAAGCACCGCCCACATCCGTACGGGCATACAGCAGCCCAGGCTCTTTTTTATTAAAAACAAATCCCGGAACGAAACCTCCGCCCCCGCCAGTCACTACATTTTTCCACGTGTACGCTTCACTTGGTGCCGCTTGCGCCTCTAGCGGGTTGCCGATTATTACGGTGCCGGCGACAACTGTGATCGCTAGGGCCAGCGTGCCCAGCTTGCGCATTGAATGTTTGATCAAATGAATACCCTCCTCAATTGGAATGATATAACGCAAACACCTAAAATATAAATATGGATGAGCACCCACTCTCTCCCAAATGTATACGCTTTCATTTTAGCACATAAATTTTAAGCCAAGCACTATATAAAATGGATATATTTTCATATGAAAATCAGTTATTTGAAACTCGCCGCACGCAAAAAAAGCTCTGAACCCGGGCGCTCTAGCCAGCTGCAATAGCCTTTGAGTCGCTTCGTCCTGGTTCAGAGCAGTGCATAATTCCCTTTTGGTTATGGCCGAATAATGCGTTGTTCCTTCGCCGCTTTTATCCACATCGGGAACTCATTCAGCAGCTGATCATACAAATTCTCATCCGACACGGCCGCAATATCGTCCAAATGGAAGAAGCTCGCATTATCTACGATTCGCCCCTCCATCGTATCCAGCCGCTTTAATACTTCGAAATTGGAGTTTCCGATGCCGACAAACTGCCAGAAAATCGGCTGCACCGCCGAATGGGTAATCGTATGCTTAATCGACTTGACTACCCCGCCATCGTTAATAAAAATAATGAACACAGGTGTAGGATCATTTTCCTCTACCGTATATTTGCGAATGACATCCTCCATCACCGGAGGCTCATTATTGCGTCCAAACTTATGAATAAGGTCATTGTTTAAAATATTTTTATCGACATATTGGCCAAAATCGCGCTCCGTTACCGACGGCAAACGGCTGTATTCATTATCGTATACCCACACGTCGAGCGTGCCGTTATCATCGAACTTGCTGGCAACGGCCAAAATCCGCTCCACGACTTCCTGAACGGTGCCGTTTTTATACAGCGTCTGCATAGACCCGGAAATATCCAGCACGATGCCTACTCTGGCCACGACGTTCGTCAGCTGCTTTTTCTCCAGTGTGTATTGCACGAGCTTTTTGCGGAAATCAATTTTGCTAAGGGAGGCGGTTTGTACAGGTGCTTCCAATGTCGCCGACGCAGCTGCCTCTGCCCGAGCTTGGTCATGAGCTAGAGCTTGGGATGACTCATTCTCGCCCGCCGACGCATTTCCTTCCAGCTCCAGCCCATAATTCAAGCATAATGCAGCAAGTCCGCCGTAAAACCCGCTGCCAATCGCGCTAAACTTCCACTCGCCATTGTGACGATACAGCTCCCCAGCTACGACCGCCGTCTCCTTCACCAAATCCGCACCGTATTCGTAGCGCAGCAGCTCTTCCCCCGTGTCCAGGTTAACCAGCCGCACATAAAGCCCCGTTACATCCTGAAAAGCATGTCCGAGCTGCTCGCCATCATAGATCGTCACCGTAAAGGCCGCTTTCGCTATTTGCTCTGGCAGGCGCCCAAGCACTAGCTCGATTCCTTCTTGATCGCCCGCTTCCATGCCATGCTGCTGGCTGCTTGATTTATGCTCGGCCGCGCCATTCGCCGCCAATGGATTGCCATAAAAAATAAAATCCTCATCCCGCTCACAGCGGCCGCGCTCTGACAGCAGAAACGCCGCAGCATCGATGCCAAGCTCGCTTTTTCCAGCTATCCAGCCAAACTGCACAGCCAGCTTGCCGAAGCTTTTCCCCTTGGTCACGTCCGCTTTTTGCCCTTTCAGCAATGGCATATATGTATCTTCCTCTCGCCTATTAGATTGGTAAATAAGATCATCTATACCGATTATAGCAAATAGGGCGGGCGAATGGAGAGAAAAAGCCTCTTTCCCCGCACGCCATCGGCATGCTCGAAAAAGAAGCTTTATCTCGTCTCTATGTGATTTTCGCTTGCGCTATCATTGCCTCATGAATTTATTTACGATTCCATAATAAACCGGTTCCACTTTTGCTGCCACGCTATATCGTCCCAGAACGGATGATGGGGCGCGCAATTGGAGCAGAGCACCATCCCCCAGAAGCCCAGCTTCATCCCTTTGCGAATCGCATATTCGGCAATAAATTTGCCGATCGGCCCTTCCTCAAAGCCCGCATGCAGCGGCGTGTAGCCCACATAACCTTCGCCAATGACAATAGGCAGCTCCGTTTGCCCCGCCCATTCATGCAGCTCCTCAAAACGAAAATCCGCCTTCTGGAGCATCGCCAGCTTGTGGCTGCCATAATGGTCGTACAAATACAAATCCCATTGATCCGGATCAGCCCAATCATGCAGATAAAGCAGCTTCATGCCGACCGGATTGCCCTGCATCCGCCATTCCTGCCCTGCCGGAAGCTGCCAGCTCTCGAACGGCGGCGCGTCCTCCCGCAGCAGCGATTGCACCAGCTCATTTGGAAACGGCACCGCTTCATTGTCGATGCCTGCCTGATCCATCAGCTCCTGCAGCACGCCTTTAATGTACAGATGAAAATGGGCCACCTGCATATTTCGCGCCACATAAGCTTTCGGGTAAGCCTCATTCAGCGTATAGCTTGCCGTCATTAACAGCTCAGGATGCTGCTCGCGCAAAAACGCAACCGCTTCTTCGATGTAGGGCTGCATAATTTGCACAAGGCCCGGCGTATTGGAGCCAGCAACGCCCTGCTCAGTTGCAATGTCGGTCAATTGTCCAAATTCGACCTCATTATGCAGCTCGGCATAAGCGATTTGCTCGCCATAGCCCGCTGCCTTCACATATGAAATGAGCTGATCCATCGACTTCGCCAGTGCCATAAACCGCTGGTCCGGCGGAATATCCGCCAGCAAATCGCGCAAATAGGGCTCCGCCAGAAAGCTCGGACTTTGCTGGTATTCCCACGAGGAAAGAATAATATAGCAGTTGTGAGCCTTCGCTTGCTTGAATAGCTCCAATAGCTGCGCATGCCCGTCCAGCTCTGCTCCGCCTTTGCAATTGTACCAGCGCGTCCGCTGCCCCACCTCGCCCAAATTGCCGAAGCGCAGCGGTCCAGGGCGAACGCCCGATTCCGTAAACAGCATGAGTGGCATTGCACAAATGCGAATCGTATTGTAGCCCCGCTCTACCGCTTCTTTATATCTTGCAGCTAAATCGCTGTAAGGCTCCCCCGGCGTCGTCATCGTATACCAAGAGAAATCCCACATTGTAATTGTCAGTTTACGGGGCAGCTGCCTGCTCGCTGTGCTCATATGGCCACCTTTTCTGTCCTCTATGGATAGGGTGATCATCTCATCATCCGCTACCACACTAGGTTGTGCAGAGAACGCTTTTTCTTTATGGTACATGGTTCACACCAGCAGGCGCCATGAACAATGTACGGATGCTGATGGAACATATTCGGATTTACCGAGTGATGTACCGAGTAAGCTTGGCAAGTCTAATCTGATCAGAACTTATTTAATTTCCCTCATCGCCAGCTGGCATAAACAGCTCGACGAAGCGTTCAGCCGCAACCGACAGCTTTCTGTCCTGACGTACGGCAAGTCCGATGCTGCGCGGTGGAAGCGGGTCTTCTACTAATAATTCAAACAACATGCCATTATTTAATTCTTCCTGCACAAAAGAACGGCTAATGAAGGCGGCCCCGTAACCGAGCCTGGCGAACTGGGCGAGCAAATCAATGCTGCCAAGCTCGATATCCGGCTTTACCACCTGTCCCTTGCCCGCAAACCATTGTTCAATAAACTCCCTCGTGCTGCTGCCCGGAGATAATAACAGGAGCGGCAGCTCAGCCAGCTGCTGCATCGACAAAGCTCCATTCGCTGCCGAACGGCGGGCTAGCTCCGCATAAGCCTCCCCAACTACAAAACAATCCTCCAGCACCGCAAGCGTCTGAATATTCAGCTGTGAATCGTTTATGGGCAGATGGATGATGGCACAATCGATTTCGCCTTCCCTTAAGCGCTGCGTAATATCAGGCGTTTTCCCATGCGAAAGCCGGATTCGAATACCCGGATAATCGCGATGAAAGGTATTTAATTGCGGCAGCAAAAGATGCTTAATCAGCGAATCGCTCGCCCCGATGCGAATTTCACCCTCGTTCAGCAGCTTCATATTTTGCAAATGCTTTTGCGCAGAATCCAGCATGGAAAAGGATTGCTCTACATAGCCCAGCAGAGCTTGCCCTTCTTCGGTAAGCTCGACACCCTTCGACAGCCGATGAAAAAGCTTGAGCTGCAAAGCCTCCTCCATCTGCTTAATCGCATAGCTGACCGATGGCTGCGTAATATGCAGCTCCTGCGCCGCTCTTGTTAAATTTTTGCAGCGTGCTGTATGCAGAAAAATGCGATACCATTCCAGATTGAACATTTGGTATAGACCACCTCTATATCATTTTTGATAAAATCCAATTTCACTTATTTCATTTTCTTCATTATAATCGGGTTTAGACAAGAAAACAAAAGAGGTGGAAATATGGACGGATTCCAGCCCGATCTAGCTGCACGCTCCCCATGGTCGGCCCATAGCGATAAACAGCAGGTGACCCTGAATCCTCCAAGCGGAGCATTGGAAGGAACGGTGCGCATACCGGGAAGCAAAAGCTTAACTAACCGTGCCCTCATTATAGCCGCGCTTGCCGTAGGAAAATCGCAAATTGACGGTTTATTATTAAGCGATGATTCCTACTGGTGCATTGCCGCATTAAAGCAGCTCGGAGTAAAGATCACTATCGAAGGAGACACCGCTTATGTGGATGGCTGCGGAGGAAACTGGCCTATCTCATCTGGCGAGCTGTACGTCGGAGCTGCCGGCACGATTGCGCGTTTTTTGCCCGGAGCTTTAGCCATTGGAGACGGCGTTTGGGCGATCAAAGGCACTAGACGGTTGCACGAGCGGCCGCTGGCTCCCTTGCTGGATGCACTGACGCATTTAGGAGCAGCGTTTGAATACGAGCAAGCCGAGCGTTCACTCCCCTTCGTCCTTCGGGCAAACGGATTGCAGGGCGGGACGGTGCTGCTGCCTGGCTCTACATCAAGTCAATTCATAAGCGGTTTGCTGTTAGCCGCCCCTTATGCGAAAGCTCCGATTACAGTGCGCATAGATGGGGAAGTCGTGCAAAAAGATTATGTCGAAATGACCCTTGCGATGATGGCTTTGTTTGGTGCAGCACCTGTTGCATCTCTGGACACAGACGCCCCCTGCATTACGATACCTACGGGAAAATATGAAGCGCGCTCCGTCCTTCTGGAGCCTGATGTATCGACCTGCTGTTATTTCTGGGCTCTCGCCGCGCTTTCCGCAGGGCGCATAAGAACGGAAGGCATTGACGCCAGCCGTACAAGCCAGCCAGATATTGCAATGCTCGGCGTGCTGGAGCAGATGGGTTGTACGATTGTCCGCGGCGCAAGCTTTATTGAAGTCCAAGGACCAGAGCGTTTGAAGGGCGGCTTTACCGTCAGCATGCAAAAATGGTCGGATCAAACGCTGACGCTCGCTGTCCTTGCTATTTTTACAGATGGCCCCATTACACTTAAAGATGCCGCTCATATTAGACATCACGAATGTGACCGGATAGCTGCTATTTGCACGGAATTGGGTAAACTAGGCATTCGCGTATTGGAATATGAAGATGGCCTAACCGTTTTTCCCGGCAAGCCGCAAGCCGCTTTATTAAATAGCCATGATGACCATCGCATGGCTATGGCCCTTTCCTTAATGGCTTCGAAAGTTTCTAATCTACAAATTTCCGATCCGGGCTGTGTCTCCAAAACAAACCCGAATTATTTTGAGCAATTGGCTGCACTAGGCTTTCAAATAAACGAATAGACGCAGAGGATGATCCATTATGGCAGGAAACACATTCGGAGAAGCTTTTAAAATCACAACCTTTGGCGAGTCCCATGGCGAGGCGGTTGGTGTCATTGTCGATGGCGTAACGCCGGGCATCGAACTTGATGAAGCCTACATTCAGCGGCAAATGGACCGGCGCAAGCCCGGGCAATCGTCCGTCACTTCCCCGCGCAAGGAATATGATATCGTTCATATTTTGTCGGGCATGTTCGAGGGAAAAACGACTGGAACGCCGCTCTTCGTTATTTTGCATAATCAGGATATGAGGCCGGATGCGTATAGCGATATCCAGCATTCCTTTCGCCCGGGCCATGCCGATTTCACTTATTTGCAAAAGTATGGCATTCGCGATCACAGAGGAAGTGGACGGGCTTCTGGCAGAGAAACGGCGGGAAGAGTAGCGGGCGGCGCCATTGCCCGCAAGCTGCTGGAGCAAAGGGGCGTGCAGGTGCTTGCCTATACGCAGGCTATCGGAGGCATTGAATGCGAAACCTTCGATGAGAGCATCATAGAACAAAATGCCGTGCGTGCCTGTGACGCCACCGCCGGAGCGAAAATGATCAGCAAGATTGAACAGCTCGCAGCCATTGGCGACAGCTGCGGCGGCATTGTAGAATGCCGGATTCGTGGCGTAGTGCCTGGTCTTGGAGAGCCGGTATTTGACAAATTGGATGCGGAGCTTGCGAAAGCGATGCTATCGATTGGCGCCGTGAAAGGCATTGAATTTGGCGCTGGCTTCGCTGCCGCCTCCATGCTCGGCAGCGAGCATAATGACGGGATGAGCGGCGACGGATTTCTCAGCAATCATTCGGGCGGCATCATAGGGGGCATCAGCACGGGACAGGATATTATTTTTCGTATAAGCGTTAAGCCGACCTCCTCCATTTCGGTCCCGCAGCAAACGGTCAACATTCACGGCGAGGAGCAGGAAATTAGAACCGAGGGGCGGCACGACCCTTGCATTTGTCCGAGAATTGTCCCCGTTGTGGAAGCGATGGTCTGCCTCGTATTAGAGGATCAGTACAAGCGGCAAGCCGCCATGCTAGGGTAGAACTTAACTGAAAAATAACAAGGGACTGCTTCAAGGCTTCTACAGCCTAAAAGCAGTCCCTTGTTTCACTACTATCCCGTTCTTCTATCAGCGCTCGTCTGGCAGTCCCACTGGACCAGCGGCGGCAATTTCCGCGCTTACGCCAACGAATTTGCGGAAATTATTCTCAAATTGTGCGGCAAGCTTGGCCGCCTGCTGATCATAGGCCGCCTTATCCTGCCATGCTTCACGGGGCAGGAGCACCGCATCCGGCACGCCTTCTACCGTGAGCGGGCAGCTCAGGCCAAACACCGGATCGGCGATAAATTCAGCCTGCTCAATGCTGCCATTAATCGCGGCCGTTACCATCGCCCGCGTATATCGCAGGTTCATCCGCTGCCCTATGCCGTGCGGCCCACCGGACCAGCCCGTATTTACCAAATACACTTTGGCATCATGCTGGGCGATTTTTTCACCGAGCATTTCTGCATATACACTTGGCTCAAGCGGCAGGAACGGCGCTCCGAAGCAAGCGGAAAACGTCGCTTCCGGCTCCGTTACTCCACGCTCCGTACCCGCAAGCTTGGACGTATAGCCCGATAGAAAATGATACATAGCCTGCTCCTTCGTCAGCCTGGAAATCGGCGGCAATACGCCGCAAGCGTCAGCGGTCAAAAACAAAATAACGTTCGGATGGCCTGCTTTTCCGGCCAGCACCGCCCCTGGAATATGCTCCAATGGATAAGCAGCACGCGTATTTTCCGTCAGAATATTGCTGTTATAATCAGGCTGCCCTGTCTGCGCATCTAGCGCTACATTTTCCAGCACAGCGCCGCTGCGGATGGCCTGCCAAATTTGCGGCTCCTTCTCTTCGCTCAGCCCAATGCATTTCGCATAGCAGCCGCCTTCGAAGTTGAACACGCCATCCTCCGACCAGCCATGCTCGTCATCTCCGATGAGGCGGCGCGAAGGATCGGCAGAAAGCGTCGTCTTGCCCGTGCCCGATAGGCCGAAGAACAGCGCCGTATCGCCCTGCTCGCCTACATTCGCCGAGCAATGCATCGACAGGACGCCCTGCAGAGGCAGCAAGTAGTTAAGCACGCTGAAAATCGACTTTTTCATCTCGCCCGCATATTCCGTTCCGCCAATCAGCACGATTTTTTGCTCAAAAGAGATGCAAATAAACGTTTCGGACGCTGTACCGTCACATGCAGGATCTGCCTTGAGCCCCGGAAGGGCGATGACGGTAAATTCAGGCTTATGGGAGGCAAGCTGCTCCTCGCTTGGACGAATGAACAGCTGGCGGGCAAATAGATTATGCCAGGCATATTCATTAATAACGCGAATCGGCAGGCGGTACGCTTCATCCGCACCAGCATAGCCGTCAAAGATGAACAGCTCTTGCTGCTCCATATAACGCTTTGCTTTTTCATACAATTGGTTAAAATGCTCCGGCGAAAGCGGCTGGTTCACTTTGCCCCAAGCCACTTGCGGCAGCGAAGACGGCTCGCATACAATAAACTTGTCTTTGGGCGAACGGCCTGTATATTGCCCTGTCAGCACCCGAAGCGCTCCCGATTCCAGCTTCGTTCCTTCGCCGCGTTTAATCGCTTGTTCCATTAGCTGCTCTGTCGTCATTTGATAATGTACGCCTTGCTGACGCAGTCTCGACTCCATGATGCTCATGCCTGACTTCCTCCCGTCTGTGTGTATCCGCCTGCCCCATTTCCACTTACTTGCATGTGCCCCGAGCTGACTAGTCCGCCCCCAGACCTCGACACCACACATGCCTCTTCCTTGCATTCCGAATAATAATTAGTTACCTTCTTCGTTGGTTGTGTATCAATCAGCGTCATGCAGTGCTTGCAATAAATGGCTCCCATTTCTATACCGTGATTTCGCATGAATCCTTCACCCTTTCCATCATTAGATTGGCTACATCCATTACGCGGCATGCATATGCCCATTCATTGTCATACCAAGCAATTACTTTAATCTGATTGTCCATGACCATCGTCGAAAGCCCGTCTACCATAGCCGATTTCGAACAGCCAATATAGTCGGCCGATACGAGCGGCTCCTGTGCAAAGCCGATATAAGAAGACTTGCTGCCTTCTGCAGCCGCTTTCAAAACTGCATTTACTTCCGCGGCTGTCGTATGGCGCTCCGTTTGAACGGTGAGGTCAATTAACGATACATCCTGCGTCGGAACACGCAGCGACATGCCCTGAATGCGCGAGGACAAATGCGGCAGCACATCTGCAAGCGCCTTGCCGACTCCTGTCGTCGTAGGCACAATAGACTGGGTGCAGGATCTAGCTCTGCGCAAATCCTCGTGCGGATTGTCCAAATGATTTTGATCAGAAGTATAGGAATGCACCGTCGTCATCCAGCCAGACTGGACACGGAACGCTTGATCCAGTACATGAAGGACCGGAGCCACACAGTTTGTCGTACAGGAGGCGGCTGATAACAGCTGATGCTCCTCCGGGCGATAAAGGTGCTCATTAACACCCATCACAATCGTCAAGTCCATTTGCTTGCCAGGCGCTGTAATCAGCACCCGATCAGCCCCTGAAGCAATATGCTTCAGCGCACCTTGCCGATCATTGAATTTCCCGGTTGCGTCAATGGCCAGCTCGACGCCATAACGATGCCACTTAATGTTTTCCGGCGCTCTTTCATATACGACCTGTATGGGATGTCCGTTAATGACCAGCTGCTGATCGCGAGTCCGTATATCTGCCTTCCAGCTCCCATGTACCGAATCGTATTTCAATAGATGAGCAATGGTCTCCACAGGATAAACGCTGTTAATCGCCCTCAACACAACTGCCGGATTCGGCTCAGACAACATTTTCCTAACGAGCAGCCGTCCGATTCTCCCCATTCCGCTAATGCCAACCCCGCGGTGCATTTCCTCATTCCCCCTTCGCTTATTTGCTAATAGCATACATCATTACACTTTTATAATACAACATAAATATTTTTATGACGCACTAAATAAATTTTTATCACCTTTAATTGTCACATATATGTCGAATTAATCAGGGAATACCGCTATATGATGCATCACAGAGATAAAGCTTTCGATGGCCACCAATCTCTTGCCCTTACGCACCTGTGTTATGAAATACAAATTAGCCCTTAGATCATCGCTGATCTAAAGGCTGCAATTGTGGATTAATGGTCGATAGCAACTAAACTCTTTTTTACTATGATTTATTTCCGCCCTTGCTCGCTTTACTGCCTTGCTTGTCCGAGGTGCGAGTAGTTGTATTTTGTGCGCCATGCCCTTGCTGCTTAGCCAATTCATATCCCTCCTTTCGAAAAACATCCCTATATGATTTACAAAACAAGCATTATTATTCACACCTCTATAATGATCGGGAGAATCATTGGCCTTCTTTTGGTTTGGGCAAATAAGAACCGTCCCAAGGTGTCTCTTAACGTCTTCTTCATCATATTCCACTGGCTTCCGTGCTCCTCCAGCAGTTTATCAACTGTCGATTCCACAAGTTGATTGATCTCTCGCATGAGCGCTTCGGAGTCCCGAACATAAACAAATCCCCGGGAAATGATGTCCGGACCAGAAAGAATATGCCCTTCCGTTTTACTAAGTGTGATGACAATAACAAGAATGCCGTCAGCCGAGAGCTGTTTGCGGTCGCGGAGTACAACATTCCCAATATCTCCAATCCCTAATCCGTCCACCAACATATTGCCCACAGGGATTTTACTACCTTTACGTGCAATTTGGTTTTCGATTTCCACGGTCTCTCCATTGTTCACGATAAAAATGTTCTCCTCGGCAACTCCCACCGACCTCGCAAGCTGCTGGTGTTGATAAAGCATGCGGAATTCGCCATGAACCGGAATAAAATATTTGGGCTTCATTAAGGTAAGCATTAATTTCAGCTCTTCTTGGTTACCGTGACCGGATACGTGCATACCTGTTGCGCTTCCCGAGCCATATATAACATTCGCGCCAAGCAAATAAAGATTGTCAATGATGCGCGCAACATTGCGCTCATTACCCGGAATAGCGGTTGCGGCAATAATAACCGTATCTCCCGGCATAATTTCGATTTGCCGATGATTCGAGCTTGCCAAACGTGAGAGTACAGCCATAGGCTCTCCCTGGCTTCCTGTACATAGGACAGCAATATTTTCAGGGGCATAACGATCCGTATCTCCGGCATCTATAAGCATATCCTCTGGAATGGTTAAATAGCCTAACTCCTTGGCTACAGAAGTTACATTCACCATGCTTCGGCCAAGCAGGACAAGCTTTCGGCCCGTTTTAGCGGCCGCGTCAACGATTTGCTGAACCCGATGGACGTTAGACGCGAAAGTTGAAATAAACACCTTCTGCTGAGCTTTGCTGAATGCTTCTGTAATGTGATCCCCAACAAGCCGTTCCGATGGCGTAAAACCAGGCCGTTCGGCATTCGTGCTTTCTGACAGCAGCAGCAGCACGCCACTTTTACCAATATCAGCCATTCGATGAAGATCAGGATATTGATGATTGACAGGTGACATATCAAATTTAAAATCGCCTGTATGTACAACTGTTCCTTCAGGTGTATGCAGGGCAATTCCCAAGCAATCCGGAATACTATGGTTAGTGCTGAAAAATGACACCTGAATCGGACCAAAGGCGATACGCGAATTCGAATCAATTAAATTTAGCTGCGTTGTACGAAGAAGGCCATGCTCCTTCAGCTTTATTTCAATCAGGCCAATGGTTAATCTTGAGGCATAAATCGGGATATTCAGTTGTTTCAAAAAATAAGGAATGCCGCCAATATGATCCTCATGTCCATGTGTTATGAGTAGAGCCTTTACCTTTTCTGTATTATTTAACAAATAGGTTACATCCGGAATAATGAGGTCAATACCCAAAAAACTCTCATCAGGAAATTTAGATCCACAGTCAATAACGATGATATCGTCCGCGTATTGTAAAATGTACATATTTTTGCCGATCTCATTAACCCCGCCTAATGCAGCAACCGATAGTTTATTCCGCTCTTTCACCACAATCAGCCTCCAGTTCTATTTAGTAGAAAGACGCCCGGAATGGGGACCGGGCGTCTTTTTAGTTGCATAGGGGTACTTAATTCAACAGTAAACTTTTATTTTTTCTAAATGTTGCTGTTAATGAAGGGCTGTTCCTTTATTAGGCTCTGGCATTTGCGGTGTTTCGGAGGTTGGTGAAAATGTATTCAAAATTTGCTGCATATCAGCATCATTTAATTGCGGCACCTGATAATAAGCATTTTTATTTTGATACAGAAAGAGCTCATAGGACATTTCAATAAAATTTTGCACTTGGGAAGCGAGTACACGACGGACAACCGGGTTTGTTGCTTCAAGAGCAGACGTCGTTAACAGCGAAGCATGGCTTTTAACGATGCCTTGCATAAAACCGCATACTCCGGCATCGTTGACATCGGCTAGTGATTGTATCGGTTTTTTCGGCGAGCTTTGCTTCATGCCGAATATGGTTGGTGTTACCTCTTTAATCAAATAGGTTGAAGTTTTTTGGCTTGGCTCCTGCCCGGTCTTAAAGCATTCGGCCGTCAAATTGTATTGCGATTGCATAAATTGATATTGCTTGTCGATAAGATTAAGCAGTTCCTGATCCTGTGCATATTGTCTGAAAATCATAAATTGATCCATTGCGCTAATGCTGCAATTCAATACCTCCTGCAAATCAAAAAGCTCATGTCCTCCGTGATTTTTGTTCATTGAATTCTGTGTATCGTTATTCGCTGTAGTTTGCTGCTGCATCATCAATTCTCCTCCTTGTTATTTCTCCATTTATAATTGTTAATATGAAAGCTGGAGGCTGAATTTATACATCCCAGATTTCTACGAGACATATTACCAACTCAATGGCTGTTTTCCAGCCCCGTTCGGGAACTCCACCCTAGAGATGACGATCATGCTGGGCGTACAACAAAAAAAAGCGTTGATGATCGGCCATCAACGCCTACTGCTTCCTGCTTATTGATTTCACTTATTGTTTTGATTATTATTTTGACTTAATGTTCGGCCGTGCCTTCTGCCCCGCCTCCCGTCAACGTGACGACAGACTTCGCTGGAATAATCGCTTCAAACGAATAATCGCCTTGTACAGGAATGCTCTCCCCTCGGACAAGATCTCGACCCGCCGACGTAATATACGGTTCCATGAATGCAATGGAATGGTGCTGATCCACGCCATTCAATGAAACCCGAACGCGCTTGTCATCCTCGCTGTCATTGACGAATACAGCCGTAACCGTCTGCTCTCCTTCATGTACATAAGCTGATCCCAGCAAGCCGCTGCGCGCTTCTTCATCCAGTCCTGCAAGCGAGATGCGCTGCGCACCGGGACGAATAAATTTGCTGTAATTGCCGAGCGCCCACATCATTTTGGAGGTCAGAATATTTTGCTCGTCACCCGCTTCGCTAAAATCCGTATAGATCAGGCCATCCTTGTAATCGACCTTGGACACTGCGGTCCACCACTGCCAAGCAGCTGCATTTGCTTCCGTTAAATCAAAATGTATCGTACGCGCCACATGCAATGCAGGCTCCATGCCAAGGTCACGCCCCGGACCATATTCGCCAAGAATACAATATTCCGTTACCCAATATTTAGCCTTTTCGTCGTATTTTTTCAGATTGGCAGCCAGCAATTGCCTCAGCTTGCCCAGCCGGTCGTCGCCCGGATTGCTGTAATCAGACCAATAGGAATGCGAAGCGATTTTATTCCCAATCGCTTCCTGGAGTACGGGATCGCCGAGCAACTCCTTAATATATTCCCGGTATTTCCCTGTTCCGAGACTATTGGCCCCGCCCGAATAGGTCCCGCTCCCTGCATACTGCCCATAATATTCATCATCCAGCAGCGCTGTAATTTCTACGCCGTCTGGGGCGCTGATTTGCGCCTCAAGGCCGCTTGCTTTCAACTGCCGGTGCAATTCAAGGATGACACGCTTAAGATCGTCGTTGTTATAACGGTTGCTTTCTTGCTGGGCCAAATTCCAATCCCAGGTCGGCTCATTAATCGGGCTTATATATTGGAATGCCAAGCCTTCCTTTCTAAAATGCTCCAAAACATCGATTAAAAATGCCGAAAATTTTTCCTCATAACCCTCTTTCAGATTGGTAGAGCCGACTTCTGAATCCGGCTGGGCATGACCATTTTTTGTCATCCAGACCGGCGGGCTGTTCACGAATGCGATTAATGTGTCCACGCCCCGATCCTTTGCCGCCTGAAGAAACCATTGCTGACCCGACTGGCTGCTCCAATCATATTCCCCTTCCTCCGCAAGCTTGAACGATTCCGCCCGCCTCCATGGATCTGGAATACGCGTCTGGTCCGTGTCAATCGAGCCTGCACCGATATTGAAGCGCCAGGCCGACAGGCCAATTCCTTTCTCTCTTGAAAATAGCAAATCCGCAATGCGATTTTTATTTTCTTCCGTCCAATGCTTGCCCAGAGGCTCCATCGACCATGCGTCGGACGCGCCGAAATTATCGATCGTTTGATAGCGGATAGCTGCGTCGAGCGATACATTTACATCCGGCGGCGTCAGCTGCTGGACCTGGGCTTCCTCCTTTTTCGGGCTGCCTGCGCTATCCGAACGATTCGATGCGAAATTGAAATACAAGCCTACAGCTGACGTGAACGCCAAAACGATTACAACTGTCAATTTCTTTTTCATCCGCCTCTCCTATCCGACCAAGCCTGATCGTTCAACACTCTCTACAAAATGCCTTTGCACAAACAAATACAAAATAATAAGCGGCAGTATAGCCATCAGGACGCTGGTATTCATCATCATGGACATAAAGAACGGATCCTGAACATAGGAAGCCGTTTCCGCCTGCCCCCCTCCGCTAAGGAAAGTAGCAATCGCATAGCCGGAAGAAGCCATCATCGACGACATCACCTTAGGCTCATTCAAATACATGTTTGTAAAAAAAGAGTCGTTCCACTGCCACACAAACGAGAACAGCATGACGGTCACCATGGACGGGAGCGCATTAGGCAAGATGACGCTTCTGAAGGTTGTAAAGTAGCCAGCCCCATCCACATAGGCGGCTTCTTCAATCTCTCGTGGAATCCCTTTGAAAAATTGGCGAAAAATATACACATACAAGCCGGTCTTGACGCCCATGCCTAGCGCTGCCGAAATAATAAACGGCCAGTAGGTGTTGATCAGATTGGCGGGCTCGCCTTGAATCAGCTTCATCAGCCCGAAAAGATCAAAATTTTTAAATTGCAAATAAAGCGGAACCATAATCGTTTGGGCCGGCACCAAAATGGTAAAAATAACGCCTGCGAACAAAAGGCCGCTTCCTCTGAATTTCACCCGGGCAAAGCCATAGCCAGCAAGCACGCATGTAACCGTCTGCAGCAGCATGACCGCAGAAGATAGCAGCAGCGTATTGAGCAGCACTTGCGGGTAGTTCATCGCTTGGAATACAAGCTTGAAATTGTCAAGCGTCAGCGTATGCGGCACCCAAATGACTGTAGAGTCATACAAATCATCCATGCTTTTGAATGCAATCGACAGCTTTAATAGAATCGGGTAGACGATGACAAACGATATGCCAAAAATGAGTACGAATCGGACGGCCATCCACAGCCATTTTTTCGCAAATTCTAGCCAATAGGCAGCGGATGCCATGCGATGATGCAATTTTTCTTTCGTTGACTGTTGCATCGCAGCGGTTTCCTTCTTCATATCCTTCCTCCCTTAAACCGCTAATCTTGATAAAACACCTTGCGTGAAACAATCGATGTCGTAATCCACAGCACAAGTGCAATGACAGCAAAATACATCCACGCCATCGCCGCGCTGAGGCCAAAATCATAGCTTTTGAATGCCGTATCTACAACTAGCCGGCTCGTTTCATCACTAATGAAGCTGTCAATAATCGTATAAACGAGATTCGTCAAAATTAACGGGCTAATCATCGGAAATGTAATTTTCCAGAACGCCTCGTAGCCAGTTGAGCCTTCGATTTTAGCCGCCTCGTACAAAGAAGGAGAAATCGACTGCAGACCCGCCAGAAAAATCAAAATTTGGACACCCGATTGGCTGATGATTTCATAAATTCGGCTGACGGCACCTGTCAAATACTCCACAAAGGTGATGCTCACCCCTGATTCGATGAGCAGGGCAGCGAGCTCTAGATTTTTCATAATGGACAAGCCGCCGCCGGTTGTATCGTTTGCGCTGCGAACGACGGATTGCATCAAATCTCCGTTCTCGATGCTGGCGATAATGCCCGATGCCAAAATAACGGGAAGGAAGAAGATCGCCCGGGCCAGCACCCGTCCTCTAAACCGCTGATTAAGCAGCACCGCAAAAAACAAGCTGAATATGATGATGAGCGGTGTGTTGACGGCGATATCCACGACCGATTCCGTCAATATTCTGACGTACGATTCATGCGAGAACAAAGCTTCCCGGTAATTGGACAGTCCGATAAAACCCAGGCTAAAGCCGTCATTCGTAACTTGCAGATTGCTAAAGCTGTACCGGAGCGATGACAGCAGCGGCACCATAAACAGGAACACAAAGCCTGCAAACCAGGGAAGAATGAAATACAGTCCGTAATACCTGTTTTTTTGTTCAAGCGAAAGCTTCCTGAACCTCATCGCTGTGCTTCACCCCCAACCCAATAATCCTTTGCCTTAACTGTAATTCCGCCCACTTGAGCTAGCGCATCGGTATAATTGACAATAATAGTTTTCCCTTGTTCGAACGTGGTCTGGTACACCCCATCTGCCAGTGCCCGATGATCAATAATCGCTTGGTCTTGCACATCATGGAGAACGTCGTTAAGTTCTCCGTATCTTTGCGCTGCTTCTTCGATCCAGCCCTTGTAATCGGCGGAATACAAATAGTCGAACTCCGTCATTTTGATCGCGGATGAATCAGCAAAAAACCACGTGTAATGCAATGAAGAGCCCGTTTCGAGCGCTTTTAGAAAGTTGTAGGTGGAATCCTGGTCATCTGCCATGTTCCAGGCGCTTCCAGCGGTATGCACATAACCGTGATAAACCAGTTGAAAGAAAGGAACGCTCTCATCGGTAATATTAAAGCCGCTGCTCGTTAACGGCGCATTCACAATATGCCGCGCATAGGGGATCGAATAGGCGTTTCCGCCTTCCACCAGCACTTCCTGGACGGAGCCGCTCATTTGCTTCAGCTGTTGCTTTACGATCTCTTTCGCTTCCTCCCGATCGATGACCTCGGAACGATTGAAATCGGAGTTCAGCTCGCTGCCAAGATCCCGCAGTGACAAACCAGATAGCTGCAGCTTCCCGTAATCGTCCATAAATGCTGCTGTCATTTTCGGCAGCGACTTCGGACTGACTACATAACCGGGCTCGCGTTCATCCTCTTGACTGAAGCTGGCCGCGCTGTAAGGATAAATTTCCGCCAACCTGCCCGTAATGAATCGGGAAGCTTCGCTCGACTTTTTAAAACCTTCCGCTTGCGGAGCTGCCTCAAGAAAAGCCGCATCAGGAAACAGCGATATGCCATTGGCATCGGCATATGCCTTTAGCTCGCTTAAACCTTTGCTTCCGCCGAGCTGCTTGTCAACGGCAATCGACTTCGGCAGATTATGGTTTAGGCCCTCGTTAAACCAACCCGTATAACGCAGCTTGATGCCGCTGATTTTCTTATCCAGCATTTGGCTCATAATAGACTCCGCCTGATCGAAAGTCGTAAGCGGCTCATAGGCGTTATAAGGAATGCCCAAGAAAAATTTCTTTTTCGGTATGCCGCCAATCAGCTCGACATAGATCGGCACATCCCCTTCATCCGGCAGCTTCGTTAGGCCCGTTTGCTTGATCAAATAATGGCGGTAATGCGCCGCCATGCCCGAATAGCTAGCCTCCCCCGTGCCGAGAAAGCCGTAACGAACCGTCATTTCCCCGGCAAAAGGCTCCGCTTGAAACTTTTTGACCGTGCTGGAGCGCCACCCGTTCGTCAAGGTAACCTCCTCCAAATTAGTCAGCGTAAAGCTGGGAAACACGGTATTGTAATCGTTCAGCCTGCCGCTTACGTCCGCTTCGACCGCGGCGACCGCGTCACCCTTTTCTATAATCGCAACAAATGCCCGGTTCTCATATTTCATTCCGAATACAGGCAAGCGCGCAGCTTCCTCTTTCTGAATTTTAATGAGCTGGCTAATGGATGCATCGGAACCGTAAATGGCCGTCCGGAACGGCGCGTCGTAGGTTTTGCCATTGTTGAAACGGATCAGCGAACCCGATCCATCCGGCACGAACGTATAACCTTCATCCTCCCGCCCGCTTGCGCCAAAAAACGGAAGCAGCGACAGCGTCTGAATTTTCATACTAGCCGGATATTCGATTTCGCCCGCCGCAACTGTCACCGTCAGATGCTCACCATCCAGCCGATAATGCAAAGGAATCCGAACATTGGCGCTGCCAGTGGACGCTTCGCCATATGCCGCCTTATCGATTGCTTTCTGCTCCTCGTCATAGCCGATCCGATTAAAGATTTCGGTAACCTTTGCTAATCCGATTCCTTTCAAGGAGGAGTCCCTTCGTTCATAACGCTGCTTTTCCTCATCAAATTTAAAGCGCTTTTCAACTTCTCTTTTGTCCACAGACTGTTCGATTTTATCCAAAATGACGGTTTGAAAGCGATCCGCGCTAATATATTTAGGGATCGCATCGATGTCGCTTTTGACCTCCCCCAGCGTATAGACGATATCAAGTCCATCGTTTGCCTTCTCTATCGCATATTGGCCGTTCTGCACGCTATGGGTGTAATTGTCATACTTCATTGCATTTCCCGCGCTGTCAAAATAAGCGATCTCGACCTGCACGCTCAGCTTCGTCTTGTTATAGCCGGTCGCGACCGGATCATCCTCGCGATTTTGCGGATTGGAATACCAGACCGCTTGGCTTCGCTTGTCCCGAACGGCAATTTCCGTCGTTTCAGAATTGACATACAAGGCTAAAAATTCATTTTCAGCCGCCGCCTCCATCCCTTCAGGCAATGCAGGCAGCTTGCCGGACTGGCCGCTTGCGGCTGCAAGCCCGCTATGTTGTCCATTGCTTGGTACTGGCTCGGCTTCGACCTCGGACGCATATTCCGCGAAATTGGTGCCTTGAGCTATAAGCAAGCAGCCAATAAAGACTGCCGTCATGATGATCGCAAGCTTCCGCTTCACCGTTTGGCCCCCTTTCTTAGGCTCGCAATGATAGTTCCTGATAAATCGTGTACACAAAACTAACGATTTGCTGGATCAAGCTGAAGAAGAGCAGCCCAAGAAAAATAATTACGCCCATCACTACAACCGTTAACAGCATCGTCATGATCGTCTTCGTAACCGTATATTGATGAACCGTCATCGTTCCAATAAACAGCAGCCAAACGAACCATAGCGCTGCCGCCGATTCCAGCAAGTAATAGAATGAAGCCTCGCGCAGCGTAATCACATTGCTGAGCAGCATATTGGGCAAATAAATCAAAATCAAAGGAAGCAGCGCATAGCCAGTAGCGATGACGATTTCTTTGAATTTCCCTTCTCCGTCCATCAGCGTAGTGAGCGACCAGTTCGCGACACACCACAGAAGGAAAGGAAGCACAATGTACTTTAATTCATCAAAGCTGTTTAATTCCAGCGGATGATTATAGTTGACGACATAGCCAGCATACTGGCGTTTCAGAATCATCGTAACCGTCACGGCGAGCAAAATGGCAAGCGCGATCCGGAGCTTTCCTTTATTCTCGTATTTCAGATCCCAAAACCCGTCAAAGGGATGGAATGCAACGTGCAGCGAGTACCTAGCCTCCTTGAGAAACTGCATCCTGTTTCAGTTCCCCCTTTCTGAGCCTCATGCTTCGGCGAACGGCGATAACGACCAAAATCAGCGGGATCAGTACCGTCATATAGATCCCAAAGTGCTCGCGCATATATTCCCTGCGATATTTCGTTAATGCTTTGGAATAATATTCCCTGTCGTTGCCCAGTTTTAGAAAAGTCATCGCTTGCTTATATTCGCCTTGGCGCAGCATCGACTTGCCAATGCCGATATAGGCCATTTCGTAATTTGCATCGAGCCGGAGCACTTCCTTCCACAGCTTTGCTGCATCATCGTGCTTGCCTATGCTGTATAATCCATTGGCCTCATTAACGAGGCTTCCGAATTTGGTCGCTGCAAACTCGGTAATTCTCCCCTGATCGCGTTCTAGAACAAACACCCGATTGCCGGAGCTTTCAACCGCAACCGGATTTTTAAACGTGCCCTGCTGATTGCCCAGCTGGCCAAATACATATAATAAATTGCCGTCTTCGTTATAAGTAAAAATCCGTCCCCGGGTCGAATCAAGCGTCCGGTAAACGCCATTGCCGCTAACATCGATGTCAATGAAGGCCGAGCGCATTCTGCTCAAATCGCCTACCGGACCTATATTCCCGTTTATCCGAATAACGTCAATGCCGGATGGGTTCAGCCTTTTGACAGGGGCCGAGGTTTGCTTGTCGGCTGTAGTCGTAAAGATGAAACCATCCAAATCAACATCTACATTGTTAAATTCAATGGGAACAAACCGGATGAGCTTTTCCCGCTGTTCTTTAGTCGATACCGTCTTCCAGAATAAATCTACAGGATCAAACTGCACCCGGTTCGTCCCCATAAATCCAGTAAAGCCGCCCTCGCTGTCAAATTCGATAATGCCCTCGAAGACGCCTCTGGCGACAACGTAAATACGTCCGGCTTTATCCACGATGACCTTTCGCGGGAAATATTCAAAATTGCTGCTGATGACCTCCGACTTTGGAGCGGAAATTTCTCTGACGAACGATCCGCTGCCGTCCAGCTCGACGACACGCCTATTTTCAGTATCCGCCACAAAAATATGACCGCCCTCCGTTACGAAAAGGCCTTCCGGATTATTGAAACCGTCCTGCTTGCCGTTATTCTGAAAGCTCTTAATTTGACGGACTGCCTTCCACTGGCTGTCAAGCACGACAATTCGCCCGTTTCCTGAATCCAGAACGTACAAATGGCCGTCAGGCGCAACAAACATATCAGCGGGAGAGCTCCATGGCCCTACCCCTATTTCTTGCCCCGTTATCGTCTTGGATGGAAGATACGCAATTGGCGAATGAACGGTCTCCCCCCAATAGGAATAGGTATACCCCTCATACGGCGACGCGTGGGCCAGCTTCGGACTTAAGCCGGCGAAAAGCAGCACAGCTGCCAAAAACAGAATCGCTCGCTTTATTTTCAATCCATACGCCCCCATCGCTTTAGTCCTTCATTCCAGATGAAGCCATCGTCTGAATGACATTGCTCTGTGAAAAAACAAACGTCACGATCGGCACGGTCATCATAATCACCGCAACTGCGGCGCCCACCCCTGCGCGGGCAATACCGCCTTGAATGATTTGCCCCATCGCATAATGCATCGTCTTGAGCTGTTCGCTGTAAATGAAGCTGCCTCCATCCGTTCCCCAAAGCATTTGCATCATTAGAATTAACAGTGTCAGCCAGGCAGGCTTGACGAGCGGCATAACGACCTGCCAAAATATCCGGTATTCGCTGGCGCCGTCGATCTTGGCAGCCTCCAGCAAAGCATCCGGAATTTGCTCCATGAACTGCTTCATTAAGTACAGGCCAAGCGGATAAGCAAACGCCGGAACGATTACCGCTTGGTACGAATCCATCCATCCCAGCACGGACATAATCATATAATTGGGAATCGCCGTCACATGCGGGGAAAACATCAGCGACAGGACAATAACCGTGAACAGCACTTTATGTCCGCGAAACTTATGCTTGGCCAGCGGGTAAGCCGCCGCCGATGCCAGCAAAATATGTCCTGCCGTTCCTGCCGCCGTAATAAAAAAGGTATTGAAAATATATCTGGAAAAAGGAACCCATGAATTTTTCATAACTTGAAACAAATCCGCGAAATTTTCAAGCGTTGCATTCCTAACGAACAGCGTAGGCGGGAATATAAACAACTCATCAAGCGGCTTAAAAGCATTATTCATGACATAGATCAACGGAACCGCCATAAAGGAACCGAACAAGCCCAGTACGAGGAGCAGCATTATATCCACCTGCCAGGACCGGTTCACTCTTTTTTTCAGACGCATGGCCAGCTTCATTTCGCCTATTCCCCCACCCTCTTCAGCAACTTTTGAACGGCCAGATTGGTGCCCAGCATGAGCATAAACAATACCGTTGCGATAGCAGACGCATAGCCCATTTCAAAACGAATTGTCCCGTAATCGACCAAATGGGTCACGACCGTATGTGCTCCGTACTGCACGCTTGGAAAGCCAGCCAAAGCCATCGCCACGTCGGCTACTGCAAGGGAAGACGTAATCTGGATGACGGCGCCAAACATCAGCTGCGGCCTCATGGAAGGAAGGGTAATAAACCACAGCTCCTGCCAGCGATTTTTCACGCCATCCACCGCCCCTGCCTCATACAATGTGCGGTCAACCGTCTGCAAGCCGGCAATAAACGCGAGAAAGCTGGTTCCAAGGCTGAGCCACAGCTGGACGATAATAATAATTTTGAGCATATAGTCAGGATTCTGCAGCCATTGAATCGGCTCGTAAATAAACCCGATCTTCATCAGAAAGCCGTTCATAATGCCATACGAATCGCTCGAAAAAATAATTTGCCAAATAAAGAAGACGTTGCCCGAAATCGAAGGCGCAAAAAACACGAGCGTCATAAATGCCCTAATTTTCGGATTAAGCTCATTAATAAGCCACGCGAATACAAAACAAGCAATATAGCTGACCGGGCCGGTTATGACTGCAAAAATAAGCGTATTTTTAAGTCCAATGAGAAATACATCGTCGTTCCAAAGCAGCTTGGAATAGTTTTCCCATCCGACCCAGCGCGGAAATTCAAGCATATTAAAATGCGTAAAGCTGAAAAAGATTGAAATGACGACCGGCAGCACCGTAAATAACAGAAACAGCACCATATAAGGAGCCAGCAGAACAAACAAATGCTTATCCCGCTTCATATCCTTGATGAACAGCTCCCATTTCCGCTGCGGCCTAGCAAGGCGGCCCTTCGGCTGGAGCATGATCTCAGCCGCGATTTTCGTTTTCTGCAAAAGAGTTCCTCCTTAAGTCCCCTCATTTCAAATGAAATTCGTCTCTTTTTTGCTCAATTTCATAGTCGATTTCTTGGACATAATCGTATAAGGAGTCGGCTGTATTCGTTCCATTGTTAATGACTTCCCGCAAAGCATTGTCTAAGTGCCTTCCTGTAAAATACCCCCCCGGCACCTCCGGCACGCCCTGCACCCATTGCCATTGTTCTTCGAGGCTGCGATAATTGCGAGCCGGCCATGGCAGCTCCTTGAGCGCTTCGATATTGGCGGTCGGATAACGCGCTGCAGCGCCCATCAATCCCTCCATCTCTCTGCCGAAACGAACCTGGGCATCCTTGCCCACCCACCATTTCATAAATTCCCAGGCTGCGTCCTTGTTTTTAGCCTGCTTAAGCATAATGGCGGCCGTCCCGCCGCTAGCCACATCCCGGCGAATGGAACCGTCCTGCTGCACGGTGCCCGGAACGGGAATAAACTCCCATAAGCCTTTAATTTCTGGCGCGGATACGCTCAAATAATTGTAGAAGGTATAATCCTGTATGCCGACCGGCATTTCTCCTGTGCGAAAGCGCATTGGAAAATCAAAGATGAGCGGCAGTTTGTAGCTCGTATAGAAGTCGGTCCATTTTTTGAATGCATCTAGCCCGACCTCTGTATCGAGTCCACTTTTTGCCCCGTTGTTCAAATAGAAGGAGCCGTCCATCTGGTACAAAAGCATGGCAAACGCCCGATTCGCTTCCAGCACAGGAACACCCGTCGTCTGGGCAATCGGCAGCGCGAAATCCATATGATGCTTTTGCAGCACCGGAATCATGGCGTACACATCATCCCACGTTTGCGGCGGCTCAAGCTTCAGCTCCTCGAGTATATCCTTCCGGTAAAAAAGCATATTGAAAATTTGCTGCTCAGGCAGAGCAAACACCTTGTCCTCATAGCGGTAAGGCACTATAGCGCTGTCCCTGAACTGCTGCACGACCGCCCTATAGCCTGAAAATTGCGACAAATCTTCCGCTGCGTTCCGCATGCCGAAATTTACCGGCACATCGTTGCCGACCTGCATAGCTACATCGGGTCCTTCCCCCGCCAGAGACGCACGCAGCAGCACATCCTGATTGACAAGCTTAAGGTTCACTCCCACACCGGTTAGCGGCGTAAAGGTATCGTCGATCATCGCTTTCAGCACTTGAGCCTGATCGCGGCCGGTTCCGATCCATACTGTTATCGATTGCTCATCCTGCGCCATGTTTCCAATCGTATCGTAATCTTCAAAGAAGGAATGAAAGAAGGAAGATACCTCATGAACGATTTTTTTAGAAGCTGAAGCATTCGCACCGGGCAGCTCTACATCAGACGAAGCCAAGGCGAGGTAATCGATTTCAAGCGGCTGCTCCCTCACTTGCAAAATCCAAGCTCCGACGCTGCCAACATTGATTTTGAATTGAGACAGCCGCTTCTGGACCGTTTCCGGTTTTTGGGCCAAATCTGCTAATTGATAGGCAGTTTTATCCAATATGGCCGTCTTGTCGCTCTTCTCTCCTGTCAGGCGCACTAGCTCCTTCGACACGGCGTACAAAATGTCGCTTTGTTCCTGAAACACGCCGACCATGTCGGGTATTTGTTTATCTAATTGATAATCCCTGTAAGGATCCGGCACATTGCCGGTAATCATCAGGATTTTGCGATACATCGCATTGATGTCGAGCAGGCTTGCTTCTACTTGGCGAATCAAAGGAGCCATTGCGCCTAAGCTCACCTCAAGCTTCAGCTCATGCTTCCCTTTCGTCATATAAAATAAATAGGGCTTTTCCTCGCTGCCGAGCACATTCATCTGCCAGTCCGAATCATAATAAAACGGAATTTGCGTCATTTCTTGAAACGGAATGGCCCCATCAATCCATAGCGAGCGAGTGGAATAAATGCCCCGCAGCAATTCTTGCCTATTCTTGATCGCAATCCGGTATAATCCATCCTCTGGCGCTTCAACGTCCCATGCGATCCATTGGCCCGGCACCCGCCAATTGTTGCCGCCAATCGTATTCATCTTAATCTTGGATACGTCATAAGGCTCTGTAGACGGGCTTGAACGGTCGGAAATTGGATATAAGGTCGGAGACGACTTGTAAGCGGCATATTCGCCTTGCAGCTTAATCAAATGTCCACTAGTCTCCGCATAGCCCTTGGACTTGTAGCCCAGCTCTACCTCCTCGTAAGATGAAGGCTCATCATAGCGGTATACTTTCAAATAGTCGATCGCCATCGGTTCTCTGGAAGATACCAGCGTCATCGTGTGCTTGCCAGCCGAAAAATAAAAGACATACGGCTCCTCGTAATAGCCCTCTGTATCCCGCAGCAGCGCTTCCTGCCACATCGGCGATTCTACCTGGCGCGGCCGCAGCTCATTTCCCCGGTTATCCTGCAAAATTTGATCACTTTCATTTTTCCATATGCGCTGAAAGGTCAAATTTCTGGCGCTGGCAAACGGCAGCACTCCGTCGATCAACAGCTCCCGCTCGATTGCCGAGCTTTTTCCTTCGATTGGAAAATAGCGAATGGCGATATGATACAGGCCGGATTTCGGCACCTCAAGCTCCCACTCCATGGAGCCGCTTTCTCCCGTCTTGACGAAGTCGCCCGATACGCCGCCGAGCTCATGGATGATCTCAGGTTCCATTTCGCTTGCGCTTGTATAATCCGCCCCTTGAATGACAATCTCCTCTTGAGGCCGTTCTTCGTCCTTGTAGCGCTGCATGTAATGGCCGTAGCTGTTTTCCGATTCATTTGTCAAAAAGCTCTGGTCGCCGTTTGGATCGGCTGCTGTCGTTGAGTCAGCTTGAACACTCGCTGCGCCGGACTGAGATATAGGGAAAACCAATATCGAAATCAGCATAGCGATAACTATTATCCTAGCGGACGTTTTTCTGGTAAATACGATTTCCACCTAATTCCCCCCTTTTATAAACTGGCGAAATTTTGTTTGACGGCAACCGCCCGGTATTCCCAATCGGAAAGCCGGGCAGGCCGCTTTTTTATGGGCAAAGCTTTCGGCATTTACTTTTTGTCGTCTTTCTTGTCTTGCTCGCCTCTAAGCACTTTTTCAGCAGCCGCTTGCGCAGGCCCAATGACTTGGGCGACGCCTGTTGCCGGCGTAATTTCGCCTTTGACGAATTTGCCGGTTACGGAGTCGAGCTGATCCTTAATACCGAGCCCCCCGAAGCGTCCGCCGAACACACGCTGTACCTTTCCATCGTCATTCATGGCGTTAGCGATGGAGCTTTCATCCGGCAGCACATTTTCCTGCCATAACCTGCGATTTTCCTGCCAGTTATCGAAATCCTGAAGCTCCTCCCAAATTTTCACGATGACATCGGCATCCTTGACCCCTTTAGGTATGACGTAAGCTGCCGTTTGACCAAGCGGATCTAAATAGGTGTCTGCCTGCGGTCCCTTAGGAAGATAAACGTATCCCCACTCATCCTTCATCTTATCCTGGAGGCGTCCTTCGATTTCCCACAAGCCGCCCGGATACATCGCAATCGTACCTTCTGCAAAATATTTCGCCGGATCCTCCCAGTCGTTTCCTTCATTTTTCTTCACAACTTTATGCTCGTTATACAGGCTATACAGGAAGTTAAGCGCTTCCATAGAAGCGGGTGAATCAAAAGCTACTTTTTTGTTCGCCTCGTCGTAAATAATGCCGCCGTTGCTGGCAATGAGCAGCTCCGAGAACACATAATGCGCACCGGCAAGGCCATATTGGTCCGCTTTTCCGTCACCATTATTGTCTACGGTCAGCTTCTTCGCGGCATCCAGCATCGCCGTCCAATTCCAGTTGTCCTCGTCCATTAGCTGCTGCGGATCTTTTAAGCCCGCTTCCTTGAAAATCCTTTTGTTATAGAACATCCCGGTATCATTCGGGTTATACCAGCTTTCTAGTCCAAATACATGATCCCCGCCAAAGCGCATCGCTTCAACGACATCCGGTGCAATTCGCGTATCTTTAAGGTAATCTTCCAATGGCGTCAAAAATCCCCCTTGCATCAGGCCCCATATGAAGCCGTCAGGCAGTCGGACAATTTCAGCGAAAGGATCGTTGGACATCACAGAGGAAGACAGCTTCTCTGTAGTCGACCAATATTCCGTATTTAAGTATTTGATTTTCACGTTATATTTTTCTTCCACTTTTTTGATTCTTTCACGTGCCAATTCATCCGCTTCGGAATCTCCGTCAGGGGCAGCATCCCACCAATGCGAGATGCGAATTTCTCTGCCGCCCAAATCGGCGGCTGGAGGCTCAGGCTCCTGGCTAGGAGCAATCGTTTCCTCCGCAGCTGTTGCCGTTGCCGTTGCGGCAGGCGCTTGGGTAGCTATTGCATTTCCCGCATTGTTGCTACTGCAAGCAGACAGAATCATCAATCCAGCCGTTAATAAAATAAGCAACATCGATTTCATCTTTTTCATCTGTTTCACTGTTCAGCACGCTCCCCTTAATTGATGGTCAATTAAATGTAAAGGCTTTCATGAAACCCATTTCAGTATAGCTCGCATCCTTACTATGGTCAACATTAAAGTTTAGATCTTCCAGATATGGATCGATGCGAATAATCGCTGTCTCGCTCATTCCATTAGGCCTAAAAAAAGAGCAGCAAGCCATAAACATCTGGCTTGCTGCTCTTTCAGGGCGTTCTTGCATCAGGCGCGGAAAGCTCCCCTCATGCAGCCTTCTAATTCGAGCTGACCTTCTTTTGGCCGCACCGCGCTTCCGTACTTTGCCGAACAATAAGCTGTGGTGCCAAAGAAGTAAGCTGTTTGACCTTTTCCTTCTTCATGATCGCTTTAAGCACTTGAACCGCCATTCGCCCAAGCTCATGCGCCTGCTGAGAAACGGTAGTGAGCTCAGGGATAAAATGATGCGCCAGCGGAATATCATCAAATCCAACAATCGAAATGTCAGTTGGAATGGTAAGTCCAGCCTCCGTCGCCGCCTTAATTGCCCCGATCGCGGTATAATCGTTGACGCAGAAAACAGCGGTTGGCCTCTCTTCCATTTCGAGCAGCTTCAGCATTTGGCGCTTGCCCGAATCGATGGAGAAGCTGTCCGGCAGCAGCCAATTGTCCCGAATTCTAAGCCCCTCATCCTTCATCGTCTTTCGGAAGGCCCGCAGCTTGATTGAAGTTGTCGTCATATGGCTTTCCCCGCCAATGAAGCCGATTTCGGTATGACCCAGCTCGATTAGGTGCCGGACCGCGAGAGCAGTACCTACCGCTTCGTCCGTAGCAACTCTAATCAAGTTCGTATTGCGCAGCCCGCCGTTAACGAGCACAGTCGGAATGATGCTGGCATGCTGCACGAGCTCCTGCACCAAATGCTCATCGCAGTTTTTTAAATTAATTCTTCCCCCTAAAAAAATAACACCATCGACGCGTTTCTCCCGCATAATGCTGAGATACTCCGATTCTTTCGCGTAATCCCCGATAGAATTGCTAAGCAGAAAAGTATGCCCAGACTGCTGTCCCTCCTCCTCCGCTCCAGCGAACACTTCCGGGAAAAAGGGATTGGTTAGGTCAGGAACAATGACACCAATAATGCCGGTTTCTTTTTTTAGTAAGCTTCTGGCCATTGCGTTAGGCTGAAAGTTGTATTTTTGAATAAGCTCTTCAATCTTGGCTCGTGTAGATCCCTTTACCGGGGCGGTATCGTTCAATACCCTGGATACGGTGGCAACCGATACTTTGGCCTCTTTGGCAATATCATATATGGTGACCTGTTTCAAGCCCAACGCTTCCCTTCTGCTATCATGTATCGTCCCATTATAGCAAAATCGGACATGTTATGTAACGGATGACATCCATTGCCGCTAATAGAGCAATAAGGGGCGGATAGCATTAAAAAAACATAAAAGAAAAGGACTGTTTCTCAGTAGTTAAAAACTACTTGAAACAGTCCTTACTCTTCCATTCATAATGCGCGTGGAGGGACTTGAACCCCCACGTCGTGAAACGCTAGATCCTAAGTCTAGTGCGTCTGCCAATTCCGCCACACGCGCGCGATGTTCGCTAACAGCGAATAAACATAATATATCAGAAAACATCGCATCACGCAAGCCTTTTTCAAAAAAAGTTTTAAAACAATAATTTGCACTTCAATTTAGAGCTGAAATTAAGCTCCTTGTTTGCCTGCTGCCGTCACCTTCACTCGCTTAATGAAGAAAGCAATGGCAAGCCCAACAAGGGCAATCACCATGGCAAATATAAAAGCATTTTGCACACCAACGGTCAAACCGCTAATCAAGTTGGCTGGCGATTCTGGATTTCCTTCTGCTGTCTTAAGGAATTTTTCCATTCCTGCTGTCATAATACTTACTGCCAGCGCAGTACCAATGGCACCCGCAACCTGCTGCAAGGTGTTCATAATCGCTGTTCCATGCGGATACAGCTCAGGCGGAAGCTGATTCAAACCATTCGTTTGCGCCGGCATCATAATCATCGAAATCCCGATCATTAGCAGAGAATGCAGCACGATGATCAACGCAGTCGTCGACGCGGTAGAAATATCAGAGAAAAACCATAATACAACCGATACGACCAGCAGGCCTGGGAGAACGAGCCATTTCGGTCCATATTTATCAAACAGTCCTCCCATTACAGGAGACAGGAAGCCGTTAATAAGTCCACCTGGAAGGAGAAGCAGCCCAACAGTCAACGGACTCATCATTAGGCCGCGCTGCAAATACATAGGCAGTATTAGCATGGAGGATAAAATAACCATCATGCAAATAAACACCATAATCAAGCCGATTGTAAACATTGGGTATTTAAACGTCGTCAAATTAATCATTGGCTCTTTCATTTTAAGCTGGCGGAAAACAAATAAAATGAGTGCAACGATACCTACGGTCATCGCGATAATTACTTTCGCGCTGCCCCATCCATCCTCGCCTTCTCCCGCGCTGCTAAAGCCGTATACAACACCGCCAAAGCCGAGGGTAGACAAGCAAATCGACAATATGTCGATACGCGGCCTAGTCAAGGTGGAAACATTTTGCAAATAGACAAGCCCTACAAATAACGAAATAATTAAAAACGGCAAGGACACCCAGAAAATCCAGTGCCAGCTTAAGTTCGCGATCAAAATACCGGCAAAAGTTGGTCCCGTTGCTGGTGCGAACATCATAATGAGGCCGATAATCCCCATCGCTGCGCCACGCTTCTCAATCGGGATAATGACGAGAATTGTATTAAATAATAGCGGCAGCAGCAGCCCTGTTCCGATTGCTTGAAGCACACGCGCAATAAGCAGCGTTTCAAAGTTCGGTGCAATAGCTGCTACGAATGTTCCTATAATAGAAAAAATCAATGACCATACAAACAATTGCCGTGTTGTAAACCATTGCAGCAGCATGCCTGATACCGGCACCAATACTCCCAGCGTCAGCAAAAATATAGTCGTAAGCCATTGTACAGTGGCCTCATTAACGCTCAAATCTCTCATTAAATCTGTCAATGCTACATTCAGAGCGGTCTCACTAAAAAAACCGATAAATCCGCTAAGCAATAGCGAAATCATAATCGGCATTACTTTGTAAGTCTTATTGGGTGAAGTTGAAGTCTCTTGCATCGTTCCTGCTTGCACTTATGTCATCCTCCTGCGAATTAAAAATTCATTTTGCTGTAACCTGTTGTTCTAGCTTGCTGGGCCACCATTAACAATTGACGGCACGAGACGCGAAATATGGACGAGCGGCTTCTCATCGCCATGAGTGATGGCCAAAATAAGCGCACCTTCCACTAAGGAAAGAATCACATTGCTTATTTCAGCAGCGCTGTTGTCATTCGCTCCATTGGCAACGAGCTGCTGGGCAATATACTGCTGCCATTCAATAAAAACGACTTGGCACGCTGCTCTCAGTCTTTCGCTAATCAGGCATGTCTCAGCAGCCATCCAAAAGCTGAATGGCATAAATCCTCTAAACTGCGATTGCTTCCCATCGTGAATGATGTCGTAAATATGGGCCTGGATGGCTGCTACAGGACTAGAAGTCTGTTCAAAATTCATCCGCCATTTTTCCAGCACAAAATTCTTAATCGTTGAAATACATTCAACCGCCAGTTCCTCCTTGCCTTCAGGGAAATAGTAGTACAAGGACCCCTTCGGACAAGAGCTTTCCTTAATAATTTGATTTAACCCCGTTGCATGATACCCTTGCACACAAAACAGCTTCATTGCTGTATCTATGATCTGCTGGCGGGCATTCGGCTTTGAAGCCACCTTTTCACCACCTTAATTATAGAGAACGGTCTATTTAATTAAACGAGAAAAAAGGCAGGCTGTCAATGCGCATACTCGTAATTACAGCACTAATTTTTGTTAAGATATGATGTTGTCATCCCTCCTGCTGCTCTGCTTTATAAACTTTTGGCCATGTCGCCTGCCAATTTTTCTTAACGATTCTTTGTTCGTATACGTGGTAATTGACCGTCCCCTGCTCATAATAAACGGTAGGCCTTAACACAGCTTGAAGGACATCAGCTACTCCGCATGGAGCCGCTAGCTGAAGCTGGCCATTCGCATCCAGCGCCACCCCAAGCGAAGTCGCCGTTTCTGGAAATTTGGAAATCGCATCCACCGAGCAGGAATAAGGCGGCAAGCCGCTGACGACATGCATTCTCGCCTGATTTTTCACTGACCAAGGAATTTCAGGTCTCAAACTCCGCAGTTGCTGCTCCAGCTGCTTCTCGATGTGCTCACTCGGATACGCGGCATCGTAATAAATAACATCCACATCCGCAAGCGGCGTCCGTTTCTTAAAATCATGCAGCACATCCCACAATTTAGAACGCACAAACCCGGCGCATACCCACCAGTCCGGCAAATCGAGCCCCCTTGCCGTATGCAGGATGTCCATCATCCAATCGTCTCCCCGAATAATATCCATAATGTATGACTCTTGATTCATCAATCCGCCCCCAATACCGAACATATATTCTCATATTAACTGAAAAACCGCTTATTGGGAAGAGCTTTTACAAGGTGAAACGGCTGTGACCGTCCTTTGGCGGCGCAGCGCGTTTCAATCCGAGAAATATAGAGAAGGTATCGCGCAATGCTATACTTTCCTATATTTCATAAATGCAAAAAACGCTTTACCAGGCTGATTACAAGCCGGCAAAGCGTTCGAAAAACTTGAATTATAGGTAATCATGTTCTGCTGAAGCTTTCGCTGCCATGCTTTAATTTTTCAGCTTGTCTTCGTCATTTTCATCCCATTTTCTTGAGTAAGCCTTGTTCGTAATCCAAAAAGTAATCCATGCTAAAATGCCAACAATAACAATCGAGGCAATCCATACGCCAACTGGCACGTCCATTTTTCTGCTCCCTTCTGCTGTACAGCTGCTCTTCCCCTTTATAATGTGCTCTTAAAAAATACATTAGACTGTGTGGATTCATTAACATGCAGCTGAAACACATCCGGCCGGCTGTAATGCCCGACCACATCAAAGTCAAATCGGCTTTCGGCGATTTTCGACATGTCCAGCTCCGCCACGAGCAGCGCCTCCCGCCCATAAACAGGCTCTTCTATATATTCCCCTAGAGGCCCAATGATAGCACTGCCGCCCCTGCTCAGCACCTCATCCATCTGCTCCAGCTCGGCAAAGCTCGCCAAATCCTTCGGATATAAAGACTTTGTAGCAAACTGATTGCTCGACAGCACATAGCAGCGGCCCTCGCAGGCAATATGGCGAATCGTCGATTGCCATGTATCGCGGGCATCCGCAGTAGGCGTTATAAAAATGTCTATACCTTTCGCATACATGGCGGTCCGAGCCAGCGGCATGTAGTTTTCCCAGCAAATCAAGCCGCCTATTCGTCCAAAAGGGGTTTGGATAACCGTTAGCGTGCTGCCATCGCCTTGCCCCCAGAGCAGACGCTCCGCAGCAGTAGGAATAAGCTTTCGATGTTTGCCCAGCAGCCTGCCATCAGGGCCTATATATACAATTGAATTATACAACGTCGCACCGCTAAATTCCTGGTCGCGCTCAAGCGCACCAACGATTAGATATAAGCCATTTTCGGCAGCAATTTCCCCTAACAGGTCAGTATCCTCGCCCGGAATCGTTATTGCACTTTCCGCATAACGGCGAAAGTCTTCCCGTCCCTCCGCTGTCCGGCTTCCAACGCGATTTCCAAACGTCATGCCGCGCGGGTAACCGGAGATAAATACTTCAGGAAACACCAGCAGCTTGACTCCTTGTCTGCCTGCCTCGCCGGCATAGGCGGCTATTTGCTTGAACGCCGACTGCTTATCCAATAAACTAGGCGCAGCCTGCACAACGCCAACTTTCACCTTGTGGTGCTCCATATGTTCATCCCCCGCCCTAAGACAACTGCCCCTACATGGGCAGCCACCTCTCTTATTAATCATCATAAATGGATTGGCTGATCATGTAACCATCCATTTATCCACTAAAATGACCATCCAATTCGCCAAAATGGACTATAATGAATGGAATAATCCAATTAGACAAATCGATAATGAACGGGGTGTACGGCATGACGTGGAAGCTGGATCGAACATTAAAAACGCCTGTTTACTTGCAAATTGCCGAGCTGCTGGAACGCAGCATTGCCTCCGGCGAATATCCGCCAGGCAGCCCGCTGCCCTCCGAACGAAAACTGGCGGAGCAATTAGGCGTTAATCGCAGCACGGTTGTACAGGCGTATGCCGAGCTGCGCTCAGCCGGTTTAGTGGAAAGCAAAGTTGGGAGCGGCACAACCGTGAGCCGCAATAAATGGGGGATATCCCCTTCGCATACGCCGAATTGGCGGCAATATGCAGAAGGAGGCAGCTTCCTGCCTAATTTGCCCTTTATGAGGCGAATTCGTTCATCCATGCGCCACCATGGCCAGATGATTGACATGGCGAGCGGCGAACTGGCGGAGTCGCTATTTCCGAGCGGACTGCTCCAGTCCATTATGCAGGAGCAGCCTTTCACGGAGCCGCTAGGCTATGATCATCCACAGGGCAATCCGCAGCTGCGGGTGGAGCTAAGCGCTTTTTTACGGAAACAGGGCATTGCTGCTCCTGAAGCTTCTATTCTCGTTACTTCCGGCTCGCAGCAATCGCTCTATTTAATAACGCAATGTTTGCTTGCCCCAGGAGATGCCGTTGCGATCGAAGATCCCTCCTACTGCTATTCGCTGCCGATGTTTCAATCTGCGGGACTGCGTATTTGCCGTCTTCCGGTTCATCATGACGGCATTGATCCGGATGACATAACGCGATTGTACCGCGAGCATCGCATTCGCATGCTTTTTCTCAATCCGAACTATCAAAATCCGACAGGCACTTCTTTGAGCATGGAAAAAAGGCAGCGCGTATTAGCCATAGCTGCTGAGCTGCGTATTCCAATTGTAGAGGACGACCCGTTCAGCCTGACTTCCTTTCACAATCAGGCTTTGCCATCACTAAAGGCGCTGGACACGGAGGATATCGTGCTCTATATTGGCACATTATCCAAAATCGCCGCATCGGGCCTGCGAATCGGCTGGCTGGTCGCACCGCAAACGGTCGTGAGCCGCCTCGCCGATGCCAGGCAGCAAATGGACTTTGGCCTTAGCATTTTGCCTCAGTGGCTGGCTGGCCGCCTGCTTGCTTCAAACGAATTTCCGCTGCATTTGCAAATGTTGCGAAAGGCGCTCGAGGCCAAGCAACAGCGAATGATCGGTGCGCTGGAGCATTATTTTGCAGAAAAACTTGCTTTTACCGCGCACCCAGGAGGGCTAAATCTATGGTGTAAATCCAAGGAGAACATCAGCGATCATCGCCTGCTGGAAGAAAGTATTCAGAGAGGGCTTGTGTTCGTTCCTGGCAGTGTGTATGGCTCGGAGGAAGGCTTCATTCGTCTAAGCTATGCCCGGCCGAAGCCCGAGCAAATGGAAATAGGAATCGAACGATTGGCAGCCGCACTGCGCGCCAGCCTGGCCTCGAAAAGCTGAAGCCATAAGGCTGGCGCCATGAAGCAAGCTTGCAACAAGACGGTAAGCATAGAGCCATGCTGCTTTAAGAGCGCCACAATATCGTCTTGTTTCTGCCAGAGAGCTTAGCCTGATACAAAGCCTGATCGGCATAATCAATTAGAAACTCCTGCTCAACCTCCGGATAGCAGGCAATGCCGATCGAGACGGTCACGCCTACCTTTTGCTTGTCATTAACGGCAATTTGGCAATTCTCAATTTTGCTGCGTAAATTTTCAGCCAAAGCATAAGCGCCGGACGGTGAACAATTAGGCAGCAAAATGGAAAATTCCTCACCGCCATAGCGCGAGGCAACATCCTCTGCCCTAACCGTGCGCCTTACAATAGCCGCTAGCTCGCGCAAAACAGCATCTCCTGCGGGATGGCCGTAGGTGTCATTTATTTTTTTGAAATAATCAATATCCAGAAACAGGAGAGCAAGTGGCTCCTTTCCACTCTCTGCCTGAATAAACAAGCGGTTAAACGCCGCATCGAAAGCTCTGACATTAGCCAGCTGAGTAAGAAAATCCGTTGTCGCTTCCTGTTCCTTTTGCTGGAACATTTCGTCGCGCTGCGTCAAATTACGCACGCAATATGCGACGACAAGGCCGCTGGCAAGCAGCGGCGGGAATAGAAACTTTATAGTCGGGCTGGACCATTCCATACCATATGTATAACAAGCATTTCCATAAAGCAATGCCATTAACACCAGCAAAGAAACGCTCCATTTTGTCCAAAATCCACCTAGGCGCTTGTTCACAAAAATAATGCCTGATAATACCCCTAGCAACAAAATAAATGCTGCGGAGGCGATGGAGGCGTCATTTAAGCCGCCAAACAGCAGTATTCGTCCCCCTGCAATAAGAGCAGATGCCAGCATAGAAGCATGCAGGCCCCCGTAGTACGCAGCAATTATAATAAAGAAATATCTAAAATCAATGATGCCGTGATCGGATACCGGCACTCCAAACCACATGATTAAGATGCCGCAAACGCCGTATACCACGCCAAACAAAAGTTTCTTTCTAACTTCGAAGCGCAATAAATTCAAACGAAGCAGAGCATTTATGAGCTGCTTGCTGAAAAAAAATAATGTGAATGTAACGGATAAAATCGTTATTATTATCATAAATGTCCTTTACCTGCCTTGCTGCAACGGCGTTTTCCATAGAAATAGCATGCGGCTTGCCTTAAGGCGCAACTTTGAGAATATGCAAACTCGTATCTCTGCTTAAATCAATAAAGTTGTCATTCATTTTCACTAACGGTCTAAGCGCATTTTGTGGATTGATCAATACGATGGAGCCAATCTCATTGTTGGTGAGCAGCACTTGATGCCCTAGCATCGACTGCATCATTTTGTCCATAAACAGCTTGCTGATTTGCGGATCAAACTCACCAAAAATATTATTGTTCATTTGGATCAGCGTCTCATAAAAGGGCAGTGCTTTGCGATATGGCCGATCAGAAGTCATCGCATGGAAAACGTCCGCTACTGCTACGATTTTACTAAGCGGGGCGATTTGCTCAGAGCGCAGGCCGAGCGGGTAACCGCTACCATCTTGCCGTTCATGATGCTGAAGCGCTACCAAAGCTTGGATATGATTAATGCCAACGGTTTCTTTGAGCAGTTCATAGCCAAAGATCGTATGCTTTTTCATCAGGTCAAATTCTTTCGGATCAAGCAATGCCGGCTTATTCAATATTTCATTTGAAATTTTCGTTTTGCCGATATCGTGGAGCGTGGCCGCCATCGTGAGCTGCATGAGATCGCGTTCATCCATATCCATCCATTTTCCAATTAATGCAGATAATACACCTACCCCTATATTATGGCGGTAAGAATAATCATCTTTGGATTGCAAAGCTCCCAGCAATTCGTAAAAATCAGGAAGGTCCGTCAGCTCGTTAATCGAAGGAATGATTTTTTCCCGGATCTGAAGCACTGGAATTTGCTTGGCATAACGAATTTGCTCAAACAGCTCCGCCATGTATTGCGTACAGTTGTCCATCTTTTCCTGCGCCTGCGATTTTCCCTTGTCCCGCTTCATATCTCTTTCTTCCAGTTCAATCGCATGACGATAAATCAAGTCCAGCTGTTCCTGATCCAATACTGTATGGGCAGGAGCAACTAGCACCCCGTTATGATTAAATAAATCCTGAGCCAGCTGCTTTCCCAAAAACAATTGATTGCCGTTGTCCATCTTCCAAACACCTGCGCTCTCAAATGAAGAATATGTATTAATACGCACTCTTCCATTATACTTTACAGGTTTGAAACTTTTTTGAATTTTATTGTATTATCTCCTCAAACAGCGAAATTTTCTTCTTACAGCTTATATTTTCTCATAAGCGGAACGCCGGCCGCCAATAAAAGCTTGCTAAGACCGCGCCATACCGCTCTCCGACCTGCCGAAAGATGCCTGATGTAAACCGCGCTGTATTCCATTTCCGCTTCCGCCCCGCGAATGCGCTTAAAATCAGCCGCGCCAGAGCTGAGATGCAGCAGTTGTCCGCGATTCGCTGCCGCTTGCATCGCCAAATGCATCAGTATTCGGTAGAGGCCGTTATGCTGGGGTAGCGCCGTATTGTATCCGACCAGCGGTACCGATATGACCTCGCCATGAATAAAGCAGCCCATCACGCCTTGCAAAACCCCTTGCTCATCGCGGAGTCCGGTCATTTCCAGCAGACCTTTCTGATGGCAGTGGCGAATATATTCAGCGGTAAACTGGGGATTAAGCGCCGAATATTTGCCTACATACAGCAGGTCATACAGCTCTGCAATACGCTCATAGTCCGGCTCGCCGAGTTCAGCATGCGGTACGATACGATAGTCAGACTGGGCGAGCAGCTTGCCGTCCCACTTCGTATTTTTTTTCTTCAAGTACAACGGAACAGCTCCATTGAAAAAATAAACCTGCCTGCTCGGGACCAGCACATAGCCCTGCTGCAGCAATTGTTCAAGCAGCTCCCCATTCGTTCGCCTGTTAAGCGACCGATAAATAATCGCATGCTTCGGATAGCTTGCTGTTAACGTCTGTATAGCCCCCTCCAGCTCATCCGAGCTTATTTCGGTATACAAATTCGTTGAAAGCAGCCAGTTGTTCACATGAACGTTTCGGTCAATCTGAGCCCAGCGGAGCAGCGGTGCAATTGCCTTAAGCAAGGAGCCGCATAGGAAGCGCAGCAGCGGATTTTCCAACAAATAAAGCTCTTCTTCCGCATACTTGACATACGTTCCATAAGGGGAGCACACATAGGAATTGTCATATTCCTGCTCATTAACCGTCATGGGCAGCCATGCTTGGCCCGCCTGCAGCAGCCGCAGCTCCGTGCGCACGTTGCGGATAAATAAATTTACCCCGTTTTGCATCAAAGGAAGCATATATTCAACCGCTTTATTTCGTTCCCCCTTTTTTGTTGCGGCAAGCTCTGTTATTTCTGTTAGGTTCAGCTCTTTAACGACCGTCTTAGATAGGGGCAAAGCTGACCCTCCTTTCTTTCCTTCATCTGTTCTAAACCTTCCACTTTCGCTCCACCCGCCGCAGCTTGCGCAGCCCCTCATCCGCTTCATACGGGACAAATGCAATTAGCGGCGCCATGCAGCCGCGTGAAGTAAACAGCTTGGACAGCGCAGCGGCAAGCTCCGGCTGAAGCTCCTCAGGCGCTCCATCGACGCGCAGAGCTACTTCCAGCTGCCGATCCGATTGCTGAACGACCTTGTATTCCTTTATACGCTCCGAGGACATAATGACCGCCCGCCTTATAAAATCGGGAAAAATCGGCACAAACCGCTGTGTATCCGCATCGCGTCCATAAAATAAATCATCCGTCCTGCCTTCAATGGAGGCAATCGCCGTAAAAGTGGAGCCACAGGCACAAGGCTGCGTCGCCTCCGTCAGCAAATCATTAAGCCGATATCGCATGATAGGCTGGGTTTCCCGTGAAAAGTCAGTGATGATTGGCGAGAAGATACGCTGCTCCTCGTCCACATACTCCTTCTCAATGACGAGTATATCCTCGTTCAGATGCAGGGTACCCTGTGAGCAGGTGGCAGCGAGGAAGCCTTCTGTGCATTGATAAATTTGATCGACGCGCACCCCAAAAGCCTGCTCGATAAGCCGCTTGTCCAGCGGCTCAAGCACTTCTGCAACCGAGATCACTTTACCCGGCGCAATGAACAGCTCTCCGGCAAGCTGCGCTTCAGCGAGCAGTCGCAGCATGGACGGCGGTGCAACCAGCAGCGTCGGCTGCTGCTCGCTTAACAATCGCACATTGTCCTCTACTGGATGGATCATGTCGTAAAAACGGAATTGCAGCCGCTTGGAGCGCACGCTTTGGTACAAATGGCTGTCCGCCCGCAGAAAAAAAGCGATCCGCTGCCGCACAAGCAGCGAGGCTGGCAGCGCCTTTGCCAGTACCGTTCCCGCCCACGCTGCGCGTTCCTTGGCACTGACCAGAAACAAGCCGCGGCTGCCTGATGTGCCTGACGACAGTCCGACCGCAATATCGCCGATCTGCGCGGAGAAGTCCCGTTCCCGCTCGGCGCGCAGCGCGATTCGGAATGCTTCCTCCTTCGTAATACCCGCTGTGTTCAACCGGTCAAAATGGTCCATCATTACCGCTTTATCGATCGTCGGGAAGCTGCGCCAATTTTGTGCATCCAGCCCTTGATAATAGCTTCGGTAAAAGGGCGATTGCTGGCGTACCCGCCTCACAAGTGCCACAACTTTGCGGTGCTGCCAGGCTTCCAGCGCCTTCCGGCTGCGAAAGCGCCGGGCGCGCACCCGTGTCAGCACATAATAAACCAGCAGCCTTAATACTCTCATGCTCTCGCCCCCTGCCACGCGGTGCAGCGTTTCCACGTTTCCCCGCAATGCGTGAAAACTTGCTGGAGCTCCGGATTTCTCCGCTTCAGCTCGACGAGACGGTCGAACGTTTCCTTAAACTCCACCCGGTTGTCGAACACAATGGAGGCTAGCGCATGAGGAGGGCGACTTTCCCGCACCGCCGCCTCCGACCAGCTAGCGTCTGCGCCGAGCAGCAGCTCCTGCCCCGTATCTCCCTGCAGCAGGAGTCCGAATTGGTCGGCCGCATGGCCAGACAAACGGATAGCCGTTACGCTTCCATCATTAAATAAATCGTACCCCTTATGGAAGGGGGCATATTTCGCTGGCAGGTCCACCTCGTTCGACTGCTCGATCCAGCGTGCCCGCTTGGCGAAATCAGGCGGCAGCAGCTCGGGCAAAAAAGCTTTTTTCACCGCTGCAAATCCGTTCAGCGGCTGGACAGCCTCATATGCCTGCTGCGAGCAAATAAACGTCGCCTCGGAAAAATCTCGCAAGCCGCAAACATGGTCGGCATGGAAATGCGAGACGATAATATGCTTAACCTCGCGCAGCGAATAGCCTGCCGCCTGCACATGCTCCGCCGCAGAGCGTTCCCCGGCAAGCGTAACGGGGGTCGTCCAGCGGTAAAGCGCATAAGGCAGCCGCTTCGTCGCTTCGAGAAAGCGCGGCGAATAGCCGGTATCAAATAATACCGGCCCTAGCACAGGATGTTCCATTATAGCAAAAATACCTGGAAATGCTTGCTGCCGCCAGCGCCCCCCGCTAATCGCTAGCGCCTCCAACTGCTTGCAGTAGCCCGTATTATGAAAGGTAATTTTCATCGTGTCTCCTCCTGCTCTTTCCACCAGGCCGCGAACCTCCTAAGCCCTTCCTCGACGCTCACGAGAGGCCGATAACCAAGCTCCCGCTGCGCCTTCTCAATAGAAAGCGTTTGGCTGAACGCAAGAATGCCGACCGTATAACGGGTCAGCAGCGGTTCTTTGGCAAGCCCCGGCAGCTTCGCCGCCAGCTCCAGCAAAGAGGCCGCACTATACGCCGCGGGGTATGCAATCTTCTTGGTCCGGATCGGTTTATTCAGCATTTCAAACAGCCTCGCCATAGCTTCCCACAGCTGAATAGGCTCGCCATTCGTAATATTGTATTTCTGTCCAAGCACAATCGGATCGGCGTACAGACAGCGCATGAGCGCCTCCGTCACATTATCCACATACGTAATATCGACAAGCGGCTGACCGCTTCCGAACACTGGTATAAACCGTTTGTCATTTGCCCGCAGCAGCCTTGGAAAAATCGCCTTATCGCCAGGTCCGAACAACGCTCGCGGCCGGATCGTCACAACGCGCAGCCCCTGCTCACGATAAGCGTGGTCAACCTCTTGCTCGGCAAGCAGCTTCGTCGCCGCATAATGATTGACCGCTGCTTTCGGCAGCGGCTCATGCTCTGCAATATTAAAGCGATGGCGATAGTCAAAATAGATCGAAGGCGTCGACACATGCACCAGCCGCTGGACGCCGTGCTCAAGGCAGCCTTGTATGACATGGCGCGTGCCCCTGACATTGGATGCATAAAAGTCGCGATACTTGCCCCAAGGCGAAGACAAGGCGCCGCAATGAAACACGGCGTCATGACCGGCAATCGCTTCGCTCATTGCACTGGAGGCTAAATCCAGCTGTAAAAATGCCGCCCCCGCCTCGCTGAGCCGCCCGCCTGCCTCTTGATTACGCCCGGCCGCGGTCACCGTATGGCCTTCCTTCAGCAGTCGATATACCGCATTTTCTCCTAAAAATCCGGTAGCCCCTGTTACCAGTATGTTCATCCTCGCCTTCTCCTTTCTCATCCATTCCATTCAATATCAGCAGTTGTAAAAGCAATAAGCGGCTGCTCCGCCTTGCGTGCCCGCCGCCATAAATCAAACCAAACATAACCTTGCATCAGAAATGGACCAGGGTCCTTCCAGCTGAAAATAACATCCCGGCCGCCTGCCATGCTCGCCAGCCAGTGCCAAGAGCCGCGCCATAGCCCACGCTGGCGCCGCTGCTGCGAAAGCCCATAGGCCAGCATCGCTGCCGCGATCATTTTGCCCCGCGATTGCTGCGGCATAATGATGCTGCTGGGCTGGCCAGTCCCCCACAAGGCGCGGCCGAGCCGGTCGCGCCTGTCGAACAGATGCAATCCGCTCGTCGCTCGCGGATTGCACTCAAGCGGCCATACCGCGCCGCTCTCGTCTATTATAAAATCAAAAGCGATTTGGCCTGTAAACTGCGTATGTGCGGCAAACGTCTCCACCCATTGCCGCAGCTGCGGCTGATGGCATGGCTTAAAGAAGGTGCTGGCTCCCCGTCCAGCAGTAAAGTCGACTGCATAATCGGAATAGGCAAGCAGCTTGCCATCCTTTGCAATTGAATACGTGCAATATTCCTGTCCTGCTACGAATGCTTGGGCTACCCAAGGGGAATCTGCGGATAGCTGCAGTTCCGCAGCAGGAGGCGGCGACTCGTTTGCATGCCATATATGCACTTTCGTTGCAAAGCGGGAATAGACCGGCTTCAGCACCCATATTTGCTCTGAAGCGGGATTATGCAGCTGTTTTAGCTCAGTGTAGGAACGCAGCTGCTTTGTCTCTGGGGCGGCAAGCCCCGCCTCCCGAACCATCTCAATGAACGCCCATTTGCTGTGCAGGGCGGTGAGCTTCTCCGCTTCATCGGTAAAAACCATGCAGCTTCCAAGCTTGCCGCGCAGCTTGGCAATATAATAAATTTCCTCGCAGGTTGGAATAAGCAGCTCGATGCTGTACTTTTCCACCATTACCGCAAGCGCTGTGCCAAATGCCGCCTCGTCCACTCGTGGCGCTGGAAGCATCTCATAACGCTTAATGCAGGTTGAAAAGCGAATGAGCGGACTCGCCATACTGTCCGCTGCATAAACCTCATAACCCTGCTCCGCCAGCTGACGGGCTAAATCCAGCGCAGCTGGCGCTCTGCCTCCCGTAATAAGGATGCGCCGCCCGGTGCGTATTCCCTGCTCTTGGCCTGTTTTAATATTCAATAATCATCCCGCCTAACGAAATGCCCGCTGAAATGCCAATGAGCGCAAAGCGGTCACCACGCTGCAAGCGGCCCTGCTGGATGGCCAGATGAATGCCCATCGGCAGAGAAGCCGCAATCATATTGCCGTGATTTTCAATAATGTTCATGAACTGCTCGGGCGCAATGCCAAGCTTTTTCTGAAGCAGCCGCATGGCAAGGGCGCTGCCTTGATGCGGAACTACGAGCTTCAGCTCGGACATGTCGATGCTCGCTTCCTGAAACAGCCGCTGGATAAAGTCGGGCAGCAGCTTAGACGTTTTGCGAAACAGCGCCTCGCCCTGCATCGCAAACAAATATTGCTCCGCATTTGCCGCCCCGTACTGTGTGGAAGGCAATCCTGAGCCGCCTCCGCGAATTTCCGACAGCTCGCGTCCCGATCCGTACGTCTCCATACGGGAGGCGATAATGGATGAGCTTTCGCCTTCACCACTTCTGCCAATGACTACCGCTGCTGCCCCGTCGCCGAACAGCGTCGCGCTTTCGGGATGCTTGTCATTAAGGCCGCTTGATGCAATTTCCGGCGATACAAGCAGCACTGTGTCATATCTGCCCGCTTCTATCATATAAGACACCATATCAAGCGCCGCTAGAAACGACAAGCAGGTCGTATTAATGTCGAAACAAGGAATACCTGATTCGCCTGCCCACATCTCATCTTGGATGAGCGCCGCTGTGCACGGGATAAGCTGCTCAGGAATCGCATTGGCACAAATGATGCAGTCCATGTCGTCAAGCTCAAGTCCTGCATCCTCCAAAGCCGCAAAGGCAGCCTTTGCGCCCATGACTGACGCGGCTTCGCCAGCTGCATAATGCCTGATTTTCACGCCTGATTTCTTATATACCCAGCCTTGCGGCTTATTCAGTTTTTCGTCCAGCTGCTCCGCTGTCACCATTTGGGATGGCAAGTAGGAGCCTGTCCCCCATATTCGTACATTCCGTTGTTGCTTATGCTTGTTTCTTGCATGCATAACCCTCACCGCCATCTATTAGCTTGTTGTCTATCTTAATGTGTATTGCTACTTTATCTTACTAGATGGTGCATAGCTGGACATAGTACCAAATTTTATTAGTACCCTTCCAACCTTCATTTAATTTACATATTAACCTTTAAATTCCACTCTATTGTCACTTATTACTAGGAGGGTGCTTTACGGGCTAAACGTGCTTTACCGCTATGCTTGCGAGGCTTCAATATGCCAAGTTTCTATATTAATCACTCTCATAGTTGTGCTCTACTAAGCTCATCCATTAAACTCAAGCAGCCTATTATTACCCTTGCTGAGGAAATTGAAATCATGAGCAGCTAGGTGATGAACCAATCGTTCCATTTCGAGGAACGGCTCAGCTACATAATTGATATTCCCTAGTCCAGCCAGAAGACAGCGCCGAATTTAAGCAACTATTTGCAATCAAAAATATTGCCGAGGAAATACTTTCCGTTCCTCTATTCGGCGCAACGATTGTCAGCCATGTGCTCATGCTTAAGGTGGATTTGGAGCTAAGCGCTTAACTTTTCATCTCCAACCCTAAATCGACTGCTGGGCAGCTCATATTTCCAACAACCTCGAGTGAGCTTTTCGTCATTCGGCCTATATAAGGATGAGCCTTGGGCCCTTCTCCCTTCAGGCAAAAGCCCTCCGCCGCTTGATACAAGCGATTGAGGGCTTTTGCTGATTTCATTATTTTTCGTAAACATTCTAGTTATCCGTACAATTTCGTTGTTTCCTGCTATCATACACTGGCTACGAGGTGACAATGATGTATACGAAAACGTATCGCAGCGCGACCATTCGTGGCAAGCTGAAGGTGTGCCGTTTTTTGCAAAAAAATGCTTCAACTAAACCGCTCATACCAAGCACCACCAGCTTCACCTTATCCAATCTGAAGATGATGGCTGCTGCCCATCACGCGCTATACATTAAGCCAAATATCGGCTCGCTTGGCGTCGGTGTGCATAAGCTTGAGCCCCTAAACGACGGCTACAAGCTCCTTTATACAAAAAGCAAAAAGCAGCTTTCCAAATTTTTTCACAGTCTAGATGACGTTTATGAGCATTTGCTGCCTGCCAAGCCTTCCCGCCTTATTATTCAACAAGCAGTCAGCCTCGATCAAGTCGAAAATCGTCCCTACGATATTCGTGCCATGGTTCAGCGAAAACCGGGCGGCATATGGCATCTTACCGGCTTCCTTATTAAAGTAGGCGCCAAAGGTAAAATCGTCACCAACTACCATCAGGGCGGCGAAATTTGGACGATGCATAAGCTGGTGCAGCGCAAAGGATATGAAGATGCCAAAAGCAGCGAGCTCATTGGCCATTTGACACAGCACTCATTGACAGTAGCACGTGCCCTCAGCAAGCATAAAGCGGGCATGTTTGAAATGGGCATCGATTTTGCCTTGGACCGCAACACGCACCTGTGGATATTGGAGGTCAATTCCAACCATCCCCAATTCCGTCCGTTAAAATGGATTGATCGCCGCGCCTACAACCGGATTATGCGATTTGCCCAAAGCTATGGCCGAAAGGACGATTAGCTTATGCTACGTTTGCCTGTTGTTGAAAGGCAGTCTAGCCTCCTGCGCGTTCAGATACCTTTGCTTGATCGGGCTGCTTCTCGCTAATTAATAAAGATAGCAAATATTGTGCGAGTGCAGCCCCGAACAGTACGACCGGCAGCCAGACAGACGTCACATCGCCAGCAAACAAGATCAAGCAGCCAATCGACACAACTCTGCCGACATTCAGAAACAACTCACGCATAACGACGCATTCTACACGCAGTTGTCCTTTAAGAGGAAGTGTGCCAATTAGCCGATAATAATAAGAGGTCAATGTATTGACAGCAAGCGGATTACAGATGGAGAACAAAATCATAAACAAAAGCACGGACCAAAAATCAACTGCAATTAGCAGCAGCGCAGCCCCTATGGCGACTCCTGTTGTAGAAAATAGCACATATCTCTGGACTTGCTCCTTCTGTGCTTTCCTAGATATGACATACCCCGTCATAACGGTAAGTGCTGAAAAGGCTACGCCTAAGTAACCGACCCGATCTTCACGCCCCACCGTCTGAAACAATAAAATATTCGGTAAAAACAACATAATCCCTTGAAAAAGCCCAAGTATAAAAAAGCTGACGAGCGCCTTGAACCACCGCCTGTTTTTATTCATCGCAAGCCCCATAAATTTTAAATAATAAGCACGGTGATGCGATTTCACAATGGGAATCCGGAAGCTCACGATGGCCGCTATAACAAACATAACGAAGGCGAGTAAAAAAATAATAACATATCCCTGCAGCCCTTCATTACGGGAAATAATAAATCCGGCCAGCGCCGGGCCCAGCAATCCCGCCGTGTTGAACACAATCATATTCAGCGCTAGAAAACGAATCCGATTCGCCTCTGTAGAAACATCATATTGGATGACTAAATATCCGGTCCAATATAGTCCCCCTGCAATACCATTACATATGGCGAACAAAACATAATAATTAACGACCTGCTCACCCGTAATAACGACCATTAAATAAAAGACAGCTATTAAAACGATGCCAATCCTGTACGTCACCATTCGGTCTTTGCGTTTCGCGATCCAACCCCCAACTGCAAACGTAATTGGTGTCATTAGAAATACAATAATGTTGTAGAGCGCATTTACCGTTAAATCCTGCGTTAACCGCCACAAGTACAAATTAAGAAACAATCCAGACATGGATGCACCAAATTGAAAACAACCATGAATGACAATCGAGATAATAGCCTCCCTGCCTAGCCTTCTCTCTGGTGGAATAGCCGCTCCCCTGCTGAAAAAATAGTCCAATCTCGGCCATGTTCGCATATGTATACTGCCCCTGCCTCTCTCTATTTACATGAACTTCATCTTTCCCGTTCATTTTAGCACAAGGGCTAGACGGTCAGCCGTTGCCTGAAAGCGTTAACGGTTTGGAAAACAGCCTTAAATGCTGTTGTACGCCCGTTTCAAGGGGGTTTAAGCTATTTATTGAACGTTAACGAGTGTTTTCATACAATATCGGCTATGTATAAAGTTAGGCAAATGGTATATTCGTTTTTGTGTAAAAATAAACAAGCCTGCCACATGATTAGTGGCAGGCTTGTAATATGAAGCTAAAGTTTCCTATGTGTGTTGCACACTGAAAACTGGATGCGAAAGACAAAGTCTGAAACTTTAGCGTGTTTGTTAGGATAAGCCCTCGACCGATTAGTATTCGTCAGCTGCACGCATTGCTGCGCTTCCACCCCGAACCTATCAACCTCGTCGTCTTCAAGGGG
>NZ_JBXENV010000023.1:0-84503 GCF_059383755.1 Paenibacillus sp. JT22N15 | reverse complement strand
ACGCATTCACTCGACCATCGGGTATCTCACTCCCAATGAATGCGAACGCAGGTACCGAAAGGCAGCTTAAAAATCTCGGTTTCTTGTGTCTACTCTATTGACAGAGATACAGATTATACCATATATTGATAGTTTCAATCCACGCTCTCGCACGGAGAGCGACCGGGGAATGCAGGCTGGGGGAATTGTTAAAAGAACGGTTTCAATCCACGCTCTCGCACGGAGAGCGACAATGGTGGTTTTGGTTGATCGTCGTATTTGTAATCGGTTTCAATCCACGCTCTCGCACGGAGAGCGACATCTGCCTTCTTTTCCGTCGCATACTTATAGTATTGTTTCAATCCACGCTCTCGCACGGAGAGCGACAGGTCATAGCGATGAATGGCGGTGGGGACATTCCGGTTTCAATCCACGCTCTCGCACGGAGAGCGACCGGGGCTGGCTTAGCAGCTGGTATTGAGGGAACGGAGTTTCAATCCACGCTCTCGCACGGAGAGCGACCACACGTACAAGTAGGGTTTTGTGTCCTCTCCCATGTTTCAATCCACGCTCTCGCACGTAGAGCGACGTTAGCGGAGGATCGGCGGTACTTGATCGAGTCAAGTTTCAATCCACGCTCTCGCACGGAGAGCGACTAAACCATTGGTTACTTAAAACCAAAAGCGGCGGGTTTCAATCCACGCTCTCGCACGGAGAGCGACGGTGGATGTCGATAATCCAATTGAAGAGATTAAGGTTTCAATCCACGCTCTCGCACGGAGAGCGACGTAGCCGAGCAACCGAGTAGTATCATTACACTCGACGTTTCAATCCACGCTCTCGCACGGAGAGCGACAGAAACTGGTGCAGTTACCTTGCACAAGGTGTTAGTTTCAATCCACGCTCTCGCACGGAGAGCGACAGCATATCTCATGAAGCCTTGCGCAGCAAGGGGAAAATGGTACATTTCCGCGAACCTCTTCATTCAACTCCATTTCCTAATGCCCATGGAAATAAAAATCCGAGTTTTCCCTGATCTGGCGCAATGTGCGAAACTCCCGGGGTTTTCATGGGAGCTTAACGTTCGCGCGACACTCCTCTTTTATCCTAGCATCCAAATCTGCCACTTACAATCATTTCCTGTGAAAATTCACCCTCTCAAGGCTCAAACCCCGCCTGACTTATAAAAAGCTGCTCTTCCGCAAATACCTCACGGAACTGCCGATAAACAGTCTCGTAAGCCGAAGGCTCATTCCATTCCTCTGCTCCCAGCTGCGCATACAGTGTCTCTAGTCCAAGTCGCTTAGTTCGTTTACCGCCGCTTCCGTCACCCATAAAATAATCGTCTATGCACACCCGATCCACGAGCGGAGCTAGCTTGTCCGCAAATGCCTCGCTGCTTGGCAGCAATGGAGCAACCGCCGCCTGAGTTGGCACTCCTGCTTCCTTCAATAATTTTAAAGCTTTCAATCGAGCTTGAATAGGCGGAGCCATCGGTGAAAAATGCTTGCGAATCGCCTCCAAATCCGTCTCCACCGTCATACTGACGCGTACCCGACTTCCCAGGCGCAGCAGCAAATCGATATCGCGAGTGACCAGCGGGCTTCTCGTCTGAACTAGCAAAAAGTCCGGCGGTTCCTCCGCCATCGCCTCCAGCAAGGAGCGAGTCACCTGCTCCTTATATTCGGCTGGCTGATACGGGTCCGTACTGGAGGACATAAAAATCGTCACCGGCCCCTTCGCTTTTCGCAGCTCTTTCTTTAGCAGTTCGGCAGCATTCAGCTTGACATCAACCCAACTTCCCCATTCCTGTCCACGGAAGATAGACACCGGCATGCCACGCACATAGCAATATGAGCAAGCAAATGCGCAGCCTGTATAAGGATTGAGCGAATGGCTGTAGCCTGACAGAAAGCCGGTTCCTTTATTGAGCAGCGTCTTCGGCTGCTTATATAAAAGCTCACTTTTCATCGTAACCCCTCCAGCTTGCAGAAAGCAGGCTTTTCAGCTTTGCTCTACTTTACTCCTCTATACTTTTCTTCTGCAGCATTAGCTTTTCACGACTTTCCGCTTCATGCTGCGGATAATCGCTTTCGTATCCGGATCGATGCGGTACGATTCGGTTATTTTTTGCAGCGCTTTGTTATAAGTGAAAGTGTCGAGCGCATTATTTTTCAAATAGGCCATCGTCGGCTCCGGTTGCTTGATATAGCAAATGGATAGCGCCCATGCGACGGCCATTTTCACATAATACGCAGGATGGTCAATCTGATCGAGCCGCTGAAGCACCCGCTCCAAATATTCCTCCATTACATAAAAATTAAGCAGCATAACCGCGGCAAAACGCAAATCGTACTCCTGCTCCGAAGCAAAATACGGCTGGATAAAATCCCATATTTCCTGCTCATGTTTTTTGGTCACCTTCAGCCCCGCACAGAAGCTGTCGCAGACGGACCAGTTGTTGATTTTCGGCACAAAATCAGCAATATAGCGCTGAAGCTCCTTCATATCCGTCTTCACGAGGCCAATGACCATGCCTTGCAGCATGACCTCCTCGAAAAATTCATCGTCCGCCTCCGCCAAATAGGCGCGCCAGTCGCCCTTCGCAATTTCCGCTGCAAGCTTGCGCAGCTCCGGCAGCCGGACTCCCATTACATTGCTAATATTCGGAATCAGCGACGCAGCGAACTTCTGATAATCCGCCTCCGCACGCATAAGCAGCTCTTCCCTTATCGTTTTGGCCATTTCCATCCCCCCGCTATTCCATTTCGTTCGTCTTATCCTTACTATACCTCAAGTGACCAAGGCTGTAAGCCTCCGAGAATGAAAGAGCAAGATAACGAAATTCCTCATGACTAGTTAAAAAATATAGCCAAACAGCTCCTTACACTGTTTGGCTATATTTACACCGTCCCTATTTGACCGGGCAATGGTTCAATCCGAAACTTTGGCGGACAGAGATGCCGCTATTTTCCCAAAACAACGCTTTATGGAGAGGTTCGCGGACTCAGGAGCCGCTAATGGCTGCGAATGCCCCGCTTTTGTGCAAAATTCTCAGGGATAACGGAATTCCTGTCCGCTCAAGCGCTGAAATCAACCAAAAGCTTAAAATAGCGGATCGTCAGTCCGCGAAAAAGAAGTATGCTTCATGCTCCATGCTTCTTGCTTCTTGCTTCTAGCTCAGCTTCACTAAGCTGTAGCTTTTCTTGCCTTTGCGGATAATGATGAACCGTCCGCCAATCGCATGCTCAGCTGTAACGGTAAACTCCAGCTCCGTCACCTTCTCGCCGTTCATGGAGATAGCGCCCTTCGTAATATCCTCGCGCGCTTGGCGCTTCGAAGGCTCAATGCCGAGATCGACGAGCCAGTCGACGATGTTTTTCGGCTCTCCGTTTGCTGTGAAGGTCGGCATTTCTTTAAAGCCCTGCTCAATTTCATCCGCTGTCAGCGAGCGAATATCGCCGCTGAACAGCGCTGCTGTAATGCGCTTCGCCTGCTCCAGCATGTCCTCGCCGTGCACGAATTTCGTCATTTCCTCTGCCAGCGCCTTCTGCGCCTCGCGTTTATGAGGCTCGGTTTGCACCTTCTCCTCAAGCGCTTCAATTTCCGCTTTGCTCAGGAACGTGAAGAACTTCAAGTATTTCACGACATCGCGGTCATCGGTATTCGCCCAGAACTGGTAAAACTCGAATGGCGTCGTTTTATTCGGGTCAAGCCAGATCGCGCCGCCCGCCGTTTTGCCGAATTTCGTGCCGTCGGCTTTCAGCATGAGCGGAATTGTCAGGCCGAACGCTTTCGCTTCTGCGCCTTCTCTTTTCCGGATGAGGTCAAGGCCGCTCGTAATGTTGCCCCATTGATCGGAACCGCCGATTTGCAGCTGCACATCCTCGTTCTGGAACAGGTGCAAGTAGTCGAGCGACTGCAAAATTTGGTACGAAAACTCGGTAAACGAGATGCCGCTATCGAGTCTGCTGGAGACGACGTCCTTCGCCAGCATCGTATTGATGCTGAAGTTTTTACCGAAGTCGCGTAAAAATTCAATGACATTGATTTTGTGCGTCCAGTCGTAGTTGTTGACCATGCGCACCTGATTGTCGCCGTCGGTCATAAAAAGCTTTTTCAGCTGAGCACTCAAAGCATCGACATTCGCCTGTACCTGCTCCAGCGTTTGAAGCGAGCGCTCGGTCTGGCGTCCGCTTGGATCGCCAATCGTTCCGGTCGCACCGCCAATCAGAATAACCGGGCGATGGCCCGCCAATTGGAAACGCTTGAGCATCATAAACGGAATCAAGTGGCCGATATGCATGCTGTCGCCTGTCGGGTCAACGCCACAGTACAGCGATACCGCCTTCGTATTCGTCAGCTCGCGAAGTCCCTCCGTATCCGTCTGCTGGTTAATGGCATCGCGCCATTCGAGTTCATCCATAATATTCAAAGTAAACAACCCCTTTTCTATTCGATAATAGTGGTCATGATTTACGTTAATGAGCACAATAACGCACTGGGCTAGGCTTTTTCAAAATATAAGAATTTATAAGTTTTGCACTTATAAATGGGCTTAAATTTCTCGGAATGAAACGAGCCGCGCCGCCAAAGAACGGCGATAGCCGTTTCACCTTGAAATATAAAAATTTATAAGTTTTTCACGTATAAATAGGCTTATATTTCTCCGACAAAGCTCTTCGCACGTCCCAGAAGGACGACGAAGTCGTTTTTGCTTGGGCAACAAAAAATCGCCCCTCGTCTACTGGAGACATAGGGACGATTGAATAACCGTGGTACCACCCAACTTGCACAAACAGCTTAAAAAAAAGCTGCTCATACCGCTTTTGGCGAAATATCGTTCGCCCTGCCGCTTGGCATTACCCAAGATACTCCAGAGTGTAATTCGCAGCCCATGTATGTGTCAGGTCTCATCAACCCCTGACTTTCTGCAACAGGGACAAAGCTGCTACTGCGCTCTATCAACGTATAACATGTATTTGATTATAGACAGTATAGCGGAACGTGAAAATCATTGCAAGCCTAAACGTCTAGTGAAAACGTATGGTAAAAAAGAAGCTGCGCTGCATGAAAAGCTGGGCTTACGATCGCCATTACCCTTGAATTTCTTTGAATCAGCTACAATAGGTGAAATTTCAAGGGTAAAAGCGAACGCTGACGCTTCTTCCGCTCAACCTTTTCATTCCGCTACGCTTTTTTCACCGCCCTTTTATTCCTTTACCGCCCCTATAGTCAGCCCTTGAACGAAGTAGCGCTGGAAAAAAGGATAAGCCAGCACAATCGGTCCCGTCGCCAGCACGACCATCGCCATCCGCGACGTATCCTGCGGCATGTCCTGCAAAATGCCGGTGCTGAGCGAAGCATTGGTTGAGTTTTGCATAATAAACTGCATGCTCGTTTCAATTCGCATCAGCATCGATTGCAGCGGCACCAGATTAGGCGTGTCGATGTACAAGAGCGCATTAAACCAGTCATTCCAATAGCCGAGCGTATTGAATAGGCCAATCGTCGCAAGGCCGGGAAGCGACAGCGGCAGCACGAGCCGAATAAACGTTTGCAGCTCGCTCGCCCCATCGATTTTTCCCGATTCAATAATGGCGGTTGGCACCATCGTACTGAAAAATGTTCGCATAATGAGAATATAAAACGCATTGACGAGCATCGGCATAATGAGCGCCCATATCGTATCCTTCATATGCAGCAGCTGCGTAACGACGATAAAGGTCGGCACCATGCCGCCGTTGAACAGCATCGTAAAAATCGCAAAAAAGCTGAAAAAGCGGCGATATTTAAAGCTTCTCTGAAAAATGGCATACGCATAAAGCGTAATAATGACAAGGCTCAGCAGTGTCCCGACGACCGTTACAAAAATCGTAACGCCATACGAGCGCAGCAGCGCCTCGCCTGTCCGGAATATATATTGGTACGCCTCCAGGCTCCATTCCTTCGGAATAATACGGTAGCCGTTCGAGGCGAGCGATTTTTCATTCGTAAATGAAATGATGACGACGAACAGAAAAGGAAAGACGCAGGCAATCGCAATAGCACCTGTCAGCAGGCTCAGGAGAAAGTTGGCAGCAGGTGAGATTTGATCGAAACGCTTTGATTTTTTTACGGGCACCTATAGCTCCTCCTTCGTTTAAAACAAGGCATTATCCTTATTTTTTCTTCTGACGATGTAGTTAGATAGCAGAACAAGCAGAAAACCGACGAAGGACTGATACAGCCCGGCAGCCGTGCTCATGCCGATTTCGCCGTTCACTTTCAAACCTCGGAACACATACGTATCAATGACGTTGGTCATCGAATAGAGCAGGCCCGAATCCCTTGGCACCTGATAAAAGAGTCCAAAATCCGCGTAAAAGATTTTTCCGACAGCGAGCAGCGTCATAATCGATATGACCGGAGCGAGCAGCGGAATCGTAATATTCGTAATTTGCTTCCATTTGCCTGCACCGTCAATCATCGCAGCCTCATAAAGCGAGCGGTCAATTCCCATAATAGCCGCCAAATACACGACGCTGTTGTAGCCGACGAGCTTCCACAGGTTGACCAATATGAGGATAAATGGCCATTTGGCAGGCTCCGAATACCAATTGATCCGCTCCATGCCCATCCATTCGAACGTTTTATTAATCAGCCCTTTATCAAAGCTGAGAAAGCTGAATACAAAATAGCCGACAATAACCCACGATAAAAAATAAGGCATAAACATCGCCGTTTGAAAAAACTTGCTCAGCCGCCTGTTCGTCAATTCAACTAAAATAATCGCCATCGCTACGGCCAATATGAGCCCTAAAATAATAAAAGCCGCATTATAAAGCACCGTATTGCGCGTAATGATATAGGCATCCGAGGTGCTGAACAAAAACTTGAAGTTGTCCAGGCCCACCCATTTGCTATTCATGATGCTGGCAAAAAAGCCATCCTTGCTGTATCTGTACTGCTTAAAGGAAATAATCGTGCCCGCCATCGGCAGGTAGGAAAACAGCAAAAACCATAGGGCGCCCGGCAGTACCATCAGGAGCATCGCCCGATTGCGAAAGATGTCCCGCAAAAATATTTTCAGCTTGTCGCTCATATCGTTCCTCTCCTTAAACCGCCAGCTTCTCAATACTCATTATCGTTATAAAAAAAGAGAGGCAAATCCGAAAATTCGCCTCTCCCTCTCCGCGGATTATTTAGGATTAGCCGCTTTCCACGCATCAAGCTGGGTCTGGGCTTCGGCAATTACCTTATCCAGTCCGGCTGCTTTAAACTTCTCAATCGCTTTTGGCAAATATTCATTCGGATCAACTGTACCCGTCATTAACGCCGACCAGAACTCACCTTTGACGTTCTGAATCGATGCCAGCTCGGTCGTGACGCTCGTTGAATCGAAGTTGAAGCCCAGCGTTGGCGCTGCTTTGCCCGCTTCGTTGAATACTTTGTATTCATCCCATTTGTTCTCAGGATCGCCCGTATTGAGATACGTCAACGTGACATTGCCTAGCGAGAAGGTTGGCATATCATAGTTTTTCGAATCATCCAAGTTTTCCATTGCGTTGTCAGCCGTTTTCTTATAATGAACGTTTTCGATGCCGGAATCGATCATATTGCGCAATACCGGATCAGTGTTCAGCAAGTTTAAAAATGCCATTGCTTTCTCTGGATGCTCCGAATTTGCTGAAATCGCCTGCAACGAGCCCATGACGGACCAGTTGAAAATGATCGATTCGCTCGCTGGTGTTGACACGACTGGATAGCCATAGCTCGCGCTCCACAGATTATCGGCGAATGGCGTCGTCGCTGCGCGGTCAAGGAACCATTTGCCGGATTTTTGCGTATCATCCAGCCCATTCGTCGTTGCCGCCTCTGGCGAAATGTAGCCCTTCTTGTAATAGCTGTGCATCGTATCAAGCGCTGCTTTAAGCTCCGGCGTCTCCAGCACATTTAAGACTTTGTAGTCGCCTTTATCCAAGCTTACGACCATTGGCAGGTTGGAGATCAAATAATCGTACGGCAGCACCGGCATATAGTCCTTCGTTATGGCGAATGGGGTAATGTCCGGCTCGCTGTCTTTAATCGTCTTCAGCAGCGGCTCTATGCTTTCCAGCGTATAAATGCCGTCCATGCTCAGATTGTATTTATCCAGCAGGGTTTTGTTAAAGCGCCATACTTCAAGCGCCGGGAGCTCTTTTTTCGCCGGAATGCCGTAGTTGTGGCCGTCTACTTTGGAGCCTTCGAGGAAGGCTGGATCAAGCGTCTCCACAATTCCTTTGCCCTGCTCCTTCAGCAAATCGTCAATTTCATAAAAGGCTCCTTTACGGGCATTTTGCACGTAATCGAAGGCCCATGAAGAAGTAAACATGATGTCCATAGGCGTTCCTGATGAGGTAGCGATTTGCATTTTTTGCGTGTAGTCGCCCCAATCAATTTGGGTCATTTTGATCGTTACGCCAATTTTCTCAGCCGTATATTTGCTGACCTCCTCCATGACGCGGTTTACATCCTTTTGCGGGGTACCGATTGTGTACCAGCTCAGCTCCACCGTTTCATCTTTGCCCGCATTGCCGCCGTTGCCGCTGCCGCTGCTCTCCGCCGTTGCACCTGTTTCTTTTGCGCCGCCGTTTGTGCTGCATGCCCCTAGCAGCAGCGAAAATGAAAGCAGCACCCCGAGCAGCATCATCCAGCTTTTGTTTTGTCTCATCAATCGTTACCTCCCTTTTTTTGTAGCCCCTTTACTAACGCTTAACACTTACTTGTAGATTAACGGATGTAAGCACTTTCAAATAGAGAAGAAACTAAACAAACGCTGTTCAAAATAAACATATACAACGCTGCTCTTTATGTAGGAGAGTCACCCGATTCGCCGTTTGCTGCAAATAACATGCTTTTATAATCGGCTGGCGTTACGCCAACATATTTTTTAAACTGTTTATGAAAATAACCGCTGTCCCAATAGCCGACGTTTCGGGAAATTTCGTGTACCTTCTGCGCCGTTGTGCGGAGCAGAAGCTTGGACTGCTCGATCCGGTATTTGTTGACGTATTCCGTAAAGCTCTCCCCGGTTTCCTTCAGAAACAGCTTGCCTAAATAAACCGGGTGAATATGGTATTTGTGCGCCAGCTGCTTGAGGGACAAATCGGTGGCAAAATATTGCTCCACGTAATTCAGCACCTGCTTGACCGTAGGGTTCGTCTCCTCTTTAACAAGCATCGTGGACATGTCGCGGATCGTTCCTGTCATAATGGCAAGCAGCTCCTCCCATTCCGAAGCCTTCGCCGCCTTGTTAAAGGAAGCGTTCATATGGTCCGCAATAATAGCATTAACCGTATTGGCGCCTCCCATCTCCTGATGCAGCCAGAGCAGCGTTTGCATCACCAGCATGCGAAGCCTGCTTGGCGTTGCCGCGTCGGATGCTTGAATCGCCTGGAAGTCGCCTGTCAGCTCGGTGACAAGCGCCTCCGTATCCGCAGCGGAAACTTTCTTCCTGTAGCTGGCCCAGTTTAATTCCGTATCAGGCAGCAGCTCGTCCTTTTTTGCCGCATAATCCTCATACAAAGCAATCTCTTCCTTATGCAGCAGCAAAAAATAGTCCTGTGCCCGCAGCGCCTGCTCATAGCTGAGTGCCTCCTGCACTCCTCTTGCCTGAGGAGCGCCGATGGAAATCCGATAAGGGCACGCCTCCTCTCTCTGCCTCAACTGCAAAGCAAATTGCAGGGCCATGGCAGCGCAATCCGCTTCCTCCTCCGCCATAAACACAAGCACGGCATCACCCTCTACATTTCGCAGAAACAGCCTGTCATGGCTGGCATTTGCCGTTTGCCGCAGCTCCTGCATGAGTCCGTCCTCCCGCTCGCCGCCCCCTCTGAGCAGCATCGTCGTCATATAACGGCCGCTGAAATGGATATCCAGCAGCGCCGCCCGCTCCTGCAATTGAATGGAATCGATCGCAGCGGTCAGCCAGCGATAAAGAATCGTATCTTTTAAAATATCAATTTTCTCAGCTTCAAGAGCGCTGCTTCGCCTTGTTTCATCCAGCTTCTTGACCGTATGGGCAAGCGTTGCGGCCAGCTCGGCGAAATTAAGCGGCTTCAGCAAATAGTTTTCAATGCCTAGCTGCATGCCTTCCTTTAAATATTCAAAATCATTGTAGCCGCTCAAAATAATAACCTTCAGCTCCGGCCTGATCGCTCGCGCAGCCCGAATCAGCTCCAGCCCATTCATAATGGGCATGGAAATATCGGTAATGAGCAAATCAGCGGGAACCTGCTGCAGCAGCTCGAGCGCCTTGCGGCCATTTTCTGCTTTGCCCGTCAGCTCCAGGCCATGGTCTGCCCAATCTATGGCATCGTATAAGCCCTCTAGTATAAACGGCTCGTCATCGACTAGAAATACGCGGTACATTTTCCATCTCTCCTTTCCTTAAAGCCGGGAAGCTGAAAATAATCTTCGTCCCTTTTCCTTGGACGCTCTCGATGTCGAATCTACCGTCTTTGCCATAAATCAATTCAAGCCTTTCTTTCACACTTCGCAGTCCAAGCGAATCCTCCTGCTCCTGAACCGTATACTTGCCAAGCGACCGTTTAATCTGCTCCAGCCGTTCCTTGCTAATGCCTGTTCCATTGTCCTCCGCTACAATCGTCACCATGTCGTTTTCCAGAGTGGCGGTTACTTTAATCAAGTTGTCCTCCTCCTCCGAGCGCAGGCCATGGACAATATAATTTTCCACAATCGGCTGCAGCGACATTTTAATCATCATGCGGTCCTTCAGCTCGGGATCACAGGCAATAAAATAGGCAAAACGATCCTTGTAACGAATGCGAAACAGCTCCAAATAAAGACGGCAATTTTCCAGCTCCTCCTCCATCGTCACGACGGTCTGCTGCTGTACAAAGCTCTTGAACAATACGGCCAAACTATAAATCATCTCGCTGACATCGGCAGCGCCATGGGAAAGGGCTCTCATCCGAATGACCTCAAGTGTATTGTAGAGAAAATGAGGATTAATTCTCGCCTGCAGCGCTGCAAACTCCGTATGCTTTTGCTTCAGTTCGGCCACATACACCCGGTCGATATGGCGCGAAAGCTCATCGAGCATTTTGTTGAAGCCTTGCGAGAGCTGCCCGATTTCATCCTCCTTCTCGTCGACAATCCGAATCGTCAAATCGCCCGTCTCTACCCGCCTCATGGAGCGGATAATCCGGTTCGTCCGGCGTGAAAAATTAAAGACGACAAAGGACGGAATGGAAATCGTGATCAAAATAAACGCAAAGCTCGCTGCAATAACCGCATTTTTCATAGGCGCATAAATCGCTTCCACTTCCCGCTTCGGCATGATGCCAAATACGGTGTAGCCGAGGCTGCTGGACGGAAGCATGGAAATGTAGGACTCCTCCTCCAATAAAGCGATGCTGTCCACCGATTTGATTTTGTCCACATAGGGATAGAGCTTGCCGTAATATCGGTCCGAAGAGTCAAAAATGACCTGTCCATCTCCAGACAAAATCAAAATATTGCCCCGTCGGTCCCGCCCCTCGCTCGCCAGCGCCGTTTTTAATGCATCCGCTTGAAAAAAGACGAGCAGCTGCCCGACATTGCTCAGCGTGCCTACTTCATTAATATGTACTCTGACGGAAAAAAGCTTGTCGTCCCATTGGCCAATCGTCCTGCGAACCCACGGGTTGGGCGTAGATACGACGCTGCTTTCCAGCGCCATCGCATCCGGGACATAGGATTTAGACGCTTGCGTCTGATACAGCTTCGTCAAATTGCTTTGTCCGAACATATAAAGAAACTGCTTCTCGGAGCTGAACAGCAGCATATTCGCAATATCAACATCGTTTTCAATCATTTTTTTAAAAAAATCCAAATCATCGACACCGCTGCCCAAATTATTGTAATAGCTGTCCATTTTGAAATTCATATATTCGGAAAAAGAGTGCTTCAGCAAATAGGATAAGGAATAGGAAAAGGACGGGTCGCGATAAATGTCCTGCACCTGCTGCTGAACGACGTGAGCCTTGCCAGCAAGCTGCTGATTGACGCGCTCCATGGACATTTTCTGCTTCTCCAGCTCATTGTCAGCCACCGACTGGGACATATAATCGACTGTAAAATAAGCGAGAGTCGCCGTGGCGCAAACAATAATAACAGCAAAAACAAGCATGATTTTGACAAATAAATTATTTTTGATCGCATCAATATACAGCTTCTTCATCCCTTCCCCCTTGCCGCTTGCTCCTTCATCGACGTTAACAGGAAAAGGAAGACAGGGTATCGCCCTGTCCTCCCGCTTCTACTAGTATAAGATGATCTGATTAACAAATGAATTTATTTTTAGCTGCGAACATAGAGCGGCTGCGATTGATTTCCCGCATAATCCTCCATCACAATATAGACAGTGGCAGCTGTCGACGTGAAGCTCAGGCTTGCCTTCGTCGTTCTGCCGCGAATGATTTTCGCAAAGCTGCCCGCGCTGCCGGAAATGTACGTGACCGGGAACGACTTCGCCACGCCATTTTCATACACGTACATATAGCGCCAGTCCCTCGTATTTGGCATCGGCAAATTCAGCGTATTGCCGTTCCAGGACCATTGCTCGCTGTAAGGCTCGGCTATTTTATCAATAAAATGGCCGCTTTTGCTGACGGAGCTTCCGCCTCCCGTCGTAACCGTTACGAGAAAATCATCGCCGTTAATGGGCATATTGCTGAAGGTCACGCTAGTGGCTCCTGCCGCCGCCGTCTGCTGGGCAACAATAGGCTGCGCCGTCGTAATCCAGTTCAGCGAACGCAAGCTTACCATTGTATTTCCCGCTGCATTCGGCGGATTTACCCAGCTCACCGACAACTGGCCATTTTCCTGAGAATTCACGCTAATGCCGGAAGCTGCCGCATTCAAATTAAAAGGAAGCGTTGCGGCAAAGCCCTCCAATCCGTCCGCCCCAATCGGAACGACCTTCAGCGTGCCTGCTGTCGACGGAAGAGCTTTTATATAAAACACTTCATCATATTTGCCGCCTACATAGACGTCATTGATATAGATATCGTATTGCTTAACCTTGCTGTAGTCGGTATCCATATTCCACTTAATGTTCATTTCCCCTGTGTCCACAAAGGCTTCCGTAATGGCAAGGCCAGAAGGAGCTGCAGGCTTAATCGCCGAACCGTCGAAAATGCGAATTTGCCCCACATTGAGCTGATAACCCGCAATCGCGCTTGACCCTGGAGCAACGACAAGCCCGAAAGCGGCAAGCGATTTGCCCGCATAGGCGCCAAGCTCAAGCTGCTGCGTAATCCAGCCATTCGTCTTGCTGCCGGCATTTGGAATGGCAACCTTCACGACCTGACTCGGATTATCTTTAAAAATAAGGCCGATATAAGCAGCCGATGCATCATTAGCCGATGGCTTGTTATATGTGATCGACAGCTTGGAGTTTGCATTTACGCTCAAATCGGTTTTGAACAGACGCAGGAAATTTTCGGCGTTTAGGTTGCCGTTCAGCACAAGCGAGCTGCCGCCATTGTAGCCGCCCAGCTTTTCATATTGATAACGCTGCGTAGCCGAAAAATCATATTTTGTGCCGTAGTCATAGTCCACCGTCAGACGATTGCCTGTCGTATCCTGCCACCACTGCCAAGTGACGGGCACATCCTGCAGGCTCATATTGGACCACTCGCTGTTACCCGAGACCGCACCGTCCTTGTAATAGGAAAGGCCATGGCCCGTATTGAAATTCGTGTAAAAGTTCGTACTGCCAATAACGGAGCGCTCCGCAATGACCGAGGCGATTCCCGGCCAATAGCGGTTGTCCGCATAGACGTCGGCTGCCGTGTTCGCAGCGGAAACCGTCGTATTTTTCGGATTCAAATTCGGGCCCGACCACCACAGCTGATCACGCACATTCGTCATCCATTGGTAGTTGTTTTCCGATCGGTGGCTCACCGGCCAGCTTTGCCCCATATCCTCATCCAAGCCCGCATGGACAAAGTCCGCACCGAGCGTAGCCAGACTTAGACGGGGCAGCCCGCTGCTCAGCTTGCTCGAAAGTGCCGTTCCCTGTGCAGAAGAAAAACGGTCTCTGCCTGCCTCTAGTCCCGCAAAGCCGATATCAAAAATCGTATAGGCTGTACCATTTGCGGCATTGTAGCTGGCTAGATAAGTATTCGCGCTGTTAATTTGCGTATTGCCTACACCATAGTCAAAGAAAAAGGAATTGGTGACCGCTTGGTGATTCACCTTGTCATGCAGCATCGAAATATTGTTATTGTTGAACGTGCGGGCAAACGTATTTGCCCCTGTAGACGTACTCAACGAGTCATACCATTGCACGTAAAGGCCGCCGCTTTGCAGCACTTTCAGAAATTCAATATACGCAGGAATGTCAGCTGTCGCAACGTTGGGCGACAATTCCTCCTGGTTCATAAAATAGCCGTCATAGCCAAAATAATCGGCCATTTCAATCATTTTTTGGGCGACTGAGAAATTTCCGCTGCTGTCTTTTACAATCATTTGTTTGTAGGTTTGCTGGCCGCGGTCATTGTTGGAGAAAAAAACGCCAGCGAGGGAGAGGACGCCGTTTTTATGCGCGGCATCCGTATACGTTGGGTTAGGGATGTTCAGCATGCCGAATTCAAACCATTTTTGCTGCCAATTCGATTGGGCCAAATCATCGTAATATTCAGGCGGAGTGTAAGCGCTTGCAGTTCCATGCCAATAAGAATAATAGTCAATGTATTGCCAGAAGTTGAAATGATACTGGGCAAACTTGTTCGTATATGGCGCATTTTCGATAAAAGCATTGCCATAATCCCCTGCGACATTCATCATCTTCACATTGGTGCTCAGCGTCGGCTTTGCCTGTGTGCTGGCAAACGGCAAAATCCGGTTTTGCAGCGGCACCTTTGAACGCAGCTTCTCGGCACCCGGGTCTGTTGCCGGGCTCCAATTCGCAATTTGGCCACTCGTATAGCCGTGGACGCTTGGCTGATTGCTGCCGTGTGCGCTTTCCCCCTTGAATGGCCATGTGTCGCCGGCATACGCAGCAAGCGGCATCATGATGATGAGCATAGAAGCGGTTAAAGCAACGGCTGTCCATTTACGGACAGCTGCTTTTGTTCCTTTTGTTAATGCCATCGTTCCATCTCTCCTCGCATGATTCGATTTACAATGTAACCATAACCGATGAAAGCCCTTTCCATAAGCAGATAAATTAAACATTGGCTGTTCAAAATAAAGAAACAGCTGCTTTTTAACAAAAAAAGATGGACCATCCGTCGTCTTTCGACGACAAGACTGCTGAAAGGCAACGTTACATCACGATGAAGCTCGCAGAGACCCCTAACACAACAAAAAGGGTTCGAGCAGGGATATCCCCGATCCAACCCTTTTGTTACCTACTTACGGCTCAATTCCCCATACGAGCTGACCATTCATATAGCCGACAACCTGTTCATTGTTTACGAACTGATTGCTGGATGCCTTGAACGAGTAATCGCCCGCTTGGTTGTAATTGGACCAGTCGGTTTTGGAGAAGCGTGCTTGAATTTCTGCGCTCTGGCCGGGATTCAGTGTTCCAGCTGAGGTCGTAAAGCCAATTTCCAAAGCATAATCGGCACCCTCAACCGGAGTCGCCAGTTTGACGAATTTGCCGGTTACATTCGCATTTCCGATACTGGCCCAGTCGATCCAGAAACTCTGATTTCTCTCCCCGTCAATCGTATAATAATACCGGAGCAACACATCACTGAGCTGAATGGCTGCATCACCGGTGTTAACTACTTTGAATTTGGGTGAAATTCCGTTGGTGGAGGCACTCGTATTGCCGTTAAAGGCTTGGACCGTCAGCTCTCCCGCGGGTACGGAAACACCGCTGTCCACAACATTTAGCGTTAATATAGCTTGATTTCCTCCGCTGAAATGAAAGGTTATGGCATTCTGGCCCAGCGGCAGTGTGGAAAGATAAGATTTGCTCAGAACGACACCAGCGCTTGATGCCGTATAATCCTGGCCCGATAGAAGGGTATAATTTCCATTTGAGATACTTACAAGCTGGTGCCCGTTTAAGGTAAGGGCGACGATAATATCCTGCGCTAGAGTTGCCGCTTTATCAAATGCTGCACTCACGGGTGCAATGGATGCGCTCGGTGTTGTGTCAACAATTTTGACTTTTAATACGGGATCTTGACCTTGATTGAAATCAAAGACAATCGAATGCTCGCCAATCGGCAGCGTCGCCAGAAATGCTTTTTTCAGCAGCAGCGTATTTCCACTCAAGGTATAATCCTGATTCGCTAACAAGGCATTGGCTCCTGCGCGGAGAGCGATTAACGTATTTCCATTTGAATTCACGGTTATCGCTGGGTCGATTTGATTGGGGGCATACTTGTCAAATTCGACGGTTGCTGGTGTGATGGACGCGTTTGGAATTGGATTTTCAACCTTTAAATCGGGCAGCTCATCGAGCGTAATGACATAGTCGCTTTGGTACAGTGTTGTTAAGGTCGCTGGGTAATTGAAGGCAGAGCTCATGAGATGTTCCCCATACCAAGGCAAGAAGTAGAGCCATCCTGCTTTCTCATCTGTCAGATTCATTACGCTTGGGACGGTGTCGTTCTCCGTCATGGCCACCATTTTCGTGCCGCCCGTCAAATCAACAAGCTGATAAAAAATAGAGGTAATAGCATCCTCATTGGGGACACCGGACAAGCCGTCATAGCGGTTGTAAATGGTATTGTATTTATCGTATCCGATAATATCCACCTGATCGCCGCCGGGATACCATGCGGGAGAAGTGCTATACACATAACTGTTGTAGGTCCAGATCAAGTTGTGCAAGTCGTATGTCTCTGTAAGCTCGGTATAGATCAGATCCCATAGCTGCTTATACACCTCCGCGCCTGCCGAAGCCCACCAGAACCATGCACCTTCCCCATTCAATCCGCCGTTGCCCTCCGCCTCATGGAAGGGTCGGAAGATCACCGGCACATTGTTATTTTGCAGAATCTCCAGTTGCTCTGCCAAATCCTCAATGGCCATCATCACGTATTGATATTCTTTCGTGCCGAGAATCACCGCACTCGCTGTATTGAAATTGGTTTCCGTCGGTTTGTAGGTGGCTTCTTTCCATTCCACAAACTCTCCAAGCTGATAGGCCGTGAAATTTCGGGGTACAGTAATATGCCAGCTGCTTGTTGCGATCCCGCCCCGGTTGTTCACCCAATCGATCATCCGGGCGGTTGTACCATCCTCCCAGCCGTAAAGCGGATTATAGTTCAGAAAATCGAACCCGCGAATGGCCGGATACTTTCCGGTTAAATTGTGAATCCAATCAAACTCCAGCTCGGAATTGCCGTCATTTCCGCCTCCGTATATCTCCTGCTGGCCGGAGAGCATATGATTGCCGTAAACCTCTGTTAAATAATTCATCAGAAGTTGTGTTTCCGCTGTGGCCTCAGAGTCGGCGAGGACAGGCTGCACATTCAAAGGATCAAGAGCAGCATAATCCACAGTGAAGGTATCAAAATAAGCGAATCCCCAACCTGCCTTCAACTGAATGGTGTTGCTTCCTTGATTCAGCTTGTGATAGCCAAAATCGAAATCCGCCCAATTGGTCGTATAGGGCAGCATATACGAACCCTTCGTAACGCCATTAACGGTTAAAGATTGCTGCCTGCCGTCAGGACTAAGCTCCTGCATATAGCGGGTGGAGATCGTATACATTCCGGTTTCAGGGACAGTCACTGTAAAGGTAATGGTACCGGAATTCTGCATCCAGACAAATCCACTTCCGGAGTATCCGGGCTTCTGTTGTCCGTAAATTTGGGTCGTCACTTGAAGATCGGAGGTGAGCTGAGCATTTTCGCTTTCAATTGTGAAAAGTGCGTTGTCTGCATGAACGGGCGGTGCTGTCATTAATCCAAGCAGCAGAGTAAATGCCAGCATCATTACGCTTGCCTTCTTGATTAAATTTTTCATCCTTTCCCTTCCTCCCATGTCAAAAATGGTAATTGCAAGTTCAATATACAAGATATTGAATGCGCTTTCATAGCAACCATATCATAATCCCCATATTATGTAAATCCTATCTATATTGAAAATTTTTGGCCTTCATTTTTCCATAATTATAAAGAAGAAGGTGCAGACAGTGACCCGTGAAGTGCGGATAGTGGTCTATGATACGGACTTGCAGCTTGAAGCGTATCAGTTCCAAGGCATTATGCTTCGGAGAGAAAAGCCAAGCTGGCAGCTTCCGGCGCATAGGGATGAGCATAGAAGCGGTTAAAGCAGCAGCTGTCCATTTACGGACATTTAACAAAAAAAGATGGACGGTCCGTCGTCCTTCGACGTCTAGACTGCATCCATCTCCTCTTAAACTTGCTCGAATCCGGTTAACGTAAAACTGCTATAGTTCAACTGCTATAGTTCAGCAGCTTCTATTATTGCTCGGCCAGCAAGCAGCTCGCCGTCCATCCGGCTAACCGCATCGATAATCGCAATGTGGAACGAGCCGCTGCCTTTGCCTTCCGTTGCTTCTGCGGCAAGCTCGCCGGCAATGCCCATTGCAGCTACGCCCGCCGCGGCCGCGAGCAGCAAATCCCCCTCCTGCTTGGCGCCGCAAAATGCGCCGATCAGCGTGGAGCACATACAGCCGGTGCCCGTTACACCGGACAGCTGCGGTACGCCGTTGCGAATAAGCAGCGTTCGCTCGCCATCGCTAATGACATCGGTCGCTCCGGTAAGTGCCACGATGCAGCCAAGCTTGCTCGCTGCACGCTCCGCAACCTCCTGCGCGGTCACTTCGCTTCTGGCCAGGTCGGCCTCTGAAGCGTCGACGCCCTTCGTCAGCGATTCCAGTCCTGCTGCAAAGCGGATTTCCGATAAATTGCCGCGCAGCACGCTAATTTTCACCTCGCGCAGCAGCTGCTCCACCGCGGCATTGCGCAAGGCCGAGGCTCCCGCTCCCACCGGATCTAGTACAACAGCAATGCCCCGCTCATTCGCCCGCTTCCCGGCGGCGACCATCGACTCGATCGTACGGCGGTTCAGCGTGCCGATATTAATGACAAGTGCCGAAGCAATGGCGACGATATCGTTCATTTCCTCCAGCTCATCCGCCATAATCGGCGAAGCGCCAACAGCGAGCGCAATATTCGCGCAGTCATTGACCGTCACGTAGTTCGTAATATGATGAACGAGCGGCTTATTGCGGCGCACCGCCTCCAATGATTCAGCAATCGTTTGTATGATTTCCATGTAGAAACATCCCTCTCTGCCGCATGACTAGAGCGGCCTTTTAATCTTATATATACCACAAAGCTGGGGCGAACACCTATGAGGATTGGCACGGAGCATCTGCTGCTCTCTCTGCCCATCCGTTTGTGGCGGTGCTCTTTATTGCTGCTCGTTATTACTGCTCCTTCTAAACGCTTGCTCCATTTAATGGTTTCGGCTTGCCTTCCTTCAATACTTTGGCGATAAGACAGCCAATCAGCAAAGACCAGACTGGGGATGAAATGCCAAAAAAAGATACATTAGCAATCGCGATAATGAAGGCAAACAAGGTCGAAAACCGGTACGTCGTTTCGGAAAAAACAGCTTGCAGATTGCCAATCAGCACCCCAGCCAGCGAAAAGCCTGACAGAAGTACAATAAACGTCGATGGCAGCCAATTAATCAGCACAAGCATCGCTCCGGCAAACAGGCCGAAAATAATGACCAGCACGCTGCATACGATCCCCGCCCAGATGCGGCTTTTCCTCTCGCCTGCTTCTTCGCTGCTGCATAAAGCGGTCATCATGCCCCCGACGTTGACGGCATGCCCGCCGAAAAAGCCTACGAGCAGCGTACCGAGACCCGAAAAGACGACCGTCTTGTTCACTGGCGGATTGTAGCCATTTTTCTTAAGGGCAGCCAGCGATACCGCAATATCGTTGCTCAAAATCAATATCGCAACCGGGACGGATATAGAGATAAAGCTGCCCGTCGTAAAGGACGGACTAATCCAGTGCGGCATACTGAATTCAGCTGCCTGAGCCGCAGGAAAGTCATACCAAATGAGCAGGCCGATGACGCCAAATGCCAGCATTCCCAGCAAGGGCGGAATTGATTTATGCAGCCTAGGCACGATAAGAAAGCCCAGAAAAGATACTAAGCCGATCATTGGAAGCTCTTTAATAGCCGGAATAATCGCCACGACATAATGCAGGACAATTCCCGCCAGCATCGCGTCCAGCATCGGCTTTGGAATGAGTCCTAGAAGCTTGCCGAATAAGCCGGTGGCGCCAAGCACGACAATAAGCGCGCCTGCCATAATAAAGCTGCCCGCCAGCTCCTTTATCGGATAATGCAGCGCCGACGCGCTTAGAAAAGCGACCGCGGTCAGCGAATGGCAGCCCGCAAACGGCATTTTATAGCGGAGGATAAGCCACAAATTCAGTGCCCCGCCAATCACATAAACCGCAAACAGCCACGATAAAGCTTCCGCCCGGCTAAGTCCAAGCGCATCGGCAGCTTGTATAATGAGCACCGCGCCGCCTGTACAGGCCATAATCGCTGTCGCGAGTCCGCTCGAAATATTTTTTGTGTTCAGCATACGTTTTCCTTCATGCTCCCTTCCCTAACACTCCTGCTGCAAGGAAAAATAACAGCATAAAGCTGGCTGAAATGACAGCCAGCTTTACACACATCCTCTTATTCTAGTATTTCTTCTACTAATTGTACAACCTCATGTCCTGTCCCGCACATCAGCGCCTTCGCAGCAAGCTGCTTCATCTCTTCCTGATTCAGCTTCGCCATGAGGCTGCGAGCGGGAAGAATCGAGCTTGCGCTCATGCTGAATTCATCCAGTCCGAGCCCGAGCAGCAGCGGAATAGCGGTTTGATCGCCAGCCATTTCACCGCACATGCCCGTCCATTTGCCCGCTGCATGGGCAGCATCAATGACATTTTTGATCAGACGCAGCACGGCAGGATTATACGGTTGATACAAATAGGAAACCCGCTCATTCATTCGGTCCGCCGCCATCGTATATTGAATCAAATCATTCGTGCCGATGCTGAAAAAATCAACTTCCTTCGCAAACTGGTCTGCAAGTACTGCTGTTGACGGAATTTCCACCATAATGCCGACCTGGATGTCATCCGACACCGCTTTTTCTTCGGAAAGAAGCTTTGCCCGCTCTTCTTCGAGAATCGCTTTCGCTGACCGGAACTCCTCCAGCGTCGCAATCATGGGAAACATAATGCGCAGATTGCCGAAGACGCTGGCGCGCAATAAAGCTCGCAGCTGCGTGCGGAACATATCCTGCTGCTCGAGGCAAAGCCTTACCGCACGGAAGCCCAGAAACGGATTCATTTCCTTTGGCATATTCAAATAAGGAAGCTCCTTGTCACCGCCAATGTCGAGCGTACGCACGACGACCGGCTTCCCTTCCATTTTTTGCAGCACAGCTTTATAAGCGTTAAATTGCTCCTTCTCCGAAGGCATGCTTTCTCTGCCCATATACAAAAACTCGGTGCGGAACAGCCCCACTGCTTCGCCGCCGTTGCCTAGAACAGCTGCCACATCCGCCGGTGTTCCGATGTTTGCCGCCAGCTCGACATGAATACCGTCCTTGGTTACGGTTGGTTCATTCCGCAGCTTCGCCCATTCCGCCCGCCTCGCTTCATACTCGGCTTGCTTGATTTTGTAGCCTTCAATGGTGGCCGCATCAGGATGCAAAATAACTTCCCCTGCCAAGCCATCAATAATGAGCAAATCTCCGCTTTGCACCTGCTCCATAATTTCCTTCGTGCCGACAACAGCCGGAATTTGCAGCGTTCGCGCCATAATGGCGGAGTGGGAGGTCCGTCCTCCAATATTCGTCGCGAAGCCTTTAACGAAGCTTGGATTGAGCTGCGCCGTATCCGACGGCGTCAAGTCCTCGGCTACCAAAATAACCTCCTCATGAATGGCGGTCAAATCCTGAAGCTCCACGCCAAGCAAATGGGAAAGTACGCGTTTCGATACATCGCGCATATCAGCGGCACGCTCGCGAAGGTAGGCGCTTTTCATATTTTCGAACATCTGTACGAGAATCGCCGATACCTCTTGCAGCGCAAATTCCGCGTTGACACGCTCGCTTTGGATTTTCTCCTCAATCGGGCCTACCAGCTCGGGATCGCTGAGCACAAGCAGATGCGCTTCAAATATTTCCGCCTTCTCCTCGCCCAGCTCTTCAAGCGCCCGCTGCTTAATTTGCTGGAGCTCAATCTTGGATTTGCCCAGCGCTTCATGAAGGCGGGTCATTTCCAAAGCCAGATCATCCACCTTCCGCTTTTCTACAACGAGCGATGCCGATTTTAATATCATCGCTTTGGCGATAGCAATGCCATCCGCTGCCGCGATGCCCGTTATTTTAAGCATGAACAACACCAAGCCCCGCTTGCGTCATTACATCCTCTAAAGCTGAAATCGCTTCTGCCGCATCTGCTCCGTCTGCGCTAAAGGTAATCAGCTCACCCGCTTCAAGATCGAAGGACAATAGGCCGAGAATGGATTTCAGCGTTACCTTTTTACCATTTGCTTCTGCGTAGACTTCCGTTTCAAACTTGCTCGCCGTATTGACAAGCGCCGTCGCCGGTCTTGCGTGGATTCCGTCTTCGTCTGTAATTTTAAATGTTTTTTGCATGATTTCTCGCTCCTCATCCATTGTTTATATTTATATTAAAGCCCGTTATTCGAGATAACGTCCTTGTACCAATAAAAGCTTTTCTTCGGTGTTCTAGCAAGTGTTCCATTTCCGTCATTATCCTGGTCAACGTGAATAAAGCCGTAGCGTTTTTCCATTTCGGAGGACGAATAGCTGATTAGATCAATACAGCCCCAGCTCGTATATCCGATGAGTTCAACACCGTCGAGTATTGCCTCATGCATTTGCTCTAGATGCTGCTGGAAATAAGAGATGCGGTAATCGTCCTGGATGCTGCCGTCCTCTTCCACTTTATCGTGAGCGCCCATCCCATTTTCCACGATGAATAAGGGCACCTGATAGCGATTGTACAAGTCATTGAGAAAAATCCTTAAACCGACAGCATCAATTTGCCAGCCCCATTCACTCGTTTCCAAATACGGATTTTTAACCCCGCCGATTGTATTGCCGCTAACCTGCTCCATACGTTCGCTATCCACACTCGTCACGAGAGACATGTAGTAGCTGAAGGAAATAAAATCTACGGTATGTGCTTTTAGCAGCTCATCGTCGCCCGCATGCTTTTCAAGCTGTATGCCCTTCTCCCGGAACAAGCGCTCAATATATTTCGGATAAGCGCCGCGCACCTGAACGTCGGTGAAAAATAAATTAAACTGGTTGTCCTGATACGCGACGAGCACATCTTTCGGGTTGGGCGTATTCGGATATTTGATCAGGCAGGTCAGCATACAGCCAATTTGCGAGTCTGCCACAATCTCATGGCAATACTTGACGGCAAGGGCGCTAGCAATAAATTGATGATGCAAAGCCTGATAAACGGATTGCTCCAAATTTTCGAAACGGTCCGGAACCATTCCTCCGCTCGTAAACGGATGGCGGATAATGCTGTCAATTTCATTAAACGTAATCCATTGCTTGACCTTATGTTTATAACGCTCGAACACCACTTGGCAGAACCGGACAAAAAAGCCGACCACTTCCCGGCTCGTCCAGCCGCCATATTCGTTGACGAGATAAAGCGGCATTTCATAGTGGGACAAGGTCACGAGCGGTTCAATGCCATGCTTGATCAGTTCGTCGAATAAATCGTCATAAAATTGCAGCCCCGCCTCATTCGGCTCCGTTTCATTGCCATTTGGAAAAATCCGCGACCAAGCAATGGATACCCGCAGCACCTTGAAGCCCATTTCGGCAAACAAAGCGATATCTTCGGGATAACGATGATAAAAATCAATGCCTCTGCGCTTTGGATAATCTTGAGCCTCTGCCGTCTCCATCGCCTCTTTAATCTGCTTCTCGCTGATCGAGTTATGCTTCTTATAATCCGCTTTGCTTAAATGCTTCCGATACATCGCTACATCGGCGGTCGAAAGCCCTTTGCCGCCTTCGTTCCAGCCGCCCTCGACCTGATTGGCGGCGATGGCGCCGCCCCATAAAAAACCTTCAGGAAATTTGCGAAAATTGCTGCTCATCTGTTCCACTCCTATCTTCTATTGCCTGTTTATAACGGCTAGCCTCTTGAAACGACCCGTTTAATATGCAAAATGAGATACATTTTCTCTTCGTCCGAAATCGAATAGCCAAACTTCTTTTCTATATACTGCTTGATTTTCAGCACGCATTTATTCACTTCGGGGTACATGCCTACGATTTGGTCAGCCAATGCGTGATCGTCAGAATCGAGCATTTTGTTCTCCGTCAGCCGCTGAATGAAAAATTGCAAATGCGTCATAAATCGCGAATAATTGATCGACTGCGGTTCCAGCTCAATATCGAAATATTGCTTAATCATTTGAAGAATATCTTTATACGTATCCGTCATTAAAATAACCTGGCTCATATTATCTTCCGTTTGCTGGGCATTGACCAAGTGGAAAGCAATATTCGCCGCTTCCTCCTCAGGCAGAGCAACACCCAGCCGCTGCTCTATCAACCCTAGCGCATATTCGCCAATGCTGAATTCAAACGGGTAAAACTTTTTCACTTCCCACAGCAGCCGGTTTTGAATCGTCATATTAACCTTGAACCGTTTGACCGCCATATGCAGATGATCGGTTAAAGCAACGTAGAGATGCTCGCTGAGCGGCTTGTTCAAACGCCCCTTCGCAAACGTTATAATTTCATCTGCCAGAAAAAGATAGTCCTCGGGAATTTCCTTCATCAGCTTGGACAGGTTAGCGAAAATATCGTCGCTTTGCGGCACATAGATTTTTTCAATGTCGCTCTCCCTGATTTTATCGCCAGCCTTGCTGTTGTAGCCGATTCCCTTCCCAAGCACAATCACTTCCTTCTGATCGTCGCGTTTGGCGAGAACAACGCTGCTGTTGAGGATTTTGATTACTTTCATCTGCGAGCACCCCGTCGTTGATAATATTTAATTTATATAACGGTCACCAGCCGCGTATCGGGACCTGCCGGACTATTTTCATCCTGGGTCACAATTTCCAAATAATCCGCGGTATTCGTTACAATGACCGGAGTCGTCGTATCATAGCCAGCTTGCTTGATGGCCTCAAGGTCAAATTCAACGAGAAGCTGCCCTTGTTTAATGACGTCACCCGCTGCTGCATGAGCCGTAAAATGCTGGCCTTTCAGCTTCACCGTGTCGAGGCCGATATGAATAAGCAATTCCACGCCGGAAGCAGACTTTAACCCTAAAGCATGCTTCGAACGAGTCAGTGTCTCCAGCGTGCCGTCAAAAGGAGCGACTACCCTTCCGGCACTAGGACGAACGGCCATGCCTTTGCCCATCAGCTCTTTGGAGAACGCCTCGTCTTTAATGTTGCGAAGAGCGACGCTTGTTCCTTCCAGCGGGCTGTAAATATAGCTTTTCGCATTGGATTTGACCGTTTGCGGAGCCTGCTTTGCTTGCTCAGACGCTCTAGCATGCTGCGTTAGCGTAGTGGAGGAAGCAGGTGGGACAATCGTTCCATTTCCAGCTGCGGCTGATTGAGCCGTATCCTGAAAACCAATGAAATAAACCGCAAGGAACGTAATCACTGCCGAAATAATCAATGTGACAATTGCATTTATTATGTTAGCCGAAGAATCCGAGCTAATGTACATGGGAAGCGAAGCAAGTCCAGGACCGACCGCTGCATAAGCTTTTAGCTGGACAATACCGGAGTAAGCTCCGGCTATTCCCGCACCGATCATACAGCCGATCATCGTTTTCTTTAAGCGCAAATGAACGCCGTACAACGCTGGCTCTGTAATGCCGAACAAACCTGAAATGCCTGCTGAAATTGCCAGCGACTTGAGCTTGGCATCCTTCGTCTTGAAAGCAACCGCCAAAGCACCAGAGCCTTGAGCAATATTGTAGGAAAGCATTGCAACCAGCAGCAATGTGTCATAACCCGGCGAAGCAAGAGATGTAAATACGACGGGATAAAATACTTTGTGCATGCCGAACATGACGATGAATGGCAAAATAATCGCCATGAGCGCAACCGTCAGCCAACCAGCCCGATCCTGAATCCAATAGACTCCCGTAGATAAGCCATTGCCCACATAAGTTCCGAGCGGCCCAATGACGATCAAGCCGACAGGCACAACGATAAGCAGGACAATTAACGGCTTCAGAAAAATTTTAACGGGCCCTGGCGATACCTTATCGGCAAATCGCTCAATGTAGGACATGAACCACACGATAAGAATAATCGGGATCACCGTCGAAGCATATTGGACGACAGGTATTGGCATGCCGAGAAAAGCGATCGGCACCTTGCTGTTGAACAAAGCCGTCAAATTCGGATGAAGCAGCACGCCCGCAATCGATACCGCCACATACGGATTAACTTTGAACTTCTGCGCACTCGTGAATGCGAGTAAAATCGGCAGGAAATAAAACGCTGCATCGCCGACAATCGATAGAATCACATACACTTGATTCTCTTTAGCCAACCAGCCTAACGAAGTAACAAGCACTAAAAGCGCTTTCAACATCCCGGCAGCGGCAATCGCCGGAATGACTGGCTGGATAATGCCCGAAATGGTGCCGGCGAACAGGTTGAACCCCGCTTTAAACCCTTTTTCCCGTTTAACGCTGCCAGATTCTGCATCAATAGTGGTCATTTGGGCTAGCTCCCTGTACACATAACCTACATCATTGCCAATAATAATTTGATATTGCCCGCTGCTATTGACGACATCCAAAACGCCATCCAGCTGTTTAATCGCCTCTGTCTGCGCTTTCGCCGGGGTTTTCAAGGTCATTCTCAGCCGGGTCGAGCAGTGGATGACGCTGGAAATGTTGCTTTCGCCGCCAACCTTGTCCAGGATGGACTTCGCCGTCTCTTTGTAGTTCATAATGTTCCCTCCAGAGATTGTAAGCATGCAAATATAGGCAACAAAAAAAGACCTAAGACGGGCAGGTAAAAGTAAAGATTACCTACCCAATCTAGGTCTTGCCTGCCGAACAGTAACATGCCTGTATTGGATAAAATATGAAGTTATTGGTTGTGAAGCTTGATTGTTTAGTCTCGAGCTGTTTGGTAAATAAGCGCTTAGCCCTATTATAGCCAGATGTTTAGAAATTGCAAATCTTTTTTGCCGACATGCCGTTTATTCCATTTGATCTAGCAAAATAAATTGGCCATCCGCTTCTTCCAAGCGGAAAATGACGGGACGCTCCTGCGGGTGCTTGTTAGGCGCATGAATGGTCAGGCATAGCTGGCCTTCAAACGTTCTAAACAGCATGCCATGGCCCCCGTCCTTCGCAAACAATGGCTCGGCGTCCTGAATCCATGGCCCTGTAATTTGCCCGGAAGCCGAGCGGGCAATTCCCATCGTATAGCCTTCCTGACCAGACGTCGACCACATCATGACCAGCTCGCCATTTGCCATCCGGTGCAGGAAAGGGCCGTCCGTGACGTAGTTTTGCTGATTGTCACCGCCGCCGACCGACCACACAGCATCCGAAGCTTTGAACAATAAGACCGGCTCGCCAATAGCTTGCTTGAAATCATGAGTAATCCGCACCGCATACATTTCGCCGTCCTGTACCTGCACCCACTCCTTGCAGAACACCATCCACGGATCGCCATCATTGTCGATGAACAGCGTACCATCCAGGCATTCCCAATCCGGCGGGGTCAGCGTCCGGCTCCATGGCTCGAACGGCCCTTGCGGCTGGTCTGCCGCCAGAACGCCCGTTACCCGCGGAATGCCGCCCGCTTTAAAGCTAGCGAACATATAATAGCGGCCTTCCCACTCGTACACCTCCGGTGCCCAATAGTGATGGTCCGACCAGAAGTCCGGCTCAGGCCGGAAGCACGCAATGGGCCCCTCCCACTCAGCGAGATCGTCGCTCTCATAAACGTCAAAGCCTAGCGCTTTGCCGCTCCATACATTTTGCCCGGTGGAGCCGTACAAATAATATTTTTGGCGTGTTTGGTCGACTAGTATATACGGATCGCGAAAATGAATATCTCCCAGCTGTTTTTTGCTCAAATGAAACGCCCCTTTGCGCTATTTTAATCGTATTCACAAATGAATTAATGAAATCATTAATTAAAGAACATATAAATTAACCTTACCTCATCATATAATTTGAAGGGCCTGATCGCAATCTTTTTTTGAAGGAGACAACTCTGTGCTAATTGTGACCCAGCATGCAACAAATTGTGCGTATATTCGTCTGAAATGAAAATGCAGGAAAATAATTAATCGTTTATTTCACTAAGGGGAGTGCAAACATGAAAGCAAAACATATAACCGTTCAAGGCTGTATTTTATTCAGCCTCTTAATAAGTGGCTGTTCGAATGATAGCCAAATAGGGACACCCACAGCAACCGAGAAGCCCATTTCAACGGCTCAGCCTGCGGCTGCCGTTACGAATTCGGCTGCTGAGCTGAGCAGCCTGAGCTTTACAACGAGCCGCAACGCCGATGGCAGCCTAAGTGCAGCTTTACCCGCTTCTTTCGGCCATTATTCAATGAGCAGCAGCCCTCCTGTTGAGCTTCAAGGAAGCATCTATCACATGGTCAATCTGTACCGCGGCGACGATAACGTTACAAATGCGCTTCTTTCGCACCGCCCCGGACAGGACGAGGTAAAGGTCGAATGGAGCGAGACGATTACCGATTCCAACAATCGCTGGTACAATTCTTTTCATCCCGGGAAGGAGCGGCAGCTTCTCAAACTGGACGAGGAACGGCTCGTGTTTCTTGAACCGGAAATCATTGGCGACAGTGGTCGCTACCACCTGTCCACTTTAAATGCAAAATCAGGTGAAATGGCACGGATTAGAGAGGATTTTTGGCCGCTAGCTGACGACTACGACTACATTTATCAATATCAATGGAACGAAGAGAAGCAGCAGCTGTTTATGCAGAGCTATTTGGGGAAAGTGTGGTTTTTCGACCTGCAAGGCGAGGACAACCAGGATCGGGTGCCGGAAAAGTTGCTCCGCGTCATCCCTCATTCGACGACCGGAGCCCCTTCCTTGTTCGTTTCACCTGACTTTGAACGTTTCGCCCACAACGATGAAAGCGGGGAGGTTACTTTTTACACGGCTGACGGACAACCGCTTAAAAGTGTTAAACTTCCGGAAAAACGCTATGTCGCCTCCGAATTGATGAAATGGAATCCGGCAGGCACCGTGGCCTGGATGGATACGGCTCCAGAGCAGCGGCATCGCATTACAGGCATCGATATTGATTACTTAAAGCTGGCTCCTCAGCAAATTCATTTTTATGACCATGATGGACTGCCTATTGCTTCGTTGAAAGCCGCGGCAGGCGATCATTCAGCGATAGAAGTCGTTCGGTGGCTTGATTCTAACGTCGCTCTCATCAAAGCCTATACCTATGCACTAAAAAACACTACGAATTATGACATAGAAGAAACGGATATTAGCTACTACAGCTATGATGTCATTCATAAAGTGAAAAAGCCCGCTGATGCAGCGCCAGCAGCACCGGTCAAGGATTCGGCCGCCAAGGCGGAACCGCGCATTTCCGAGGATGGGCGAACCCTTATATATGAACAAGGTTAAAAATGGGGCGTAATAAGCGGGCACTCTGCAGCAGCAGAGCAGCCTCTCAATCTTTATGAATTGCAAAAGGCTGACGATGGATTAATGCCCATCGTCAGCCTTGCATTTTTCAAACCAAAGCCTCAGCTATGCACGGAGGACGCTTCATCCAGCGTCTCCTGCTTCAAATTAATGCTGCCCGCGTCATCAATGAACCCAATCAGCTTCTCAAGCGCTGAAATTTCCAAAGCTTTAATCGTTTCCACACATTGCTTCATTTTGCCAATGAGGAGCAGGTCCTCACTAATTTCGAGTTTCAGATAGAGATTGCGCAGCACAAGCGTTTTGTCGACTAAAAGTGCAAATTCATCAGCTAACGCAACTGACGGCTTAATCCTTCCTGTCTTGCTTAAATAGTCAAAAAGTAAGCGCATGCATTTTTTATGCTCATACAAAATATGAAAAGGCAAGCTTGAATGCGCGGTGCTCTGTTGTTCAATCCGATCAAGAAAATGCTGTAAATCCGTATAAACATCGATGCCGTATGAGGCCTGCTCCCTCGGCTTCGTGAATAAAGGCATTCGTTCGTATGAATTTCTAGCGTACAAATAATCCTTCAGCAGCTTGCTCGCTAACGAAAAATTAAATTCATAATGCTCGACTTGATTTAATTCAATGACCACGATTTTGGAGCGATTTAACACTTGTCCATAAATCCCCTGTTTCGCAGCATGAACAAGCGCCGGGATGGAGATGGTGACAGCCATGTACTGGGCGTTGAAATAATCCATCAGCGTAAATTCATTTTTCTCCAAATCATAGCCCGTAATAAGCAATTGGCTTCTTCTATTGGCCTTCCCATAAAAATTCGAATAAGGCACATAAAAATAATCGCAATTTATATAAACATATTGATTGTTGTCAATGCAGCTAATAATGAACTCATCTAATGGAGTCAATTGGTTAATTAGACTCAATTCTATTTCTTGCGTATAAATCCACGGGTTATTGTTGTGCCTCCAAATGAGGGGCTCCCCTAAATAAAAGCTCAGCCAATGAATGTCTTTATCGAAGGGCTTATCTGTATACAGCTGTATAAAATGATTCAATATCCAGGCTTGAGACTTTTCATCATTACTCATTACTGCTAAAAAATGGGAATATCTTTTGTACCCCACAACTATTGGTATCGTTACAGGCAGCATCTTTTTTGTCAAACGATCCTTCCTTTCTCATTATAATTGAGGGCTTGTCACAATTATTTTTTGAGAAACTCTAGATGAAGAATAAACCGCAGCAAAACACCCCTTCTTGCATCCTTATTTGTAATAATTATCCTATAATTGTAACGTATTAGTTAACAGGCTGCAATCCTTTTCGACCAATTGGTTCGAGTAGCCCCACTAAACAGCCTCCATCCAACCATTCCCGCTCTACCACAATCATTTTTCTAACTCTTTACAGAAAAGAGGACGCTTGCTTACCTTTTTCTGTTGTTCGGTCACCTACCAGTCGTTTTTTATTGTATTTACAACAATAATGATTTTGTATAGGATAAACGAAGAACTTGTAATTTCAACCGAGCAAAACAAAAATCCGTCAGGGGGACTCTAACATTGCGTATAAAAGAAGGTTACCCATTTGAGATACGACGTTTATATCATCAAGAACTTCAAGATATACGAGCGCTTATGCTTGAGGTAATTTCACGGCTGCCTTTCCAGGATCTTTTTGCAATGAATGACGAAGATTACTTCCTCGAGCTTATGAATGGAAAGGGTGAGGTATACGGTGCTTTTCATAATGGGAAATTAGTTGCTTATTCAGTTTTGGCATTTCCCGGTGTAAGTGAGAGTAACCTAGGAACTGAATTTGGAGTACCAGAAAAAGAATTGCCCTTTGTTGCAGTATTGGATTCAACTGTAGTCCATGAATCCGCTCGCGGGCTTGGTCTACAAAGCTTCTTTCATGAGCTGAGAGAAAAGCGTGCGGTGGAAAAAGAATGCCTGTACCTATATTCAACTGTGCATCCTCAGAACCATACAAGTATTCATAATCTAGAAGCTGCAGGTTTTACTCTTCAGTTTACACGACTGATGTACGGAGGCAAGAATAGACATTGCTATTCAAAACGACTAATTGGGCTAAAGAAGTACGATAGTTGAGTCAATATGAATCATATATGAAAGGAGCACTCAACAAAGAGCGCCCCTTTTACATTACAATCTTTTACTATTTGCTGTTTTCCTACTGCCCGGCTGCTTTAATAAGCAAGTCCAGACTCTTCCTGAAATTTAAAATGGGAATTAGTCACATAGCCTCTCGGCAAAGCCGGCATATTGGTAAAGGTCGATTGCAGAGCGATGTGCCGCTTCGTCTCGCCGCTTTTTACGATGCTGTGTAAAATTTCCAGCGCATGATAGCCCATCTCCTTGCTGGCCCGGTTCGCTCTGCCCTTGCGCATGGACCATGCCATTTCTGCAACGCCAAGTCCTCTGCTCTCCTGCGTGAAGCTATGGGATTGCTGCATCACCATCGGCTCCGTGTTCCCCTTCAATATAACGTTGACTTCCCCTCCAAAAAGGTTAGGATCTGACATATACATCACGCCATCCGTGCCGTACAGCACCAGCGTAGGCTTCTCTGGGACAATCAGTATGGAATTGGAGTCAAACAGCATGCTGCCGACCGCCCCGCTCGCAAATTGCAGCGTGCCGGCCATTAGATTTTCACACTGGATTTCGTAGGACTCATCGAGCTTCTCCATATAATAATGCTGCCGTTCCTTGTTCAGCGTCTTCGCAATTCCGGAAACCTCCGCCACAGGTCCCAAAAGGCTCAGCAAAGCGGTAATATAATAAATGCCCACGTCAAAACCAATACCCGCGCCGGGCTTAATCGCATTCGGAGACAGCTCCGCGAAGAGGGATACATCCCTGCTTAAGGCGCAGTGAGCGGATGTAATCGTTCCGATCATCCCGCTTTCGACTACATATCTGGCGGTCTGAATGCTAGCTCCAAGGAACGTATCCGGGGCGACGCCAAGGTATAGGTTTTTTTCATCCGCAATTCTCACGAGCTCGGCCGCTTCCTCCAGCTCCAGCGCCAGCACCTTCTCGGTATAAACATGCTTGCCAGCTTCCAGCAGCTGCTTGACGACACTGTAATGGGCGGTCGAAGCAGTCAAATTAACAACGAGCTCAATAGAGTCATCTTCCAAAATTTGTTGCATGGTGAGCGCTTTAATGTTGTATTTTTCGGCAGTGCGCTCGGTCTTGTCCAAATTACGATCATAGCAGCCGACGACCTCTAATATACGAAACTGGTTAATCATCGTGCTTAAATAGGCGTCGCTAATCGCTCCGCATCCAATAGTAGCTACTTTTACAGGTTTCAAAGCTGTCATCCTAGTCAACCCCTTCTATATTATAAAAAATAGCTCACGCCCAGAAAAAGAGAATCGTCCTTTGTTCATCCGGGATTAGAACGTTAAGCCTTCAAGCGGTACGAAACAAAGGCAAGCCTGCGGCTGTCCGGCGCCCATGAATTGACGTTAATCGTGCCTTGACCGCCGAACAGCTTGGCAATCGTGCGGGACGCTCCGCCTTCGGCAGGCATTAAGCGAAGCTCCACTTGTTTGTTCGGCGGGTGCTCGCCGGGGGCAACATCTTCGGTGCGGTAGGCCACATAACATACCCATTTGCCATCGGGAGACACATGCGGGAACCAGCTGTTCGCATCGTCAAAAGTCATTTGCTCCTGATTTTCCCCGTCAGCGTCCATCCGCCAAATTTGCATGAGGCCGCTTCGCGTCGAATTGAACCAGATCCAACGGCCGCATGGGGAATATTCAGGTCCATCATCCAAGCTTCCTGGAACATCGGTCAGCTGTGTTTCGTCGCCGCCGCTCACAGCAATCGTATAAATATCGTATTGACCCTTTCTTTCCGCACAATAAGCAAGCGTCGAGCCGTCAGGAGACCATCCATGCAAATAGCTAGGAGCATTCGGCGTTACAAGTTCCGGCGTTCCTCCCTCGAGTGGCAGCACGTAAATTCGGGAGCTTGCATCCTCTTCCGTAAAATGGCTGACCGCAAGCCTCGTGCCGTCGGGAGAAAGCACATGATCGTTGTTGCAATCGATCGCAAATCCGGTTTCAATCTGCTTAACCGTTTGGCTGTCCAATTCATAGGCGTACATGCGGCCATTGCCGTTATAAACTAGAAATCGGCCGTCCTGCGTCCAATTCGGAGCTTCAATGACGTAGTCGAATTCTCGTAAAACCGTCCGTTCCCCCGTAACGATATCGAGCGTTTCCAATAGGCTGTAGCTATCCCGCTGCTTCATCAAAGCTCTGAGCGCATGAATGTCCACTTTTCAATCCCCCTCTGATATTTAAAATAGCTTGTGATTTCATGTCTGATGCGATTAATCCGCTTATTTCACTTCGTCTAAAGGCTTGGCCAGCCCTTTGACCAGGAGCTCCATTAATTGGCTAGTGTCAGCCAAGTTGTTAATGCTGAGCTCTAACCCAAGCTGCGCTTTCGTGTCTACATAGCTGTACGAGCCTTTGCCGAAATAGCCGACATGATATGGCTGTTCTGCTCCGATGCCCTCCAGCGTGTCATACATTGCCTTCCGGTCATCTACAAACAGGCAGAAATGGAATACGCCTTGTCCGTTATTGTCCAAGAAGGTTCTCCATGGACTCGGCGTTTCCGCTGGCTGCATAAGCTCTAGTATGAAATTCCCCAGCTCATATTTGGCGACCTTGCAGCCGCTATATTCAGCGGCCTTCTCATGCGTATAGTGAAGCAAGCCTTCCGTTGGGAATATTTCTACAGGCGCCTGCTGGACGCCGAGCACCTTGGACCAATTGGCGCTGGCCTGCTTCGCATCATGAACGACAAGGCAGATCTGGGTCATTACAGGTGGCGATTGAGTCATCATTTTTTTTCCACTCCTTCGATTCGTTTAAAAGCCATGCAGATGAATAACGATGCAAAAACATGAAGCTAGCTGGTGTTCATACAATATGTTAACGTTAACATATCAATCACAGCCAATGTGTTAACGTTAACACATTGGCTATATAACTAGGCAATGCTTAACCGTGCTCACTCAAAAAATCTTCCAGCTACCGCGGTGCGGACGCTAAAAAGCAAGGAGCAGGGAGCCCGATGGGAAAACCCGCCGGGCCGAAGGGAAGGCCGCCGTCTACCTTTTCAGACCATATGGCTTTAGTCGCCCTTCCATTCTCGCACCGTATGGCGATCCATCAGAAAAGGGTCTATCCCGATTGTGCAAGATGTGGCTTCCTGATCATTCATTCGCTGCAAAAGCAGCTGCAAAGCATGATCGCCAATTTCCTTAAATGGCAAGCCGACGGAAGTAATCGGCGGTGACAGCAAAGCGGACAGCGTGTTGTCATATCCGATCAGCGATAGATCATCAGGTACGCGAAGACCGCGTTCATACAATATCTGTAATACTCCGCAGGCGTAAATATCAGAGGTCATAAAAATCGCCGTAGGCGGCTGTCCAGCCCTTAACAGCTGGTCGATTGCCATTCGGCCTGCATCGATCGAATATTCGGGCATCACCTGCACCCACTCTTCATGAGGGGCAATTCCCGCCTCGTTCAGCGCATCCAAATAACCGGCATAACGATCCTCTTCCACCTGATGCCCCAGCTTGGAGCCGATAAAGGCAATTCGCCGATGGCCCTTTTGCAGCATATGCCGGACGGCACCTAATGAACTCGCACGATCATTAACGACAATGCGGTCTACCATCGGCATATCATAGGTTCGTTCGATCATCACAACAGGAATATGATTTTCAATTAAACGCCCAATTAAGTCTTTGGAAATGGAATGATAGGAAGTCAGAATGACTCCATCCACCCGGTGGCCGATCAAGTCGTTAATTTGCTGCTCTTCCTCGCCGAGGCCCATATGGCTCGTCAGCGTCAGCACATGGTAACCGCTGCTTGCCGCTGCCGTATTAATCGCGGAGCTGATCTCCTTGAACTGCATATTGGTGTTGAATAGCGTCAAATGTCCAATAATGTTGCTGCGGCTGCTTTTCAGCCCCTGTGCAATTCGGTTTGGAATATATCCCAATTCTTTGATGATGCGCTCGATTTCCCGGCGCTTATCCTCAGATACATAACCGTTGTTATGCAAAACTCTGCCGACGGTCGCAAGCGAAACACCAGCTGCCTTAGCCACATCCGACATCTTAATATTCATTTTCAGTCTCCAGATTCCCATGTGTTATCGTTAACATATTAACATGTTATATTCGTTAGGGCAATATGATTGAAAACGCTTTTTTTAATCTTTCTTTTCTAGATGCTGTTCTCCCCTTCTCTGCATCGCTCTGTAGGCGCTGGGAGAGACGCCGTTTAGCAGCTTAAACATTTTGCTGAAGTGAAACTCCTCGAAATAGCCGCATAGCCTGCCAACCTCTTTAACCGGATAATCTGTAAATTGCAAATAGCCGCAAGCCTGCTGGTTGCGCAGATGGTTCAAATATTCTTTCGGTCCCATGCCTGTATATTTGAGAAAAAGCTTTCGCAGATAGGAAGCGGAAATGCTGTATTCCTTAGCCAGCTGCTCAATTCGCAAGTTTTCCCTATAGCTGCCCTCCAAATGCTTTTTTATTTGTTCAAAGGCGGCGATGGCTCCCGATTCAGCCAAGTTCCAGTCCGGCTGTTCAATCTGGTGGAGTCTATGCAGCAATATTTGCAGTTTGGATTGGGCAACGCTAGCGCCAGCCGCAATTCCTGCGAACCAATCCTCATGTGCTTCACGAAACAACTCCCCTAGCTCTTCCGCTTGCTTTGGCTGATATTGACTTAAAAAAGGGAGCGTAAGCTTGTTAATTGGTTTAACCTCCCCCCACATCACATCATAGATAAGCTCCGCGCAATCGAAGAGAACCATCGTCATGCGGAGCGGAGCATGCGGCTCTGAGCGCATGGACATCTCAAGACCGGGCTTTAAATAAGCGAGCATGCCCGCCTGCACCTTATGCTCCGTGTTCGTCAGAAAGGTCCCCTCTCCCCCATGAATCCAGTACAAGCTGTGCACATTCACAAGATTGCGAACATCCTCCCAGCCCGGATACGTTATTTTATCGAGGACGAAATGAATGTGCAGCACTAGGTTATTCGTGTGATAGGGCATTAGCTCCATCTCTATACCCCCTCTCCGATCCCGCTTCAATAGAGGATCGATTTTTACATGCGATTGCAGGTTTATTCCATTCCGCCTCAAAACGCCGCATGCTATTATCCATATTATCAAACGATAGCCAAGCTGACTAATGCTTCCTAGTGAAGAAGGAGGAATACCGTTGTTAAGGACTTTTCGCGAGCATCATATTCGCAAGACAGCATTATTGGACGGGCCATGGGACTTTGTAACAGATTCAGGCAATGAAGGACTCCATGAAAAATGGTTCGATCGATTTCCACATGATTCAAAAGCTTTATACATTCCATCCTGCTGGAATAACGAGCTGTCTCTGTTCCATTACGAGGGCGTTGCCTGGTATAGAAAAAAGATTCGGCTTGCAGATGCGCAGCATGTCAGACTGATTTTCCATGCCGTGCTAGGCCATTGCGATGTTTATTTGAACGGACGTCATCTCGGTTATCACTATGGCGGCTACACCCCATTTGACTTTGTCGTTCCTTCGTTAAGTGCGGGAGAGCATGAGCTTATCGTGCGGACAGACAGCACATTGGATCGCCTTACAATTCCGACGGAGCACGTCGATTGGTTCCACTACGGCGGCATTATCCGTTCCGTTGAACTGCAGCTTTTGCCGGATCTGTATATTGAGCAGCTCAAAATCGACTACTTGTTGGAAGGAGCAGAGGCAGACCTCTCCATTCAAGTAAGGCTTAACTCCCTCTCGCAGCAAGCTATCACCACGACATTGAAGCTTTCCGAAGGCGGACATGTTTTTCACTCCGAGAAAGTTAAGCTAGAGGCAGGCCAGTCTGTAGATTGCAGAGTGAAGCTGCATTGGAGCGACGTTCGGTTGTGGAATGTCGGTAAGCCGGAATTGTATAAAATAGAGGCTCGTACCGATTTTGACGACAAAATCGATCGAATCGGCTTCCGCCGAATAGAAACAAAGGACCACCGGATTCTCATTAATGGCTCTGCAATTTATTTGAAGGGTGTGAACCGCCATGAGGAGCACCCGGAGTGGGGCTTTGCTTTTCCGCCAAAGCTGATGCAGAAGGACCTCGATATCATCCGGGAGCTTGGCTGCAACACCGTGCGGGGTTCCCATTATCCCCAAAGCCCTTATTGGCTTGACCTGCTGGATGAGCATGGCATCCTTTTCTGGAGTGAAATCCCGATGTGGGGAGCCTTTCTGCCAAACGAAACGGTCTGCGAGCCATTGTTCCAGGATCGTGCGCTCACTATGATTTCAGAGATGGTTAGCCTGCACTACCATCATCCATCGGTCGTGTTCTGGTCGGTTCATAATGAGATCGACTCCCGTACGCAGGATGCCTATGAGATGACGAAGCGGCTCGTTTCCTTAGTCAAGCAAATGGATACGTCCAGACTTGTTACTTACGCCACGATGCACCCGCTGGAGGATGTTCTGCTTCCGCTTTTTGATGTCATTGGCATCAACAAATATTATGGCTGGTACGAAGGCGATATAAGCGGCTTTCGGCAAATGCTCCAGCAGTTCCACGAGCGGGCGGAAATGCTAGGGGCGGGCGATCGTCCGGTGCTCATGACCGAGTTCGGGGGAGCGGGCATCTTTGGAGACGTCGGCTGGGAGCCACGATTGTTCAGCGAGGACTACCAGGCGCAAATCGTAACGGAGGCGCTGGACATCTTCCGCAACGATGCTAAAATCGGCGGCACCTATATTTGGCAATTCGCCGATATCCGGGGCGATCTGAAGAGCGACGGCAAGCATTTTCGCGACCGTGCGCGCAGCTTCAACAATAAAGGCCTGCTGAACGAATACCGCAAGCCTAAACAAGCGTTCCGCGAGGTGCGGCGCATATACCAATCTTGGAACGATACTGCGGATCTGCACGAATAGCCTAACGATAACGTTCCAAGCTCTCATCTACAAAAGTAGGAATAACTACCGCCGAACAATTCCCTGCCAAGCAGGAGTATTTTTCGGCGTTTTTTTGCAGAGCGGAATATGGAGACCATAGATATGTACCTTGCCTTAGTCCAAAGCTGTTCCTGCTTTGTCCGTGCTATCCTTCCAGTCACATCTTGACCTTCCCTAGGATACTTTATAGAGTGGGAGCCGTTGAATTTACACATACCCAGGAGGGATCGATGATGAAACTGGATTTGGGCTGCGGCGCTAGCAAGCACCCTGACTTTTACGGAATTGACCGCCGTCCTCTGGATGGCGTGGATTTGGTATGGGATGTGAACAACGGCATTCCTCTGCCTGATAATTCGATAGAATGGGTGTTGGCATCCCGCAGTCTACCTTATGTCCAAGATTTACATGCCGTATTGAAGGAAATCTATCGTATTTCTATTCATAAATCCGTCGTATGCATACTGGCCCCTTATGCCCACAGCTTCAGAAACGCAACAAATCCTCTGCTTCGGCATCGCTTTGACGAGCATACCCCTCGTTATTTAACGAAGCATTTTTATCAGCCGCCACACGGACCAGAATCTCCAGAAATCAAGTTTTATAATGACTTGGAGGAAATTCCATTTGATTTCCGCTTGCTTCGCATGGAATACTTCTACAACGAAATCTTTCGCTCCCCTATGTATGAATCGGAAGAACTGGAAGAACTTCAACGGCTTCAGGCCAATGTCGTGGATGAAATCATGTATCATTTCGTCGTCGTCAAAGAGCATATCTCGGCATCCGAGCTTGATCAATTGTCACGGCAATCCCAAATGGAGCCCTTCTGCGTAAACGCATTGCGCAAACTTGAGCCTCCTGCGGATCCGATAGAAAAAGCCGAGCATCGCTTTCCAGAAGAAACCGATGCCGTTCCGCCAATCCCCCCCAAGCGTTCTTTGGCTCGGAGACGCCTCCACAAAAAAGCGCCGCGATTTTCAGGCAACCCCAGGAAACGATCCCGTTATTATCGATAATTTATTTGCCTTGCCCGAATGTGGACAGACAAATTCAAGAGTTTAGGCTCATACTCATGAGTTGATAGAAACTTTTATGGAGTTGTCTTTCCGAAATGGAGGTGAATCAACATTCCACTTATCGTTCGGGCAACTGTTAATGCAACAGGCGCCATTACCTTTACGGGAAACACCCTCGGCCTCAGTCGTTCCGAGGTGTCTGGCATACCCGGAACTGCCGACAGCATTGGCGCATTCACTACAACCAATACCGCCCTGCGATATGGCACCTATCCTTTTGGCACCACGGATAATTATCTGCTCAACAGCTCGTCAGCCGTCCTGAATCTTCCAGCAGGAAGCACCGTGCTTTACGCAGAGCTGATCTGGGGCGGCACTTACGTCAACGGCACCACCAATCTGACGGCAGCCATTAATAATTCGGTGTCCTTCGCCACCCCCTTGGCCACCTCTGACGTATCGCCTGACTCGGCTACTAGCAACATCTTTGATCTGGGCGGAGGGGCGCTTGGATATGTGAGAACGGCAAATGTGACCTCGCTGGTTCAGCAGGGCGGTGCAGGAACCTATACAACGGGACGGGTCGTAGGCACCCTGACGATCAGCAGTGATCCAACCGCCAACAATGCCGGATGGACACTCGGCGTCATTTATCAAAATGCCTCCCTTCCCTTTCGCAATATGTCTCTGAGGGCAGGGGCCATTCTCGTTCAAAGCACCTCATCAGCTGTTAATACTACACTTACTGGATTCTCTACGCCTGTATCTGGGGCTCTTGGAGGTAGAGCGTTATTCAGCGCTCAAGAGGGGGATGCCAACCGAAACGGTGATCAGGCGCTGTTCGGCCCTACAACTGCAACCTTGGTTGCTTTGTCGGGTACGAACAATTTCGCCAACAACTTTTTTGCCTCCCAGATCAATAATAATGCCGGCGCGTTGGATACAACGGGCACCTTCGGGAGCCGAAACCAGACCAACGGTGCGCCTGGAAGCAATATTGCGGGAGGAAGACAGGGCTGGGACATTACCAACGTGGATATATCGGCCAGATTGGTCAATAATCAGACCTCGGCTGTACTTCAATTAACGACCTCTGGCGATGCCTATGTCCTGAATGCCAATGCCCTGCAAATCGATATTAACGCACCGAGAGTCGGTGTGACCAAATCGGCTAATGTATCCGGCTCCCTGACCGGTGATACGATTCGTTATACCGTTACCGTCACCAATACGGGAACAGCCAATGCCACCGATATGATTGTGACCGACAGCCTTCCGGCCGGATTAACCTTCGTTGCGGGCAGCGTCACGGTTGCGGGTGCTGCAAGGCCGACCAACGATATTACGGCTGGCGTACCGGTCGGTACTTTAGCGCCAGGTGCCTCTATTGCCGTGGCCTACAGCACACGGGTAACTTCCATGCCCGGCACACAGCTGCTCGTCAACACAGCCAGTGCCTCCTTCAATTTCCAAAGCATAGCCGGAGGCCCGATCACACCTGCTGTTATACCGTCAAACGGCGTCACGGTCCCCGTATATTCGCCGATTCTAGCGATGAAAAAAACAGCAAGCACAGCTAATGCAACTGTGGGAAGCACCGTCACTTACACGATTGTTGTGACCAACTCAGGCAATATCGCTGGCACGACAACCGTAACGGACCCGATACCTGCGGGCACTTCGTTTGTGCCGAACAGCGTGACCGTGGGAGGTGCGACCGTGCCGGGAGCCAATATTGCTGCAGGGGTTCCGGTTGGCTCCATTCCGGCAGGCGGCTCGGCCACCGTCACCTTTCGGGTATTGGTTCAAAATCTGCCCTCTCCTCCACAGCTGGTAAACCAGGCTACCGCCGCGTATACGTTCACGGTTCCCGACGGCCGAGCCTCTTCCGGCTCGGCAGCCTCGAACACCGTAACGTTGCCTGTTGCCCTGCCGAATGTAGCAGTCGTCAAAAGCGCCAGCGTACCTGATGCTTCTGTCGGAGAGGCTTATACCTATACCGCAATAATAGCCAACAATGGCACTGATCCCGTCACGAATGTAACTTTGACCGATGCCATGCCGAGCGGTTCTGTTCTTGTAGCCGGCAGCGTGACCCTGAACGGAGCCCCTCAGCCGTCGGCTAATCCTGCAAGCGGCATTGCTATCGGCACTTTGAATGCGGGCAGTTCAGCAACCATCACCTTCCAAGTAACATCATCATCGCTGCCCTCTCCGACTCAATTTGTCAACAGAGCTTCAGTCGCGTACAGCTCCGGAGCATTCAGCGGTGTATCGCTGTCCAATACCGTAACCATTCCGGTCTATCAGCCGATTGTACGTACAGTGAAATCGGTGAACCGGAACGTTGCCACCGTTGGAGATACTTTAACTTATACGGTGTTCGTCTCAAATACCGGCAATTTGGCTGCACAAGCGACCTTAACGGATACGCTTCCGGCAGGCACCTCCTTTGTGCCTGGAAGTGTCACGGTTAACACGGTTTCCGTCCCGGGGGCTTCTCCGCTAGCGGGTATTTCTCTCGGCTTGATTGCGCCCGGCAGCTCCGTTCCTATTACATTTCAGTTCCTTCTGAGCACGCTGCCCTCACCGCCACGGCTCGTGAATCAGGCAACAACGTCGTATTCGTATCAATTGCCAAGCGGACGCTCATTTACAGGCTTTACAGCTCCGTCCAATGTTGTCGATATCCCGGCCACCTCACCTAGTGTGACTGTAACCAAAGCGGTTAACAGCACGATTGCCACCATAGGCGATATTCTGACGTATACGATATCCGTCACGAACAACGGTGTAGAAGCGGTAACTAATGCTGTATTTTCAGATAACCTTCCCTCCGGAACGGTTTTTGTAGCGGGCAGTATCGTCGTGAACGGCACAGCCTTGCCTAATGCAGACCCCAGCGGCGGCATACTGCTTGGAACCATTAACGCTGGGAGTATCGTGCCGATCAGCTTCAACGTCCGTGTGGCAGCCGTTGCGTCAACTATCCCGGCACTGCTCAGCAATCGGGCTAATGTGAGCTTTACTTCAGGGAGTTTTACCGGATCCTCCTCCTCAGCGCTGGTCACAACGGCCGCTTACCTCCCCGTCATTAACGTGGTGAAAAGCAGCAGCGTCAGTACATTAACTGTAGGAGACACCTTTACGTATACATTAACCGTCAGCAATACCGGCAATTATCCGGCTGAAGTTCGATTAGAGGATGCGTTGCCTCCTGAGGTTGTGTTTGTGCCCAATAGCGTTGTCATTAACGGATTTCCGAATCCGGGTGTCGATCCACTTACAGGCATCGCTCTGGACACGGTGTCCGCAGCCGAAATCAACGTCGTCAGCTTCTCGGTTATCGTCGTTTCCTTGCCGAATCCACAGCAGCTTGTCAATCAGTCGAATGCGCTCTACACCTATACCCTGCCTGACGGCAGAATGTTTGCGAAAAATTCCTTATCCAACACAGTTACAATCTCTGTATCCACACCCAATGTATCCGTGCTCAAAAGCAGCAGCAGCTCATCAGTAGCCAGCGGCGACACGCTCACCTATAGCGTACTGGTCGCCAACAATGGTTTAGCTCCAATTAACAATGCGGTCATAAGCGACATGATGCCTCAGGGCACCAGCTTTATTTCCGGGAGCGTGTTTGTAAATGGTGCGTCCGTACCACTTGCAAATCCGGCTATCGGCATTCCAATCGGTACATTAGCCCCCAGCGCTTCTGCTACCGTAACCTTCGAGGTGATGGTCAACATGCCAGCTCCATCCGTAATTTCAAATCAGTCCACGGTCAGCTTTACTTCTGGCGCTTTCTCGTCAACGTCCCAATCCAACAACGTGAATACGCCAGTTACGCAGCCTGTCATCAATCTGGTGAAAACTTCGGATACGACCAACGCTTCTGTTGGAGGCTCGGTTACATATTCCGTCGCTGTTTCCAACACAGGCAATCTGGCCGCACAGGTCACCTTGACCGACATCCTGCCTAACGGCACAGCCTTTATTCCGAACAGCGTGGTGGTTGGAGGCTTGCCTGTGGCTGGAGCTGATCCTGCTACAGGCATTCCAGTAGGGTCTGTGGCTGCCGGGGCAACGGTCCTTGTCACCTTTAGTGCGCTGGTGACTTCCCTGCCGAGTCCTCAGCAGCTTGCCAACCAGGCCGCAGCAGCCTACACCTTTGTACCGCCAGATGGACGTACACTGTCAGGCAGCGCTTTGTCCAATACATTAAGTATTTCTGTGTCCGCCCCCAATGTTTCGATAGTCAAAAGCTCCACGACGGCTAATACAACAATCGGAGACACGGTTCCCTATTCCGTCAGCGTGACCAATACAGGTATTGCGTCAGTAACCAACACCATATTTTCGGATCCTACTCCCGAAGGCTCGTCCTTCGTACCAGGCTCGGTTACAATCAATGGCGTACCAAGCTCTGCCGCTGTTCCAGCCGGCGGGATTCCACTCGGAACGATCGCGCCGGGAGCAACGGTTATCGTTACCTTTAACGTCCTGGTGGATTCACTCCCACCATCCGGCTCGCTCATTAACCAATCGTCTGCAACCTTTACTTCTGGAGCTTTTTCGGGATCAACCTTCTCCAACGTCTCAGTAACACCAATTAACCAGCCGATTCTGACGGCCGTGAAATCAGCAGGCGTTGTCGCTGCAACAGTAGGCGATACGCTGAATTATACAATAGCCGTTACAAATTCCGGAAACTATAGCGCTTCGGCAACCGTCACGGACACCATCCCGACAGGGACCTCCTTCATTCCGAACAGCGTTATCGTGGGCGGCGTGCCTCAAGCTGCCGCTTCGCCTTTAACAGGAATCCCTATCGGCGTCGTTGCACCAGGAGCAACCGTTCAGGTCATTTTCTCTGTCCTTATCGAATTCCTTCCTACGCCGCAGCAGCTTCTAAATCAAGCCACAACCAGCTTCGATTTTACGCTGCCTGACGGGCGTCCGTTCAGCAGCTCTGTAACCTCCAACACGGTTGTAGTAAGCGTAACGGCCCCTAACGTTTCTATTGTCAAAGCCACGACTACCACCGCTTCTACGGTTGGCGATACCATTGCGTACAGCATCAATGTGACAAATAACGGAATTGCAGCGATCAGCAACACGCTGCTTACCGATCCGATTCCTGTAGGTACGGCTTTGGTTCCGGGAAGCGTAACCGTAAACGGAGTATCACAGCCTGCGGCAGTTCCAGCTGCCGGCATACCGCTCGGCGATATTGCGCCTGGAGCATCTGTACCAGTGACCTTCAGCGTAACGGTTAATTCGGTTCCGAATCCGGCTTTCGTCAACAACCAGTCGTTTGTCAGCTTTACTTCTGGTGCTCTCTCGGCTACGGCCTTCTCTGACAATGTAGTCACGCCTGTGTTTCAGCCTGCTTTGTCCGTAGTCAAAACCGTCAGCAGCACGAATGCTACTGTTGGAGATACCATCGTGTATACATCCACGATTACGAACTCAGGGAATATTGGCGCAACGACAACTTTGACTGACCCGATTCCGGCTGGTACGACACTTGTTCCGAACAGTGTATTGCTGAACGGCTCCGGCCTGGCCGGCGCTGACCCTGCTGCTGGCATACCGCTTGGCGTGATTGCGCCTGGAAGCCCTGCAACGTTAACCTTTTCGGTTGTGATCACTTCACTTCCGCCAACCCAGCAGCTGGTGAACCAATCCACAGCCGGCTTCAGCTACACCTTGACAGATGGCCGCAGCTTTACAGGATCCGCCCCGTCAAATACAGTCACCTCAATGGTTTCCTCGCCTAATGTGACTGCTGTGAAAAGCACAACCTTTACCGCAACGACAATTGGCGACATTGTACCTTTTACGATTACTGTAACCAACGCCGGGATTGAAAACGTTACGAATGCCATTTTGGTTGACCCGATACCTGCCAATACCTCGTTTGTTCCGGGCAGTGTTAGCGTTGACGGCGTGCCTCGTCCTGGCAGCAATCCAGCATCCGGCATTCAGCTTGGAACGATAGCTCCTGCCGGCAGCGTTGAGGTTACCTTCAGCGTCACAGTTACAACCTTGCCAACGTCTGGCTCCTTCAGCAACCAAGCTACCGTCAGCTTCACTTCCGGCGCGTTCTCAGGTACATCCTTGTCCAACATTGTCACACTGCCTGTAGCTCAAGCGATAATTGGCGTACTAAAGGGCTCCAATGTGACTGTCGCTACGGTAGGCGATACAGTCATTTACTATTTGAACATCACTAATACTGGAAATACGGCGGCAACCGTTACGCTCTCAGACCCGGTGCCCGCAGGCGCCGAATTTGTCCCCAACAGTGTCATTATCAATGGCATGCCCCAGCCCGGAGTCGATCCTGACCAGGGCATCGTAGTCGGAACAGTTCCGCCAGGAGGTACGATTACCGTTACGGTAACCCTGCAAGTGACCATTGGATCGCTGCCATCACCACAGCAGTTGGTCAACTCGGCCGTAGCCACCTTCTCCTTCTTGCTTCCCGATGGAAGAACCGGTACCGGCTCGGCTCCATCCAATACGGTCGTCATTCCGGTTTCCTCTCCAGATGTCAGTGTGGTTAAGAGTACGCCTGCCATTGATGCCGTTTCTGGAGATACTATCACTTATACGATTCTTGTGACGAACAACGGCATTTCTACTGTCAACAATGTCGTCGTTATTGACCCGATTCCAGTCGGCAGCACCTTTGTCGCAGGCAGCGTCACCGTGGACACCGTATCGTTTCCGGCAGCAAATCCTTCTGTCGGCATAGCCGTCGGTTCAATAGCAGCAGGTGCCACGTCTACCGTTACCTTCCAGGTGACTGTATCATGACGCCCGGCACAGCCAAGGAAGAAAGCCTGCTAAACCAATCCCGCATCCTCTATAGCGCAGGTGGAACGGAATTTGTTACTTATTCCAATACGGTGAACACACCCATCGTAGGCCCTGTCATCACCCTAGTCAAAAGCTCTGAATCATCTCAGGCATTTCCTGGCCTCCCGGTCATTTTCGCTGTATCCATAACTAATTCGGGCAATCGGGACGCAGATATTGCCATCTATGATTTGCTGCAAGAAGGAACTGAATTTGTCCCTAACAGCGTACACCGGGATGGCATTCCGCTTCCGGGCGCCAATCCCGTGTCCGGTTTGCACCTTGGCAGGCTCGGCCTGCATCAGAGCATTCACATTACCTTCCAGCTTATGACCGCCCTGCAAATGACCAGCGAGCAACTGAGTAACCGAGTGCGGGCAGATTATACATTCCAGACGACCAATGGGCGGCTCGTCGAGGATAGCGTTTTTTCCAATACGGTCACACTTCCTGTAGTCCGAATCGGCAAGCCGGAGATTACGATTACCTTTTCGGTGAACAAAACCCGCGCCAGTCCGGGGGAAATCCTTCGTTACACCGCACGTGTAGCCAACATAGGAGACGTCGCCGCAGATGTTCTCCTGCTATCCACTATTCCGAGCGGCACGCTCTTCGTCCGCAACAGCATTACCTTAAATGGAATCATGCAAAGCGGGGAGCTTGTGGCCATGGGCATCGCACTAGGATCAGTTGCCCCCAGAACCCAGTCTATCGTAACCTTTGAGGTGATGGTCACAGGCAGCAATGCTGTATCACCAGGGCAGCTTTTAATCAACGAAACCCGCACAGAAGGCACCTATAGAAGCTCTGACGGCAGCGTTATACGGCTGGAGCCCTCGGTATCAAGCACCGTTTCAACAGAGGTATGCTGTCCGCTCTTTCAACTTGAGGTTAGCACGAATCCCTCTATCGTAGAGCCCGACGCTGTTGTTAATTATACCGGCCTGCTGACGAATTCCGGGAATTGGGCTGCTGATGTTACGCTGACCCGCCTTACGATCAGGCAAACGGTTCTAGTGCGCGGGTCCATCCTCATAAATGGGATACCCTCCGCAGATCCTGACGCCTCTGGCTCCATTAATATAGGGAATGTATCGCCCGGAAGCACAGTTCAAATCTACTATCAGGCTAGGGTAAGCTCGCTGGTAACGAGCCCTGTACTGCAAGGAATAGCCACAGCTCAATATGCGTATGAACTGAACGGAGTTCAGCACAATGGAGAAGCGGCCTCCAACGGTAATGTGATTTACATTGAATACTCGTATGAATGAGGAGCTTGGGCACATGAACTGTTCCATATGTAAAACAATCATTGCAAAAACAAGCTGGAATTCAGGCTATTGCCAGAATTCCAGCTTGTTTTAATGAAGCTACCGCTTCGCCTTATAAAACTCATGATCAAACGTCATGAGTGTTCTCTGCTCAGTCCGCGAGACCTACTCCAACTAATGCCCTGCCCTTCTCCTTTCTCCCTCCTCACTCCTTGCATCAGGATTAGTCGCACGATCCAGAAACAACGTTGAATTGATGACCAGATTAACATCAGGCCAAGTCCGTGCCAAAATCCGCCAACCCCGCTTATTCAGCTGTAATTCATCAATCGCTTCATACATGATTTGCCTCATGCCTACGGCCGTACGAACAGCTACGAGAGGACTTTGGGATGAACGAGCTATTTGTTCAAGCACCGCCAGCTTATTTTGCACGAGACTAGCTACAAAGATCCGGCTATAGCAGCTGTAATCGAACTCTGCCCCATCTTTCATCATGACATTCACTTTCGTTCCTAACCCCATTTTTTCGAGAAAAGAGCACGAGGTTTCACAGGCCGCTGGGTCGATATCAAGGCAGATGACCTCCACATCAGCTAATAGATGAAGAATAATCGCGCTAAGCGGCATCGGCCCGCTGCCAACAAATACAATCGGCGAATTCTCTATCTGACCATCTTGCCGATTAAACGGACGCAGGGTGGACAGCTCCTCGCTAACTAAAGCCATATAAATCGTCCAGTAGGGCAGCTGTGTGACGATATCCATTGCGGCAGCCTCCGCCCTGCAAATATGCTGAGAATCAGCCAGCTCTACTTGAAATTCGGCTTTTGACAGCTTATCCTGCAGCATTCGCTGGTTCATGACCATATATTCATCGCTTAGAACAGCCTTGATTTCTTCGGGCGAGTAGCAAATGCGCAATTGCTGTGAAAGGCGCCCGATCATGTTCGCCACCCGTAGATTGGCAGGAGAAAGATCCTCTTCTTTTTGAAGAAGCTCATTTATTTCACGAATAAAATCGATAAAATCATCAACCTTTTGAATGCTTGGCGCTCTCGCTGTATGAATAGTAGTATTTGTAGAAAAGTCCTCCATTTGCCCAATTCCTCCTTCAATCTGCATCCGCGTTCCCACTTCGAATATATTCGAATGGTTAGCAATGTAGACGAAGGTTAGGACTGGGTATTCAGCAAATCATCTTTAGGAAACGAACCGACGCTCATCAAATATGAAGAGTCGTCGCCAGCCGCATGCTGCATGGCCGCACAGGTCAGCATTGCACTTAGACGCACTCCTGCTTCGCAAGCAGTCGTTTTTTATCCACCTTTCCATTTGAATTAAGCGGGAATTCCTGCAGCTCGACAAACTGCTTAGGGATAATCGAGGGCGGCAGCCTCTGAAGCAAAAAAGCTCGCAGTTCGGTTACCGACACCGTTGCCGCTCCCGGCTGCGCCAAGCGATAATAAACGATCAGCTTTCCTCCTTCATCTTCCGGTGAAAAAAGGACAATAGCGGCTTGAATCGCCTGATGAGCTTCAACTGCTTTACGAATTGTTTCAGGATGAACGAGTATGCCATTAATTTTCAGCTGATCGTCGACCCTGCCGGCATATTCGACTAGCCCCTCTGGCAGCCATTTGCCAAAGTCTCCGGTACGGTACAACATAGCTCCTTGTTCGAAGGGGTTCGGAACAAATCTTTGCTTTGTCAGCTCCTCGCGCTGCAGGTATCCCATAGCCAAGCCTTCTCCGGCGATGCAGATTTCCCCAATTACACCGATCGGGCATAGCTGCATGTGTGAATTAACGATGTATATGCTTGTATTTCCAATCGGCTTGCCAATCGTTACAGGCAAGCCTTCCTTCAGCTCGGTGGTTACGGACACGACCGTCGCCTCAGTCGGACCGTAGTGATTAAAAACCCGATATCCCTTGTGCACAAGACGATCCTTCAGCCCCTGCTCAAGGGCTTCTCCTCCGGAAATGACAATTTGCACGCTAGCGAGCCGCTCTCCTTCCGACAGCAGCCGATTGAGCAGCGTAGGGACAAGATGAATAACCTGTACCTGATGCTTGTCAATAAACTGCCGGAACGCGCGCTGATGCACCAACAGCTCGGTTTGAATCAAAACGACGCTGCCACCCCCTAGCAAGGTGCAAAAGATCGACTCTACCGATGCATCAAACGTCAAGTTGGCGGCTAGAAGCACACGAAGCGGCGCCTCTCTGCCATATTGGGCGTTAAACCAAGCTGCATAATTGACGACGTTCCGATGCCGGATCATCACCCCCTTAGAGGCTCCCGTCGTTCCCGATGTATAGATGATATACGCCAGAAGTTCTGAATCGGTCGACGTGTTAAAGCTCTTCTCAAAATCCGACTCGTCCGAGTAAGACGAAGCCTCATATGGGTTCAGCGTCTGGAGTCCCTGCAGCGGCGTGCGAGAGATCGCGATTTGGGCTTTGCAGTCTTCCAAAATGATACGGTTATGCGCCTCCGGTGCACGGAGATCGATGGGCAAGTATGCGGCGCCCGCTTTCAATATCGCCAATAAACCGATCAGCATTTCCGGCGTGCGGTCGGCCGTAATGGCAACGATCTGTCCCTTGCCTGCTCCCCTCTTGCGCAGCGATGCAGCAAGTCTGCTGGATTCTCTCTCCAGCTCCCCGTAAGTCAAGCTGCCAGCGTTTGAAACAACCGCTATGTGCTCCGAATGCAGCGCCGCGCGTTCCGAGAACAGTCCGTGTATCGTCCTCTCCCGTGGAAACGCAAGCGTAGTCTCGTTGAAGTCCCTTGCGAGCTGAATATATTCATCGGCTAGCAGCATGGGTACATCCCTAAGCAGTTGATTGCGCTTGTGAAACATCGCCTCCTCCAAGCTGGCCACATGGGACTTGAAACGCTCCATAGAAATACTTTCGTGCAAATGCCCATTCCATCTCGCATCGTCATACACGATTTGTTCTAGCTCATCCTGCCATTCCGAGGAACATCGCTGCGGAGAAGCTTTAATAACCTCGTTTATTGAAGGAATGCCAAGCATGGCCTCCAGCCGCTGCAGCCATTTTTCAACCGTTTCGTCCACAGAGCAGTCTAGTTCCAAAAAAGTCCTATTGCCGGAGTCTGGTTCTTCTGGAGCTTTGCCAGTTCGCTTGCAGCTCCACAATGGCGGGCTCCCTTGCTCCTCCACGTACAGCTGAAGCTGCTCGGGCTCGTGGTATTTCACCAGCACAAGCCCCCAAGCCAGCCGTAAACTCGTTAATTGTACACTATCATGGCTAGCGAGCGTCATCGACATCTGCCCTCCCTTGTAGAAGGTTTTAGTAGAAGGATTTGTCAGCTTAATCTTCTTCGTTGCAGAGCTTCGAGCATGGAGGCAAGAACCTCCTTCTCTAGCTTGCAAATCGTTTGCAGCCCATTTCCGATTTCCCTTGAAATCCCTGTCGGTCACAGCGTGCCATCACATCTTCGTCGCCATGCGCACCAGCTAACCCTTCGTCTCAGCTGTATGCAGCAGCTCAAGAAAACGATCAGCTGCATTCGGAAGCAGCGCCTCGCTCTCCTGATGGTTCTCAAGCCGGTTCTGTAGACGATCCCATATCGGCAGCGCCGGCTGAAGCAAAACCCTTGTAGCGAGATTGACCGTCACTCTCCAGTCGTCTATATACTGAACAATGCTTTGCCTCAGCTCCGACACGGCCTCTCCTTCTCCTAAAGGCAGCGGCGCAGCATCCACCATTCGGATAAAGCCGTACAGCCGATGATGGAAATGGCGCGTTGCCTTCAGGATCATACATTTGCGCAGCACCGTCTCCTCCGAGGCCAATAATCGCTGTGCAAAGTTGCTTAAGTAGAAGGAATCCGCCTTGAGCATGCGGGATACGTAGCCAATCGCAGAAGCATCCGTCACCTGAAGCATGCCTGGCACAAACCTCTGATACGGCAAGCCCAATGCATCATGGGCCGTCTTTAGTGCTGTCCGATCCATCCCCCCGCAAAACGCGGGATGATCGTCGAAGATCAAGTAGCTTCCGTCCGGCAGAAGCTCACGGACAACAATGTAGTGTCCTGCATGCTCTTTGCCGTAAAATACCTTCGCATGCGGCATGTAGAACAGATCGCAAGGGAGCAGTACCAGATGCCCGCTTCGCAGTGCCTCATCGATCCAGTTGTTTTCATAACTCCGCTCAATTCCATAGTGTGCAAGGAGCTGTTCCTCCGTAGCCAGCACCCGGCTCAAATCTACCTCCTCGCCTTCCTCGTCCCATACCGGCTTGAACGCCCAGCGGTCTATCATTGCCGCATAAGGGTGAATGCCTGGATAGAGGGTAAGCAGCTTGTCGATGGAGCAATCCACCCACGCGAGATTCATGGCTGCAGCTTTCCGCAAATGCTATCGACCATATGCTGCAAGGTGGCAAAATTTTCGAAAAGCAACTCCTCGTCCTCAAAGACGATATCAAAATTCGTTTCGAACGCTACAACAAGACTCATCGAAGCAAACGAGTCCATCCCATAGCTTGCCAGCTCATCATCTGGCGCGACATCTTCCTCCAGTTGAAGCTGTTCCTTGATTTGCGACTGCACATAACCCGCGATATGTTCCTTGGTCCATTCCGTACCGTTCATAATGGATCTCCTTTCTAGGCTTAGAATGCGATTAGCTTGTTCATGCCAAATCCTCAGGCTTCCTGCCAAACAAGGTGCCTCCTATAATATCTTTCCTATAACGGCTCAAGGTCCATCTCTCTGTAATTCCAGCAGGCCGCTCCCCCCAAGACCGGAAATACGACATATAAAGCTGGATATGACGAAACATCATCCAATCGGGTATATGGCGCTGAAGCTCTGCTGAGACGGTCCGGCAAACGGTATAGCCTTCCAAAAAATCATGCAGGAATAACTCCGGAGACCAACTGCTCTCACTCGCCCGGCTATGTTCCGCCAAACCGTAATATAAGGCGACCGCAATGTCGCTCGCATAATGATGATGCGTCAACCCGTCGAAATCGAACATTACGATGCCTTCGCCGGTCCAATGAAAATTGCGAGGATGCATATCGTTGTGGATTAAACCGAACTCCCCCGTACGCTCGGGAATCAGTCTTACTTTGGTTATCCAGGTGTCAGCCGCCGATCGAAGCTCCGGGAGCGAGCTGAGGGCACACAACTCTAACGTTGGCAGCAGCTCGGATTCCTCCCAGCTGGGACGAGTCCATTCGGGCTGCTTCGGCTCATACAGCTCGGCAAGGCTGTGCAGCCGTCCCATGGCCATCCCCCATACTTTGTAAAGCTTGGGGCCATAGTGGCCGGGACCGACGCGCTCGCCCTCTGCCCACTCGAAAGCATACGCCCAGTATCCCGAGCTTCCGCCACTTCCTTCGCCGTCCACTTTGCCGTCAATGGCATCCATGCCATTCATGCTATTGATGCTGCCGCTGATGTTTTCTACGTATTGCCCGCTCCTTGCAACGATGGGCCTAGCCACGGAAACGCCATGAGAGGCAACAAATTGAATAAAATCGATTTCTCCCATCAGCTGTTCCCGAGTTCGACGGCTTTTCCGGGTCATTTTTAAAATAAATTTGCGACCCTTCAATTCCCATGCGTATACTCCGCTCTCATAGCTCTCCAGCGGAACGAATGCGACCCGTTCTAGAGCGAAGCGTCCGATCGCTTCTTGAACGAGTCTGTTGTCGTCTTGTACAAACAAATTAGCTTTCATCGGCTGGCAGTTCCTTGTTCCTCGTCTACCGCTTTCAGCAGATCACACAGCAATTTTTCGTGCTCGTCAAGAAGCAGAGTGAATCGATCCTGCAGCAGGCCGATCTTATCGCGCTGGACGGATAAGCCAACCTTGTATAACTGCATCAGTGCTTTGCGCCATTTCTCCCGCAATCCTTCCACGCGGTATAGAAGCTCTTGGCCCTCTTGTGGCCATCGCCCTTCATAGCGCCCGATATATGCAGCAAGGTATTCAAGCTGATGAAGCATCCCCCCGACCCGGAAGCAATAATACACGTTCCGGCACACAGCAGAGAACGCCGGAGCATCTAACGCAGGCAGCTTAGCGTAGTCCCTTACATACATACGGTAGGCAAGACTGCCTTGGTACCTTTGGTCAGGCAATTCTAAGCCTTGATTAAATGAGCGAATGTTTTGGAGCACCTCATTAAATCGTTCTAAGCCTGAGAAAAGCTTCTGCTCCGCATCAGTCTCGAACCAAGCGTACCCCCATAATCCTCTTCGCAGCGCATCGACCGTCAACACTCCTTCATAGGTAGTGACATGCCCCGCCTGATCGAGAAAGGAGCTGTCGCCGATCAGCACCGAATCGCTGCCATCGTCCCAGCCAAGCAGAAGGACAAGGTGATTTCTCTCTTCTCCGTCTCTGAATACCTCATGGTAGTCGAGCGATGTCGTACGTATAAACAGCAGCGGCATGCGGCCTCGCAGCACAGCCTCCCGCAGGCGCAGCAGCGCGGCACCCGGATTCAGCTCCACCTCGAACGAGGCATGCGGCTTAAGTCCGTAAGTTTGGGCGAATCGTTCTACAATGTCCTGCTGAGACGCAAGCCAAACCCTGTTCAGATCGCCGTAGTACTCCAAATTCTGCCCGTTCGTCTCGAAATAAATATCCGCTTCATCGCTCTCCGCTGCCGCTTCCGGCCGTTCTCGCTCCAAGATGTGGTACAAACCGGAGAACAAGCAGTGCAGGCCCGCGCGTATGGCAAAAGGTTTTTTATGCTTAATGTCCATTTCCATGGGTTGTGGCCTCCTTTACCGCCGGCGAGAGTCTCGCAGGTTCCCCATTTCCTCTTACATAGGGGAGAATGTACTCGCCGATGCGCAGCTGTTCATCGGGCCCCGCGAGCCCGCTTAGAATAAAATAGTCTACGCCTAGCTGTTGGAACTTCCGAATCGACTGCCGCACCTCCTCGTACGATCCGACGATGGAAAACCCGTTTGATGTATTCAGCTGCACGAGTCCTGCCCATAAGTGCTCGGATACTTTTGCCATCGGGTCTGCATAATGCGCTTTGTAGCTCTGAATCCCTGCAGCATCGCAATTATTGCGGAACAGCCGGTTCGTGCGCTTCTCTAAAGCGCTCGCTCCGCCAAGAAAACGCTCTGCTGCGGCCCAAGCCGATTCAGTCGTCTCTCTGGCTATAATATCGATCATAATGCCGCACTTAGGACGATGCAGACTTGCCTTAGGGATATATCCACGAAACGTTTCAAGCCGATTGCTGACAACCGGATAATCATGCCCGTACGTTAAATAATGGTGTCCGCTGGCAGCCGCGATTCGCATAGCCTCTGGGGAGCTGCCGGAAATGAACACGCTGCCGCGAGCAGGCGGCTTCGGATTCAGCTCTCCTTGATTTACCTCGAACCATGAGCCTCTAAAGTGGACAGTCCCGCCTTCTTGCAGCCGGTGAAACAGCTCTACAAATTCCTTCGTCCGCTCATAGCGCTGCTCGTGGCTAAGCGCTTTCGTCATGCGCCCCATCTCAATGGCCGAGCTGCCGGTTACCACATTTATATCCGCTCGGCCGCCAGTAAGCAGATTTAATGTGCTTAGCGCTTTTGCTGCTGCCGTTGGCAGAATATAGCTCGTATTTTGCGCGATCAGAAATCGCAGCTTCCCGGTTCGCTCGGCCAAATACGCGGCAGCAAGCCAAGGGTCCATGTATTCGTTCGCGTTGATCAACAATACGGAATCAAAGCCGTACCCTTCGGCCGCTCTAGCCTGCTCCGTTATCCGCTGAAGGTCACCGTGCGGAAGCATCCAGCAAAAAGCCATTTCGCTCACTCCTTCGAAGGCTGCATCTCCTTGTATTTCGAGATCAGCTCCCCGATTTTTCGCATCGTGGAGACGTTTTCCGTCAATAAATCTTCATCATCGATCATCAGGTCAAAATATTGCTCCAGCTCGACCACAAGCTCGACCACAAGAACAGAGCTTAAATACTGCTCCGTTAAATCCGCATCCTCTCCAAGCGCCACCAGCAGCTCCGGCTCTAGGTTCAGCAGCTTCGCCAAAATATTCACGATATGTTCCTTATTGTCCAGCATGAACAATCACCCCGCTTTGCTCTTCCGTATATCTGCCGTCGATGACGAGCTTGCCCGAGAGCAGATGCCTTTTCTCTTTAAATTCCTCCCAGCTGGTAATGATCGCGATAACCTCGCTCCCCGAAACCAGCTCCTCCATCGTTTGCGCATAAGAAATGGGCAGTCCATAAGCATGGTCGAACGCCTGCATCGATAGCGGGTCATAAACAGCGATGTTCAAATATCCCATCCCGAGCATTAGACGTATGATTTCGAAAGAAACGGCGCCGCGTACATCGTCGCTGCCCGGCTTGAATGAAAGACCCAGAAGACCAATCTTTCGATTCTTATCGTGTCCGGCAGCAGCGGCAATCCGCTCCGCCATTCTCATCTGTGCCTTTTGGTTCACGTCAACCGCAGCCTGCAGCAGACCAGCTTGTTCGCCAATAGCGGAAGCATGATGAATCATTGAAGCGATGTCCTTAGGCAAGCAATACCCTCCGTAACCGCAGCCCGGATACACGTAATCGGTCATCTTGGCCGGCGTGCCTTGCCAGCGCTTGTCCTCGTGAAGCAAATCGAACGCCTGAGGAATATCGATGTCGCCAGTCCGCTCTGCAATCATCGCCATCTCATTCGCGAAACTGATCAGCGTGGCTAGCAGCGAATTGGACATGTATTTAACAAATTCGGCGGCTGTGGCTGATACGCGGCGGACGGGAGCATCAAAGCCCAAAGCATACAGCTCCGCAAGCATCCTTCCGCCGATCGGCTCAGCTTCCCCAATGACGATCCGGTCTGGCTCCATCACATCGCGCCACGCCGAGCCTTCTCTTAGAAACTCCGGGTTTGCTGCTAGGCCGACATGTTCCCCAGGGCGTAATCCGAACTGCTCGAGCAGAGGCGCAATTACGCGGGAGGTCGTACCCGGCGGTACTGTGGACTTTATGACCAGCACGCGAAACCGTCCGTCCGACAACACCTCGCGGCTTGCCTTCAGCCCATCCAGCAAAGCGTTCAGGTCCGTGCCGCCATCGGCAAGAGCGGGAGTGCCAACGCAGTAAAAAATATATTCCGCCCTGCGCAAAGCTTCTTCAAGCGTATCGCAAACGATGAATCGATTGCCCAGATAGCGGCCAAGATGCTCCTGCAGCTCCGGCTCGTGAAACGGGATCTTTCCCGCTTGGTACAGCTCCCTTTTGTTCGAATCGCAATCGTATGCGAATAGGGTACAGCCGAGACGATGGGCAAGTCCAAGCCCGGTCGTTAGACCGACGAAGCCTAGTCCGATCACCGCGATCATACGGAGATCAGCTCCTTCTGCAGAAACCTCAAGTAACGTCTGACTCCTTCGGACACTTCAATCTCGGGCCGGTAACCGAGCACACCCCGGGCTTTGGACAAATCTGGACAGCGCCTGGACGGGTTATGCAGCAAGTAATCCTTCTCCGGGGAGGCAGCGTAGTGGATATCGCCCGTGTAGCCTTGCAGCTCGGAGGCAGCCTCACGGTATATGCCAGCCAACTGCTCAACGGACAGCTCGCCGCCGTCCATGCCGATATTAAAGCAGTCGAATTCGTCATGCAGCAGGACGCGGAGGTAGCCGTCAATTGCGTCGGCAATATAGCAAAACGTCCGGGTCGGCTTGCCGTCCGAATGAATCACAATCGGTTCATCCCGGAGCACAGCAAGCGCAAAGTCGGCAGGCACCCTGCGGTCCATAAGCGACATGCCGGGACCGAAATTGTTGAACGGCCGCACAATACGGACCGGCATGCCGAATGTCTGATGATAGACGTAGCACAACGTCTCGCCCATTCGTTTCGACTCATCGTAGCATGCGCGCGGTCCAATGCTCGGCACATGTCCCCAGTACGACTCAGGGGTCGGTATGAAATTCGGGTCCGGATCGCCGTATATCTCGCTGCTGGAAAAGAACAGAAGGCCCTTCAGCGGGCGATGCTTATAGAAGTCGAGCAGCCGCTGCAGTCCCATGACATTCGCTTCAATCGTTTCCACTGGAAACTGCCGATAAAACGTGGGCGAGGCGATGGAGGCCATATGAATGACGTAATCCGCGCACTCGGCACCCTGTACAAGCTCAAGGCTGTCTCTGGCAATATCGAACGTGTGCGCCTCAATATCCTGATGCTCCGCCACTAGGGAGGAAAGCCACTCCGGGATGCCGGAACGGAATGTATCGAGCAGCAGCAGCTTGTCATAGGCATAGCCCTGACGCTTCAGATGGACGAACAAGTGAGTCAGGTAAAAGCCGATAAAGCCGCCGCCGCCGGTAATCAGAATCCTCATGCCGGCGAAGCAGGCTGGGTTGACCATTTTATCTTGGATATACGCCATATCTTCCTGCATGATCGGATTATTCATCGCATCCATAGACGCTTCAGCCCCTCCCTTAATTGTCGTGCCAGCGCTTCCAGGGGGCTTCCCCAGAAGCCCAAAGGCTCTCGAGATACTGCTTGTCGCGCATCGTGTCCATGCAGTCCCAGAACCCGTCGTGTCTGTAAGCCATAAGTTGTCCTTCCTCAGCCAGTCGTGGAAGGACGTCGCTTTCAAGCACATCCGTATCGTGACCGATATATTCAAGCACGCCTGGCTCAAAAACAAAAAAGCCGCCGTTAATCCAGCCACCGGTATCGGCCTTCTCCTTGAAACAGACGACCTGATCGCCTATCAGATCCACGGTGCCAAATCGGGCGCGGGGCTTGACGAGCGTGACCGTGGCCAATTTCCCATGGGATTTGTGGTAATCGAGCAAGCTCTTGACGTCGATATCGCCCACTCCATCCCCATAGGTCGTCATGAATGTATCATCGCAAAGCTGATCCCGAAGCCTGTGCAGCCGCCCGCCCGTCATGGTGCTCAGTCCTGTATCGAGCAGATGCACCGTCCAATCCGGCTGCCTGTGCCTGACAATATCGACGCTCGCTTGGCTCATATGGATGGAGAAATCGTTTTGCAAATACATATAATTGAGAAAATATTGCTTGATCATTTCCTTCTTATAGCCTAAAGCGATAATAAACTCATTGAAGCCGCAAGCATCGTAAATGTTCATAATATGGCATAAAATCGGCATGCCTCCGATCTCTACCATCGGCTTCGGCCGCAGAACCGTTTCTTCACCCAGACGGGTACCGAAGCCGCCGGACAATAAGACGACCTTTGTTTTCTCCATCTCCGACGCTCCTCTGTTATGAACTTGTATCATGTAATGGTCATGCTTTTGGCGTCCTCGCTGCTATGGCGGTTTCTTGGCATTCGCAGCCCGTAATTGGGCATACCTGACTCGATTCGACTCGACTAGGCTCCACACCGCACCCCCACCGCTAGCTGCTCGCGCTGGAGTAATTGCGGATGGCTACGTTCCACAGCTTCCGCGAGAGGAATAAAAACAGCAGCGGAGCGATCAGGAACCAGACCATATGCACCCAGGTCAGCCGGTCGAGCACGAACAGCGGCGGAAAATTAGTAATGACAAACACCGGGAACAAAAACGTGCCTGCATGCCGAACCGAGCGGCCATATATGTGCATCGGCACATGGTTCATATCCCATATGGCGGTTGACATCTGATTGACCGCCGCCGTCTGTACCGTCCAGAACGAGATCAAGGATGGCATCAGGAAGATGGCATATTTGAGCACGATGCCGAGGAAAATGAACAGCAAAAACATCACTACCCGCGAAAGTGTGACCGGAATGCCCATGCGCGACCAGGCAAGGATAATCATCCCTGCCCCAGCCACCACGTTTGTAAATGAAAAGCCGAAGTCTACATTGCGAAGCGTAGCGATAAACTGCAGCGAAACCGGCTTTGTGATGAGCAGATCCAGCGTGCCGTTTCGAACATGATTGCTCAAATTCATGAAGTTCGAATAAAAGAAAAGACAATAAAAGCCCGTCATCATCGTAAAGGACCCGACAAACATCATCATCATATCCGGTGTATAGCCGTTAATGACGACCCCGACGCGGAACGCAACCATCACATAAAGCAGCTTGATGAATAAATAAGCGATTTCGATCGTGTTCGCGAACAAAAAATTGATCCGGTATTCCATCTGGGCGATAAAGCAGTTTTTGACGAAAACCTTGTAGATCAATGCGTATTTTTTTAATGTCTTTAACAAGGGGCCTACCCTCCCACCGCAATATACTTCGTGAGACCCTGCCTCCACAGCAAGGTCGAGAGCGCGGCGAACACCCCAATCCAGACCAACTGCATCATTACCCCGGCAGCAATCTCCGGGCCGGTCAACATGCCGCTGAGCAGACGGATGGGAAAATAAATCACATAATTGAATGGCAGCGCCAGCAGAATAGCCTTGGTAACCGGGCCGTAAATATCCAGCGGGAACAAACCCCCGCCCGCAATATTGGCGAGCAGCGCAAACGTCCGAAACGCGCCATTCGCTTCCGTAAACCAGAAAGCGACGGCACTTAAGCTATAATAGATGAAGAAGTTCAGCATTAAGGCGCTGGGCACGACGCATAGAAACAGCAAAATATGGGACAGGTTGACCGGAAAGTCCAGCCACGCGTTCAGCAGCAGCATGACGATCACCGAAAGGGCGAGTACAACGAGCATTTGCACGCTTTTTTCCCCAAGAAAACAGAAAATCCGGTATGATAAATACCCTATCGGCTTGACGAGGTACTTATTCAATCCGCCGTCCTTGATGTCCCGGGCAATTTCGTACTGGAACGTGGTGCCGATCAGCTTGGACATCAAGACCGCCAGAACGGAATAAGCAATCATCTGGTTATACGAAAATCCGAATACAATTGGTTGGCCCGAGCTAGTAAACACCGCTCTCCAGTAGAAGTACTGAATTAAAATCGGAAAAACCGCGCCAAACAGATTCAGAAAAAAGTTCGTCCGGTATTCCAGCGAATTTTGCACGCCCAGTGAGAAGGTTTTCGAATACATGCTATGCAGTCTCATGCTTCTCACCGCCACTTTGGTACAGCAGGGCGATGCCCTCCTCAATCGGAATATCCTCGATGGTGAAATCAATTACGGGCAGGTGGTCAAGCACCCAGCGCGACATTTTTTTAATTTCCGACTGCTCGAACACGAACTTCACATGTGTATCCTTGAATTCCTTGACCTCTCCGACTTGATTCAGCACCCATTCTTCAACGGGCTCGGAAAGCACCAGCTTCATAATTTTTTTATGCCCAAGCCTTTCATTGACCTCATTCAGCCCACCGTCAAATACGATCCTTCCGTGGTTGATGATAATGGAGCGATCGCACAGTTCCTCAATATCGTGCATGTAATGGCTGGTCAGGACGATGGTCGTTTTTTTGTCGCGATTGTAATATTTGAAAAACTCCCTTATTTTGCGCTGCGAAATAATATCGAGACCGATGGTCGGCTCATCTAAGAGGAGGATTCTCGGCTTATGAATGAGAGCGGCAATCAGCTCCATCTTCATCCGTTCGCCTAGCGACAATCTGCGCACCTGCACCTTCAACAGCTCCTTCACGTCAAGCAGCTCGGTCAGCTCTCCCAGCGTCCGCGCATACTCCGCATCGTCCACCTCGTAGATGCATTTGTTCAGAAACAGCGACTCATTCGCAGGCAGGTCCCACCATAGCTGATTTTTCTGTCCCATGACGATGGAAAATTGCCGTTTAAATTCGTTTTTCCGCTCCCATGGCGTGTAGCCGAACACTTTGGCGCTGCCGCTCGTCGGATGCAAAATGCCCGACAGCATCTTGAGCGTCGTCGTCTTGCCGGCACCATTGGGCCCGAGGAACCCGACGACCTCTCCCTCCTCGATGCTAAAGGAAATATCCGACACCGCATGTTTCGTTTGCTGCTCGCGGCGGAACAAATTTTGGATCGAACTTTTAAGTCCCAACTCCTTCTTATGGTAAGTGAAGGATTTGGATAAGCCGTCAACCTCAATGATCATCCCTGTTGTCTCCTTTACTTCATACGTTCCTCGACATGGCGCTTGCGGTACACAGCGTCCGCATGAATCCGCTCCTGGAATCTGACCCGCTCCAGCGATTCACGAAGAAGCTCGCGACTTCCTTTGCCATTGCCAGTCCCAGTCCCAGTCAAGACGCTGTCGCGGAAATACTCCAGCTGCTTCTCGTAATAATGCTGCCGATCAAAGCTTATGCTGCCGAGCGGACGGCCGGTTCCGGGCTCCTCGATCTTAATCGTGATTTTATATCTCCCGACGTTGGCGCGAAAAAAATCGTTTACTACCAGGGCAGCATGCTCCAGCCTCAACACATGCCGCGTGCGGTAAGGGCGTTCGAAGGAAGCCGACAGTTCCGCAGCGAACCCGCTGGCATAGGCGAGCGATGCGTCGAATGACCAGTCGCAGCCCCGCGGACCGTCAAACTCTGACTCCGCTTTCAGCTTCGTGGGCTTGGCTGCCTCAAAGCCAGGCAGCTGCTGCAGCGTTTGCAGCCAGTAGCAGCCAAGGTCGGCGAAGACGCCGCCGCCTCGGCCCGGATCGCAGCGGTAGCTCGTCAACGGCAGATCGCGCATCGGTATATGCATCTCCGTGCGCATCTGCAGCAGCTTGCCATAACGCTGCCCCTGAATCAGCTCCCGGAGGGCGCTTTGCCACGGGTGATGCTGGATCATCAGCCCCTCCAGCACGACCGCCGATTGGCCGGCTAGCCGCTCCGCAAGCTTTGCGCACTCACCCGCATTCATCGCGATCGGCTTCTCCACGAGCACGTGCTTGCCCGCCTCGACCGCGCGCAGCACCCATTCGGTATGAAGATCATTACTCAGCGCGATATACACGGCGTCCACATCCGGGCTTGCCAATACGTCCTCAAGCTGCTCAAATACGCGCGGGATGCCGAATTCGGCGGCTAGCGCCTCCGCTCGCGACCTAGTACGGTTGGCAACGCCCACCACCCTAATGCCTCCGACGAACGGTAGCGGCTGGAATACCGCCCTGCGAACGATCGACGCGCAGCCGATGATGCCTAGAGCTAAAGTTCTCATGTTGTCATCAGCTCCTATATGTGCTTTAGCGCCGAGACGCCATGCAAATAAAGCACATTGCACTTGGAGCATGCCGGGGTCAAGCCGTTATTGATGGTTTCACGAAGACGATCGTATTCCTCAGAATTCCATATTTCCTCAAGGCTTTTTTCTTTTAGATTGCCAACCGTGAACTCGGAGAAAAATTTGCAGGCCGAAATGTTTCCCGTCGGCGTTACGTCAATACGTGTAGCCAGCGCCAGACAATCGGTCGCACAGCGGCTGGTCATGACCTCGCCTGTGACGAAACGCTCAATTTCGTCAAATTCGAGCCCCGGCTGGTAGCGCAGACGGGTGTGCCAGACACGCTCGTTCATTTTGCGAAGCTGCTCCAGCAGGGAGGGAAGATGATGCGGCTCTATCCGGTATTTGAAGGCGTGCCAGCTGCTCTTCTCTCCCTCTTCAATATGGCGCAGCCAGTCAAATTGCTCGCGAAAATAATCATCCATCGCAAGCGACGTATCCTGAGCAATGTACCAGGGGAACGTCAGCAGCACGAGATCAATTCCCCGCTGCTCGAAGCTCTCCATCAAGTCGTATAAATAATAGATGTTTGCGTTATTAATGACGCAATGGACCGAAATCCGTCCATGGAACCGGCCCTCCGATCGAAGCGCCAGCAGCTGGTCGATGCCTTTCATCACCTTGCTGTAAGAGCCCTTTCCCCGGATGAGATCGTGATCCTTCTCAAACCCTTCCACGGCGATAAGCAGCTCCAGCTGTTCAGAAATACGCAGTATTTGCTCCATATATTGATCGAAGAGCAACCCATTCGAGCAAATCGTGACCTCTCGGGGATCCTCCTCCAGCATCGTCAAAATGTCGCCGAACTGCCGGTGGAACATCGGCTCGCCGCCCCACAAATACAAGCGGGATTTCGCCTGCTTCGTATCCTCGAACAACTGTTTCACAATGGACACGTCGATATCCAAATTTTGCTCAGCCGTTTCCATCTGATGATGGTAGCCATCCTCGTTCCATTGGTAGCAATGCTTGCAGCGCAAATTGCAGCGGTTGGTCAGCTTAATGGCGACAACCTCGGGAAGCTCCGTCTTGTATTTCGGGTTTTCCCTCTTCTGCCTCATCGGGATTGCTGCGTTTCGAATCGTTCGCTTTAGAATCTCGAACGATTTCTCATCCATTCGGATATTTGTTTTAGGCTGCACGCTTACTTCCCTCCCCTTAAGCTCAGCAGAGACTTCTGCGCGGAGCGAGCCTCTACCGTCTCAACTTTGGTAAGGCCGCTCAGCGCGGCTTCTCGTTATAATACAAGCAGCAGCCCGGACAAATAGAGAACAGCTGCTTGCGCAAATAATCCCTGTACTGCTTGTATTTCGTGCCGTTCCAGATCTCCTTTAAGCTGAGCTCATTGACGTTCCCAAGCGATAGATCGTAGAAATTGTGGCAGGAGGTTACCTCGCCTCTAGCACTCACCTCCGTGCTGATCCATGGAAAAACGCAGCGCTTCTTCATATTGGTAACCTTGGACCATTCCGCATTAAAATAATGGCGGATATTTTCCTCGCTGATTACCTTCGGATACGCATTGAAGTACATGCCGTGCTCCGCACAGTGGCGCTCGATTCGCTTCAACTGCCGGCATAGCTCCGCTGCATCGACTTCCGCGAACTGCGCAGGATCAGCGATGAAGCCTCTGGCAATCGGCGCGGCGGCAATATCGAAATGCTCCCGCAGCACGCCTGCGTAGTGATCGTAGCGCTCCCGGGTGACATACTGCTGCAGCTCGACGCTAATACAATCCAGCATCGCAAGGTCTACGCTTTCAAAGTAGAATCGCTCCAAATGCCTGTAATTCGTCGGCGTGACGGTCGTACTGATGCCAATTTTCGGGTATTCGCTGCCCATCGCTTCCCTAAGCTCATAGAGCTTGCGGATGCCTTTCATTGCTTTGCGGAAGACGCCTGCTCCCCGCTGTGCGTCATTAATTTCCTCAGGACCATCAAGCGACACCCAAATGCGCTCTGGCGGAAAGGCCATAATCATCTCCGCATGCCGCTCCAGCAAAGTACCGTTTGTAGGAAAATGTGCTTTGCTCCCCGTTGTATGAATGAGCTCCAATACTTCGTCGATCCATGGGTAAAGCAGCGGCTCTCCCCCGTAAAGCTCATAATAGGGACGTGTATCCTTGCAATCCTCAATAATCCGTTTCACCACGCCGATATCGAGCTTTTTCAGCTCCGGCTTCTCCTTGTAAGAGCCGTTCTCCCCCCACTCGAAGCACATTTTGCAGCGCAAATTGCACGATTCGATCAGCTGCAGAAAAATCCACTTGGGACTGTGCAGGTCTAACGTTTGCGCCGCGGCAGGCGCGGACTCCGTTCTGATTGCCATCATCTCGCCCTCTTCCCTGAGGTTACCGTTCTTCACCCTCAAACGATTCGTTCAAAATAGTCGTCCGTATACGATCTCGTAGCCGCTCGTTTCGCGAGCAGCCGTTCATGAATCGTCGCTAGCGCCTCCTCTGCAAATCCCGCCCGCTCCCAATCCTCATAGGTAATTCCGAGTCCGTGCTCCAGCCATACTTCCAGATTTCTTTTCTCATGCTCGCCGAACGGTTCGAGCATAATGACTGGCGTGGCCGAGGCCAGCGAATCCATCAGCGTCCCCGCACCGGGCTTGCTAATGATGCCCTTGGCCTGACGAATGACATCATAGAGACCGTGATGGGACGGCAGATTGGAAAATGACGGTGCAGTATCCGGCCTAATCTCGCCGAACCTTGGAAATTCATGCTCCCCGGATTCCCCTTTATTCCAAGCCGTCCACTCGGGATCGTTCATGTAATAACGATTGCCCGGGTTCTGCCGCTGGGCCTCCGCCGGCTCATAAGCAACGACATCGAGGGCAAGGCCCAGCTGCGCAAGCTCCGGTATTTTCCCTTGATACGTCCCCATCCCCCAGCCTCCGCCGTGAATGACATACCTCGGCGCTCTACCTGCGAAAGGCAGCGGTTCTCCGTCGCCAACACGAATTTGCAGATGAATAGACAACGTTGACGACGCATACAGCCACACCTCTCGGTAACGGTCCGGATAATCGGGCATATATTTTTTGAGGCTTTTCCAAGAAGGTGACAGATCCGAATCCACATACAGCAGATCCACCTCCAGCTCGGCGGCGGCGGCACCAAGCTTCTCTCTGTACAGCTCCAGGATGTACACCCAATGCCCAGACAAGGAAATAAACCTCCTTCGTCCCTCCGCCGCCCAGCTGTTTAGCAGGTCAAAGATTTTTTCCGGATCGAAGCTGTCCCGAATATCCTTAGGCAGCTTAGTGGCGATTTTCGCAAGTGCGAAATTGGCATGATAAGCCTTCCTGCTGTCTACGATTTTTGCTTGCTTTTCCTTTTGCATGAACCTTTCGAATACCAGCACCTCGGTCGGTATGCCGCGCTGTCTCAATTGATAGTTCACAATTAAACCAGGGTTATAGAAACCAAGACCGAAGCCTGAGCAAAGAATCGTGGTAAAGTGATTGTCCCGATTAGCCCTATTGCCCATCTTATTTTCCTCCTCATTCCCTTTAGGCGCTTAATTGGTTACGGCAATACCGCGAGACTTCAGGAGGGCTCGCATGCGGGCAAGCAGCTCGCTGCAGCATTCTATCCGCCCCGCGACCGCGGACAAATAGAGCCTTCCCTTGCGCTTTAAACCGGGTGCTTGATTAATCGTGAACGTACCAGCACTAAGCGGGAGAATTCCCTCTCCCCGTTCAGGCCGGAAGAGCAGCCCTTCGCGGTCCATAGCCGCAAGCAGATCGGCGTACTCCACGATTCCAAGGCAGATGACGGACAAATAGGTAAGGTTCCCCTGAAGCGAAAATTCGGCCAAATAATCGTCCAGCCGTTTTTTGATCAGACTCATCGACTTGCGCGCGTTAATTTCTACAATAGGCACGAGACTGCCGTCCGCCAGCAGCATCGAATCGACACAGACGTGGCCGTTGTAACCGCTCTCATAAAGCAGCTCGGCCGTTTTTTGCATCAGCTTGAAATAGCCTTCGCGCTCCAGCTTCTCTATGAGCTCCACACTTGCACTGAACGTGCCCTGATAGGCAAATTCGGCGTTCAAAACCTGCTGTACGGAAATGAGCTCATAGCCGCCGTCCGCATCAATATGGAATTGGCATGAAAAATCAGCTTCCTTGCCCAGCAGTGGCTCGAGCAGAAACAAGGTTGATTTTCCCTTCTGCTCCTGGACAGCGACATACCCGGCTATACGCTCCAGCGTCGCCGTGCTTTGGATCAGCAAGTTTCCCTTGCCAGATACCCCAAACGTATCTTTAGCAAGCACGGGGCCAGCAAGCAGCATAGCTTCGGCGGCGCGCCTCAGCTCCGTATGACTCCTCACAATCCTCGTAGGCGGGCCATACCCCAAACCTTCTCTCAGCTCTGCCGAATACAGCTTGGAATTCACGTGCCGAATCGTCTCCATAGCTGGATAACGCCCATCGAGCCGATAAAGCGAGGACAGCTCCTGCAAGCCGTCCAGTACGGCAAACGGCTCTATAAAGCCGCCTGGCGGAAGCAGCTCCTTATACTTGCGCACTGCCCCTTTATTCAGCATTTGCTGGAAGGGATTTACGTCCTGCGCTCCGCCGCTATCCTCAAGTGGCTCATCGCTAGTCCTGAACGTCAAGCCGATGTCGCTCAAATACCGAAGCTGCGCCGGAGCCACCGGATTCCGGGTAAGCAGCACGTCCGAGCTTTCGCAAAATAAAAATAACAGCTCGTCCATGGCGCCAACTATCGCCTTCGCCTGCGGGTCAGGCAGGGCTGGCAGCTTCGCCAGCGTCTCATCCCGCCACAGCGTCTCCGCATCGAAGGCGCCGCAATGGATCGTCGTTACGCCTCCAGCCCGCCTCATGCGCTCTTGGCTTGAATAAAGTCGCAAAATATATCGATAGACTGCAGATGCTCCATATCAAATTGGTCAAAATCGATTTCGATTTCGAATTCGTCTTCAATCCGGAGTATGAAATTAATCAGCTGGAGCGAGTCCAGCCCCGCATCGTTCAGCATGTCGGAAGCTCCCGTCAGCGTAGCTGCCAGGTCGGGCTCGTTCTTGATTTCGGAAATAATCGTAATAATTTGCGTCTGCAGCATTACTTGTTCTCCCCTTCGTTTCGTTTTCGAATAACCGCCAAAATATCGGTTTGCGGGTATTTCAAATTATAATTGGTTAAGTGCGGCTGCCGATTTTCCGTGATCGAAATGAGCTCCAATTCCCCAGGTAGTGAAGCCAGCACGTGCTCGATGAAGGCTTGCTTCGTAAAACGCCAAATGACGCCGTCAATAGACGAATTGGCCATATAACCCGCGCTCATTTGTTTGCCTGAGCCCTGCTCCTCCAAAATAACAGGATCCAGAATCCACAATTCCCCTCCTTTATTTAGTAGTCTTGCACATTCCTTAAACGCTTTTTTATGATGCCGGATGTGATGGAAGCACCTGGCGAAGACGATCTTGTCAAAGCTTTCATCCGCCTTGTCCACCTGATAAATGCCAGAATGGATGCAATTGTGCAGCCGGCCCTTCTTCATGCCGAATTGCAGATATTTTTCATTAATATCGAGATTAAAAAACTCGGCATGCCTCCATCCTTTCGCATGCTTGTTCAGAAGCCCCGTCCCGCAGCCAACCTGCAGCACTCTTCCTTGTAATTCAGGCAAAAAATGATAAACCGCTGTCGGTCTTGGAAAGTTCAGCACAAACATCGACAGCTCATACAGCCGGGGATGCTTTTCTACCAATCGCACGAGCTTGCTGACGTAGAAGGGATTTTTTTTCGTTTGCTTTTTGAAATCGCGTTTGTTCCAGAAATAATAAGGCGGGTACAGCAAGGCGTAATACATGAGGTAAATCAATCGCAGCAGCATAACGCCAAGCAGACTTGTGTGTCGACTGACCTGATGCTGAATCGGTGAGGTTGTAAGCGTTGTCTTCATTGCCAAGCGGGTGAACAACTCCTCTCATCTACAACATGGTCGATGTAGCTTCTGTGAGTCAATGGCCTTCCTCAACTTTATAGACATCGGTGTTCGCTGTGCAATAAGACTTTTTTGATGAACGGTTTCTTGCTTTGAATAAGTGTTATTTCCTTCTATTGCACTTTTTTTAAACATTTGCACTTTTTAGAAATCGTTAAGTAATAACCAATTGATTCAAGCATTTTTCCAAAAATAACGCCTCACTACGCTTTAACTGCTGCGTGCAGCGAATGGCCTTAACGATGTTGCTCGGGTCCCTTCTGACCCGCTGCTTCACACACCATTGATGAAGGATTACGGTTTGCTTAAGCACATCCTGCCCCATCGCAAACAGACCGTTATCGGAAATCAGCTTGTGAGCATGCAAGTACTCGATTCTTTTCATCATCCATTGCTTATGATTGACGAGCGTCTGAAGCGCTTTCATATGAATGATTGGCTGCTCTGATTCCAGCTCCCTTTCGAGGAATTGCTCAAGCAAATCATACACGCGCAGGCCGAACCAAAAGTGAATCCTTTGCGGATTTTTTTCAGTCAACGGCTTGGACAGCAAATACTCCTCCAATGACCTTGCGATAAAATGAACGTCAAGCTCAAAAGCTGGCGTACTTAAATCCCGGTATGGATACTGGATAATCTCTAGTGTCTGGCTGATACGCTGCCTGATGGGCCCTGCATGCCGAAGCGATTCTCGCAGCAGATCGAAGCTGACTGGTCGACCCGAGTCATAGACCGGCGGATTCGAAAAGTAGCCGGCAACATAGAACAGCTGCTGCGAAACATCGACGCCGTGAATGAGCAAATGATGCACCTGCTGCTTGGTTTGGTAAGAGGAAGTGCCGGGAATATAATATTCGTCTAGCGCGATGGCTAAATATTGATTTTTGTGCAAGCAGTCGATGAAGAAGGATAACGGGTCATGAAACCATGACCTCAATTGATCGATATGCAGCTTTGACACAAAGGTATAGGGCAGTTCGTGAAAAAAAGAATAGGATGCGAAATGAATAAAGTTGCCCTTATCAAATTCGGGAACGCCAAACAGATGGATGTAGTGGCTAAAGAGCCACGGCAGCGACAACGCTTCGTCCGTCAGCACAATTGCTTGGGAGAAAGCATGGTACGAATTGACATCAATGATCGGCTTGCGAAGCGGAAGGATATGTGCGGTGTTCACAGCTTCCAAATAGATCGCCTCTTTTCAGTGGGATAATCCCACCATAGGTTAATCTCTTTTTTCCTGCAATTGCACTTTTTTGAAATTAGGAAAAATCAAAGCGATTGGCGCTTCCGTTTCCGCTTTGCTCAGGAATGTGCAGAACTTCAAGTATTTCACCACATCGCGGTCATCGAATGATCTTAATTTACTGTGGTTATCATGCGGGGCCTCTGACTATCTGTTGTGGGTAAGCCAGAATTTCCATAATAGCTTGAACAGTATGAATATCCCGCATCATCTACGGTAAGCAATTTGGTGCAGAAGATGAAGCAGGCTTGGTTTTAAAAAAATTAACCATTATCAGTAAAGTGCGATATAAAAATAAAAAAGACCGCTAATCAATTAGCGGCCTACGTCCAATCTTGGTCGTACAGATTTGAAAATTAATCCTGAAATTTAATTAGTTCTATAATCAAAATAATCGAACTGTGCCGGTGAGTCACTTGGTATCCCATTGCCGGAAGCATACAAGCCAACGTAGACTCCTGTAAAACCGCCGGCCACTTCGCTTGACAGATAGAAACATTCTCCCCGTCCGAGCTCCGTCTCCTCCTTACCGTTCAATGTAAAGGCAAAGACATAAGTAGTCGCATCTGCTGCGATGCTTAGAAGGATGGAACCTACGGGAATGGTCTCCTCCCGCTCCACTTTCCACAAGGAGCCTATTCTCCGGCGAAACAGTACCGTCTTAACCCCGTCAATGCGAGTTACGGCAATCTCATAATGCCCCTTCTCATTCATATAAATGGTTAGGCCAGCTTCCTCTCCATCTCGAGTAGGCTCGAAATCCAGCAAGGCAGATACCTTACATTCCAAATGACGCTGCCGCTGGCCGACGAACGTCTGACGTTCGGTCCCATCAAGTCCCTGTTCCATACCGAGGAGCGTTAGCCAACCTGGCCGGCGCGTGAGCGAATACGCCTCTGGCACCGGATTGCGAAGGTAATTCCAATGCAGGTTGAGCGACTCGCTGTTAAAATCATCACGACAAATGCCTTCGCATTTACCTAGACTTCCTTCATAAAAGGATGGGCCCTCAATTTCTAATTGAGCCTTGCCATCATATCCGATAACAGGCCAACCATCATCCGACCACGTAATTTGAATTAAAAACGTTTCCCTACCTAAATGATGATAGAACGGATAACCAAGAGGACGGATACCCAGGTAGACTGCCCACCAGCTTCCATCATGCGCTTCGACGAAATCGGCATGACCCGTTGCCTGAATCGGTAAGCCGGTACTGCGGTTACTCAAGATAGGATTGCTCGGACAAGACTGGAATGGACCGTAAGGCTCCTTGCTTCTTGCAATTGTCACCATATGACCGAACTCAGTACCACCTTCCGCAATAAGCAAGTAATACCAATCGGCTATACGATACAAGTGCGGACCTTCGGGGTAGCTGCCTCCCGTTCCCTCCCAGATCAGCCTGCGCTCCGTAAGAATGGCTCCCGTATCGGGATCCATCTCCGCCTGATAGATGCCCGGAAGCTCATCTCCTCCTCCGGTACCAGTCACGTACACCTTTCCATCTTCATCGAACATGAGCGAAGGATCAATACCGCCCCACTCCAGCCAAACGGGCTCTGACCAAGGCCCTTCCGGCCGATCTGCTGTCACAATGAAGTTCCCACCATGCTGTACGTTCGTGGTGATTAAATAAAAGCGACCGCCGCGATAACGCAGAGTAGGTGCATAGATTCCCGTGAAGCTGAAGGCCCCGCCGCCGCTAGTTTTAGTCCCTAGAGGCAATTGGCTTTCCCTAGTCAGCACGTGCCCGATCTGAGTCCAATTGACCAAGTCGCTGCTGTGAAAGATCGGAATGCCGGGGTAATAGTTGAATGAGCTGTTGACTAAATAATAATCGTTTCCGACCCTGCATATGCTGGGATCGGGATAACAACCGCTCAAGACGGGATTGGAGAATTTCATTGTCTTCAACTCCTATAGTCCGAATAGCTGATAATGACGGCCCTGCCAGGTTTATTTGACAGCTCCGATCGTAATGCCCTTGACAAAATATTTCTGGAAGAACGGGTACGCAATGAGGATCGGAAGCACGCCGACCGCCGCAATCGCCATTCGCACGGAGGTGCTTGGCAGCTCAGAAATCGCTTGGCTCGCGCCCGTGCCGGCCGCGTTGCTGTTGCTCGTCAGAAACTGGATGTCCGTGATCATCTTTGTCAAAATAGTCTGTATACCGAACAGACGTGAATCGGTCAGGTAGATAAGACCGTTAAACCAATCATTCCAATAGTTAATAGCTTGGAACAGCCCGATCGTCGCCATGATGGGCAGCGACAGCGGAAGCACAATCCGATAGAACGTTTTGATCTCACCCGCGCCGTCAATGTTAGCCGCTTCGATCAAGGCAGGTGGAATGGACGTTATGAAGAATGTACGGACAAGCAGGACGTTGAAGCCGCTCATGAGCAACCCCGGCAGTAACAGTCCGAATATGGTGTTCTTGATATCGAAGAGTTGAGTGTACACCAGATAAGTCGGTACCAGCCCGCCATTGAATAGCATAGTAAAGAACACGAGAAACGTCCAGAAGTTGCGCAACGGCATATCCCTGCGCGATAACGGATAGGCAAGCGCCGAGGTAATCGCAAGACTAACCGCCGTACCGACAACTGTGATGAACACGGTAATGCCGTATGCTCGGCCCAGCTCAAGATGATGTGTCCACAAGTATTCGTAAGCAGACAAACTGAATTGCTCCGGAAAGAATGTATAGCCGTTCCGAATAATGCTTGCTTCGCTGCTAAGCGATGCCATGATCAGTAGCGCGAATGGTATGATACAGGCCAACGCGAACACCGACAGCGTTACATTAGCGATCCAGTTTATAGCTTTATTTTCGATAGCCATGGTTGTTATGCTCCTCCACTCGCCCTAGAACAAGGCGTTCTCCCTGTTGATTTTCCGGACGATATAGTTCGCGCCCAATACGAGCACGAATCCGACGAGCGACTGGTAGACGCCTGCGGCGGATGCCATGCCGATGTCGCCCAGCACCATAAGACCGCGGTAAACGTAGGTGTCGATGACATTGGTCGTATCGGCGATCGCTCCAGCGTTCATTGGCACCTGATAGAATAGGCCGAAGTCGGAATAAAAGATACGTCCGATGCCAAGAAGCATCAACATCACGATGACTGGCGTAATAAGGGGGATGGTGATCGCACGGATCTGCTGCCACTTACTCGCCCCATCGAGTGTTGCCGCCTCGTAATATTCGGTATCGATGCTGATAATAGAAGCCAGATAAATGATACAAGAGAATCCTACCGACTTCCATAGATGCACGATGGTCAGAATGTATGGCCAATACTTGGGCTCTGTGTACCAAGATATTTCGTCAATGCCCAGAAGCGGCAGTATCGTCTTGTTCATGAAGCCCGTCTCCATGCTGAACGCGGCGTAAGCCAGATAGCCAACGACTACGAATGAAATGAGATGCGGTAGAACGATGACGCTCTGATAGAAGCGCGACAGTACCTTTTTCCTCACTTCATTTAGCAGAATAGCGAACGCGATGGCGAGGACCGTTCCGAGAATAATGAAAACGGCATTATACAGAATCGTATTTCTTGTAATAATAAAGGCGTCACTCGTCTTGAACAGATACTCGAAATTGCTAAAACCTACCCAGTCGCTCGCGAAAATACCCTGAGAGTAATTGATGTTCTTGAATGCAATGAACATGCCAAGCAGCGGTAAGTAGTTATTGATCAGCAGGTAAGCAAGACCCGGAAGCATGAGCAGTGTAAGCGGTAAATATTTAAAGAACGTACGGTGTCTTTTTTTTGTATAATCCATTCCTATCTCGTCCCTTTCCCGAAAGGTCTCTTCTTTAAGAAACGATCCAATCGGCTCTGACGTCCGGTTGGATCGTTGTACGTTCTCATCCTATGTGCCGTTCGTAGCCGCCCACTCATTCAGTTGGCTCTGCTTCTCTGCAATAATCTTGTTGATGCCCGATTCCTCAAGCTTCTTGAGGAATTCAGGCAACACCTTGTCAACATCAACCGAGCCACTCTCAAGAACGCCTTTGTATTGTAATAAGACTGCGTTACTAGCGGCAATTTCATTCTTCACGTTGTCGCCGTTGAACGAGAAACCAAGCGCCTTGGATTTAGCAGCGTTCTGGTTGAATGCCTCCATTTTGACGTAGACGTCGGGTTCGTCACCTTCAAATACGTAGGACAGGAATTGGTTACCGTGCATCCAGCCATAGTTCTTGTACCCCACGTTATCGCCTGTTATACCATCGGGATACTTAATCATATTATCCTGGCCTTCCATCTTCACGTAATGCTTGCCTTCAATCCCCCAGTCAATCAGGTTAACAATCTCCTTGTCGGTATACATCAGATTCAGGAATTGTAGAGTCTTCGCCGGATTCGCTGACTTGGCTGCCACACCAATGGCCACGTTCGTGACCGTATCGGTCTTCGCTACAGGCTCAACCGTCTGCACCGACACCATGGGATGGCTGGTCATACGGCTTTCCTGGGCATCAAAGCCAGGCTTCATCTGGGTGAAATAACCTGCCGCTTTGCCGGACTTCACGATGGCGTGGTTTGATTCCGGATTCGTCGCGGCGTCCTTGAGAATGTAACCCGCTAAGTACCATTCACGAAGTTGACGCACCATTTTCTCGTATTCTTCCGTCGCAAACCAGTTTACGACGTTCAAGTCGGCAAGTCCGCTATTCAAAAGGACGCCAAGCTCGTTGCCCAACGGATCGTAGGTCCGGTAAGTGCCAAGTATCGTGCCACCAGCGAGATTTGTCGCACTAACCATATCAGGTTCATTCTCCTTCAACGTCTTGAACGCCTTGCCGAATTCCTCGAAGTTCTTAATCGTTCCTAACTCGATATTGTATTGGTCCACGAGATCCTTGCGCATGACGAACCCGAAATTTTGTGCCAAGTCCCGGATGCTCGGCACGCCGTAGCTAATGCCGCCGACCTTGGTCGCATTGTAATAGTCCTCACCAAGCGCGTCGATAATGCCCTGCGCGTTTTCCTCCATGATATCGCCCAGAGGATATAAAACACCGCGTGTGACTTGTGTGCTATAGTTGCCCAGCATGGCGATCATGTCCAGCTTCTCTCCGCTCGACATCATCAAGTTGATCTGGTTTGTGTAGGCGCTGTTGCTGATTGGCAGCAGCTTGACTGTGACATTAATCTTCTCTTTGGCGATCTTATTAACCTCGTCTTGGACGAGCTGAATGTCCGCAGGAACGTTGTCAAATGTTGGGTATGCGTATACGATTTCGTAAGGCTTCTCCTCGTTACTCCCTGCAGAAGTCGCTCCGTTCGAAGCGTTTCCAGCATTACTGCCGCCGCCCGAGCATGCGGACATCAGCATCGACAAGGCAACTAGCGCGCCTGTCCAACCAATCTTTTTGTTCATGTGTCATCCCCCGTATCTAGTGTCGTGGACTCTTATGTTCGCGAGCCTGATCTCATTGTACGGTCAATGGCAGAATAGCCACTACTCCGAAATCGACATGCCAGTTGACTATTATCGACTATTCGTTCATCTAGCATGGAAGCCATCTATTTGGAATTGGCAACGTATTTTTTACGGTACTCATGGGGACTGAGTCCCGCAAACCGTTTGAACCTCCGTGAGAAATGGGCAAGGTTGGAATAACCCGATTGCACCGCTATGGTGCCAACGGGAAGCTCCGTCTTGAGCAGAAGCTCCAGCGCAAGCGCCATCCGCTTGTTTATAATTAACTCTGTGACGGAATGACCCGTCTGCTTCTTCAGCAGCCTGTCCAAATAATCAGGATTTAAGAACATGTAGGCAGCAACGTCTTCCCGCGAAAGCTGCTCCGAATCCAGCCGTGCGTTCACGTATTGCTCGACCTTGTCCAGAATGGAAGGCGATTCCCTTATGCTCCGGACCTGATCCATTGACTTGCCGATTATATGCGTCATCCAGCCCACCATGTCGGGAACGGATCGGGACGCGTTGCGGAATAGGTCGGCAGACTTATCATCACCGAACAAAAGCTGCGCATCAATTCCCTCTATCTTCAAAACGTAGAACACCATTTGGAGAAAGTTATGATGGAATCGGTACAGCGAATCCACGTCCATACTCGCTGTCGCTGTCCACAGGAATGCCTTAGCCTCATCGAGTACGCGGCCTCCTTGTCCTTCCTTAAGCATAATCGACCAGGCATGCATGTCGGGAAACGTGATCGTTTCCCGCGTCTTACGAGCACTATCGTAGAGAAATACGTCCTTTGCAAGTGCGATATTTTCCTTGTCTAGCTCCCGCAGTCTTCCTACCATGCCATTCAATTCATGACCTTGAACGGCATTTCCGATATAAATAGCAATGTCGCAATAGAAGTACTCAGACGCATAATCGATTAACGGTCGTGCCTTCTCCTTGAACTGCTCCCGCAGCGGGGCCGCATCTCCTTCGATAGGAATGAGTGCCATCAATTCGCGGTCTGTAGTTGTAAACAGAAGTCCCTGACCCTCCAGCCCAAGCGTCTCCTCGCCACTGTTCTTTAGCGCATATTCCAAAACCTTCTGATCCCGGGGAGAGAAATCCTTGTGATAACGTTTCACAGAGATTAACAATGGTAACAACTGTAGCTTCTCATCGAATGGAATACCTCTCTCTCCTGCCTCCCGCTTAATGGAATCTGGATTCGAGGGGATAACATGGTGAAGCAGATCTAACCAGAATTGTTCAGCAATTAGCGGTTGCCGGCGCGACCAGAATTGCCCGATCCGACTGTATTGCTTCTCCTTGCTCTCCTTCATAATCTTCGCAACTACCTTACCTCCTACGCTCAGCAATTCGTCCGGCGGAACCGGTTTCAGCAAGTAGTCGAAGCTCCCCAGTTGCATCGCTCGCTGTGCCAGTTTGAACTCGGCATGGCAGGTCATGAAAACTGTCTCTGTGTCGGGATGATTCTCGCGCACCCAAGCTAGAAGCTCTAGTCCGCTTCCCTGAGGCATCTCGATATCACATACCATAAGATGGATTCTTTCCCGCTCGAAGATCTCTTTTGCTTGGCGCGAATTATAAGCAGTGAATACTTTATCGAATCCGAGAGAAGTCCAATCTATGTCACCTTTCAATGAATCTGTAAGCAGTTTCTCGTCATCTACGATGATCAGCGTAAGCATTAGTCCATACCTCCTGGGTCAAGCTTGTCCTTCTCTTTGTCATTTCGGGGCGAGAGAGGAATCGTCACGTCCACTACGGCGCCACACAGCTCCCCGTCTCTTAAGACAACCTGCGTCCGCTCTCCATATATCAATTGCAACCGCCTCTTCACGTTCCAAATGCCGATATGATCCCCTTCGTCGTCCACGATTCGCTCACCACGATCGATACTCTCCACCACAGTAGGGCTGAAGCCGGGACCGTTATCCCTTATTTCAATATGAAGGGCAGCTTGTGGTGTCTCGAGCATCTCAATTGTTACTGATAAGGATAACTGTTCATCCATTGTCATGGCATGTTTGATGGCATTCTCAACAAAGGTGTGCACAATCAGAGGCGGAACCGGTGTAGACAACAGAAAAGAAGGGGCTTCGATTTCGTATGTCAACTGGTCGGGATACCGTAGTTCTTGTATTCGCAAGTAATTGCGAATATGCTGCAATTCGTCTTTAAGCGCAACGAAGCTCAGATTGCTTTGGAACATGTACCTGAAGTACCTCACCAGACACAGTGACATTTCCTCCATGCGCGTAACGTCCTTCGTACGGGCTAGCATATACATCATGTTAAGGGTATTAATAAAAAAATGCGGCCTAATCTGCAACTGCAGATGCTGAAGTTCCGCTTTCTGCTTATTCAGCTGCTCTTCATACACGCTGATTCGCAAATGCTTGATCTGCTCCATCATGTTGTTGAACGTATCATTAACGACCTTGAACTCCAAAGAAGTTGGATAATCCTTGATCTGAGTGTCGAGATTGCCTTGCTGAATTCGGTTCATAACCTTGAGCAAGCGATTGAGCGGAAGTAAGAGCGTCTTCCGAAGCAAGAGCAACGCCGCTGCCAGAATCAGGACCGCGACGAACGGAAGGGAGTAGGAAATAAGCTTGTATGTGGAGAGATGCTGGAGCATCACATCCTCCGGGATAAACGCATGTAGGCTGAACTCTCCTTCGCGGGAATCTTCGCTAACTGCTAGGAATTTCTCCGTCGAGCCAGTGAGATAATAGCTTTCCGCTTGCGGCTCAATCGTAATGCCGTGTTCACTGACAAAACCTTGATTGACAATCGCGTTGCCGCGCCCGTCGCCTAGCAGCGCCGCTCCTTCTTCGCCGATGCCTAGCAGATCAAGCGGTGTCTGCAGCGACTCCGCGTTAGTCCACGCACCGACGATGGAGTCGTTGTCGAGCACAAAGAAGCGGAGAAGGTAAACGCGGTCGCCATTCTTTTGAACATACCACATCCTTTTTTGGGTGATCATCCTCATGTCAGAATTCTTACTTACGTTATCCGATATATAGGATTTAATGTACATGCGGTCGATCATGGTGGAACGGTCGCGGAAGGAGTATAAGTATTGATCATCTGAGGGTAGATAGACGAATAACCCGTCCAAAACGGGATACCGAAGGATAGAATTTGTTAAGTTCGACGCGATACGCTGCGACGCGAAAATGCGATCCTCGGGCTGCGGGGAAAAATCGATGTTCGAGAGATCCGGGTCCTGCATGAGCCCGATTAAATAATTATCTGCTTCGACAAGGCGTGCGTCCACCTGGTCACGATACAGCGTTAATAAGTCCTTGCTAGAGGCAGCCACCTGGTTGCGGACGACGTCGATTGCATAGCCATTCATATAAATCAGGAATCCAATCAGCGGCAAAACGATAAGAAACAAGCCTGCTATCATCTTCATCCTAATGGAGTGTATGCTGCCCCATCGGTCTATTTGCAAAGAACGATTCATTTCGTATATCTCCTTTCCTTACTATCCATGATTCAAATTCACAATTACTATGAGAGCTATTGTACTTCAGATCCAAGATGAATAAAACCTTTTGCATTTATCGGGAAATCTCGATATTAATACCCCATTAATAGCATTGCAATAAAAAAAAGACCGTTAATAAATCAGCTCCTGACGTCCAATCTAGCATGCACACATGCCGGATAGGAGTGAGAGCATACTCTAGAATTGTAAGTATGCGTAAGCAAATATATAATCAAGTAATCGAAACCTAGAGGTACGGGTAAAATTCAAAAGGGCTGGAGACAAAATTCGTCCCCAGCCCTTTCGTGCATTACGTACCTTAAATTTGATTATCAAAAGCTTCTCCAGTCATTCTGCTGAGCTTCTGATACGCCATCCACATCGATCATGGGACGAAAGTAGCTATCATCCACAGCAACCGTGATAAATACTCGGTATCAGCCATGTGCGACATCCTGCAAATCGCGAGAAGTACATTTTATAATGTTGACAATCCATTACTGAATCAAAAAGCCTTCAGGTAAGGCACCTATTTCTTCACCTTATAAAACTCATGATAAAGCTTCATCAGCGCCCTTTTCTCAATCCTCGATACATAACTGCGGCTAATTCCCAACTCCTTAGCAATCTCTCGCTGAGTCCGTTCTTCCCCGCCATGCTCCAAGCCAAATCTGCCCATGATGACTTCCTTTTCACGTTCATCAAGAATGACTAAATTTTTATAAATTTTACTTTTTTCCATTTTTAGCTGCACGGTTTCCACAATTTCATTTGGATCGCTTCCCAGAATATCGACGAGCGTAATTTCATTGCCTTCTTTGTCGGTGCCGATTGGATCATGCAGCGATACGTCCTTGCGCGTTTTTTTCAAGGAACGTAGATGCATTAAAATCTCGTTTTCAATACAACGGGCAGCAAATGTCGCCAGCTTCGTGCCTTTGCCCGTCTGGAAGCTCTCAATGGCTTTGATCAGCCCGATTGTACCAATAGAAATCAAGTCCTCCAAATCTTCGCCGGTGTTATCAAATTTTTTGACGATATGTGCAACAAGGCGCAAATTATGTTCAATAAGTAAATTGCGAGAATGTGTATTGCCTTCGGCCATTAGTGCGAGATGCTTCGCTTCTTCTTCTTCGCGAAGTGGCTGTGGAAAAGCGTTATTTTTCACGTACGATACAAGTAGCGTTAACTGTTTAATAAACAAAGCGATTGCAGCAAATAATCCCATCGTCTGGCCCCCCTATGCTGTATTACCGGGCATCCTAATCAGCCTCAGCGTACACCAACATCAATTTTACATTCTATGTAGGCGGGGGCCTATATGTGCATGTACAAGGAATTAGAATAAATAAACCAGTTGGAACTCGCAATAGCTTAATATTGCTTCGTCAGCACATAGCTCTCTTTGCCTCGAAAATTGGTATGAATAAAACCAATATGGTTAGTTCCTTCAACCTTAACCGTCTGGCACTACAACCATGCCGCAGGCTACTTTGAATCCTTTTTGATAAACGGCAGCTCGCCTATTGCGATCAAAACATCATTAACCTCAGCCATAATCGGGCCAACACCGGAATCCGAAAGCAAGGGAATGCTCCAGTGCTGCTGCGCCGATATTTTAGAAATATGATTTTCGCCGCTGGCTTGAATAATCAGCTCCCATTTTATAACCGGAACGTTCGTATGGCCCATAGACTTGCGAAAAATCGTCAGCAGCTGCTGATTGATTTCATCCGTCATCGTTTGAAAATTTTCCGCTACCTCAAACTCATATTGAATATGCAGCTGCGTACAAGGCTCATCCTTCACGGTTTCGACATCGGCGCTGCGCATGACAGCGAGAATCGGCGACAGCGCCGCCTCTTCCCTTTCGCGAAGCGATTCCGCCGTAAGCACGCTGCTCCATTCAAAATACATATAGGCACTCGTCTGATACGGCTGCTGGTGAGTCCTCGGCGTACAAAAAAACGAAAACTCGCGATCCAGCGACCTTGTCTCCAGCCGGTTTTTATTTTGATAAATATGCAGCCCCGCAGCCTGTGCTGCTGCAATCATTTCTCCCACGAACTGTTCGTACGTTTTCATACGTTTCCCCTTAATCTCTATGCTATAATTTTGGTCTTCTTCGCATTGTCGGACGAGTGCTTAATGATGCCGCTAAGCGGGCGTTTGAGCACGAGGGCAATGAACAGGCTAATGGCAATAAAGCCGAGCAGGAACAGCACATCCTTCAGCACCGTTTGCCACAAAATGCCCCCAACTGATTCGCGCAGCAAGCTAATCGCATACGTAAATGGCATAAACGGATTCAGCGCTTGGAAAAAAGGCGTCGTCATGCTGATCGGAAAGGTACCGCCTGAGCTGGAAAATTGAAACACCATAAAAATAATCGCAATCCCCTTGCCCGCATTGCCGAACACAGACAACAGCGTGTACGTAATAGTGACAAATACGATGCTGACGAGCATCGCAAATAATACAAACCACAGCTTATCTGCAACATAGGCGCCTAATATAAAAAAGTCTCCCAGCGTTACGCATAAAGCCTGCAATAGTCCAATCGTTAAAAAGGTGCCGAGGCGCCCCAAATACAGCTGGTAGCCGCTATAGCTTCCATTTGGATTGTCCGCCTCTGAGCGCAGCATTGAAATAAGCAGCGTGGCGCCTACCCAAAGCGACAGCACACCGTAAAAAGGCGACATTGCCGAGCCATAATTAGGGATCGCATACAGCTGGTTTTCCTTAATAAGCACGGGGCTCGCCAAAAACTCGCTTTCCTTCTCAATATCGCCGCGCAGCAGCTTCGCAAGCTCCGCAAAGCTGTTATCAGCCTTCACTTCGCGCAGTTTGTCAGCCGCTTTACGAATCGCTTCCTCCAGCTGCGGCAAGTCGTCGCGAACAAGTCCGGCAACGCGTTTCACGCTGTCTGTAAGCTCCGGGAGCTGGTATTGGACGAAATCCGCCAGCTTTGCCAGCTCTTTTTCCGCCTCAGGCAAATCATTCTGAACAAAAGCTGCGGCTGCGTCGATTTTTTTGCCGATGGCTGGCAAGTCATTGCGGATAAACGGCGCTGCCGTGTTAATCGCGTTCACGAAGGCGTCCGTCTTGCTTTGCAAAGTCGTCGCTATTTCATGCACCTTCGTGCGAATTTCCGGCAGCTCTGCCTGTATGCGGGTCAGCTCCTGCTGCCCAAACGTCAGCCCTTCACGCGCGGCCTTGAGCAGCTCGGCGATATCCGGCAGCTTGCTCTTTGCCGTTTGCAGCACATCGGACGATGCCGCTCCAAGCTGCTGCAATTTGCTCAAGCCTTCGGTGATCGCAGGCACAATATCGCTGTCGTAATGCTCCAGTACGTAGGCAAGATCGCTGCTCACCTGCTCCGTTACCGCATGCAGCCGCGCTACAATCTCCGCTGGCGGTGCGGTTCCCCGGTCCATCGCATCCTTAATGATGCCGAGCAGCTGAATTTGCGTATTCAGCTTTTCGGTGAGACCGCTCAGCCGCTGAATGGTCCCGCTTAGCTGCCCATCCGGCAGATGGCTGTTAATCGTCGACATCACCTTGGTTATGCTGCCGATTACGCCTGCTGCTGTACTGAGCCGCTCAGAGAGCGTCTGAACTTCCGCCGCGGTCGGCAGCTTGGTAAGATCAGCCTCCTGCAGCCTTGCTGTCAGCAGCTCGGCAGCATCAGCAATTTGCTTGACCAGCAGCAAATTTTGCTTCAAAGTCGGGCTAATCGCCTGAAATGCCTCCTGGCTCGACGCTAAAAATTCGTTCAGTCCATCCGCGAAAGCGATCGCGTCTCCCCCCAGCGCCTCAAGCTTCGGCAGCTGCTCCTCAGCCGTCGTCACAATGCCAAGCGCTGTATTCGTTTTGTCCAGCGCCGTGTCGACCACCTCGCTCACGCGGTCGAAATTGGCATCGACCTCCTGAATGCGCTGCGCCGCTTTCTGGATTTCAGGAAGCTTCTCCTGAATGATGAGCACCTCCGAAGCGGCATCGCTGATTTTCGGCCAATATTGCTGCAGCTTTAGCACATATTGCGCAGCTTGATTAATCTCCGGCAGCTTCTGCTGGAGCTCGATTATTTTTTGCGCCTTCTCGTTGATTTCCGGCAGCTTGCTCTCGACTTCCAGCACCTTCTGTCCAGCCGCTTCAATTTCAGGCAAATGGCTTTCCAGACTGAAAATGCCGTTCTCGACCTTGCGTATCGTCGGCAGCTCCGCTTCCACTTCTACGCCCGCTTCCTTCAGCTTCGTCAGCACCGTTTCGCTTACAGCTTCTGTGAAGCCTTCATTAATTTGCTTCGTGATGGCGGAAACGCCGGAGCCGGTTATTTTCGGCGCAATGGCATTCACCTTTTCATTGACCGTATAAACCACTTCCGGCCGCTCGATTTTGCCTTCGATAATACCGGTTATTTTGGCAGAGAAATCAGCTGGAATAAGCAGGCTTGCATAATAGGTGCCTTTTTCAACGCCATCCATCGCTTCCTGCTCACTTACAAACGTCCAGCCCAGCTTCTCGTTCGTTTGCAGGCTTGTCACTAGGTCCTCACCGATATTAACCGTCTTGCCTTGCACGCTTGCTCCCGCATCGAGGCTCGTGACTGCAATTTTAATGCCCTGTGTGTTATTGTAAGGGTCCCACACCGATTTAATATTGACCCAATCGTACAAGCCGGGAAGCAATATAATCGCTAAAATAAGAAAAATGCCGGTAGGCACACGTAAAATATGGAGCCAATCTGTTTTATAAATATGCCAAATATTGCGCATAAGTAGACCGCCTTTGCTATGTCAGAAGTTGTGGAGCGGCCTTTGCAATACCCGATTGCCGCTAATCAGACCTTAGTTTAGCATTAACAGGGAAAAGAAGAAATATCATGATGATTTTTTTCGGGGAGTATGGCTTGGAATAGCATATAAAAGGGGCAGGAAATTGTGGGGGATATTACGTACGGATTACATCCATTATTTCTTCCATTCATTGTGGAAGGTTCTTTAGCGTTATGAATGGATGCCCACTCTTTAACGTCATGTGATTGTTGCAGAAACAGACCACTGCGGCTGAGGCGACGGAGCTCGGCATGCTCACTCCTTTTTTCGAGGACTGAGATTCCGCTATTCTGGCTATTTACCCGATTTTAGGCCGTAAGCGGACAGGATGCTCTTCTGTCAATAGAGTAGACACGCCCATTATGCTATTTTTTCGTAATAAAGCTGTTCGAAACGCAAGGGTGACATGTAGCCAAGCGTGCTGTTTGAACGTTTTCGGT
>NZ_JBXENV010000022.1:0-96693 GCF_059383755.1 Paenibacillus sp. JT22N15 | reverse complement strand
GGCAGTTTCACTCGTTGTTCAGTTTTCAAAGAACAATTTCTCTTGCTTGCGTTTCGTTCGTGTCTGCCGTATGTCTCAGCGGCGACTCATATAATATATCACGGGTGCCTATACCATTGCAAGTGTTTTTTTCAAAAAATATCAATTCTTTTTTTAATAGTGTTTTTCCTTGTACCTCAAAGCCCTGAATCCCTTATATATAAAGGGATAAAGCCGCCCAGCACATACTCTGGACGGCTTTATTTTACTATTACTTTTACGTTTTGACGACCTATACTCTCAATAATAGTAGCTTTATAAAGCTTAATCTATCCCATCTATACTTAGGATGGAATAACCTCATTGATATGCAGATGCCGCTCTACCGTTAAGTTAATAATAGATCCTTCAATGGAAACCCATGGTCTGGTTGGATGCACATGATCAGAAAACACGATCTCTCCTACCCGTTCATCACTAAGCCTAACCTTTGTTCCATTATGGAACTGCGTAACCTTCTCAACAAACACTCGAACATAAGTCGGATCAAGCTTGCCGAAAGCATCGCTTTGGATCTGCTCTAGAACTAGATAAGGCGAGACCGCCTTACGATAAGACTTGTTCAAGGTCATAGCATGAAAAATATCAGCAATAGCTACAATCTTCCCGTATGGATGGATTTTAGCCGCATCAATGCCAAGAGGGTATCCCGTTCCGTCTACCCGCTCATGATGCTGAAGAGCAGCCAGCTTGGCACCATCGTTCAGAGATGCTACATTTTTGAGCATTTGGTAGCCCAGCACGGTATGTCGTTTCATCTCTTCCAGCTCTTCTACGGTTAGCGCAGTCGGTTTGGAAAGAATCGAGCGATCAATACGCGTATTCCCAAAATCATGAAGCAAGCCGCCAAGAGCAACTTGCATCCATTCTTTTTGAGGAAAGCCGTTCCACTGCGCAATAAGATAAGAGGTGAGCGCACAAGCAATGCTATTATGAAGCAAATAATCACGCTCCATAAAACTGCGCGGCACAAACGTCAAAATCTGATAGTTCTTAATATGCTGCAGCAAATTCTCCATCTGATTGCGAATATCCATAATAGGGATGCCTTCCGGCGCTGCATGATCATTAAATACTTGTCTCAGCAGCACCAGCATCTTGTCATATTCATCATGCAGGGATGATGCAGCAATTGGCTTATCGTCCACTTGTTTGGAGTCAGCGCCTGCTTTTGCATCTTCAGACGCTTTAGCAGCAGCTGGTCCATCAACGGCCACGCTTGAAATAATGAAAGCTCTCAAAATTTCAAGCTCGCGGCCAGCAATAACCTTGCCTTTTTGAAGTAGCACCCTTCCTAAAGGGGTAAGGACATCTTCACTAATCTTATCGCCTAACTTCACTTGTGATAAAGTCACCGTTGGCACAACGGTTCCCTCCCCATGTCCTGGATTCCCCTGATATAAAAACTATTCGTTCTCTTCGCTGTCTGAAGGCTGTGCAGCATCAAATTCAGTTGCTTCGCCTTCTTCCAGGTCATCGCTCACTTCTTCACTGCGGGCAATACGAGTAACCGTTGCTACTGTATCTTCATCGCGGGTATTAATCAATTTAACGCCCTGCGTATTGCGGCCCATTGTAGAGATGCCTTCCATGCTTGTACGAATCAATGTGCCTGATGCAGTCATAATCATCAGATCCTCATCATTTACAACGACCTTCAAGCTGACGATTGGGCCGTTCTTATCCGTAACGTTAAGCGTCTTAATCCCTTTACCGCCACGATTTTGAATGCGATATTCGCTCATTGGCGTCCGTTTGCCATAGCCCTTGGACGTAACGATCAGCACATCATTATCATTCATGACGATATCCATATCAATAACAGCATCGCTGTCATCAAGCTGGATACCCTTCACGCCTGTAGCCGAACGGCCCATAGAGCGCACATCATTTTCAGAGAAACGAATCGACATGCCTTCCGCCGTACCCATAACAATCTCCTGCTGACCGTCCGTCAGCTTGACGCCAATCAGATCATCGTCTTCACGCAGCGAGATGGCAATGAGGCCGACTTTGCGAATGTTGATATAGTCATCGAGAGGCGTTTTCTTCACGACACCTTGACGGGTTGCGAAGAACAGATAGTGATTCGGGTCAAAATCCTGTACAGGAATAACCGCATTAATCGTCTCGCCCTGCTCGATTTGAATTAAGTTAATAATCGGCGTACCGCGTGCTGTCCGGCTGAGATCAGGAATCTCATAAGCTTTCAGCTTGTACACCTTGCCCTTATTGGTGAAGAAGAGCAAGTAGTGATGCGTATTGGATACAAAAAGATGCTCGACAAAGTCATTATCCTTCGTATCCATGCCAACGACACCTTTACCGCCCCGCTTCTGGCTCCGATAAGTCGTAACCGGCAGGCGCTTGATATAGCCGCTGTGTGTGATGGAAATAATAACATCCTCACGAGGAATCAAATCCTCATCTAGAATTTCCTCATCACTAGCCGTAATTTCCGTACGGCGCTCATCGCCAAAACGATCTCTAATCTCGTTGAGCTCTGTGCTAATGATTGCAAGCACCAGCTGCTCATCAGCGAGAATCGCTTTGAACTCGGCAATTTTCTGTAGAAGCTCTGTATATTCTGCTTCGATCTTATCGCGTTCCAGACCTGTCAGGCGCTGCAAACGCATATCGAGAATGGCTTGTGCCTGCTCGTGGCTAAGATCGAATCGAGTGATCAAGCCTTCACGAGCAATTTCAGCTGTTTGGGAACCGCGTATTAACGCAATAACCTCATCCAGATGATCCAGCGCAATCCGATAGCCTTCCAAAATATGAGCACGAGCTTCAGCTTTCTTCAAATCGTATTCCGTACGACGACGGATAACCTCGATTTGATGCTGCAAATAATGATAGAGTACTTCACGCAAATTCAGCGTCTTTGGCTCGCCATTAACGAGAGCCAGCATATTAATGCCGAAGTTGGACTGCATTTGCGTCTGTTTGTATAAGTTGTTAAGCACAACGCTAGGATTCACATCACGGCGAAGCTCGATAACAACCCGCATGCCTGTACGGTCAGACTCATCGCGCAAATCCGTAATGCCGTCGATCTTCTTCTCCCGAACGAGCTCTGCAATTTTCTCAACGAGACGGGCTTTATTTACTTGATAAGGCAGCTCATATACGATAATACGCGCTTTATTGCCATTCTCTTCAATCGTTGCCCGCGCACGCATGGTCACCGTTCCGCGACCCGTCAAATAAGCTTGACGGATGCCGCTTAATCCCATAACAATACCTGCCGTCGGGAAATCAGGACCTTTTACATAATCGATCAATTCAAGCGGTGTTATATCCGGATTAGCAATAAGCGCCTGTACACCGTCAATGACTTCCCCCAAATTATGCGGAGGAATATTCGTTGCCATACCTACAGCTATCCCTGTTACACCATTGACTAGCAAGTTAGGAAAACGCGCCGGCAATACCGCAGGCTCCTTCTCTTCACCGTCATAGTTCGGAATGAAATTCACTGTTTCCTTGTTAAGGTCACGCAGCAGCTCCATTGCAATCTTCGATAGACGAGCTTCCGTGTAACGCATGGCTGCTGCCATGTCACCATCAACCGAACCGAAGTTGCCGTGTCCATCTACCATCATGTACCTCATTGAGAAATCCTGTGCCATACGCACCATGGACTCATACACAGCCGAATCACCGTGAGGATGATACTTACCGATAACTTCGCCTACAATCCTTGCGGATTTTTTGTGAGGCTTGTCCGGTGACATCCCAAGCTCCGACATTGCGAATAAAATCCGGCGATGAACAGGCTTGAGTCCATCCCTTACATCGGGCAATGCGCGACTTACGATAATACTCATCGCATAGTCCATAAAGGAATCGCGCATTTCCGTGCCAATATCACGGTCTTTAATCTGCGAATATTGTTCTTCCGCCATGCTTTACCTCCCTGACGTCTATCTGCAAACCTGTAAACATCATTGTCTCTCTAGTTCTTTCTTAAATAAGACGATACTAAACCTAAATTCCACGAACATAGACGAAAAAATAGGTTAAACACCGTATTCCGTTACGCTCCGATTGCCATAAACTAAACAAATCCAACTTTTATTATACCACTCATTCTAAACTCTGTCTCCTGCCGGAATAAGAATCGATAGGCTCAGGCAGTGATTTAAAGAAAGGGGAATCAAGCTTGTCTATACAGCGCGTTACTAGCAAATGGGCTAAAACGCAGGTGCTCCTGCGCTCCGAACATTTGCGCCAATACATGCCTGCTACCGAGCTGTTCAGCAAAGAAAATCTGCTCGCAATGCTCACCGAGTACAGCATGGTTTATGTGAAACCCGTCAACGGCACCTTTGGAAAAGGAGTCATTCGGGTCGAGCAGTATGCCGCTCCTGGCCGAGGCTTCCGATACCAGATTGAAACCAGAGTTCGCACGTTCGCTACCTTCGACCAATTGTACAACAGCCTTTATCGCTATCAAGTAGGCAAACGCTACCTCATCCAAAGGGGGATCTTCCTGCTTCGCCATCAGAAGCGGCGCTTTGATATCCGCGTAATGGTGCAGAAAAATCCGAAAGCCAGCTGGGAAGCGACGGGCATCATCGGCCGTCTCGCCCATCCCGCAAAAATCGTCACCAACTACCATAGCGGCGGCACGCCAATGCCATTTGAACAGCTTATGAATGGTCATTTGTCAACATCTGAACAGCAAGCGTATAGACAGCGTTTGAACAAGCTTAGCCTATCCATCGTTCACCAAATGCTTCAGGCTTATCCGCGAATAAAAGAAATCGGTGTCGATATTGCAATCGATACGAAGCTGCGCCCATGGATACTAGAGGTCAATACTTGTCCCGATCCGTTTATTTTTCGCAAGCTTCCTGACAAGTCCGTGTTTAAAAAAATATATCGATACGCCGTTGCCTATGGCCGGTACAAAAGAAAATAGCCGCCACTAGTGCATATCTTCATACTGTGAGCATAGCCCCGTACAAAAACGCATTCTAGAAACGACTATTTTTAATTTCAAGCGGCAAGCTATGCCGCTGTACTTAAATGATTCAGCAATTAACGATCCCAAGGAAAGCTAAATGTCGAGATTTTTAACGCTTAGAGCATATTGCTGGATGAAGTTACGACGCGGTTCAACGTTGTCGCCCATCAGCGTATCAAAAATCGTATCGGCTTCAATGGCGTCATCAATCGTTACTTGAAGCATGGAACGGCTTTCTGGATCCATCGTTGTTTCCCAAAGCTGGACAGCATCCATCTCGCCCAAGCCTTTGTAGCGCTGAATGTTAATTTTACCGGTTTGACCAAACTCAGCAATAATTTCATCACGTTCCTTCTCGTTCTGCGCATAACGAATGACCTTGTTGCGCTCGACTTTATAGAGCGGCGGCTGGGCGATATAAATATAGCCCGCTTCGAGAATTTTGCGCATGTAGCGATAGAAGAACGTCAGCAGCAGGGTACGAATATGCGCGCCGTCAACGTCGGCATCCGTCATAATAATGACTTTGTGATAACGCGCCTTCGCCAAATCAAAGTCCTCGCTGATGCCTGTTCCGAGCGCCGTAATAATCGCCCGAATCTCCGCATTGCCGAGAATACGGTCGAGTCTTGCCCGCTCAACGTTCAGAATTTTACCACGCAGTGGCAAAATAGCCTGGAAGTGACGGTCACGGCCTTGCTTAGCCGAACCACCGGCCGAGTCACCTTCTACGATGTACAGCTCGCTGATTGCCGCATCCTTGGAGGAGCAATCCGCTAGCTTACCTGGCAGCGAGCTGACTTCAAGCGCACTCTTACGGCGCGTCAGCTCACGCGCTTTGCGCGCTGCTTCCCGTGCTCTGGCAGCTTGAAGGCCTTTTTCTACAATTTTGCGGGATACAGCCGGGTTCTCATCGAGAAACTCCTGAAGCTTCTCTGCAAGCAGCGATTCGACAATACCGCGAACCTCGCTGTTGCCTAGCTTTGTCTTCGTTTGTCCTTCGAATTGCGGCTCGGGAATTTTGACCGAAATAATCGCTGTCAAGCCTTCGCGCACATCATCGCCGGAGAAATTGGAATCATTGTCCTTCAGCAAGTTCGTTTTGCGGGCATAGTCATTGATAACCCGCGTGAGCGCACTTTTGAAGCCGGATTCATGCGTTCCGCCCTCATGGGTATTAATATTATTCGCGAAGGAATAAATGTTTTCGCTATAGCCGTCGTTATACTGGAGGCCTAATTCCACCTGGATATGATCCTTGGAGCCCTCCACATAAATCGGCGCTTCATGCAGCGCTTCCTTGTTGCGGTTCAAAAACTGGACGAATTCATTAAGGCCGCCTTCGTATCTGAACGTATTGGTCATCCCTGTACGCTCATCCGTCAGCGAAATTTGAATTCCTTTATTTAGAAAAGCAAGCTCCCGAATCCGGGACTGCAAAATATCGTATTCATAAACCGTCGTCTCCGTAAAAATCTCTGGATCCGGCTTAAAGTTAATCGTCGTTCCTGTATCTTCTGGCGATGTCTCGCCGATGACATGAATGTCCGATTCTGGCGCTCCGCGGCGATACGCCTGCTGATGGATCTTCCCTTTAAGCTTGACGGTTGCTACTACGCGCTCCGACAAAGCATTAACGACAGACACGCCGACCCCGTGCAAGCCTCCGGAAACTTTATAGCCTTCTCCGCCAAATTTACCGCCGGCATGAAGCACGGTCATGACGACTTCAAGCGTCGACTTCTTCAGCTTGGCATTTTCGCCGACAGGGATACCACGTCCATTGTCGACTACGGTAATGCTGTTATCTTCATGAATCGTGACATCAATTTGATTACAATAGCCAGCAAGCGCCTCGTCGATACTGTTATCGACAACCTCCCATACGAGATGGTGGAGTCCCTTGCTGCTTGTGGAGCCAATATACATACCAGGGCGTTTGCGGACGGCTTCCAGTCCCTCTAGCACCTGGATCTGACTCTCGTCATACGTATGCTGCGGATTCAAAGACATTAATGCTCACTGCTCCTCTCAACTGCTCTTGCTACACGTTATTCTGGCCCTTGTCAGCCATTCGCTACAAAATGATGAGCCCGCTTCTTCAAGGTGGAGGATGAAATTGGCGAATAATAGATTTTCTGCTTCGTCACAACGATGGATTTCGGCTCCTCTTCGCCAATCGTCTCCACGTCCTTGCGCTTGCGAGCGCCTGCAACGAACTGCTTGGATAACTTGGAGGATTGCTCTATGGATATATCGAAAATGGCTACCAGCTCGGCAGCCCGAATAATTTTCTCGCCGCCCAAATGGATATACATGCTCCCCCGCCTCCCGATCGTTTGCGCTTATCCGCGCGTCACTTGGCCTTCACGCACATTATAGATACAAGCGTCCTGCAGCTTGCTAATATTGACGCTCTCAAGCCCGGTTGTCGTGATGAACGTCTGCACCTTGCTCTGAAATGTTTCTATGAGCTGCGTCTGCCGGTGCTGGTCAAGCTCAGACAGAACATCATCAAGAAGCAGCAGCGGATATTCCCCAATCTCCTCAGCAATCAGCTCAATTTCTGCCAGCTTTAGCGAGAGTGCGGTTGTGCGCTGCTGTCCCTGGGAACCATATACAGATGCCTCTTTGCCGTTAATAAAAAAGGCCAAATCATCGCGATGAGGCCCAACGAGCGACATCCCTCTGCGAATCTCCTGCTCTTTCACTTGTGTTAACTTTATCATAAATTGCTCAAATAAAACAGATTCATCTTCCGGCTCGCCGCTGCCAAGCGATGGACGGTAGGTAATCGTGAGCTGTTCGCTGCCAGCCGTAATGCCAGAATGGATCTGCTCAGCCCAGCGCTGCAGTTTATGTATGAAGTGTTCCCTTTTTTTCATAATTTTAACACCTAGCTCGGCAAGCTGTGTATTCCATACATCCAGCATCGTCTGCTGCATGGAGCCAGGAGATGCAGACTTCAGGTAGTTATTGCGCTGTACAAGCACCTTGCCGTATTGCTGAAGGGTATGCAAATAACCGGGCTGCACCTGACCGATTTCCATATCCAGAAACCGTCTGCGTACACCCGGCGTGCCTTTTACAATTTCGAGATCCTCCGGCGCGAACATGACCACATTCAGCGACCCGATGAAGTTGCTCAGCTTGCGCTGCTCGAGCCCGTTAATTTTCGCTTTCTTCCCCTGCGTCGACAGCAGCAGCTCAAGCTGCGCCGTACCATAGCGCTTGTCTACCATGCCTTGCAGGCGAGCCGAATCCGCTTCCCAGCCAATCAGCTCCTTGTCCTTGGACGTGCGGTGCGATTTGGTGAGGGCAAGCGCAAATATCGCTTCCAGCAAATTCGTCTTGCCCTGGGCGTTCGGACCGACGAACAGATTGACCTGATTACTCGTCTCCAGCTCAAGCTGTCCGTAGTTGCGGTAATTTTGCAAATGAATATTTTTTAAAAACACGTCTGCTGCCCCTCCCGGTCCTTAGCTAATCGTTATGAACCGGTAACAGTAAAGACGCCGAAGCCTTCTACTTCGACACGGTCCCCGACATACAGCTTGCGTCCACGTCTGTTATCCGTCTCGCCGTTGATCGTAATCTTGTTCTCCTGCAGAAAAAATTTAGCTTGTCCACCTGTGGATATACAATCCGATAGCTTTAAAAACTGCCCCAACGGAATATATTCGGTGCGAATGGCAACTTCCTTCATCGTGGCTTGCCCACCTTCCTCTTCTCGAGCTCTATTCATATCTTTCGCTAGCCTTCTCGCGAGGCTGCTACGTTGTTGTCCGGTAAGGCAAAATTACGTACATGTTGTACGAATGATCGGTCGGCTTAATGATAATCGGGCTCATAGCACCTGTAAAGCCGATGAAAATTTGCTCGCTGTCAATTACTTTGAGCACATCGAGCATGAACTTGGAGTTGAAAGAAATGCGCAGCGGCTCGCCTTCAAATTTCTTGGCATCGATCTGCTCGGTTACGCGGCCAAGCTCGGTCGAGCTTGAAGAAATTTCGATCGAATTGTCATCAAGCGTAATCAGTCGAACAATATTCGTCTTCTCTTCACGCGACATCAAATAAGCACGGTCGATCGCATCCATCAAATTTTTGGTATCGACGACAAGTTCTGTTTTGTACGTCTGCGGAATAATCTTGGAAGTATCCGGATACATGCCATCAAGCATACGTGTATAGAACAGCACATTTCCAAGCTTAAACATGACCTGGTTGTCGGCGACGACAATATCCACGAGGGCATTTTGCTCAGGGACAAGCTTTGACAGCTCGACCAGCGTTTTTGCAGCAATAATGACATTGGAGAAGCGATATTCCGGATCGGTTTCGGTATGCGCATTGCGGCTTGCCAGACGGTGGCGATCCGTTGCTATAAATTTCAGCTGCTGATTGTTAAGCGTCCATAATACGCCAGTCAATACGGCGGTTTGCTCATTGGTGGAAGCGGCTAGTACCGTTTGGCGGATCATCGTTTTCAACAAATCGCCTGGCATTTGAAATAAGCCATTTTCTTCAATAGACGGCAAAATTGGAAATTCCTCAGGATCAAGACCGACCATTTGGATGTCGGAGGAGCCGGAGCGGATCATTGTCTGGAACTGAGCGCCAACCTGAATTTCAACATTATCGGAAGGCAGCTTTTTAATAATCTCGACAAAAAATTTAGCAGGGAGAACAACGCTTCCCGGTTTATCCACATGTGCAATAAATAAATTATCGCGTTCTACCGGGATGAAGCTTTGAATAGATATTTCAGTATCGCTTGCCGTTAAGGTTACACCTTGATGAGTTACATCTATTTTGATTCCACCGAGAATCGGGATGGCTGGTCTGGAGGAGATTGCTTTCGCTACCTGCTGGATCGCATCGTTTAGTTCATTTTTTGAAATCGTTAATTTCATAATTTCTCTCCTATATCCGCAGGGAGACATAGCGAATCATAGTGGATGTTCCGCGAATGTCTTATTCCGCTTATGGATGATGTTTTTTTAAAGATTTTTAGTAGTCGTAGTAGTAGGGGGCCTGAATATGTGGATAAGCGGGACAAGTGCTGATAGATCAAGCCTATCCACATGTGTATAGACTGTGCATAGGCTTGTGTTCGTTTTCCGTATAAAAGTGGATAACTTTTCAGCGCAAATTGTCCTGCTTAACGGCTTACGTATGATTTTTGATTTTTTCAGTCAGGTTTTGCAAAATTTTGTACAAGTCCTGATCAATTTTAAGCTGCTGCGTAATTTTCTCATGGGCATGAATGACCGTCGTATGGTCCCGTCCGCCAAATGCTTCGCCAATCTTCGGCAGCGAGTGGTCCGTTAGCTCGCGAGAGAGGTACATGGCGATTTGCCGCGGATAGGCCACAGCTTTCGTCCGTTTGCGCGCTTTAAACTCCTCAAGCCGCAATCCATAAAACTCCCCGACTTTCTGCTGGATCTCGTTGATGGTAATCAGCTTCGGCCGGCTTGAAGGAATGATATCCTTGAGCGCTTCGGCTGCCAAATGGGAGGAAATATCCTGATTAATGAGCGAGGAGTAGGCGACAACCCTGATCAGGGCGCCTTCCAGCTCACGAATATTCGTATCGATCTGGTTAGCGATATAAACCATCGCTTCATTGGGAATATCGAGATTTTCGGCCTTGGCCTTCTTGCGCAAAATGGCAATTCGCGTCTCCAGGTCAGGCGCTTGGATGTCCGTAATTAAACCCCATTCAAAGCGGGAACGAAGGCGTTCCTCCAGGGTCGGAATTTCCTTCGGCGTGCGGTCGCTGGAGATGACGATCTGCTTGCGCTCTTCATGAAGCGCATTGAAGGTATGGAAAAACTCCTCCTGCGTCCCGTCTTTACCAGCCAAAAATTGAATATCGTCAATAAGCAAAACGTCGATATTCCGGTATTTATTGCGAAAGCTTTCCCCACGGTTGTCACGAATCGCGTTAATAAATTCATTGGTGAATTTCTCCGACGAGATGTACATGATCTTCGTATTGGGGTTGTGATCCTTGATATAGTGGCCGATCGCATGCATCAAATGCGTTTTTCCAAGGCCAACGCCGCCGTAGAGAAACAGCGGATTGTACGCTTTGGCCGGTGCCTCGGCTACCGCAAGCGATGCCGCATGGGCAAAGCGATTGTTGGCGCCGATAACGAATGTCTCGAACGTATATTTGGAGTTCAGCACATGCGTGTGGCTTTCTTCCTGTACGACGGGCACATCCATTGCTCTGGGCGGCATCATAGCTGCCGGTTCAGCGCTTCGAGCCTCTTCAATGGAAAAACGCACATCGACCTGTCTGCCTAGAAATTCAAACAGGGTTGTGCGAATTAGTTTTGTATAACGGCCTTCCAGCCATTCAGCTGCAAATGTTGTCGGTGCCGTAACTTCAAGCAAAGTATCATTCACGAACGAAGCCTTAGTTGCCTTAAACCAAGTATCAAAACTTGGCTTGCTCAGCTTCGTCTGAATAATTGACAACACTTGCTGCCATATATCATAAGCATGGCTGTCCACAGACGTCACTCCTTATCAAAATCGCCGAAACGGCGCAATTAAGCCATATTCTGTCGAATGAATGTCATTTTTCCAAGGAAAACATCCACAATATGAAGAAATGAAAACGGTTGAGTTATAAATAGGGGATTAACTTGTTCACATTTTTATCCACAGGCTGTTAATAAGATTGAGGATAAAGGGAAGGTATCCACATATAAAACATATCCATCATAGCAAAAGATCCCTTGTATTTCAACGGATTCGAAGATTTTATCCACATATTCAATAGCTTGTGTATAAAAGTTGCGCACAACACTAGATATTGTTTATATCTTGTTAAGATTTCGACAAAGTTCGTAAGTCGGCTGAAAAAGTTGTGCACAGCTTATTCATTTTCTGCAAAATCGCCGATTTCATTCATTTATCCACAGCTTTCGATTTCTTGTCTGAAAGGCGCAGGGTGAGTTGACTTTCCGAAGGGTACGTGCTTTAATTGAACTACCTGTTTTTTTTAAGAAGAAGTACGGGAGGTGCAGAGTAAATGAGACCTACATTTAGACCGAATGTTAGCAAACGTAAAAAAGTGCATGGATTCCGCAAACGGATGAGCACGAAAAACGGACGTAAAGTTTTGGCGGCGCGTCGTCAAAGAGGCAGAAAAGTTCTTAGCGCATAAGCAAAAGACCACGTCGGGTGGTCTTTTTTTTTGCCTTGCCCACGATACTTTTGAACATATTAAGGAAAGAACGGTGAAATGGAGTCGTGCAAAGAAGATTGCGTCTGCGTAACCGTAGCGACTTTGGCCGGGTCTACCGGGGAGGCAAATCGTTCGCCAACGGGCAGTTCGTCGTATATTGGTCGAAGCAGCCTGTGGCGGAGCCTTTCCGACTGGGCATTTCAGCAAGCAAAAAAATCGGCAATGCGGTTGTTCGCAACCGGATGCGCCGTGTCATTAAAGAAATCATCAGGCTCAATGAGGCACGGATCGTTCCAAAGGTCGACTTCATTATTATTGTAAGAAAGCCTGCAGTAGCGATGGAGACGAGCCAACTGGAAAAAAGCATTATGCATGTGTTAAGGAAGGCCGGGCTCCTTAAACGCTAAGCGTAGAAGGAGTTATTGTCCTTTGGAAACCGTCCGTTTTGCGTAGAAAAAGAAGCTCCTGAATAATAGAAATGGTTATCCTTGAACATATTAGAAAAACGTTTACATAGGTACCGAAAATACCTCATGACCTTCCTTTCTTTTGTCCTACCAATTATGGTATAGTTTAAAGGATGAGAAGGTATAAGAAATATGTCTGTAACGATGCAGATTTATCTCATGCGAAACTGCGTAGTTTGTGCTGAATGGCGACGAAACCGTTTATGCTGGATAGGCGAAGCATCGGCTCTCAAGAGAGGAGTTTTCATGTTGTTTCGGAAAGAAAACCGTAAATGGCTTTTTGTTTTAGGCATGCTAATGGCAGTGGTAGTCATTGCAGGCTGCGGTTCGCAGGTAGCTCAAACGACGAGTACAGAGGATTTGCTTAAGGGAAACTTCTGGCAGAAAAATGTCGTTTATTATTTTGCGCTTACGCTTGATACGTTCGCAGATTGGTTCGGCGGTGCTTATGGCATAGCCATTCTGCTCATTACCATTATTGTAAGAACAGCCATTTTGCCGCTGACGATTAAGCAATATCGCAGTTCGAAGGCTATGCAGGCTTTGCAGCCGCAAATCGCTGAGATGAAGAAGAAATACAAGGATGACCCGAAAAAGCAGCAGGAAGAGACAATGAAGCTGTTCCAGGCCAATCAGGTAAATCCGATGGCAGGATGCTTGCCGCTCATTGTACAGATGCCTGTATTTATCGCGCTCTATAATGCGATATATATGAACCCTGAGGTGCGTACGCATGCTTTCTTGTGGTTGCAGTTAGGGGAGAAGGACCCTTATTACATTCTTCCGGTTATCGCCGCGGCGACAACTTTCATCCAATCGAAGATGATGCAGAAGCAGCAGACGCAAACAATGCCTGGTATGGGAGCGATGCTTGCCATTTTCCCAGTGTTGATTTTCGTCATGGCGATTAATTTCCCAGCAGCTCTGCCGCTTTACTGGATTTACAGCAACATTTACACAATTATTCAAAACTATTTCTTGTATGTGCGCAATGCTGACAAAAAAGGCAATGACGATACAGGCACCAACGATAAACAATCTAAAGGTAAGGGTAAACGTAAGGGGGCCCTCGCGAAATGAAGAAAATCGTTGCATCAGGGAAAACGGTAGAAGAGGCTGTACAAAGTGGTTTGACACAATTAAATGTGGCTGAGGATCGTGTGAGGGTGGCTGTTCTTGAGCAGCCGTCCAAAGGATTCCTCGGTTTGATCGGCGTGAAAGAAGCGAAAGTAGAACTGGAGCTTATTCCTGATCCAACAAGTGAAGCTGAGCAGTTCCTTCTGGAAGTGGCGAGCACAATGGGACTAGATGTATCCATTGAACGCAAGCAGACGAGGGAAGGCACGCAGCTTTCGATTTCAGGCGGGGGAGATCTCGGCATGATAATCGGAAGGCGCGGGCAGACGCTCGATGCATTGCAGTACTTGGTTAATATTGTGGCAAACCGCTATTCGGACAGTCATCTTCGTATCGTACTTGATGCAGAGGATTTTCGCGAGCGCCGGCGCAAGACGCTGGAAGAGCTGTCAGAGCGCCTTGCGGGCAGAGTGATTCGCACGAAAAAAGAGGTGGTGCTGGAGCCGATGTCTTCCCATGAGCGGAAGGTCATTCATTCCCAGCTGCAAAATCATCCTCGTGTGAAAACATACAGTAAAGGTGATGAGCCGCATCGGCGGATTGTCATTGCACTGAAGTGATAAAGGTAGAACAGATTCGCAGCAATGGCTCCCATGGTCATTGCTGTTTTTCCATTTGAGAGGTGCTGAACACAATGATACAAGATACGATAGCCGCGATTTCAACCGCTGTTGGAGAGGGCGGCATTGCCATTATCCGCATTAGCGGCCCGAATGCTATTGCGGGGACAGCTGCGCTATTTCAGAGCCGAACGGATCTGCGTGAAGCAGACAGCCATACGGTGCATTATGGGCATATCGTTCACCCGGCTACCGGCGAGCAGATTGAAGAGGTGCTGGTGACGCTTATGCGTGGGCCGCGTTCTTTTACAGCCGAGGATGTTGTGGAAATCAATGCTCATGGCGGCGTAGTGGCGGTTAAGAAGGTGCTTGATGTTGTGCTGATGCAGGAAGATATGCGATTAGCTGAGCCTGGGGAGTTTACGAAGCGGGCCTTTCTGAACGGGCGCATCGATTTAATGCAGGCGGAAGCGGTCATCGATCTTATTCGTTCAAAGTCGGATCGCGCTTTCTCCATTGCGCGCAAGCAGGCCGAAGGCTTGCTGTCGAAGCGGATTAAAGCACTCCGGCAGACGGTCATTGAGCTGCTGGCGCATATTGAAGTAAATATCGATTACCCCGAGCATGATGTCGAGGAAATGACGACTGCTTATATTCGTGATCAAAGCCAAATTGCGCTGGATGAAATTGCTAAGCTTTTAAAAACAGCAAATGAAGGCAAAATATTAAGAGAAGGTATTATGACGGCAATCGTCGGCAGGCCTAATGTGGGCAAGTCATCATTGCTTAATATGCTGGCGCAGGAAAATAAAGCGATTGTGACCGATATTCCCGGCACAACGCGTGATGTTATAGAGGAATATGTCACGCTTAATAATATCCCGCTGAGGCTGCTGGATACAGCAGGCATTCGCGAGACGAGCGATCTTGTCGAGCAGCTTGGGGTAGAGCGATCGCATACGGCGCTTGCGGAAGCCGATCTTATTTTATTCGTGCTGAATTATAATGAGCCGCTGCATGCCGATGACCGTGAACTGCTGGACCGTATGGCGGGACGCCAAGTGGTATTGGTCATTAATAAAACCGACCTGCCAGGCAAGCTCGACATGGAAGAAATCGAGAAGCGCTTTAGCCCGGAGGCAATTGTCCGCATGTCGGTTCTGCAGGAAGCGGGACTGGATCATTTGGAGAAGGCGATTAGCGGGATGTTTTTCGAAGGCAAGCTGGATTCCGGCGATTTGACCTACGTCAGCAATGTGCGGCATATTGCTTTATTGAAACGGGCGCAGCAGTCGCTGCTTGATGGTATTGAGGCATCAGAAGCAGGCATTCCGATTGATGTGATGCAAATTGACGTGCGCTCTGCTTGGGAGTCGCTCGGTGAAATTCTTGGGGATGCCGTCGGAGATTCATTGATTGATCAAATCTTTTCGCAATTTTGTTTGGGCAAATAATAAGCGGTCAATAGCCTCCGGACGAACATCCATCAGGCTAGCAGCGCTTTGGGAGGTACTTGGAATGGGATACGAAGCAGGGCAATATGACGTTATTGTCATCGGTGCGGGGCATGCGGGCAGCGAAGCTGCGCTTGCGGCAGCGCGTATGGGCTGTGAGACGCTATTGCTGACGATAAATTTGGATATGGTAGCCTTCATGCCATGTAATCCGTCGATTGGCGGACCGGCGAAAGGGCATGTTGTACGTGAACTGGACGCTTTAGGCGGCGAAATGGGCCGTAATATTGATAAAACCTTCATCCAGATGCGGATGCTGAATACAGGCAAAGGGCCTGCGGTTCACGCGCTTCGCGCACAAGCTGATAAGTTCGCCTATCAGCATGAAATGAAGAAGACGATTGAGGAGACGCCTAAGCTGACGCTGCGACAAGGAATGGCGGAGGAGCTGATGGTGGAGGAAGGCAAGATAGTGGGGCTTGTGACAAAAACAGGCGCAATCTATCGCTCGAAGACGATTGTCCTGACAACAGGCACCTATTTGCGCGGCAAAATCATTATGGGCGAGCTGATGTATGAGAGCGGACCAAATAATCAGCAGCCGTCGCTGAAGCTGTCTGCAAGCTTGAAGGAGCATGGCTTCGAGCTGGTACGTTTCAAAACTGGTACGCCGCCACGCGTACACAAGGATACGATTGATTTTTCAAAAACAGAAATTCAACCGGGCGATGAGCAGCCGAAATTTTTCTCGCATGAGACAATTTCCTCTAATAATGAGCAGCTTCCTTGCTGGTTGACCTATACGTCAGAGCAAACGCACAAAATCATAAACGATAATTTGCATCGCGCGCCAATGTTCTCGGGAGCAATTGAAGGCACAGGCCCAAGATACTGCCCATCGATTGAGGATAAAATTGTACGTTTTGCCGATAAGCCAAAACATCAAATTTTTCTGGAGCCGGAGGGTCTGCATACGTCGGAGTATTATGTACAAGGACTTTCCACAAGCATGCCGGAGGATGTCCAATTGGGCATTTTACGATCAATCCCAGGATTGGAAAAAGTTGAAATGATGCGCAATGGCTATGCGATTGAATATGACGCGGTCGTTCCAACACAGCTTTGGCCTTCATTGGAGACAAAGGTTGTCGACGGGTTATTCACAGCTGGACAAATCAACGGAACTTCCGGTTATGAGGAAGCGGCTGGTCAAGGTGTTATTGCCGGCATTAACGCTGCCCGTAAAGTGCAGGGGAAAGAGCCGGTCATTATTGCACGTTCCCAGGGCTATATTGGCGTAATGATCGATGACCTTGTAACGAAGGGAACGAATGATCCTTATCGTTTGCTGACTTCCCGAGCGGAATATCGTTTGCTGCTTCGCCATGATAATGCTGACCTGAGATTGACGCCAATTGGCTATGAGATTGGTTTGATTTCGGAAGAGCGTTATGAAAGCTTTTTGAATAAAAAAGCATTGGTTGAGCAGGAAATTGAAAGATTGCGTACAACAAAAGTGAAACCAGAAGAAGCACAGCCCGTATTAAAAGCTGCGGAATCAGCTGAAATTCCGTTTACAGTAGATGCGTTATCGTTGCTTCGCCGTCCGGAAATTACGTATGCGATGCTGGAAAGCATCACACCTTCAGAGCTTGCTTTGACAGAGGAGATGAAGGAGCAGGTCGAAATTCAAATTAAATATGCTGGATATATCGAGAAGCAACTGCTGCAGGTTGAACGATTGAGCAAAATGGAGAAGAAGCGTATACCGGATGATATCGATTATTTCGACGTGCAGGGACTTGCTTCGGAAGCGAAGCAAAAGCTGTCGGATATCAGACCGTTGTCGATCGGTCAGGCTTCCAGGGTAGCTGGCGTAACACCAGCCGATATTTCCATACTGCTCGTTTATTTGGAGCATTATAACCGCGTTGTAGCGGCGAGAGGATAGAAGAACAAACGATGGAACAGACGATAGAGTGGTTTCCAAAGCTGATGCAGGAGCGGGGAATAGCCTTATCCCAGCATCAGCTCGATCAGTTCGATACGTATTATCGCTTATTGGTCGAATGGAATGAACGTATGAATTTGACCGGTATAACAGAGCGTGAAGCCGTATATGAAAAGCATTTTTATGATTCGGTTTCCCTTTCTTTTTTTATCGATATGGAAGCAGTCAGCAAAATAGCGGATATCGGGTCCGGTGCAGGCTTTCCGAGCATTCCGCTTAAAATTTGCTTTCCGCATTTGAAAATTGTGATTGTTGATTCCTTGAATAAACGTATCCAGTTTCTTAATGCTTTAGCAGAGCAGCTGGGTATTGCTGACGATGTCAGCTGTGTTCATGGCCGTGCCGAAGATATCGGCAGACTGCAAGGCCATCGCGATGCATACGACTTGGTAACAGCAAGAGCGGTTGCCAGGCTGAATGTACTGAATGAGTTTTGCTTGCCATTTGTACGCAAGGGCGGTCTGTTCGCAGCGATGAAAGGTTCGCAAAGTGAGGAAGAGGTTCGGGAAGCGGGGACCAGCTTGAAGGAGCTGAAAGCTGCTGTTCGTTCCGAGCACAGCTTCACTTTACCATTTGAACAATCCGAACGGCATATTGTGCTGATTGAGAAACGTGAAGCCACTCCGCGCAAATATCCCCGTAAGGCGGGAACACCGCTAAAACAACCTATTTTATAAAGAAGATTTAAAGGATCCAATTTATAGATTTTAAGATTGAGGCAGATAAATGGAAATGGTAAGTTTAGGATGTTTCACGTGAAACATTGCTTACTATTTCCAAATTTCTGCTTGTATTTTTATTTGGCATTCAAGGCTGTCAAGCAGGAAATACTTAGGCGCAAGTAGAAATAATAGAGAGAACAAATTAGCAGGATGCGCTGTATTTTTGCAGAGCAGCACACATTTTTTGAAATAGGAGCAGGCATAAGGTTTTGCTATATGCTGCTTATATTTTCTAGAATGAAACGCACCGCGCCGCCAAAGGTTGGAGACAGCCGATTCACCTTATTCGTTAGCATAGATAAGCAAGGCACATAACATCTGCTAGCTGTTTCAAGGCGCAAGTCTTAAATCGTTAGTGGGGCAGATGGATTATTTTCCTTTAAAAGGATAAGAATTTATAAGGTTCACCCTTATAATTGGCTTATATTTCACCCTCGAAACGGCAGCTTTGCCGTCAGAGGACGACGCAGCCGTTTACGCTTGAAATATAGGAAAGTATATAATTTGGTTATCCTATCTCTATATTTCTCGGAATGAAACGCGCCGCTCCGCCAAGGACGGAGACAGCCGTTTCACCTTGCATTCAAAATCATTTGTAGCCGTCTGTAAATTTTCCGATTGTCTCGATTGAAGTGGAACAGAATACAAGCAAGACTGTTATTTGGCAGCACATCTTTGAAGCTGGCTCTGCTGATGGGGCCGTTTCTTGATCGGGTGGTAGTGGATAAATGAAAGAACAACTTTCTCGTTTGTTTGGTTTGAATGACCAACGCAGCAACAATAATGAAGAGGTTAAACAAATTCCGGTTAATGAAATCGACACGAGTCCATTTCAACCGAGGTCGATATTTGATGATGAACGAATTGATGAGTTATGCCAGACGATTAAGACGCATGGCATTATTCAGCCTATCGTCGTGCGAATGCGGAACAACCGCTATGAAATTATTGCGGGAGAACGCCGATGGCGTGCTGTGACGAAGCTTGGTTATGATACGATACCAGGCATTATTCGTGAGTTTAATGACTCGCAGACGGCATCAATCGCATTAATTGAAAATTTGCAGCGGGAAAATCTAACGGCTATTGAAGAGGCTGTTGCTTATCAGAAGCTGATTGAGCTGCATCAATTGACGCAGGAAAGCTTGGCGCAGCGATTGGGCAAGAGCCAATCAACGATTGCCAACAAACTAAGATTGCTGGCACTTAATGAGGTAGTTAAAAGTGCGTTAATGGAGCGTAAAATTACCGAGCGTCATGCACGGGCATTGCTGGCTCTGCCTACTGAAGAGCTTCAGCTTCAAGTGCTGGAAGAGATTATTTCCAAAGAACTCAATGTAAAGCAAACGGAAATTCGGATTGCTTTCCTGAATGAAACGGTTAAAGCCAAAAAAGCGAAGCGGGTATCTTTTACGAAAGATGTTCGGCTTGCTCTTAATACGATTAGACAGTCTATCGAGATGGTGTCAGGCTCAGGCTTGCAAATTAAGACAAATGAGAAGGATCACGAGGACCATTATGAAATTGTGATTCACATTCCTAAACGTTAAGCGTATGATTCGTTAAAGGGGCTCGCAAATCCTCATTTGCATGTAGATACTATTAAATGCGATAATAGATTTAACTGCTGCCGTCCTCGCTGCTTGCTGAGGGCGGCGAATCCATTTATGCTAATATTACTACTAGGCGATGTCCCGCTACTGGACGGTTACCGCTTGTATTGCTTCTTTGTTAATAGCTTTTACACAGAGTATAGAGGTGAAAGACTTGTCTAAAATTATAGCAATAGCGAATCAGAAGGGTGGCGTCGGCAAGACGACGACATCAGTTAATTTGGGTGCTTGTCTCGCGACGCTTGGCAGACGGGTACTGCTTGTTGATATTGATCCGCAAGGCAATACGACTAGCGGAGTAGGTATTAATAAGGCAGATGTTGAAAGCTGTATTTATGATGTGCTTGTTAATGATATCGACCCACACGAAGCGTTGGCTGATACGAAAATTCCCGGCTTGAAAATTATCCCTGCTACCATTCAACTTGCTGGGGCGGAGATTGAATTAGTTCCAACTATTTCCAGAGAAGTTCGTTTAAAGAAAGCGCTGCATTTATTAAAGGATCAGTTTGATTACATTTTAATCGATTGCCCGCCATCATTGGGTTTATTAACGATTAATTCCTTGACTGCTGCTGATTCGGTCATCATTCCTATTCAATGTGAATATTATGCCCTGGAGGGCTTGAGCCAATTGCTGAATACGGTAAGATTGGTGCAAAAGCATTTAAACACGACGCTGCAAATTGAAGGTGTATTACTTACGATGCTTGATGCCAGAACGAATCTGGGCATTCAGGTTATTGAAGAAGTGAAGAAATATTTTCAACAGAAAGTATACCAGACGATTATTCCACGTAATGTGCGTTTAAGTGAAGCGCCTTCTCATGGACAAGCGATCATTACGTATGATCCAAAATCGAAGGGTGCAGAAGTATATCTTGAACTGGCGAAGGAAGTGATTACGTATGAGCAAGCGGCTAGGTAGAGGTCTGGATGCGCTTATTCCATCGCTTTCGGTAAACGATGATGATAAAGTCATTGAAGTTGCAATTACACAATTGCGGCCGAACCCTTACCAACCACGAAAAACATTTGATGAGCAGTCGATAAAAGAATTGGCCGAATCGATTAAGCAGCATGGTGTCATTCAGCCGATTATTGTTCGTACTGTAATGAAGGGCTATGAGATTATTGCGGGTGAACGTCGCTTCAGAGCTTCGCAGCTTTGCGGCAATACGACCGTTCCGGCAGTTGTAAGATCTTTCTCGGATCAACAAGTTATGGAAATTGCGCTGATTGAAAATTTGCAGCGTGAAGACCTGAATGCGATAGAAGTGGCGATAGCATACCAGAACCTCATGGACAAGTTCAAATTAACTCAAGAAGAGCTTTCTATGAAAGTAGGCAAGTCCAGATCGCATATTGCTAACTTTGTAAGATTGCTGGCATTGCCAGAGTCGATTAAAGATAATGTTTCACGTGGAACAATTTCCATGGGACATGCTCGGGCTCTTGCAGGCATTAAAGATTTAAAGGTGCAGCTGGAACTGGCTGAACTCATTATCAATCAAGGCTGGAGCGTACGTGAGCTTGAGGAAGCGATTCAAAAGCTTGAGTCACTTAAGGATGAGGACAGCAATGATGGCAAACAAGCGAAAAGCAAAGCGAAAAAACGTGATCCTTATATTGAAAGTTTAGAGGAGTCGCTCAGAGAACGATTCAAAACAACGGTGAAAATTAAGCAGCAAAAGGATAAAGGTAAAATTGAGCTTCAATATTATAATAAACAGGACTTGGAACGGCTTCTGGAGATGCTTCAATACATGGCGTAGTCTTGATAAGATAGCATACCCGAGGTGTAATCTTTGATCCTGAAGATTAAACTAAGGTATGCTATTGTTATGAGAAGACACGTAAGTGATGGTGGGAGTGGATGAATGATGAAGGCTAATGGTGAGGAAATCATTTATTTAGATCATGCTGCAACATCATGGCCGAAGCCTAACTCGGTTATTGAAGCGGTGCAGCATGCTATGATGCATGACGCGGCTAACCCGGGGAGAGGCAGTCATCGCATGGCTGTGCGTGCTAGTCGTGTGTTGTTTGATACACGAAAGCAGCTAGCTAAGTTGTTTAAGGTGAGAAACCCTAATGATATTGCCTTTGCAGGGAATACAACAGGCGCTTTGAATATGGCGATAAAAGGGTATATAAAAGAAGGCGATCATGTAGTTGCTACTGGGATTGAGCATAATTCCGTAAGACGGCCGTTAGAATTTCTAAAGCAGTCGCTCGGGATAAAGGTTACCTATGTTGAGGCAGATGAACAGGGGAACATAACGGTAGATCAAGTGCGAGATGCGCTTATGCCACAGACGACGCTTGTTATCGTAAGTCATAGCTCAAACCTGCTCGGAACCATTGTTCCTTTAGCTGAGATTGGCGAGCTAACCCGCCAAAGAGGTGTAAAGCTGCTAGTGGATGCGGCTCAAAGTGCGGGGATTTTGGAAATTGATGTTGAAGCAATGGGAATTGATATGCTGGCTTTCCCTGGACATAAAGGGTTGCTCGGCCCACAGGGCACAGGGGGCTTGTACATCCATCCGGAGCTAGACCTTGTCCCAATGCTGCATGGAGGAACTGGAAGTCAATCTGAGGCAGCTGAGCAGCCTTATGTGCGTCCGGATCGATATGAAGCAGGGACGCAAAACACACCCGGCCTGGCAGGTTTGAAGGCAGGCGTAGAATATGTTCTGAATGAGACGGTTCATAAAATCCATACTAAGGAATGGACACTTACACAGCAGATGATGGAGGGGTTATCCACGGTAGAAGGAATCAGGCTGCTTGGACCGAGGCTTGGGGAGCAGCGGACCGGCATGGTTTCTTTTGTAGCGGATGGCGTTGATCCTTCGGAGATGTCTTTTATTTTGGACCAGCATTATCAAATCGCTGTACGTGCGGGCTTTCATTGTACGCCGCTTGCCCATGCCAGTGCGGGTACGATGGCTACAGGAGCGGTTAGAGCGAGTGTGGGTTATTTTACAACGGAAGCGGAAGTGAGTGCGCTCGTTGATGCGGTGCGTGAAATACGTGCGCAATATAAAATTTGATTTATTTCTGGGGGCGGAAAGGTTTACATGAATGATTGGATGAACAACCCTTTATTCGGTTTGTTGGCATTGCTGGTAGTGCTGCTTTTTATTATTTTAATTTGGGTCATAAGGCTTGGAAGAAGGCTTAAAAAATTACGCAAGCAGTACGTAGAGGTTATGGGTGATACGGGTATTACGAACATTGAAGAAGTCGTTATTGGGTTGAAGCAGGAAATAGCCGAGCATGCCAGGCATTCGAGAGTAGTAGAGGCGAAGCTGGAACAACTGGAACGGCGCCAGCTTGAGGAGAAGGGACGCTTGGGTGTTATTCGCTATAATGCATTCTCGGAGCAAGGAAGCGACCTTAGCTTCTCCATCGCGATTGTAAATGCGGCGCAAGACGGAGTCGTCGTGTCGAGTATTCATAGCAGGGATAGTGCATATGTGTATGCCAAGCCATTAGAGGCCGGACAATCAACGTATCCGTTAACACCGGAAGAGCTGCAGGCAATTGCTAAAGCGAAATAAAAAGGATGAGCCAAAAGCTGGAGACTGGATCATTCGGCTGATGCAGCTTGTTCCCTAGCCTGAAGCATAACACGATTGCTGCCCATTATAGCGGAGAAAAGGCTGAAAGCAATAAGGTCGGCCATCTTAATGACAAGATGCAGACGAGTATTTTGCAGCACGAAATATTCCATAAAACCGCCCACATTCACAATACCGGTTATGTGCATATCACCGACAGGCGGGAGCTCCTTATTAACGCCGGCGCCAGGGCGTACCGGACCCGTCCCGATATGAACAGAGCCGATGCTGGAAACTTGTCCTAAACAAGCATCGATGCCAATGATGAATGGATTGTGATGGTTTTGATGGATAAGTGCCAGTGTATCGGTCAAGTTCATCGCGTGAACCGGCTCTTCCAGCGTGCCGTATAAAGTAAAGTAAGGGCTGTTGTATTTTGCGAGAGAGGTTCCGATAATGGGGCCAAGCGAATCGCCCGTTGAACGGTCAGTGCCCACGCATACAATGATGAGCGGTCTGGCGCCTGCAAGCTCGTTGAGCATAAGGGAGAGGCGGTTTACGATTAACGTCATGGCGTTGGTATCGGTATGCGGAACTTTCAACGGCACTTCTTTCAAAAAAGAAAGTTTCATAGAATCCCTCCGTTATAGCTAATATGTTATCTAGTATATGGATAGGACAACCATTTTATACGTCATAAACCCACTGATTACGTTGCGTAAAAAGAGGGAGAGGAGAAAAGTGGCTTATGTTGATTGCTTTTGATTCCACACAGCAGGCGTTGCGAGCGGAAATGCTGCTCGAATATGCAGAAATTGAAATAGATATTTGTCCGACCCCTAAAGAGATTACGGCGGGCTGCGCCTTGTCCATTCATTTTCCAGAGGATGATTTGGAGACAGTGCAGCAGGTCATTGTGTCAGAGAAGGTTGAAATAAGAGGGATTTTTAAACCTATTCGTTCGGGATATGAACAAGTGAATCTGTAGGAGGAAATAGCTCTTGAAAACACTAAACATGTACAAAAACTTCATGGAGTGGTTGACGAATATAGAGACATGGCAGCGTTTCGGTGAATCTGCGATTCGCATAGCGCTCATTATTGTTATTACGCATTTGCTTATATGGATTGTCAACAAATCGATTGATCGTATATTATCAAATAAACAAACGAGTCGTTTGCCGATGCAGACTAGAAGGATGGTCACGGTAGGACGGCTGCTCAAAAATATCGTCATGTACGTCTGCTATCTAATTGGCGGCATGCTGTTGATGTCGGAGCTGGGCATTCAGCTGGGGCCGCTGCTAGCAGGTGCCGGAATCGTCGGTTTGGCTATTGGGTTTGGCGCGCAAAGCCTGGTGAAGGACATTATTACGGGTTTCTTTATTATTTTGGAGGATCAGTTTGCTGTAGGGGATGTCATTCAGGCTGGACAGTTCAAAGGGACGGTCGAGGTTATTGGATTGCGGACGACTAGGCTGCTGAGCTGGACAGGGGAGATTTTCATCATTCCGAACGGCATGATTAATGAGGTGACGAACTTCTCCTTGCGGAATTCTGTAGCCGTCGTGGACGTTTCGATCGGTTATGAGGAAGATGTAGATCGGGCAACGAGCATTATTCAAGCAACGGTAGATAAGCTGGAAGATGAAAATCTTGCGAAGCCGCCGGAGGTGCTCGGCATTCAGCTCATGGGCGCAACGGAAGTGAAAATCCGTATTATAGCGGAATGCTTGCCTAATACGCAGCATGCGCTGGCCAGAAAAATTAATTTGCAGGTGAAGAAAGCACTGGTTGAGAACGGTATGGATACGCCGTATCCACGCATGGTTACCTATCATCGCGATGAGAGGAGCGGAGAAAGAAATGGAGCGTAAGCAATTTGAGCTTGGCGATGTCGTCCAGATGAAAAAGCAGCATCCTTGCGGATCGAATGAAATGGAAGTGATTCGAATGGGCATGGATATTCGCATTAAATGTGTAGGCTGCAAGCACAGTGTATTAATACCGCGGGCTAAATTTGAGAAAAATATGAAAAAGGTGCTGCGTTCCACCGCTTCTGCTAATGGCGGGCAAGCGCCGGCCCAGACAGAGCAGGACCCGATTTAAGATTGTTAACAGAAATGAATGATGAAGGAAATGAATGACCTCCAGCCTTATCGTTAAGGGCGATGGAGGTTTTTTTGTTGTTTTTCGGCACTTTCATTGTTTACAGCTTGGAAACAAGGTGGACGTCTTTCGGATACTTATGCTCCGTATAGTATGTTTTGACATTAGAAATACTATGTCTTAGCGATCAGGAGAGAGTGGAGGAAAGAAGCCGATGTGTGGAATTTCCGGAATCATCCGATATGGCCATGGAAGTGATCCAACGGATAGGGAGATCAGCAGTATGATGGAGCAGATGGGACATCGAGGTCCTAACCAATCCGGCATACAGCTTATGGATAGAGCAGCATTAGGCTTTAACAGGCTTTCAATTGTAGATATTGAAGATGGCGCCCAGCCGATGACCAATGAAAATGGACAGGTTTGGCTTATTTTTAATGGAGAAATATACAATTATAAAGAGCTGAGACAGCGGCTGCAAAGCAAAGGCCATCAGTTTCGCAATCGTACCGATTCAGAGATCATCGTGCATCTTTATGAGGAATATGGTATAGACTGCGTGCACCATTTGAGAGGCATGTTCAGCTTTGCCATTTGGGATCGGGCGGAGCAACGGCTGTTTGCTGCGCGGGACCATTTTGGGATAAAGCCGTTTTATTATGCGCAGGAGGGGCACCAGTTTCTTTTTTCATCGGAATTAAAAGGGCTCCTGGCTGTAAGCGGGCAAGTGCCGCAAGTGGATTATGCCAGTATGATGCACTATTTGACCTTTCAGTACGTCCCTCAGCCGCAGACGATGTTTGAAGGGGTTCAGAAGCTGGAGCCGGGACATTTTATGCTTGTCGATCGGGAGGGCAGGGTAACCAAGCGGCGATATTGGGAGCCTGCTTTTGAACCCGAACAGCGGCCGATAGGCACGTTTATCGAGGAAATCAGAGCCGTGCTGCGCGATTCGGTGAAGCTGCATCGCCAAGGGGATGTGCCGCTCGGCAGCTTTTTATCAGGCGGAATTGACTCGTCGGCGATTGCGGCGTTATCGATGCAGGAGCAGTTAACGAAAACGTTCTCGGTAGGCTTTGCAGGAGAGGGTAATGAAAATGAGTATGCCCGGGCAGCGGCAAAGGCGATTGGCTCCATGCATGATGAGGAGGAAATCACGCCTGAGCAATTTTTTGCAAATACGCAGAAGGCAGTATGGCATTTGGACGAGCCCGTTGCTGATCCGTCAGCCATTGCGTTATACAGCTTATCTCAGCTGGCCGGGAAGCAGGTAACGGTCGTGATGTCAGGGGAGGGAGCGGATGAGCTGTTCGGCGGCTATGGCATCTATGGCGAGCCGCGCTCGTTGCGCCCTGTATCATGGCTGCCAAACGGCATGAAGTCGCGGCTGCATCGCATGGTGGAGCGGGTTCCGCTCGCTTTTCGCGGGAAAAACTATTTGCTGCGGGGGTTCTCGCCGATTGAACAGCGTTTTTATGGAAATGCTAAGCTGTTCAATGAATCAGACAAACGACAAATCGCGCTGCTTGGCTCCGAGCGTTTGGAGGCGATGCTGCCTTCGGCTTCATTAACAAGCGACGTTTATTATAACAGCCGCCATCTGGATGATCTGACTCGTATGCAGCTGATTGATATGAACTTTTGGCTGCCGGGTGATATTTTGATGAAGGCGGATAAAATGAGCATGGCGCATTCGCTGGAGCTGCGCGTTCCTTTTCTCGATAAAGAGGTGTTTGAGGTGGCCCGCAAAATTCCAGCCGAATACAAGCTGGCAAATGGCACGACCAAATACGTGCTGAGGGAAGCGATGCGAGGCATTCTTCCAGAGCCGTTATTGCAGCGGCCTAAGCTCGGGTTTCCGATCCCGCTGCGCAAGTGGCTGCATGGTAAGTTCGGGGATCAAATGCTGGAGCAAATTAGCGTTGTGCCGCAATGGTTTGATGTCCATGCTGCGCGTCTCATGCTGATGCAGCACCGGGAAGGCAAGGGCGATTACTCGCGGAAGCTATGGGCACTATATATTTTCGCAGTGTGGCATTCCACCTTTATTGGCGAATATCGCTATGGGCAAGCTCGCACGCAGCAAATGCAAATAGGGACGAATCGGCTGCATGCAAGCGGCATAAAAATATAAGAGGTTTTAGTTGCATCGGGGCGGCAAATATGATAAGATCTTCTTATATGCGGAGAGGTACCCAAGAGGCCCAAGGGGGCTGACTCGAAATCAGCTAGGCGTGTCAAAGCGTGCGTGGGTTCGAATCCCACCTTCTCCGCCATTCTCGCACATATGCGCTGTAACGGCGATTGTAATACTATAGAGTTGATATGAAAAGGCTGATTCCTGGTTGAAACGGGAATCGGCTTTTTTGGTTGTGCTTGACTTGAATGAAGCCAGCTCCTTAAGGGGCTGGCTTCGCTTCCATCGTTCTTTTGGACAGGATAATAATAAGCGCCGCTGTAACTGACAATAGGGTACAGCACGTAAACATGGCAGGGTAGGAGCTGCTTTGCAGTAGAATGCCCATTGCGAATCCGCCAAGGGAAAAACCAAGATCGTAGGACGATAAAAAAATCGCCATCAGCACATAGCGGCTTTTCTCTGGCAAAATAAAAGAGAGATAGGTCGTCAGCGTCGGATAGAGCAGCGCCACGGCAAAGCCATTACATACGGCTGACACATATACAAATGCGCCTACGATGTCCAGCATGGCTAACAACTGGCTCCCAAGCGCAGCAGACAACAGCAGCCCGGCCATGAGCCACGTATTCCAGCTGCCATTGGACGGGATTTTTTTGCGCAAAACAAAGCGACAGGTGATGACGACCAGGCCCTGTATCGTTAAATATATGCCTGCATCCCCTGAGCCAGCGGCAAGCATAAATAGCGGAAGAAAGGTAGCAGTGGCTCCAAACACGCAGGAGGCCAGCAGCATAACGATGCTGCTAATGAGCATGGGCGGGCTTTTCCAAATCGTACCGAGTGATACAGCCATATCGCGGAGCGTATAGGTTTTATCCTGCAAGGTCCGTTTCGGAAGCGCCGTGCGATAGAAAATGAGCAGAGGAACGGCAGCCAGTACGATCATCAGCAGGGCGAATAGCAGCTCGCTGCTGCTTTGCCATATTTGTAAAGCGGCGATCGGAATAACGAGTGACGGGACCATTGTAAATAACGTGTACATGGACAGCCCCTGGGCGCGATCTTTATTTTCCAACGATTCCACGATCCCCACCTGCATCGTCATGGAGAAAAAAGCCGTTATAGCTCCCTGTAGAGCTCTAAGCCATATGTATTGCTCCGTTCCGCTAACGGTATAAAGGAGAAGGAGGACAGCATGGGCGCAAAGCAGCCATTTCATAACGGAAAGCGGCCCATAACGTCCAATGAGCTGTGCAGCAAAGGGTCTGAGGAGCATGCAGGTAAACATATAGGCCCCCATAATTAAACCAATCTCCGCCTGATTCATGCCCACCGCCTCGCTTCGGAGCGGCAAAATAATCGTTAAAGCAGAATTGGCGGCGAAAAAGAAAAAGGCCAAAACATACAAGCGAATAAAGGAAGCAGAGGAAGGATGCTGCTTCGTCGTTACAGAATGCAAGATAATACCCACCTTTGTGCAAATCAATTGCTGTGAATTATAATCCAAACCCTAAATTCCAAACCCTCAATTTCATACGACATACTCTGATTACTTTACCATGGAACGACGAGCATTTTATAATGAAAAAAATAAGCATGCAAAAAAGGAGCTCTTGCGAGCTCCTTCTCCTGACGGTGTTTGATCGATTGAGTACATTTTCACACTACTTTGCAACAGAAACATGGGAGCAATCACTGTTCAATCAGTACCAACGTTTCCGCTGCTGCGTATTCGTTAACTGACCTGTCCATTCTTTTGGCAGGCGGCATATACCGCTTTACTTTTGGAGATGGACAAGTGTGCGTGTGTTACGGACATTGTCTTTGGCACAACCCTCCGCTTCTAAAGCTCAGTGGACAAATTCCTCTTGTAGCAGCCCTTGCACTAAAAAGTCCAACGGAACCACACCTCTCTTCACACCGTCATAAATTAGAATGCCCACGCTGGGCGAAAGCTATACATGCGTTTTGAAATTTAGTGGCCCATTCGCTTCCATTTGCGTTCATGGTTCGTGTTGTCCGGGAAGCGCTGGCCTTTGCTCAGTTTCACCTTCTGCGGATTTTGAATGCCTTGGTGAAAGGAATTGACGCCATCCTCGATGTACGTGCCATCATTCGGCGCCTTATCACCAGCGGAAAACAACGTTCCTTCGCCCATCTTAAATTACCTCCTGTATATGATGTAGATTGCCACTTAAGCAGTTATGCCGTAATGGCATAAGCCTGCAAGCAGTATGAGTTCAGCTGCCCGCTACCTTAATATGAGCCGGGGGGCGGGCGTTCATGAACACCAGATAACGGGAGGAAATAGAAGCTTGTTTTTGGACTATATATTTGGTATAGTTAGAGGATGCGAGTAAGAACCTCGCTCCTTGCTCCATTTATGGGGCCGTTAGTCCAAAAGGAGGTGAAACATAATGCGCAAATACGAAGTGATGTACATTGTTCGTCCTGATGTTGAGCAAGAAGCTCTTCAAGCTGTCGTTGAGAAATTTAATGGCATCATCTCCAATGGTGGAGAAGTTACGAAACAAGATGTTAGCGGTAAACGCCGTCTTGCGTATGAGATCAACAAGATTCGTGAGGGATACTACGTTCTGGTTCATTTCAACGGAACTACGGAAGTCGTTAACGAACTTGACCGTATCCTGAAGATTACGGATGAAGTTATCCGCTTCTTGGTCGTCAGAGACGTAGCTTAGTTGAAGCCAAGGATTGATCGATTGGGAGGTCAGAGACGATGTTGAATCGTGTAATACTTATTGGTAGATTGACGAGAGACCCTGAATTGCGTTACACGCCTGCTGGCGTTGCAGTAGCGCAATTTACAATAGCAGTTGACCGTCCGTTTACGAGCGGTCAGGGCGAGCGTGAAGCGGATTTCATTCCGGTAGTCACGTGGCGTCAGCTAGCCGAGACATGCGCCAACTACTTGCGTAAAGGCCGCTTAACAGCGGTTGAAGGTCGTATTCAGGTTCGGAACTACGAGAACAACGAAGGCAAGCGCGTCTATGTGACGGAAGTAATCGCTGACAACGTCCGTTTCTTGGAATCCAACAAGGATGCGGGCGGAGCGCGTGAAGATAGCGGTGGTATGAGCGGCGGAAGCGGTTCTTTCGGAGGCGGTTCTTCCTACGGTAACGGTGGAGGAGGCGGAGGCGGCTATAACAGCAACAACAACAGCAATAACAATAGCGGCCGCTCCAGTAACAACTCACGTAACGACAACCGTGATCCGTTCTCGGATGATGGTCGACCGATCGATATATCTGAGGATGATTTGCCATTTTAATTGAAAGGATGGATTCGAATGAGCTTTAAGCCAAGAGAAGGCGGAGACGGAGAGCGTCCAGAACGCAAATTCGGCGGCCGCAAAGGCGGACGTAACAAACGCCGTAAAGTTTGCTTCTTCACCGTGAACAAAATCACTAAAGTTGATTATAAAGACACGGACCTGCTTAAAAAGTTTATCAGCGAGCGCGGCAAAATCTTGCCACGTCGTGTAACTGGAACAAGCGCAAAGTACCAACGCCTGCTGACTATCGCGATCAAACGTTCGCGCCAAGTAGCATTGCTGCCGTACACTACAGAATAGATTTTTCTATTCGAAAGAAGTCTGCCTGAGATTCGTCTCGGCAGGCTTTTTTTATGCTTATTTACGATGGCTGATTCAGGCAGGCAAGCTGAAAAACGGCAAAAAAATAAACCCACAGCGTGGGTCTAAACATTTATATTAATTAAAAGGGGGGTTGAGTACTAGTATAGAGGTTGTTTATTAAAGCAAGATGAAGAGAACTTTGCAAGTACATTACTAATCATTGCAAGTCAATTCATGTCATTTCAAGCCTGTGGAGCGACACTAGGAACGGTTGCTGGCTCGCGGTTGCTGGTCAGCTTGCGTGAAAGGACAATCAGAATCACAGCGAGCAAGACGCCGGATGCGCCAATCCACGTAATGCTAGGCAAGGAGACTTTGGCGACGATTAGTCCGCCTGCGCTTGCCCCAACTGCCATAGCGAGCTGCAGCACGGAAGTGTTCAGGCTCAGCATAATGCTCGATGCGCTTGGCGCAAGCGTCAGCAAATTGTATTGCTGTGTAGGCCCGGATGACCAAGCAGCAAATGACCATAGCATAAGCAGCGGGAAAACAATAGCCGAGGAGCTGGCACTGAAGGAAATGAGCAGCAGGGCAGCGGCATGAACAAGCATGCCACCCATTAATGTACGCTTCACGCCCCATTTGTCTGTGCTGTAGCCGCCTAGCTTGGAGCCGATCAGGCTGGCTACCCCAAATCCGAATAAGGCGATGCTTAGTGTATTTTCGCTCATAGCGGTCACTTGCAGGAGGTAGGGCGATATATACGTATAAGGAATCGAGTAGCCGACTATCCATAGAAAAGTGACGCCTAAAGCAGCAGCAATTTTTGGTGTCTTAAGCAAGGCTAGCTGCTCGCGCAGCGGTACAGAAGGCTCGCCATCGTATCGCGGAATGGCAAAGACAATCATAATGATGGCAAGCAGTCCGAGCACGCCAATGCCACCGAAGACGCTTTTCCAGTCATAAGATGCGGCTACCATACGGCCGATCGGAATTCCGATGATTAGCGCGGCAGTAAACCCGGTGACGACGGTGGCGATTGCGCTGGCCTGTTTGCCGGGAGCGGCCATTTTTGCAGCAAGCGTTAGTGAGGTTACGACGACGACGCCTGCTCCAAGCGCCATAATGATGCGCGCAGCGATGAACAAGCCGAAGCCTGGCAGAGCAATGGCAAGCAAGTTGCCAAGCACAAAGACAAACATCGCGTAAAGCAGCAGCTTGCGCCGTTCAATCCGTCCCGTCAGGGCCATCAGAATAGGTGTGCCAAGCGCGTAAGTAAGCGAGAAAAAGGTAATGAGCTGGCCGGCGGCACTGACCGATACGCCAATATCCTCCGAAATTTTATCCAATATCCCAGCAATGACATACTCCGATGTTCCAACCAAAAAACTAATTAAGGCAAGCAAATAAATTTTCAATGTGTTCGACAGCATGATGATAGTCCTCTCCACTTATATTTCTATATTTCTAAAAATATAGAAATATAAACTAAAAAAATTATGCCAGCAAATAAGGAGCGTATTTCTGTATAACGTCCATATCCGGGCTGTAGTAAATAAACGTGCCTTCCTTGCGCATTTTTAACAGGCCGCATTCTGATAGCTGCTTCAAATGATGGGAAAGCGTAGAGCTTGCAACCATTTCTAATTGCTGTCCAAGCGTGCTGCAGCACTGATCAGGCTGCTTGGCAAGCAGTTGGGCGATTTTGAAGCGGGTCGGTTCTCCGAGCGCTTTATAAACTTTAACGGCTGCTTGAATGGCTTCCTGCTCCTCCATGCGTAGTCCCTCCTCCATTACTATTTCTATATCTGTAGAAATAAGGCTAACATACTGGCCCCTGATTAGTAAAGCTTTAATTTCAGGATATGCTGAGATGAGATTTTCTTTGTTATATCCCCCATAGGGGGATATAATGAGGGGATTAAGCTTAAAGGATCAGGGGGCTGGGATGCCATGCTGGAAGCTCAACAGGCCGGAATGACAACACGGCGGCAAAAAATAAAAATCATATTAGCGCTTGCTGTGCCGACAATGATTGAGAACTTTTTGCTCACGATAGTTGGATTTATCGATACATTATTTGTTTCTAGAATCGGTCTGAATGAAGTAGCTGCCGTTGGGGTGGGCAACACGGTTATAGCGGTCTATATTGCGCTATTTACAGCTTTAGGAATTGGCACCTCTTCACTAATAGCCAGAGCAGTAGGCGCCGGGGATTTCACTAAGGCTACGGCCATAGCCAGGCAGTCGACATGGATATCGGCGTTTACAGGCTTAGCATTAGGCATTGTAAGCTTATTTTTTGCGGAGTCCATTTTGCGTTTAATGGGGGCAGCTCCAGATGTTCTGGCACAGGGGGTTATTTATTTTCAAATTGTTGCGGTGCCTTCCTTGTTTATATCGCTTATGGCGATCTTCGGCAGCATTTTGCGTTCTGCGGGCAATACAAGAGCGCCGATGATTGTTGGCATATGGGTCAATCTCATTCATATCGTGTTGGATTATGTACTCATATTCGGCATTGGCGGCTGGGAAGGCTGGGGAATTGCCGGAGCAGGCTGGGCGACGTCCATAGTCCGCGTCATTGGAACTGTGGTGTTGTACAAATACATACAGCAATCTAAGCTTTCTTTTTCCCTATTGAAAAAACAATCTGTGCAGAGCTACACATACCCGCTATTAAATTTATCATTACCGGCTGCGGCAGAACGGTTGATTATGCGTGTCGGACAAATGTTTTATTTGGGCCTCGTCATTCGAATAAGTACCGAAGTATACGCTGCGCATTTAATAGCAGGCAATGTGATTGCCCTGTCTTATCTGCCTGGTTATGGCTTGGCAGTAGCAGCTACAACGCTGGTTGGCCAGCAACTGGGGGCGGGGCGAACGCGGGATAGCTATGAATATGGGCTGCTGACGGCGTGGATAGCCGTAGTGTTCATGACCATAATCGGCATCGTTTTCTGGCTTGGATCAGGAATAGCGGCAAGCTGGTTTACAGGTGAGAACGTCATCGTTGAAATGGTCCGCACTGCGCTCGGCATTGATGCATTTGCCCAGCCGTTTCTGGCGATGAGTCTAGTCCTTGCAGGCGCTCTTCAAGGGGCAGGCGACACGAAGAGTCCAATGTATAGTACAATCATTGGTATATGGGGAATACGAGTGCTGGGCATTTATGTGCTGTGCTTGCATTTTCAGATGGGCATCGCAGGCGTCTGGCTGGTCAGCGCGATTGATCAACTAATGCGCTCCATTTATTTGATGCAGCGCTTCAAGTCTCGGATGAATGCGAAACAGACGATCGTTCAAGTCGAGTAGAGGGGGATGTGCATTGGAGCAGGATCATACACACACGCATACACACACGCATACACATACGCATGAGCATAAGCATCGCAAACAAATTATTAATCGATTGGCCCGTATTGAGGGGCATGTTCGATCCGTGAAGGAAATGACGGCTGACGGGCGTGACTGCTCTGACATTTTGCTGCAGATTGCAGCGGTGCGCAAGGCGCTCGATAATGCGGCCAAGCTGCTGCTGAAGGATCATCTGGAAAGCTGTGTGGTGGATGCCATTCACCATGGGGAGAAGAAAACGCTGGAGGATTTGAATAAGGCGCTGGAGCATTTTATACGCTAGATAAAGCTTGCTGCAAAAGGTAAAAACAAGCCGTGTTTCTCTGCTGCAGAGAAACACGGCTTGTTCTATGTTTTTTTATTCTAAACAGCTATTCAGTCTTCCTGCGGGTGAGCGCCAGCATAAGGAACGAAATCAGAACGATGGCAATCGTCCATGCCCAAGCCATCGTCATGTTGCCACCGTCTACGGCGACGTAGATTGCGGTTGGCACCGTCTGAGTAACACCCGGAATATTGCCAGCAATCATGAGTGTTGCCCCGAACTCGCCGAGCGCTCTGGCGAAGCCGAGTATATAAGCGCTGATGAGAGAAGGCCATACAAGCGGCAGCGTAATGTAGCGAAAAATCTGCGATTCATTGCCGCCCATAGAGCGGCCCGCATCCTCTAAATTACGATCTACTCCTGAGAAGCCAACCTTCATCGTCTGGTAGACGAGGGGGAAGGCAACGACTATGGAGGCGATAACCGCCGCCCACCAGGTGAAAATGACTGGAGCATGAAACACCCACTCGATCAGCTTGCCCATCCAGCCTCTGCGGCCGAGCAGCACTAGCAGCAGAAAACCAACGACCGTCGGCGGCAGTACAAGCGGCAGCATAAATAGTGTTTCAAGCAGCAGCTTGCCTTTGAACTTTGCTTTCGACATCCATCTTGCAATAAGGACTCCAAGCAAAAGGGTTACGACACTCGATAGTAAGGCAACCTGTAGAGAAAGCCGGATCGGCGTCCAAAATGCGGGCCAATCTATGCCTGCCCCAATCATTTCGCCGCGGAGAACCCGTATTTAGTAAATACGTTCATGGCATCTTCGGATTGCAGGTAAGCGTAAAAAGCTTCCGCTTCACTTTGATGCTTCGTTTCTTTCACAATACCGATTGGATATACAATTGGCGTATAAGTTTCTGGATCAACAGCAGCAGCGATTGTCACTTTATCGGAAGTCAGTGCATCTGTACGATAGACGAAACCGGCGTCTACATTTCCTGTTTCTACATATTGCAGCACTTGGCGCACGTCTTTCGCTTGGACAAGCTTGGATTGCAGGCTGTCCCACAGCTTAGCGTTCGTCAAAGCTTCCATTGCATAGTTGCCAGCAGGCACGCTCTCTGGAATACCGATTGCGATTTTGCCAAGGGTATCTTGGCTGAGGTCGGCAATAGCGGCTACTTCCACTTTGCTGTCAGCTCCCGTTACAATAACGAGCTCGTTAGCCAGAAGTTTTATTTGCTGGTCTTCCGCAATAAAGCCTCCTTCAACGAGTGCTTTCAGGTTTTTGGAAGAAGCAGAGAGGAACAGGTCAGCCGGGGCGCCTTGTTCTATTTGCTGCTGCAATGCGCCGGATGCGCCGAAGTTGAAGTTTAAGGAAATAGATGGATTCGCAGCTTCATAAGCTTGCTTGAGTTCTTGAAGGGCATCGGTCAAGCTGGCAGCAGCAGAGATCGTTAAATCTACTTTCTCGGCAGGTGCAGGAGCCTCGCTCGCCTGCGGAGATGCCGATTCTACAACAGCAGCGCTGGGACTGCTTGCGCTTGTGTCTAAGGCAGCCGTTCCAGTATTGTTCGCCCCGCACGCCGCGCATACAAGCAGCACAGCCAACATGAAAAATAGTGCAGCAGGTTTCTTGAAAGGTGTAAGCATAAACTCTCCTCCAAATATAGTTTATTATATCTATTTATAACTAAACATCATTATAGACTGGTGTCAATTCGACTGTAAAGTGAGATGGGAGGTTTGAAATAGATTATGCTACAATTAAAGGTATGAAAATAATAACCGAATTCAACCTTCAACCTGGGCTGAACGAGGCTAAGGAGATTCTATATGTCCGCTGACATCTCATATACAACTGAAGAAATTGCCAAGCTTCTAAAGATTTCCAAACTAACCGTATACGATTTGATTAAAAAAGGAGATCTGCCCTCCTATCGGGTAGGCAAGCAGATGCGAATTGACGCTTCCGATCTGGAAGCGTACAAGCTGCGGGCAAAAGGCCTCCAAGCCAGTGCGCCTGCCGGCAAGACAATGGCTTCCCAGCAGCAAGGGTCTCCATACGCGAACGCGCTGGATTTATCGGACCGAAACGCTGCCTTGTCAACAGCTGGCGGGGGACGCCCGATCGTCATTACCGGACAAGATATGAGCCTGGATATTTTGGCCAAGCATATGGAGCGGGAGGGACCTGGCTTGCGCCCGCTGCGCTCCTATGTCGGCAGCATGGACAGCCTGATATCGATGTATAGAGGAGAATCAGACATCGTCAGCACGCATTTGCTGGATGGCGATACAGGGGAATATAACGTTCCCTATATTCGTAAACTATTGATTGGGGCACCTTATATCGTTGTTCATATGCTGACGAGGAGCGCAGGCTTGTTCGTGCAGCAGGGCAATCCGCTTAAGCTGGCAAGCTGGGCCGATTTGGCGAAGCCAGGACTTCGCCTCATTAATCGGGAGCGTGGGGCCGGTGCGCGCGTGCTGCTGGATGAGCAGCTTCGATTGCACGGTATTCCGGCAGCTTCAATACTAGGCTATGACCAGGAGCAGACGAACCATCTTGCAGTAGCGGCGCAGGTTGCGTCAGGCGAGGCTGATGTGGGTATTGGAACGGAGAGGGCTGCAGCGATCGTCTCCCGCCTTACCTATATACCACTCGTTCATGAGCAATACGACCTGGTTATGCTGAAGAAGCCGGACAATCAACTATTCATTAATGCGGTCATTCGCATTTTACGGTCGCAAAGCTTCAAGCAGGAACTGGGAGCCATCGAAGGGTATGACTTGACCCGTACAGGGGAAATCGTTGCAGAAAGCTGAGAACATCATAAGCAGGAAGAAGGAACAGCGGATGGACCATTTTAAAACAGGAAAAGAACGGTTTGTACAGTTTATTTTAAATAATAAATTCGTCATATTTTTGCTCGTGCTGCTCCTGGTTAGTCTGAATATTTTTGTCATGAGCAAAATCTCCTACGTGTTCACGCCGCTCGCTGTATTGTTCAAGACGGTGCTGCTGCCGATTATTTTGGCGGGTGTAGCTTATTATTTGCTGAATCCAATTGTAGATTATTTGGAGACGAAGAAGGCTCCGCGTATTTATTCCATCTTTGTGATTTTTGCGGTTATTTTAGGCCTGCTTACGATTTTGATGACGGTGGTCATTCCGCTTGTAACTACACAGATCGTCAGTCTGGTCGATAATTTGCCGGGCTATGGGGATCAGCTGCGAACGAAGTTTGATGAGCTGATGCACAGCGGCGACCTGCGGGATATTGAGCGGTGGCTCAATGTTAACCCGTCGGATTTAAGCGGCAATATTGCGAAGCGGGCGACTGAGCTGCTGAATGGCGTATGGCAAAGTTTAGGTTCATTCGTGGGGGCGCTTAAAGATGTCGTGCTTGCCGTCATTACGCTGCCATTTATTCTTTTCTACCTATTAAAAGATGGCAAAAGGCTGCCCGATTATATTGCGGCTATACTGCCAACGAACACGAGAGCGCACACGAAGCGCATTATGGGCGAAATGAACGGCCAAATCAGCAGCTACATAAGAGGTCAGATTATTGTAAGCTTCTGCATTGGGGTGCTGCTATATATTGGTTATTTGATCATTGGGCTTGAATATTCGCTGGTGCTGGCGCTGATTGCCGCATGTACAGCCATCATTCCGTATCTGGGCCCAGCTATCGCGATTACGCCAGCGCTCATTGTTGCGATGGTAACCTCACCCGTCATGCTGCTGAAAATGCTTGTGATCTGGACGATTGTCCAGCTTATCGAAGGGAAGTTTATCTCCCCGCAAATTATGGGGAAAAGCATGCATATTCATCCCATTACGATTATTTTCGTCATTTTGACCGCTGGAAATTTGTTTGGATTGGCGGGCATTATTTTAGCCGTTCCAGGGTATGCGGTGCTGAAAGTTATTGCGACGAATTTCTTCCACTGGCTGCAGGCGCGTTCGCCGCTCTACGCAGCGGAGGAAGTGAATGCGGATAATGATTTTAAGCTATAATATAAGCATTATAAAACGAAGGGCTGCTTGCAAAAGCAGTCTTTTTATTAAAATATAAGGAAGTATAATCTGGCTGCATAACATTTTCCTCTATTTCAACGCGTAACGGCAGTGCCTTCAAGGGGCTGCAATGCCGTTTACGCTTGAACTTTTCAAAAGTAACTAAAAGTTGTAATTGCAGTTTTTGTCGCAAAGGAATAAAATGAACATGAGTGTGGTCAAGTCCCTCTAATGATGCATCCTTATTGTGAAACATTTCACAATTTCAGGTTTTTTTCAGAGGCGGCTTGCAGTTGTAACGGCGTTTAACTAATCATGCAACAATCAACGCAAGGGAGGCATTTTTCGTATGTCGGAAACATTAACAGAGCAAGAAGTACAGACGGGATCTGTACGTAGTGAACTGGACGTTCTGGAGCAATTGCTTAAACCGGAAATCCAAAGCTCGCTGAATCAGCTGGTAGAAAGCTTGCCTAAGCTTGCTGAAATGGTTACTTTGATGACCAAAGCTTATGATGTGGCAACAACTGTAGCGAATGACCAAGTGCTTATGGGCGACATGAAGCATGGTATCGAAGAATTCGTTAAGCCAATTACGGACAAAGCAAAAGGCATTGCATCGGCTGCTGTAGAAGCTAATGATCGTGCACATGCAGAGCCTACGACAATCGGTCTGTTCGGCATTCTCAAAATGCTGAAAGATCCGCAGGTCCAACAAACATTGCGTTTCGCGCAATCGTTCTTGGATGTATTGGCAGAGCGCAACAAACAGCGTTAAGATCGGATCAGAATGAGAACGGAGGATCAGTATGTCTAAGCATATTTTGATTTTGGGTGGCGGTTATGGCGGTTTGCTGAGCGCATTGACAACTCGCAAATATATGTCCCCCGAGGAAGCAAGCATTACCGTTGTTAACCGTATTCCATCGCACCAAATCGTAACGGAATTGCATCGTCTGGCCGTTGGCGGCGTTCATGAGAACAACGTTGCTTTGCCGCTGACGAAGCTGTTCAAAGATAAATCCATCAATTTGGTTATCGACACAGTCGACAAAATTGATCCGGACCAGAAGCAAGTTCACCTTTCCAGCGGTGCAAAAACTTCCTACGATACGCTTGTTATCGCTCTTGGTGGCGAAACAGCATTTTTCGGCATCCCAGGCCTTGAAGAGAACAGCCTGACGCTGAAATCGGTTGAGGAAGCAAACCGCGTGAGCGCGCACATTCAAGAGCGCCTTGCTGCGTATGCAAAATCCAAAGACAAAGCTGACGCAACGATCGTTGTTGGCGGCGGCGGCCTGACTGGTATTGAGCTGATCGGTGAAATTGCCGACATGCTGCCAAAATGGTGTGAGCAGTACGGCGTTAACATCAGCGAAGTATCGGTATACAATGTTGAAGCAGGCCCGTCGATTCTGGCTGGTTTCCCTGTGGAGCTTGTTGACCGTGCGAAAGCAAGCCTTGAAAAACGCGGCGTTCAACTGCTGATGGGTATTGCGGTTACAGAAGTAAAAGGCAACCAAGTTATTTTGAAAGACGGTCAAACGCTTGTGGCTAACACATTCGTATGGACTGGCGGCGTTACAGGCAACCCTGTCGTAGCAAACTGCGGTATTGAAGTAAACCGTGGCCGCGCTACAGTCAATGAGTTCCTGCAATCGACTTCGCACCCTGAAGTTTACCTGGCTGGCGACAACGCAGTTGTATTTAGCCCAGACGGCCGTCCATATCCGCCAAGTGCACAAATCGCATGGCAAATGGGCGAAGCAATCGGCTACAACCTGTTCGCGCAATCCAAAGGCTTGCCACAAAAATCGTTTACATTCGTTAACTCCGGCGTTCTTGCGAGCCTTGGCCGTAAAGATGCAATCGGAACCGTTGGCGCAAGCCAGCTTCGTCTGAGAGGCACTACAGCTTCCCTGATGAAAGAAGCAAGTAACGTTCGTTACCTGTCGCATGTTAACGGCTTGTTCTCGCTCGTTTACTAATTTAATTAATTAATTAATAACCATAATAAGTCCTCGTTTAAACGGCAGCAGCTGTTTGGGCGAGGACTTTATTTTGTTCCCTCGAAGATGGTACGATAAGGAGAAAAGGGGACACGGCTATGGAGCATTATATTAAATATTGCCTGGGCAAGAAGGGCGCTTATGAAGATTATCCTTTCGGGCCGGAAGCGCTGGTTATGAAAGTAGAAGGGAAGATGTTTGCCTTGATTTCTGACGACCGGAAATCGATATCGCTCAAATGCGACCCTATCATTGCTGAAAATTTACGCGAGCAGCATGCGGCGGTCATCCCTGGCTACCATATGAACAAGAAGCACTGGAATACGATGCTGCTGGACGGCAGCCTGGGGCAAGACGAGGTCGAGAGCATGATCACCCACTCCTATGAGCTGGTTGTAAAGTCGCTTCCGAAGGCGGTACGCGAGAGCTTGAGCGGCAGTTAATGGGCGGAAAGTATGGTTTTCGAGGCTCATTTTAGGTATAATAAAAAGTATTGAGCGCTTAATTGAATAAAAAGCTGTTTTTCGGAGGAGTCTGTCAACAACGGGATTTCTCTGTCTGCTTGTAAAGAGCCCGTATATATGCGGGCTCTTTTTTTATTTTTTTGCTGCAAATAAGGAGGGAAATAAAATGGAATTTATTTTAACTTTAATGCTAATTATCGCGGTGTCCAAAATAGCAGGGGCACTCTCCGTCAAGGCCGGCCAGCCTGCTGTACTCGGAAAGCTGCTTGCAGGTATAGTCGTTGGTCCCGCCTTGCTTGGGTGGGTAGACAATAGCGACTGGCTCGCTCATTTCTCAGAAATCGGCGTGCTGCTGCTCATGTTTATCGCAGGTCTTGAGACGGATCTGGAGCAGCTGCGTAAAGACTGGAAAGCTTCATTTTCAGTGGCGCTAGGGGGCATTATTTTGCCATTTGCCGGAGGATATGGGGCTGCTGTCTTGTTCGGCTTGTCCTCCGCGCAGGCGATCTTTCTGGGGCTGCTGCTCTCCGCCACCTCGGTCAGCATATCGGTGCAAACGTTGAAGGAAATGAACAAGCTGAGCTCCAGGGAAGGTACGACAATACTCGGAGCGGCGGTCGTAGATGACGTGGTGGTCGTTGTTTTGCTGGCTGTTGTCATGAGCTTGCTTGGATCAGGAGGAGATGTATCGATTCCGCTGCTGCTCGGGAAAAAAGTGCTGTTCTTTGCTGTTATTATTGCCGCGAGCTGGTGGCTAGTGCCGTTCGTCATGAAGCGGCTGGCCCGTTTCCCGGTTACAGAGGCAGCGATAAGCGCTGCGCTGGTTATCTGCTTCGGCTTCGCTTATTTCGCAGACGCTATGGGCGTTGCTGGCATTATCGGAGCATTCGCTGCGGGGATTGCGATTGGGCAAACGCCGCTTCGCCACACGGTTGAAACGAAGATCGAGCCGATCGCCTATTCGCTATTTGTACCTGTTTTTTTCATCAGCATTGGGCTTAACGTTACTTTTGCGGGAATCGGCGAGCAAATAGGGTTTATCGCTTTGTTATCCGTTGTTGCGATACTGACAAAGCTGTTCGGCGCCGCAGCCGGAGCAAGACTCACAGGCTTCAATATGCGCTCGTCCATAGGAATTGGGGCGGGAATGATATCCAGAGGCGAGGTAGCGCTCATTATCGCTGCTTCCGGCTTGCAGTCGGCGCTGCTGCCGCAGGCTTATTTTACCCCGGTCGTACTCGTTATTATGGTGACAACGTTAGTCACCCCGCCGCTCATGAAGCAGCTGTTCAAGCGGGAGCAGCCAGTTAACTAACTCATGCAAGGGACAAGGAGTCGGTTATGGGGAAATTGCAAAAAGAATTTATCGTCAATGTCAGCGCAGTGTCCTTTATTTTAAGCGCGATTTACAGCTTTGTATGGATCAAAGCGGATTACTATTTTTTATCGCATGAAACGGACATCAATGGGGATTTCGGTTTTGCTGTGTTCTTTATATTTTTTGCTAGTTTATACGTTATACATGTCCTTGTGTGTGCGATCCATTATGCTGCATTTCGTATAGGCGGTACAAGGGCAAGAGCAGCTATTAAGTTTATTCTGTTTAACGGCGCAGGCGGCCTTTTGATCGGGGGTATTTGCTATTTGACGGGCAGCGCTGTTCCGCTTTCGCTTGTCTGCTCGCTCGTTGTAATCTCTATCATTTCAGGGCTTCATCGTACATGGTCTCCAGCATGAGGCAGGGCAACCAAACATTCGAAAAAACGGGGCGCTTCTCATATAAGAGATGCACCCCGTTTTTATTTTATTTGCCTTAGGCCGTTGTTTCGACCTGAGCCTCTATTTCATCCGTTTCAATGATCAGCTCAACCTTCTTAATTCGGTGCTTGCCGATCTCACGAATAATAAATCGCATATTATGATGATGAAGTTCTTTGCCGATGCGCGGATCTTGAATTTCGCTGTACAGCCAGCCGCCGACCGTATCGACTTCCTCATGCTCCAGATTGACCCCTGTAAGCTCGCTCAATTCGTCGAGTGATACTTTACCGTCAAGCAGGTAACAGTTGTCAGCAAGCTTCTCAATGTCCTTGCGCTCGTCAGCATCAAATTCATCACGAATTTCGCCAACAATTTCTTCTAAAATATCTTCAATCGTAATGAGGCCTGACGTTCCGCCGTATTCATCCATCAAAATGGCGATATGCACTTGCTCCTGCTGCATGCGCTTGAGCAGCGTTTTGACAGGCAGCACTTCGGAAACCGTAAGTACAGGATGGATCAGCTTTTTGAAATCAAACTCTTTATTATGATGAAATTGCAAAAACATTTGCTTCGTATTGATCATGCCGATAATGTTGTCTTTGCTGTCTTGTGCGACAGGAAAGCGTGTATATTGTTCTTTATGAATGATTTCCATGTTTTCAACTAACGATTTATTGGAATACAGGCAGATCATATCGGTGCGGGGCACCATAATCTCCTTCGCGAGCATTTCGTCAAAAGCGAAAATGCGGCTCACGTAGCCATACTCCGTGTTGTTGATTTTGCCGCTCTGGTAGCTGTCATTCAGAATAATCTGAATTTCTTCTTCGCTATGAGCGTCTTCATGCTCTTTCACCGGCTTTAGTCCGAACAAGCGCACAAGCGCATTTGCAGAACCGTTCAATACCCAGATGAAAGGATACATAATTTTGTGGAACAAGATGATTGGCTTTGCTACTGTAAAGCTGATGAATTCCGCTTTTTGAATCGCCCACGTCTTCGGAGCAAGCTCACCAATAACGACGTGCAGAAAGGTTACGGAAGCAAAAGCGATAATAAAGGACAATACGTGACTGACTTCACTACTTATACTAAGCTGTTGAAAAAGAGGGAACAGGATTTTCTCCACTGTCGGTTCACCTAGCCAACCTAACCCGAGCGCTGTAATGGTAATACCAAGCTGACAGGCCGACAGATAACCATCCAAATTGCTTGTAACCTGTTGTACGGCAAGAGCGTTTTTCTTGCCTTCAAGCACTAATTGATCGACCCGGCTTGCCCGGAGCCTGATAACAGCAAATTCCGTTGCTACGAAAAAGGCAGTCATCACAATTAATAATGCAATCAATAACAGATTAAGTCCTATACCCATGTCTACTTTTCACTATCCTTTTTAAATGAATTTTAAGTTCTTATGAACTAATATACCGAACTCAAGGGTCAATATGCAATCTCGCCATTCGTTGTTAGCAGGCCATATGAGGCAAATTACAGGCAAAAATGCGAAAAATGTTGATATTATTGGCTATTATCTCATCTTTACATTCCTATATCGCGGGCGTATGATAAGTTCATTCGAACTTGAAATGGTTCAGTACAAGTAGGAGGAAAGCGATATGGAGTCTTTCACGCTTACTCGAAAAGAAATGGCTTGCCTGCTGATGGCGCTGGATGGACAGGATGGACATCGTCCTTTGCAGGTGCTGCAGGATGCCTGGAAGAAGACGCACCGCAATGCATTGGAAGCTGGAGCTTCCCTGCCAGCCTTCTTATCCACGGCCCTTCCCCCCATTCTGGAGAAGATGATAAAAGGCAATGAGGTGAGAGGCTTCTCACTGCAGGAAATCGCTACGCTCGGCCATATGGTGGAGTATTCCAACATGTCTATTACCTCTATGCAGAATTGGGTGAAGCGCGATTTTAAGGCGTATTTCAATTGTCCAAAAATGGGCAAAAAATATTCGCTGAATCAAGCGGCGCTGTTGTTCGTCATTGATGATTTGAAGTCGAATCTCGATTTTGAGTCGATTCGCAAGCTGCTTGAGATTTTATTCATCAAGCCGGAGGATGAATCGGCCGATCTAATTGGCCCGCTTGAGCTATATGCGTCTTACTCGGCCATGTTTGAAGAGCTGGATGCGAATAATGACCAGCTTCTAGATACCTTCGGCCATGTGAAGGGCGGCAGCAAGCAGGATGCATTGACGGAAAATGCGATTAGAGCATCGGCGGACCGTTTTGCCCAGAAGCTGCCGGATTTGACGAACGACCAGTCGGAGGCGCTCCGCAATATTTTGTTCATTGCGGCGATTTCGATCCAGACGGCGTATTTCCACTCGCTGGCTCGCCGGTATTTGAATGCCACCCTGTTTCTGCATCGGTAATGATGCGGCAGGGGACCTGTCCGATTAGGCTGGCTGCGCAAGTGTGCGCAAGGCGGGTAAATAATAAGGCTCCTATCCTAAAGCGGACGGGAGCCTTATTTTTGAAATATAGAAAAGTATATCGAAACGTTATCCTTTCTCTATATTTCTCGGAATGAAACGCGCCGTCCCACCAAAGGATGGAGCCAGCCGTTTCACCTTGACCAAATTACTTGAATTGTGCAGCTTGCTTCTCGGCGATGTCGCCAACGTAAGGCAGCTTGAATTGTTTGCCTTGGTAAGCTTGAAGCATCAGGAAGATCCAGAGAGCGAAGCCGAGAATACCAAGCAGGGCGCTAATCAGTGACCCGATAAACGGAATGATGTTCAGCACCATCATGACCACGGTTAAGCCGCCGAATGTAATAATCGATTGCATTGCATGAAATTTCACGTACCGGCTGTTTTTCTCCAATACAAGGAATATAATTCCAGTGACAAAGCTCAAAACATAACAAAGCAGCGCTGCGACCTTAGGATCGAGCCCAGTTGAGGATTGATCAGGTTGATTAAATTGTTGCATTTGTGTAGGTCATCCTTTCTGATTCTAAAAATGAATGTGCGTTACACTATATTCTTCCTTACCCGCTATTATTCCTGCCAAAACTCGCTAGAATACATCATTTGGTAGCAAAGTCTTGTAAAAGTTTTGTAACTTATGGCTTAGTGTTGTCGTTTATGATGATGAGTGTGCTTCTTGAGCACTATAATCTTACTAGTTAGGAGTTAGAGCAATGTCAAAATGGACAAAAAAGAAGAAGTGGATATATACGCTCTGCGCAGCGGTGCTTGTGCTTGGAACGGCGGGCTATTTCAATCGTGGAGCGCTTGCTATGCTGGGCTTTAACTGGTTTCTCTCCGATCAGGTAGCTACCCAACTGGAGCAAACCTATAAACCAATAGAAGGCCGCGAACCTATTCAGGTCGGCAATATGAATACGAATCCGTTCGCCCTTATGCTGCTCGGCGTTGACCAGCGCGGCAAGGAGACGGGAAGATCGGATACGATGATTTATACGGTCATACGTCCGAAGGACGGCGCTATTCTCATGGTGTCCATCCCGCGTGATACGTATACGGAAATTGTGGGTAAAAACAAAGAGGACAAAATTACGCATGCGTACGCATTTGGTGGAGCCAAGATGGCGATAGAGACGGTCGAAAATCTATTTAACCAGCCTATCAACTATTATGCCGCTATTAATTTTCAAGGGTTCAGAGATGTTATTGATGCAATGGGAGGGATTTCCCTGCCGATTGCAGAAGATATAGTAAATAAAGATCCCGATCACGAAAAGTTTGTCGTGAAAGGCGGTCAGGATGTATATAATGGCAATGATGCGCTGAATTATGTTCGTTACCGTGAAGATGCCGGAGGCGATATGAGCCGTACGGGAAGACATCAAGTTTTTCTGAACCAGCTGCTGGATAAAGTATCTGAGGTCGGCCAATGGAGCAAAATTCCTGATCTGATTGACATTATGGGTGAAAATTTCAGTACGGACATCCAGCCTGACCAGATGATCAAGCTGGCGCAGCAGTTGCTGCAGCAGGATAACCGCACGATATACAGCCATACGCTGAAAGGCGAGGGACACAGGCTGACGAACGGCGGCGCATGGTATTATTTTGCGGATAAAGACGATTTGTCCAAGACGCAGGCGATGATTGGCAGCTGGCTGAACCCCGATACGGCAAAGCAGGATTTAATTATGCCGGATGAGTACGCTTCGAAAGTGCAGAAGCCGGTTGGCTCATTGTCCAGCGCAAGCGACGCTGAGTAGACTGCGGGCAGTCTCATGGCGGTAAGCGAAGGAAGAAATGGAGTTGAGTGACGGATGAACATTGCGTTTTTTCTGCTGCCCAAGCAGGAAGTCGTAACGGTAACGCATGACGCAACACTTAGGCAGACGCTGGAGAAAATGGAGCATCACCGTTATACAGCCGTACCGATTATTAATGCCGAGGGCGAATATGCAGGTGCTGTCACAGAAGGCGATTTATTATGGTTTATGAAAAATAGGCCGGAGCTGACTTTCGAAATGACGAATAAAGTCAAGCTGGCGGACGTCCCGCTGCGGCTGAATCACCGCTCGGTTCGAATTGACGCGAACATGGAAGACCTCATTATGCTGGCGAAGGTGCAGAACTTTGTGCCGGTCGTCGATGACAGCGAGCATTTTATTGGCATTGTGCGGCGCAGTGAAATTATTGATTATTGCCAGACGATTATGCAAAGCGCGATTGCGATTGAAGCATAGTCTATTTCAAGGAAGGCGGAGAGCAGCGGCTCTTCGCCTTTTATCAATGTAAGACCTCTGTTGCTGAGATCACGCAGTTCGGGAGGCTCACTCCATTTTTGACGGACTGAGGTTCCGCTATTCTGGCTTTTGATAGTTTCTGGCTGTAAGCGGACAGGAAAGCCATTATTGTCTTCATTACCCTGTCAAAATGGCTATTTGCAGCGCATTAGCGGCTCCTGAGTCCGCAAGCTGTACCCAAACCTGCGATTCTGTTGAAATAGCTACAGCTGTGTCCGCCAAGTTTATCTTTGTTCAAGATGTAAAGGCATAAAGCCCCTAATCGAAGAGTAGGCCATTGCCTTTCGTTACGTGGATTCACATTCAGGATAGGTGATATTCCCAGTAGGAGTAGGAATACGTATGAAGCTACATTCGATTATCATTTGGCTCGCTTACGTTGGCATACACGTCCTAACATTTCATCGCGAAACGAGCATTGCCTACAAAGTAAGGCAAAGCCGTTTACGCTTGAAATATAAGGTATTATAAATTTGTCTATATAAATAAGCTTCTATTTCATCGCGAAACGAGCATTGCCCACAAAGTATGCCAATGCCGTTTACGCTTGTTGGATGCGGTGAAGCTTATTTATGATATAATGGGGTCTGGCAAGCATGGCGGCAAGAATTACGAATATACATGTGCAAGAGGTGAACGGTTTGAAGACCGGTATGAAATCTGTTTTATGGAGCGCGGCAGCACTGCTCCTGTTATTGTCCATAGCTGTACCTGTTCTTAATATTTTGACCATATTGTTTCTTATGGTTCCTTATGTGGTGTTGTACACAGCGCTTCCCGCGCGTGGGTTCATTCTGCATATGCTGCCGGTATGGGTGTTGTCCTTCCTCATATTAGGAGCTCCAGCGTTAATTATCGGTTTGTTTTTCCTTGTTCCCTCTATAGTGATGGGGCATATGTTCAAGAAGCAGCTGCCTGCACATAAAGTGCTGTCAAGAACGGTTATTACGCTGCTTGTACTGTTTTTGATGGAATTTGCAGCTTTTGAAGTGATTTTAGATTTGTCTCTGACTAGCGAAATGGGCAATTTTGTTCGCTCCGTATTTAATGATCCACAATTGCAGCCTTTGCTTCCTGTGGAATGGAGCGATGAGTATACCGAGATGCTCATTCAAATGATGCTGAATACGATTCCGCTCGCTGTTATTAGCGTATCGTTCTTTTACGCTGTTGTTACCCAGTATATTTCACGGCGTGTGCTTGGTTCTTCAGGCATTGAGGTGCCGAGAATGCCGCTGGCGAAAGATTGGATGCTGCCGCGGGTTTTAGTCATTTATTATGTGATTGTTTACATTCTAAGCCTGTTTGTCAGTCCTGACAGCAAATCCTTCATCGGAGTAGCAGTGCTTAATTTGCTGCCATTGCTGAGGCTGGCTTTTGCAATTCAAGCCGTCGGTTTCTTCTTCTATTTGGCTCATGAACGCAAATGGAACCCGGCTATCCCGGTGCTGATTGCAATACCTGTACTAATTTTCTCACCGCTTAGCTTAATCGGTGTGCTTGATGCTGCTTTCCCCATCCGCAAGTCATTTACGAAGAAATCCTAGCACAGGAGCGATCAGGAAATGCCAAAGTTTTTAGTTGTTCGCTGGCATGGCATGCATCAGTTGGCGGCTTTCGCTATTATGGCGGTTATGACGACAGCACTTGCTTGGTTCGAATGGCGAATCGGGCTTATTGCTCTGCTGTTTATGATCGGTTTCAGCGTATATGGTTTTCTGGCGGAGCGGGCGTTCCGCAAAGATTTAAAAACGTATTTAGGTACGATTTCTTACCGGGTAAAGAAGGCTGGCAATGATGTGATTAGCGAGCTTCCTTTCGGTATTATATTGTATAATGAAGACAAGACGGTTGAATGGCATAACCCTTATATTGCTGAGATTTTGGGCCATGATTCTGTCGTGGGCCAGACCATCGCAGAGCTGTTCCCCTCCTTGCACCAGTCAAAGGACAAGGAACGCGAGGCAGAGCAGCAGGTTATAGTGGGGAACTATGTTTTTCAACTGATTTTCAAGCCGGAAGAACGTATTTTGTATGTGAAAAATATTACGGAGCTCTGGCATCTCTCCAAGAAATATGAAGAAGAGAAGCTGGCACTTGGTATCGTCATGATTGACAGCTTGGATGAAGTGACGCAGGGCATGGACGATAATCAGCGTTCGGCGCTGCTGTCCAAGGTGACGACAGAGATTACCGAGTGGGCGCAGCGCTATCAGCTTCATATTAAGCGGCTTACCTCAGACCGGTTTATGCTCATTACGGACCTCAAGACCCTTAGACAGCTGGAGCAATCGCGGTTTGTCCTGCTCGACGAGGTTCGTGAGCTGACCTGTGATCAGAAAATCCCAACAACGCTCAGCATTGGCTTTGCAGCCGAGGCAGAGAGCATCGTCGAGCTGGGACAGTGGGCGCAATCCAGCCTTGATATTGCCCTTGGGCGCGGCGGGGATCAAGCAGCTGTCAAAATCGGCGGCAGGCAGTCCTTCTATGGCGGCAAGTCCAATGCGGTCGAGAAGCGGACCCGCGTTCGGGCTCGCGTCGTGGCGCATGCGCTTAGAGATTTGATTAAGGAAAGCGGCAATATTATTATTATGGGCCATAAGATGCCGGACATGGATGCAATCGGCGCAGCTATTGGGATTACGAAGGCGGCGCAAATATTCGGCAAGGAAGCTTTTATCGTGCTGGAGGGCATTAATCCTTCGATTCAGAAAATGATGGAGATGCTGCGCGAGGATGAGCGTTTCTCCAAACGGTTCATTACGCCGGAGCAGGCGATGTCCATGACGAACAATAAGACGCTGACGGTTGTCGTCGATACCCATAAGGCATCGATGGTGAAGGAACCGCGGCTCATTGGAGCGCATGGGAAAATCGTGGTCATCGACCATCATCGCCGCGGCGAGGAGTTTATTGCGAATGCGCTGCTGGTTTATATGGAGCCGTATGCGTCCTCCACTTGCGAGCTCGTTGCCGAGCTTCTTCAATACATTGCGGATCGGATTGTGCTTGATGTCCGGGAAGCGACCGCGCTGCTCGCTGGCATTACGGTAGATACGAAGAGCTTCTCCCTTCGTACCGGTGCCAGAACGTTTGAGGCGGCATCGTTCCTGCGTCGCAACGGTGCGGATTCGATGCTGGTGCAGCGGATGCTGAAGGAAGATTTGGAAGAGTATGTCCGCAAGGCGGAAATTATTAAGCATGCGAGCGTGCATTATGAGCATATCGCGATTGCGGTTACCGAGCCGGGCCGCAAGGTTGGCCAGCTGTTGATTGCGCAGGCAGCAGATACGCTGCTCAATATGACCGATATTTTGGCATCGTTCGTCGTTGGCGAGCGCACAGACGGCCTAATTGGTATTAGCGCGCGTTCGCTTGGCGACATGAACGTGCAGGTCGTAATGGAAAGAATGGGCGGAGGCGGGCATTTAACGAACGCTGCCGCCCAGCTTGAAGGCACCGTTAGTGAAGTTGCGGAGAAGCTTAAAGCGGTACTAAAAGAAATTGATAAGGAAGAGGGGTTATTTGAATGAAAGTAATTTTTTTGGCAGATGTTAAGGGACAAGGAAAAAAAGGCGAGGTTAAAGACGTATCCGAAGGTTATGTGCGTAATTTTTTACTTCCTAAAGGACTGGCAAAACCGGCATCAGACGGCAATCTGAAGACGCTCGAAGTGCAAAATGCTTCCGAGCAGAAGCGTAAAGCGCAGGAGAAGGAAGATGCGAAGACGCTTGCGAAGAAGATGGAGGAAATGACGATCGTGCTGAAGACGAAGGCTGGCGAAGGCGGCCGCCTGTTCGGCGCCATCACATCCAAGCAAATCGGCGAGCAGCTTGCTGCACAAGGCGTTAAGGTCGACAAACGTAAAATTGAGCTGGAAGAACCGATCCGCACACTTGGCATGACGGAAGTGCTTGTGAAGCTGCATCCTGAAGTGAAAGCCAAGCTGCGCGTTCAAACAACGGAGGAATAATAGAATAGATTATAGGGGGAAATGATGAGTACAGAGCTGAAGTTTGATCGCGTTCCGCCGCAGAACATGGAGGCGGAACAAGCCGTTATCGGTGCCGTACTGCTGCAGGCGGAAGCGCTGATTACAGCTATGGAGCGTCTTCGCAGTGAAGATTTTTACAGCGGCCCCCATCAGCGCATATATGAAGCGATGATTGAGCTGGCTGAAAATAATCAGCCGATCGATCTTGTCACGCTGACTGCGCATTTGCAGGACCAGCAGCTGCTCGACGAAATTGGCGGCGTGTCTTATTTGGCACGGCTGGCCAGCTCCGTTCCAACGGCAGCGAATGTCGATTATTACGCGCAGATCGTAGAGGAGAAATCCTTGCTGCGGCGTCTGATCCGCACGGCTACGAATATAGTAACCGAAGGTTATGCCGGAACAGAGCAGGTGGGTGCGCTGCTCGGCGATGCGGAGCAGAAAATTCTCGAAATTTCCAATCGGCGTTCCAGCAGCGGGTTTATATCTATCCGCGACGTGCTGATGGAAGTGTTTGAGAAGGTCGAGCATTTGTATATGAACAAAGGCGGTACGTCAGGCATTCCATCGGGCTTTGTCGATTTGGATAAAATGACGTCCGGCTTCCAGCGCAGCGATCTTATTATCGTTGCAGCCCGTCCTTCCGTTGGTAAGACAGCATTTGCGCTGAATATTGCCCAAAATGTCGGCGTGCGCGCACGCGAGACCGTCGCCATATTCAGTCTGGAGATGTCGGCAGCCCAGCTTGTGCAGCGTATGATTTGTGCAGAAGCGAACGTGGATGCAGGACGGATGCGGACAGGTTATCTGGAGGGCGACGACTGGGAAAAGCTGACGATGGCGATTGGTGCCTTATCCGAGGCGCAAATCTTTATTGATGATACGCCCGGCATAACGGTTGCCGATATTCGTGCGAAATGCCGTCGTCTGAAGAAAGAGCGCGGGCTTGGCATGATTTTGATCGATTATCTCCAGCTCATTTCCGGCCGCGGCAAGGCAGGGGAAAATCGGCAGCAGGAAGTATCGGAAATTTCCCGTACCCTGAAGCAGATTGCCCGTGAGCTTGAAGTGCCGGTTATCGCGCTGTCGCAGCTCAGCCGGGGCGTTGAGCAGCGTCAGGACAAGCGTCCGATGATGTCCGACCTTCGGGAATCCGGTTCGATTGAGCAAGATGCTGATATTGTATCCTTCCTTTATCGGGATGATTATTATGATAAGGAATCGGAGAAAAAGAATATTATCGAGATCATTATCGCCAAGCAGCGGAATGGACCCGTTGGTACGGTAGAGCTGGTGTTTCTGAAAAATTTCAATAAATTCGTCAGCTTGGACCGTTCTCATGAGGATCCATCGCAGGCATCTTAATGATATCCGAACAATTGTAGAGCTACTTCTACAATTGTTCGTTTTTAGTTTGACTTCTATTTCGGGTACTGCTACACTAATATTGCTGTCTTCGTGTGACACCCGTTGTTCTCGTACGAAAGGGAAAACCGGTGCAATAGAAGAACAGTAAATTTCGGTGTGTCTATACACCGGACGGGGGTATGTTTATGTCTACGGTTGTTGTGGTTGGTACGCAGTGGGGAGACGAAGGAAAAGGCAAAATTACCGATTATCTGGCTGAAGGCGCCGACGTCGTCGCTCGCTATCAAGGCGGTAACAATGCCGGGCACACTATTCTCATTGACAATAAGAAATATAAATTAACGATGGTACCTTCGGGTATTTTTAATCACAATAAAGTGTGTGTCATCGGTAATGGTATGGTTATTAACCCTAAAGCGCTAATTGAAGAAATTAACTATATTCAAGAAAACGGGTTTTCGACTGAGAACTTGAAAATCAGCGATCGTGCCCATGTCATTATGCCTTATCATATCGTACTTGATGCATTGGAAGAAACGCGTAAAGGCGATAATAAAATTGGTACAACGGGCAAAGGCATCGGTCCTTGCTACATGGATAAAGCCGCTCGCAACGGCATTCGGATTGCCGATCTGATGGATGCAGAAGAGTTTGAGCAAAAGCTGCGCCGTCTTGTTGTTGAGAAAAACCAAGTAATTGAGCAAGTATTCGGCGGCGAGCCGCTGAATGCAGACAGCATCGTTGTGGAATACCTCGCTTATGCTGAAGTGCTTCGCTCGTATGTAACGGACACGTCCGTTGTACTGAATGATGCGATTGATGCTGGCAACAAGGTGCTGTTCGAAGGCGCGCAAGGCGTTATGCTGGATATTGACCAAGGTACATATCCATTCGTAACTTCGTCCAATCCATCCGCTGGCGGCGTATGTATCGGTTCCGGCGTAGGCCCATCGAAAATTCAGCAAGTTATCGGAGTAGCGAAAGCTTATACAACACGTGTAGGCGATGGCCCATTCCCAACGGAGCAAAACAATGCAATCGGCGATTTGATTCGCGATAAAGGCCACGAGTACGGTACAGTTACTGGCCGTCCGCGCCGTGTAGGCTGGTTCGACAGCGTCGTTGTGCGCCACGCTCGCCGTGTTAGCGGAATTACAGGCTTGTCGCTTAACTCGCTTGACGTTATGACGGGCATTGAAACGGTTAAAATTTGCACAGGCTACAAATATAAGGGCGAAATCATTACGCACTATCCAGCAAGCCTGAAAATGCTTGCGGAATGCGAAGCGGTATATGAGGAGCTTCCAGGCTGGTCCGAGGATATTTCTGGCGCAAAAACGCTGGATGATCTGCCAGTGAACACGCGCAATTACTTGAACCGCGTATCGGAGCTGACAGGTATTCCGATTGCGATTTTCTCAGTCGGCCGCAACCGCGAGCAGACAAATCCGGTTGTAGCTATTTACGAATAGACGAATCCGTTAGACGGATATAGAAGGGGAAGACAGCTGCGAATGCTGTCTTCTTTCTTTTTTTTCACAATAATGAATGAAAAGGGATGATGATGGATGAAGAAGGAGATTCAGCTTTTGGCCATTTCGGGGAGCTTGCGTGAGAAGTCTTCCAATACTGCGCTTATGAATGCTATTATCGCGCTTGCTGAGGAGCATGTACGTTTCAGCGTTTACAGCGGGCTGGGCGAGCTGCCGCATTTTAATCCGGATTTGGATGTAGAGGAAGGGCCAGCAACGGTTGGGGAGCTGCGGAGACAGCTAAAGGAGGCAGACGGCGTCCTCATCTGTACACCGGAATACGGGAATGGCGTTCCAGGCTCCTTGAAAAATGCGCTCGACTGGATCGTGTCCTCTGGCGAATTCGTCAATAAAAGGGTGGCGGTCGTCACCGCATCGCCATCTCCGATGGGCGGGGATAAAGCCAATGCTTCGCTGCTGCTCACGCTGAATATGATTAATGCTATTATCGTAGATCACGGCGTAGTGATGATTCCGCATATCACTCTCAAGATGAGCAAAGAAGGCGCAATTACGGATGAAGCAACGAAGCAGCAGCTGCTCGCCATGCTGGCTAGTCTGGGACAGCCCCATTCCAAAGCTTTATAGATTCATCGCGCCAAGCAGCGGTTATGTGCCCTTTCTCTTGTCCATAATGGTAAAAGAAACCATTCAAATGTTATGAGCTAGCAGGTCTCATTATACGGATGGGTCAAGCAGGAAGGGTATGGTGGAGAGCATGTGGAAGATGACGGGCTGGCTGGCGAAAACGGTGGCGGCAGGAATCATTATAAGCTTTTTGTCGATTTGGACGACGGGCTATATTGTGAGCAGTTACTTGGATACGATTTTGAAGCAATATAATTTGCCCCTGGAAGTAAAGCCGATGGCGCTAACTGGATTATGGGGAAAAATGTGGGGCGCTGATCCGCTGATGGCGGATACAGGCGGCTCTAAAGGGCAGTCTGGCGCCTCGCAGACTGGAAAGGATAGCTCAGGGGCGAGCAGCGGCAGCTCGGCTGAGCAAGGAGAGACGGGGGCGCAGAAGCCGGATGGATCGATTTCTTCAGGCGAGGACGCAGCGGCAGGGGAGGATTCCCCGCTCGCCATCGATGCTTTCGGGCAGCAAGCGAAGCCGCCGCTTACCGATATTGGCATTGGCGGCGGGACGAAAGCGGATAGCGGCGCGGCCTCAGGCATAGGAGCGGGCAGCACAGAAAGCGGTACAGAAGGCAGTACGACGAACGGGGATGCGGAAGCAGTGGACGGAGAGCAGCCTTTAGCGGAATCAGAATCCGGCACAGACAGCTCCTCCATTGACGGTACGGAAACAGCGGTTACGACGGATCAGCTGAATCAGGTCAAAAGCCAAATGAGCGACACGGACAAGACGGAGCTGTTCGGATTATTAATGACCAAGCTGCCCCAGGAAGCTTGGCAGACGATATCCGGCTACATGGAAAATGGCCTTACAGATGAAGAGCTGACCCAGCTTCAGCAGGTCATTGCCCAGCATTTGAGCAAGGAAGAATACGAGCAAATTATGAGTATTCTGAAGAAATATTAATATTAAGCGGTATTCGGAGAGGTTGCTCCTCGTATTAAGGCTATGTTAAAGTAATATTCGGGTGTTCTGTCGGGACAAAGGGCCCTGATATGAATCGGAAGACCTAATTAAGATAGCGGCATTAAGGCGAGAAGGAGACGATCATGACCGATTTTAGGGGAACGGGTCGGATCCGAAAGGCGTGGAATACCTCCATTCAGTTCTTTCGGCAATTCCGAACACAAGACTCGAAAGGCATCAATCAACAACCGTCCGCAGCAGTGCAAGCGACATCGACAACTACAGCAGCTACTAACTATAAAAAACCTATCATCCTTGCAGGCGGAATAATCGCGATTTTGGCAGCAGTCGGAATTGGCGGTATACAATACGTTAAGGCTAACACGAATGACTATTATCACTTATATATGAACGGCACCGAAGTAGGAACGGTCGGCAGCCCGCTGGAGGTTGGAGCGCTGCTTGAGCAGAAGGCATCTGAAGCACAGCAGGAAACGCCAGATATTCCAATTATGGTGGAATCAGGTCAGCTTACATATACGAGTACAAGTGCTTACAAAGGCAACCCAGATACGCAGCAGACGCTTGCGAAGCTGGAAGGCTTGCTTACAACCCACGCTATTGGCGTAGAGGTGAAGGTAAATGGCAAAGTAATCGGTATTGTGAAGAGCCAAGCAGCAGCAGACGCCGTACTGGCACGCGTGCAGAGCAAATATGCACCGGAGGAGAAGACGGAGAAGGATTCAACGAAGGTTCGCGCACTCGCTTTTTCACCAGAGGAAGAAAAGGCGGACGAGAATACACCTAAGGCAGGCAAGGAACTGACGGATGTTGCTTTCGTAGAGAAGGTGGAGACGGATGCGGTATCGACTTCGCCTAGCGACATCGTTTCAGACAATGATATGTACAAGCTGCTCGTAGAGGGCACGATTAAGCCAACGAAATATACGGTACAGCAAGGCGATTGCGTCGGTTGTATCGCGCAGAAATTTGATATTTCACCGCAAGTGATTTACGAGAATAACAAAGGCATTGAAGATGATATGATCAAGGTTGGAGATGTGCTTGATCTTACCGTTCGCCAGCCGGAGCTGTCGGTCCGGACAACCGAGAATTTGACGGAGATCGTGACGATCGACCCGCCAACCGAGGTTCAGAAAAACGACGAGATGCGTGTTGGAGAATCCAAGCTGATTAGTGCAGGCGTCAGCGGCTCCAAGAGCCTGACCTACAAAATCGTGAAAGAGAATGGTTACCTAATCAGCGAAGAGCTGGTAGACCAGCAGGTCATTAAGGAAGCTGTTCCAACGGTCATGATGAAGGGCACGAAGGTCATTTTGGGCGAAGGAACGGGATTATTCTCTGCTCCCGTATCGGGCTATTCGGTGTCCAGTACGTTCGGAACGCGTTGGGGCCGATTGCATAAAGGGATTGACATGACGGGCGGCAAAACGATTACAGCAGCCGACAATGGCGTTGTTATTTTTGCAGGCACGAAGAACGGCTACGGCAATGTAGTCATCATTGATCATAAGAATGGATATGAAACGCTGTACGGGCATCTTGACTCGATTAGCGTCAGCGTAGGCGATATATTAGAAAAAGGCGATACACTGGGTATTATGGGCAACACGGGACGTTCTTACGGTGTCCACCTTCATTTTGAAATTCATAAAGACGGAGAGCTTCAAAACCCGTTGAAATATTTATAATCGGACTTATACCATCAGGGGGAGTGCAGCCGAAGCGAAAGCTTGCGGCGGCGCTCCCTTTATTATTTTAAAAATATAAGCATTTATAAGTTTCACATCTATAAATTGGCTTATATTTCTCGGACTGAAACGCGCCGCGCCGCCAAAGGACGGCGATAGCCGTTTCACCTTGAATTCTAAGAAAGTATAAGTTTCATTCTTATATCCGCTTAGAATTCTAGGGCAAAGCTCTTCGCTCGTCCCAGAAAGACGACGAAGTCGTTTTTGCTTGAAATATAAGCATTTATAAGTTTCACATCTATAAATAGGCTTATATTTCTCGGACTGAAACGCGCCACGCCGCCAAAGGACGGCGGCAGCCGTTTCACCTTGGCCCAGTCCCATGAAGGAACTTTAATTGGGAACTAGGTATGGCAGTATGGTAAGATAGTATTGCTATGCGTATAAAGTTTTACCCTAAAGTATAGGAAGATTAAACAGATAAGAATTAGGAAGCGACAGGCGGTGTGACGATGCACGGTAAAATTTTAGTGGTCGACGACGAACAGCCGATTGCAGATATATTGAAGTTCAACTTGGAGAAAGAAGGCTACGAGGTCATTTGTGCTTTTGACGGCGGACAGGCAGTGGAGCTTGCTTTCGCAGAGAAGCCGGATTTAATGCTGCTTGACTTGATGCTTCCGGTGAAGGATGGCATGGATGTGTGCCGCGAGGTTCGCGCAAAGCTGCATATGCCGATCATTATGCTGACGGCGAAGGATACGGAAATCGATAAGGTGCTGGGCCTAGAGCTTGGCGCCGATGATTATGTGACGAAGCCGTTCAGCACCCGCGAGCTGCTGGCAAGGGTGAAGGCCCATCTAAGAAGGCAGCAGAAGTCGGCGGAGGCTACGGTAAGTGCGGCAGGCGTGCACGGTTCGGATGGCGGACAGGACGCTGAACAGGAGAAGCAGGGACTGCGTCTGTTTAATTTGTTCATTGATACCGACATGTATGTCGTCTATAAGGACAATCAGCCGCTTGATTTGACGCACCGGGAATACGAGCTTGTGTATTATATGGCGCGCAACAGCGGGAAGGTCATGACGCGTGAGCATTTGCTGCAGGCGGTATGGGGCTTTGAGTATTTTGGCGATGTGCGAACGGTGGATGTGACGATCCGCAGGCTGCGCGAGAAAATTGAGGACGATCCGAGCAGGCCGGAATTCATTATGACACGGCGCGGGCTTGGCTATATGATGCGAAGCACGAAGCCAGGAGGTTACGGTTACGTATGATGGGGCGGCGATTTTTTCGCACGATCCAAGTGAAGCTGGTCATTATTTATTTGCTGCTGATTTTGGTAGCGATGCAGTTGATTGGCGTTTATTTCATCAGCACGGTTAAGACGTCGCTGACGGACAGCTTCACGAACAACCTCAAGGAGCAGGCCGATATATTGTCCAAGCTGGCGGCGCGCCACTTATCGATCAAGCCCGGCGGGGATTTGGATACGAATGTGGAAAGCGCGGAAGGGCTCAGCCTCGTCGTTCGCAACTTGTTCAGCATTAGCGGCACAGAGGTGCAGGTGCTCGACGCGAACGGCAAAATCGTTGCGACGTCCGTTCAGGTGCCGGAATCGTATGTAGGCAAGAAAAACCCGTCGCTCGCCGTGAGCCGGGCGCTGGTGGGCATTCCAGAGAATGAGGAAGAGATCATTGATGAAAATAATGTCCGGAAAAAGATCATTGCGCTGCCGGTAACGGACAACGACAATGACAATGTGCTCGGCGCGGTCTACATGGTCGCGTCGATGGACAGCCTGTATGACACGGTGAACCGGGTCAATCAGATTTTTTTCTCGGGAACGCTTATCGCCTTGGGGCTGACGGGGGTGCTGGGCATTTTGCTGGCTCACACGATCACGAGCCCAATTCAAGGACTGACCCGGCAGGCGGCAGCGGTCGCTGAAGGCAAGTTCGACCTCAAGGTGCCCGTGCTTGGCGATGATGAAATTGGGCGGCTCAGCATGGCGTTTAACGATATGACGATCCGGCTCAAGGAGGCGCTGTCGGTCAATGAGGAGGAGAATGAGAAGCTGAATTCCATTCTCTCCAATATGAGCGATGGCGTTATTGCAGCGGATGAGCATGGGAAGGTCATCGTCTGGAATCGGCGGTCGCTGGAAATGCTTGATCGCAAAAGCTGCGAAAATTGCAGCCTGACCGAGCTGCTTGCGCTGCCTCAGCAGCGGCTGGACGAGCTGCGGCAGGGCAAGGAGCAGACGCTCATTCTGGACCGGGGCGAGGAAGCGGAAATGGATGAGGCGGAAGGGATTATGCGCGTCACCTTTACGCCCATTCATCGCCGGGATAAAGGGACGACCGGCACTATTGTCGTCCTGCAGGATGTCACCGAGCAGGAGAAGCTGGAGCAGTCGCGCCGGCAGTTCGTTGCGAATGTCTCCCATGAGCTGCGGACGCCGCTGACGACGATCAAGAGCTATGCAGAGGCGCTGAATGACGGAGCGCTAGCAGAGCGGGAGCTGTCGGAGCGATTCGTTGGCGTCATCAGCAATGAGACGGAGCGGATGATTCGTCTCGTAACCGATCTGCTGCATTTATCGCGGCTGGATTCCAATCAGGCGCCTATGCGGCGCAGGCAGACAAATATCCACGATATGCTCGACGAGGTGGCAGACCGGTTCTCGTTCCAGCTGCGCCAGAAGTCGATTCGGGCTTCTATTCAGGTCGATAGCGAGCTGACGGAGGCTTGGCTGGACCGGGATCAAATTGATCAGGTGCTGGACAATCTTTTTTCCAATGCGATTAAATATACGCTGGACGGCGGCAAAATTCAGCTGAGCGCCCGCAAGCAGGAGCAATCGCTAATTGCAATCAGCGTCAAGGATACGGGAATTGGCATTCCGAAGCGGGATTTGCAAAAAATCTTTGACCGTTTCTACCGCGTAGATAAAGCGCGTTCGCGCAATATGGGCGGAACCGGACTCGGCTTGTCCATTGCCCGGGAAATCGTCAAAGCGCATGGCGGCACGATTTCGCTTGATTCGGAGCTGAATGTCGGGACGACGGTTACGTTCACGCTGCCGATGCTGGAAGAGGACGGTGAGCGGAGCTAATGGAACGGGCGAAAACGATGATATTAATTTTTTTGGTCGCCTTTAGCCTCATGCAGAGCTATTTTCTCGCTTATAGTATGCCTGGACTTGGCGCTACGGTACGCACAGAGCAGGACTACATCAATGCGGAGCCGCTTGGCGAGGAGACGACGGTGGAAAACGTTATTTTTCCCGATGAGCTGATTATCCACTTCGGCGGGGACAAGCACACGGTGCTGTATCCAGGTATGACCTTCTATAACATGATTCTTAAGGATCGCATACAGGGCCGCGAGTTTAAAGGGTTTCAGCGGAGCCCGATTGATGTAATGGATTGGGAGCAGGTGCGGAAGAAGGATGCCGGCGTTGAGCTGCGCTTCCAGAATGGCGTGCCTGTTGATCTGCTGCGCAAGCTGCTTAAGGTGCAGGGCGACATTATGTTTCTAAATGAGACGATTGACCGCATCTGGATTTTCAAAACGAGCAATACGGAAGAGGTGCGGACCTTCTTCTTTAGCGCTGATGGCGATATCGTCTATGAATCGGTTCAGGCCGACTTGACGGTTCGTGATGTGCAGGATTACGTCGGGTTCGGGGAATATCAGACGAATTACCAGTATGCGGACGGCGATCTGTATATCCCGGATAAGCCGCTGCAGTCGGTGGAAATGGTTTATCCGTATACGGTTTATTCTGCGGATGTGGTGCAGCGCAATCTGTTCTTCGATCCAGGAACGACGAAGGCGCTCAAGGATCGCAGCGGCGCACAAATCTATACCGATGGCAAACGCGGGCTTCAAGTGGAGCAAAGCGGCAACTGGATGATTTATACCGATCCGGCAGCGTCGAAGAGCGCGGATAATATATTGAGCGATAATATGTACGCCGCAGTGGAGTTTGTGAATCAGCATGGCGGCTGGGATGGCACGCATCGCTTCGTTAATCCTGTACTGGATACGGACAGCAAGCTGGGCAGAACGGTGCTGTTCCAGCAATATTTGGAGCAATATCCGGTGTTGGAGGCGGCAGGCTTTCAGTACGGCTGGATTCGGCTGATTTTGCAGCAGGGCGTGGTGACCGAGTATAACCGTTCGCTGATTACGCTTGGCGATCAGGCAGAATCGAGGGAGCCGCGTTATTTGCCGGGTGGCGATGATCTGCGCAATGCGTTGGAGCGTTATGCAAGGCTATCGGAGGTCGTTAGTATGTTCCCAGCACTGCAGGCGGTGCCGAAGGAAGGCAGCAAGCTGGATTTTGTCCCCGTATGGGGCGTGAAGCTTGCGGATGGGACGCAGGAAGTGCTGATGGAGGCTTATCCGACGGGCTACGTTCCGCTGGAAGCAACGAACGGTGCTGAAGGAACGGCTGGAGCGGCGAAGTAGGAGGTGAGAGGCGTTTGGATTGGAGCAGAGCGAAAAGTGTGCTGATCGGCAGCTTCCTGCTGCTTAATATTTTGCTTGGCTATCAGGTATGGCTAGAGGTGCGGGAGCAGTTGGACATCAACAATCACTCTGCGGAGCTTCCGCCGGACACCGCCCTGGTCATGAAGCAGAAGCGCATCGAGCTGAACGCCAACTTGCCGCTTGAAACGCCAAGCATGCGTGATTTAACGTACCAGCTCCAGTCGCAAAGTCTGGAGGAGCAGGAAGTTGTGAAGCTGGAGACGCCAGTGGATAGACGAATTGTATTCTCGCAAGCGGATTTGCTGACCGCATTAGGCGATCAAATTCCGGACATTGAACAGTATGCTTTCGATCCATTGGGCAGCAAGGCAGGTGTATTCGTCTTGTACCGGATGGTCGATAACCGGCCGTTGTTCGAGGTCAAGCTGGAGCTGTATTACAGCAATCAGAAAATTACAGGTTTTAAGCAGTCGCGCATTGAGGTGCTGGAGAGCAATGATGCGAAGCAGCAGACGGTGCTGCCTGCAGCGAAAGCGGTAGCGCCGTTCATTGAGCGGAATTTGCCGGATGGCTCGGTCATTACCGATATCCAGCTTGGCTATCATGGACAGACGTTTGATACGGAGATGCAGGTATCCGCGCCCTATTGGCGTGTGCTGGTGGAGGATGCGGACCGCCCTTATTATATCCATGCGGTAAGCGGTGAGGTTGCCCAGGATAAGGAGCAGTAGGTGAAGGCGCAGAGTTATTCAGCGACAGGCTCAAGTGGGAGAAAGGATAGGACGAGGCGGAAATGGGACTATGGTTTACAGTACTGGCAAGCGGTTCAACGGGGAATGGCACAATTATTAATAATGGCGACAAGATGGTACTCGTCGATGCGGGGCTTAGCGCCAAAAAAATGGAGGAGCTCATGAAGGAGCGCGGAGTGTTCGGCCATCAGCTGGACGCGCTGTTCGTCACGCATGAGCACTCCGATCATATTAAAGGGCTCGGCGCGTTTGCGCGCAAGCACGAGCTGCCTATTTATGCGAATGAAGCGACTTGGGGCGCAATGGAGCGGCATGTCGGCAAAATCGATGCCGATAAGCGCATTGTAATCGAGACGGGAGATACGCTTAACTTTGGATCGCTGCAAATACAGTCTTTTCCGATTTCGCATGATGCTGCGGAGCCGGTGGGCTATACCTTCGTCGATCAGGGCGTTAAGCTGAGTTTGGCGACCGACCTTGGTTATATGAGCGATAAGGTGAAGCAGGCGATCATTGATTCGGATGTGCTGGTGCTGGAATCCAATCATGATACGGAGATGCTTCGGATGGGGCGTTATCCATGGAATACGAAACGGCGCATCTTAAGCGACGTCGGACATTTATCCAATGTAGCGGCTGGGGAAGCGCTCTGCGAGCTGCTGACTGACCGGACAAAACGGGTGTATTTGGCCCATCTTAGCCTTGATCATAATTTAATGGACTTAGCGATGCTAACCGTTAATAACATATTAGAAGACAACGGGATTTTCTTCAAAAAAGAGGACTTCCCCCTGCGGCACACGTATCACGACAAGCCTACTGAATGGGACGAAGTGAAGAAGAAATAAGCCTGTGCAGCTGTTCATCCATTTGCCCGTCAAGCTGGCTAGTCTTGGCTTGTAATTCCTCTACTGTAACAATGCCTTTCTCTAGCAGAAGCTCTAGCAATGCGCTTAAGGTCAGAACGGTGCGATAGTGCTCCTCTTTCAGATCTGCGAGCATCGCGCCGAGCTGCACATGCTCCCAAGCGGATGGGATGGAAGTAGGTTTTTTCATTAAAAATCAAGCTCCTTTGGCAATGAAGTGGAAAGCAAATCATCTTTTAACAAAAAATTTTTCTAGCTGCGGATTGTAATCTATTATTATTGTAGTCCAATCTTCCGAAATTATTCCTAGCAGCATTTATTTCGATCGAGAGATATACCAAATAGTCTTGATGTCGGCCGGACATCGAGAGGAGAGATAGATATGGGATTATTCGATGACGATTTCTATTCGACGAAAGTATCCAGACGCACACGCGCCTTCAGCAAGGAGCGGCGCATATTGTCAAGCAAGCAGACGAGGCGGAATTGGTCCAGTGTGCGCATTGCCTTTATCTCTTCATCTACAAGCGCAATAGCGGCTGTGCTGCTGTTCGGGCTGTTCTTTAATGGCGGGGTTGGCGGCAGCGCCAAAGTGCAGGCGGTTTCTACGGCGAAGATGTCCGATGACAGCGAATCGCTGGAAATGAAGACGATTCAAGCTTCAGCGAAGGTCAGGCCAGCTGTCGTTAGCGTTATTAATGAGCAGCGGCAGGCTTTCAGCATGGGCGTTCCGAATGATGAAGGCGATGGCAGCAAGAGTGAAAGCAAAGACAGTATAGAGAAGAACAGCTTGCAGCAGGCCGGCGTTGGTTCAGGATTTATTTTCAAAAAAGAAAATGGCAAAGCCTATATAATGACAAACTACCATGTCACCGTCGATGCGGATGCGCTTAAAGTGACGCTCATTAGCGGCGAAGAGCGTGCGGCGAAAATGATTGGCGAAGATCAAATTTCTGATCTGGCTGTATTGGAAATCGACGACAAGGGCATTGATACCGTTGCGGAAATTGGCGATTCCTCTGCCTTGCAGCCGGCTGAATTCGTCATTGCCATCGGCAATCCGCTCGGGTTGGGCGATTCCTTATCCATGGGTATCGTGAGCAAAACACGTCAAATCGTTCCTGTATCGTTGAACCAGGATGGCAACTATGATTGGGAGCAAGAGGTTATTCAAGTGGATGCGTCCATCAACCAAGGCAACAGCGGCGGACCGCTCATTAATTTGAACGGCCAGGTTGTCGGCATCAACAGTATGAAAATCGCAGATATCGGCGTGGAAGGCCTCGGCTTCGCCATTCCGACGAATAATGCGATGCCAATCGTAAACGATTTGCTGGAAAAAGGCTATGTGCCGCGTCCGTATTTGGGCGTGTACACGATGGACCTGGCGCAATATTTTGCGCAGCAGGGCGGCAGCGCTGGCGGGAAAGCCGGCAGTTCGACAGATGGCAGCGACGATGAGGCTGAAGGCGCGGCGCAGCTTATTTTGCCGGAGGATGTCCGTGCGGGCGTCATTGTGCTGGAGGCGGTCGGTCCAGCGAAGGAGGCTGGTCTCCTCTTCAACGATGTGATCGTCAAGCTCGATAAGCAAGCGGTTGGCAGCACGATGGAGCTGCGGAAGTACCTGTACTCCAAGAAGCATATCGGCGACAAGGTAGAAGTGACCTTCTACCGGGACGGCAAGCTGACGACGGCGCAACTTTCGTTAACCGATAAGGTGGAAGAATAAAATATCGTCATCCTATTAGGGAGAGCGGTCGTGGACAGGAGGAAGCCTGTTGCGGCGGCTCTTTTTTTCTTTAAAATATAGGAAAGTATATGATGTTTCCATCCTTTCTCTATATTTCTTGGAATGAAACGCGCCGCGCCGCCAGAGGACGGCGCGTTTCACCTTGACGTATAGGAAAGTATATGAATTTTCTCATGCTTTCTCTATACGTTTCGCCAAAACGATGGCGTCTAATAGTAAGGACGCCGCCAGGCGTTTCTCTTAGGACGGAAAGGTGCGGGCTTCACAATATGCAGGTTGTTTGTTATGCTAACGAAAGGCAAAGGGACAACACCCTGATTAAATCAAGCAGAAGAGGAAGCGAACCAACTATGTATTGTGTATGCAAAAAACACGTGGAGCTAGCGATCGATAAGTTCGTTGATGAGTACGAGGACGCGCCGGATATCGTGGATTTGAAGGAAACGGAATTTGCAGACTGGGACCCGCCGCGCAAATGCGATTTATGCGATGATGGGGCACTGTTTTTGGTCGTATAAGGGAAGAACCGATATAAGAATAGTGTTCATCTATCGCTGGGCGTATCTATATGCCCAGCGATTTTTTGCGGATTTTAAAATGTGTTCCTCTGCGTGTCAGGCTGTCGGTCAATATTAACATTGACATGAACCTGACAGCCCGATATATTGAAGTTAACTTGTTGCAGGGGCGAAAAAAACTTGAAATCCGCTTATGCGGTTTCGTTAGCAGCGCACTCTTTTTCAAAAGGGGTGTGCTTTTATTTGTCCGAATATGACACTTAGGAGAATGAACGTGGACAATGGAAGTAAGCAGCAGTTTAGGCGGAAAATGCAGACGCGGCATATCGTTATGCTCTCGCTGGGCGGTGTTATTGGGACGGGCTTGTTCTTAAGCTCCGGTTATACGATTCAGCAGGCAGGCCCGTTTGGCGCGATTTTGTCCTATCTGGTTGGCGCTATTGCTGTGTATCTCGTGATGCTGTGCTTGGGCGAGCTGTCGGTACATATGCCCGAGACAGGCGCTTTTCACAGCTATGCGGCAAAATATCTCGGTCCCGCTACGGGCTATACCGTCGCATGGCTGTACTGGCTCACCTGGACGGTGGCGTTAGGCTCGGAATTTACGGCGGCTGGGCTGCTCATGCAGCGCTGGTTCCCTTCGGTTAATGTATGGATTTGGAGCGCGTTATTCGCTGCGTTAATCTTTGTCTTAAATGCTCGATCGGTGCGGTTTTTCGCGGAATCGGAATTTTGGTTCTCGTCTGTAAAGGTTTTGACGATTGTGCTGTTTATAGTTATCGGAGCGGGAGCGATGTTCGGCATTGTCCCAATGGCGGATGCGGCTCCAGCGCCCTTGTTGACCAATATTACGAGCGCAGGCTGGTTCCCGAATGGAGCCTTTGCCATTTTATTGACGATGCTGGCGGTGAATTTCGCCTTCTCCGGCACGGAGTTGATCGGGATTGCAGCGGGAGAATCGGTGAATCCCGAGCGGACGATACCGAAAGCGATTCGCACGACGCTGTTCCGTCTCGTTATTTTTTTCATTGGAACGATTGTTGTGCTGTCGGCACTGCTGCCTATGTCGGAGGCGGGGGTAACGGAAAGTCCCTTCGTCACGGTAATGGAGCGGGTCGGCGTGCCGTATGCGGCGGATGTGATGAACTTTGTTATTTTGACAGCGATTTTGTCGGCGGCGAACTCGGGATTGTATGCGTCGTCACGGATGCTGTGGTCGCTAGCCGACAAGAAGACCATTTCGCCTTTGTTCGCCAAGCTGACGAAGCATGGTGTGCCGCTGAATGCTGTCATTCTTAGTATGATGGGCGGCGGACTTGCGCTGCTCTCCAGCATTGTCGCGCCGGATACGGTGTACATTGCTCTAGTTTCGATATCAGGGCTTGCCGTGGTCGTTGTGTGGATGAGCATTAGCGCTTCGCAGTTTATGTTCCGCAGGCAGTATGTTCGCGAGGGGAACTCGGTGGACAAGCTGGCTTATCGGACGCCTTGGTATCCTTTTGTGCCGATTGCTTCGTTCGTGTTGTGTCTTGCGTCCTGTATCGGTATTGCGTTCGATCCGACACAGCGGATTGCGCTGTATTGCGGGGTTCCGTTTATTGCGCTGTGCTACATTAGCTATTATTCGTTTTATCGTGTGAAGAAGTAGCGAGTTAGGCAGGGCGTGACGTGAAGTGACGGAAAATATAGAGCTGAAAGAGACCGAAAAAGAAAAAGAAAAAGAGAACGGAAAAGGGAGGAGAAGTGTTATGGAAAAGTTTAATGGTGCTACGCACAATGTAATAGAGGATATTTTGCAGAAGCATGAGATTATGGTGCTGGATGGCGCAATGGCGACGGAACTGGAACGGCACGGCTGCGATTTAAATGATGCACTGTGGTCAGCGCAGGTGCTGCTGTCACAGCCTGAACTGATCTATCAGGTGCACCTGGATTATTACCGAGCAGGAGCGGATTGCGCAACGACGTCGAGCTATCAGGCGACAGTGGATGGTTTTCGCAAGCGAGGGCTTAGTGAAGAGGAAGCTTTGAAGCTGATTAAAAGCACGGTCGAGCTGGCAAGGAAAGCGCGTGATGATTATTGGGAGCAAGAAGGAGCAGGTGCAGGTGCTGCTAAGGAGGGTAATGGTGATCAGGCTTCTGCGTGGGGCGCTCAGTACGCTAACAGGCCTAAACCGCTTGTTGCTGCATCCATCGGGCCATATGGCGCTTATTTGGCGGATGGTTCGGAGTACGTGGGCAACTATGGCGTGTCGGATGAGGTACTGACGGAGTTCCACCGTCCAAGAATGGCGGCTGTCATTGAGGCTGGTGCCGACCTATTGGCGTTCGAGACGGTTCCATCTCTACAGGAAGCCAGAGTGCTGGATGCCCTGCTGAAGGAGTTCCCGGGCGTGTATGCGTGGCTGTCGTTCTCATTGAAAAATGAAACGGCGATCAGCGAAGGCACTCCGCTGGCGGAATGCGCGGCTGCCTTCGCGCAAAGCGAGCAGATTGCCGCGATCGGCATGAACTGCGCCCCCGGCGCTGTCGTGACGGAGGCGATTAAGGTGCTTCGCGCTCACTCGCAGAAGCCGATTATTGTTTATCCGAATTCCGGGGAAAGCTATAATCCGGAGACAAAGACGTGGCATGGCGAGGGCAGCTGCCCGAGCTTCCTGGAGGAGGCGGAAGGCTGGTATGAAGCCGGCGCCCGTATTATTGGAGGCTGCTGCCGGACTTCGCCGCAGCAGATTGAAGCGATCGCTAGGAAATGGCGAGCTTGAGAAGATTATAAGTGACTTGTGAGTATGATGGGCACGCGAAGATAGTGTGTCTGGGTTTTTGATTTTAAGGTCAGCCGGAGCGTGTTCTGGTTGGCCTTTTTTTCTGGGCTTATTAATGTGTTTTTGCTGCGGACGGATGGTATGATGGGTACTAATAGGACAGGCCGATAAACAGGCTGCGAATAAAGGAGAAGTTGTCAGTGCAAATACAGATTATTTCAGTGGGCAAGCTGAAAGAGAAATATTTAACGCAAGGGATTGCGGAATACGCTAAGCGCTTGGCTCCGTATGCGAAGCTAACGCTGGTCGAGGTGGCGGATGAGAAAGCGCCAGAGCAGCTTAGCGCGAGTGAAGAGCAGCAGGTAAAGGCGAAGGAAGGCGAACGGATACTGAGTCATATTAAGCAGGATACGTACGTTGTCGCAATGGCAATTGAAGGCGAGATGTGGACGTCGGAGCAATTGGCGAAGCATGTCGAGGAGCTCGGTACGTATGGGAAAAGCCAGATCGCTTTTGTCATTGGCGGGAGCTTGGGACTCGCTGATGAAGTCATGCGCCGCGCTAATATGAAGCTTTCTTTTGGAAGGATAACGTATCCGCATCAGCTGCTTCGCCTTGTGCTGACGGAGCAGGTTTATCGGGTGTTTAAGATTATGCGGGGGGAACCGTACCATAAGTAGGGGCAAGTTTTTTTGAAAAATCGCGCTGAGGGCTTGGAACGGAGCCTTGAAGGACATGGGTTGAAGAGCGGTCACGCGCAGCAGCGAAGATGGAGCAAACGGACTTTTGCGAGCTTTTTGGAGTTGCAAATTACAAAATGATGGAGGGTTATAAATGAAGTACTTTTACGGAGTATTATCTTTTTTGGGACTCGTCTTGCCCTATTCGCAATTCATCCCTTGGGTCGTGCGCAACGGCCTCGATTTGTCTCTCCTATTTGAAGCCATAACCAGTACGCGTATCGGAGCTTTTGCATGGATGGATGTTTTAGTTACCGCGATCGTGCTTATGGGATTTATTCTGTTAGAAGGCACCAGAAAGAAAATGAAATATTTATGGTTGCCGATTGCAGGTACGCTACTGGTAGGTCCTTCACTGGGTCTTCCCTTGTTTTTGTTTCTTCGACAATTACACTTGGAGAAAAACATTCTAAAATAGCATCAAAGATGGGAACGGAAACATGGTTAAACGAATCAGTTTAAAATGTTCGGCATTTCTTGAACGTCATACTTCCATCGACGCAGCAAAGAATGTAATCTCGGATGCAGAGGCATGGATCGTAGACTTCAAAACGTTCTCCAACACATGATCACCTTTCAATTCATTATTGAAACAGATAGCGTGGGGCGTTTGCTTGCTCAGATTGAGGCATCTCCCCTTACTCTATTTTCAGAGTCATCAACAGAATTAAAGCTGCGTTTAGAAGAGTGGGAAACGAAACGTCCGACAATAGAACTTAATGGTTCTTTAGTAGTGTACATCGTAAACGATGGGCCTGATGTTGAAGTTGACGTACCAGCGGTACCAGGCTAAAGGCTTCCTGCAAATGAATTGAAGGGTTGTCCACTATAATCTGTTTTAGTATGAAAGCTTGCCGGTACAGACTGAGCGGAGAACCGTGCCATAAGTGACGGCGAAAAGTTGAGTTGAGGATTGAAGCTACGATGCTAAATCTATGAAGAAGCGCGTAAAGACCCAACTCATGTGGAATCGGTCATATAGGCCGAGACGAGACCTTGATCAGGAATAGTTCTCCATCATTTGATATAAATAATTTCGAAAGTCTTCAACATAGGTTTTGGGCTCTACAACTTTTAGATGAGTGCCGAAGCTTGCTAATAATTGAAATCCCGTACGATTTTGAGGGACATAAAGGGTTGCTAATAAAAATCCAGAACTATGGTCTTCAATACTTCTTCGACCATACCTTTCGATGATTTGATCTTTTATGCTGGGCGATATCCGTGCCTTAATCGTGACGAATTGCGGTACATAACTTGCTTCGTGTCTTTGCTCGGACCAATCGTCTCTAGGATGAAACGCGCGTTCATCCATAGTAATAGGATCGATTCGAGATAACTTGAATGTTCGATATCCCTGTCGATGTAAACAGAATCCTTTCAAGTACCAACTCGATTCGCTAAAATGCAGTTCATAGGGCTCGACCATTCTGTTCGTTGCAGCCCCATCTTTATCTGTATAATCAAATGAAACCAGCCTTCTCTTTAAAATGGATTCTTGACATGTCTTTAAGGTTTCAAGAATCTCGGACCGACCCTCCCAATCATAAAACGACAGTTGAATGGTACGATTCAGAGACAATGGACTAACCATTGCCTCTATTTTTTTAATCGTTCTTTCAACTTCTTCAGTAAGGAGAATTTGTTCCAATCCGCCGAGTGCAGTTAATATATTCTGTAAATCGGAGCTGCTTAAAAGGCGTTTATCAACCTTGTATTCATCCATTATGCCGTAGCCGCCTTTGACCCCAATGACGGAGTAGATCGGGATGTTCGATAAGCTCAATGTTTCCATATCGCGAAGGATCGTTCTTTTGGATACATTGAATAGTTGTGAGAATTCCTTTGTAGAAACAACCTCTTTTTTCAGCAATATCATAATAATCGAAATGAGTCTCTCCACTTTATCCATAATTGCCCTCTTTTTTTCTACATAATTTCAGAACGGTGCCACCTAGATGTCACCTTTTGTCCATTATACTACATGTATCACAAGAAGGAGGTTTTGATTAATGTTTAATCCAACCGATTTTCCCAATCCCACCCTTATTTCAGTCAACGGTGTGGAACTCGAAGTTTTTGAAGCAGGCCGACAAAATGCCGGAAAACCCATAGTCCTATGTCACGGCTGGCCAGAGCATGCCTTTTCTTGGCGTCATCAGATGGTCGCTCTTGCCGCAGCGGGCTACCATGTCATCGTCCCAAACCAGCGGGGTTACGGCAACTCATCCCGTCCGACCGAAGTAACAGACTATGACATTGAACACTTGTCAGGTGATCTCATCGCACTACTCGATCACTACGGTTACGAAGACGCCACCTTTGTCGGTCATGATTGGGGTGCAATGGTCGTTTGGGGACTGACCTTATTGCATCCAAACCGTGTAAGCAAAGTGATAAATCTGAGCTTGCCTTACCAAGAGCGCGGAGAAAAACCCTGGATCGAGTTCATGGAAGAAATACTTGGCGGCGACTTCTATTTCGTCCACTTCAATCGACAGCCAGGCGTCGCGGACGCCGTATTCGAAGACAATACGTTCCGGTTCCTTCGCAACCTGTACAGGAAGAACGAGCCCCCCACAGAGCCTCAGCCAGGTATGGCGTTGATCAAACTCGCCAGAGCAGAAACACCACTGGGTGAGCCCTTGATGAGCGACAGCGAACTGGCCGTTCTCGTCTCTGCTTTTGAAACATCAGGGTTCACGGGCAGCATAAATTGGTACAGGAACCTTGACCGCAACTGGCGCTTATTGGCGGAGGTGAACCCAATCATTCAACAGCCGACTCTCATGATCTACGGCGACCGGGATGCGGTTCAAAAGTCAGAAAACTTGACAAAGTTCGTGCTCAATGCGGAAGTGGTCAATCTGGATTGCGGTCATTGGATCCAGCAAGAAAAGCCGGAAGAAACAAACCAAGCGATTTTGAGATGGCTGAAACAGCAGGATGCCAAGGTAAATAAGTGCATTTCGTCATAATTCACTTCAATTTAATTAATATCCCTTGGTAAGGAATTCGGTGAGTTATTGAGTTCAAGTGTTTGATGTTCATTAGATGTACTAGAAGGGCTATCCCCACAAGGGATGGCCTAAAAAACTTGCCGTTACAGACAGCGCGGAGAACCATACCATAAGTGACGGCGATTTGAACTATTTTACGATACAAACAGGGCGTTTGCCGCTACTAGGTCAAGTATCCCTACATAAGCTGATGAGAAAGGCTAATGCCATGAACAGGGATGGTGTAAAGTGGATGACACAAAACCGGAAAAAGAGAGGTACACGATTAACAGGGCGGCTCGTATTTCCGGGCAATCCGTCATATAATGCCGCCAGAATGGAGTTCAATAGGCGATTTTCCAAATTTCCAAAGGTCATTGTTTTTTGCAGACGAACTCAGGATGTGATCAACGCAGTCAAATGGGCTCGTGAGCATGGTGTACGGCTGCGAGTACGCAGCGGGCGGCACAGCTATGAAGGTTTCTCGGCTGTAAATGGCGGTATTATTATCGATGTAAGCGAGATGAATAAGGTTAAGGTTGATCGAAAAAATAGGGTGGCCATAGTACAGACGGGAAATCCACTTGCCCGAGTGTACAAAAAGCTGTGGAATAAGCGTGTGGCACTTCCGGCTGGGACAGCGCCCGACGTAGGCGTAGCCGGGCTTACCCTGGGAGGCGGTATTGGACTTCTGTCCCGCAAATATGGACTTACGTGCGATAACTTGAAACAAGTGAAGATGGTCGTAGCTTCGGGGCGGTATGGAGCAAAGACGATTGTGGCAAACAAGAGGAAACATTCCGATCTATTGTGGGCATCACGAGGCGGCGGGGGAGGAAACTTTGGCGTTGCTACAGCCTATACTTTTCGGGTTAGACCCATTTCAACGGTTTCTATATACAGCGTCACTTGGAAATGGGGCGATTTGGAGAAGGTGTTGCCGGTTTGGCAGCACTGGGCCCCATCTGTCACGAATCGCTTAACCTCAACCATTGAGGTGGCTGCCAAGAAGGTGGGAACGATTGAATCTACCGGGCAATTACTTGGCGGTGCAGAGGAACTGCGTCGATTGATTAGACCGCTCTTGCGAGCAGGCACTCCGGTGAAGGTGCTGGTGAAGACAGTGCCTTTTATTGAAGCAACCAAATTTTTTGCCGAATCGGACCTGAATTTGGAGCCGAAATTTAAAATAAGCGGGGCTTATGGGCTTCAACCTTTGCCTTGTGAAGGAGTGCGAATTATACGTGATTTTTTATCCAAAGCACCCAACAAGCATTCTACCGTGTGGAGTCAAAGCTTAGGTGGTTCAGGAAGCGCGGTGAGTCGAGTATCGCCTACTGCAACCGCCTATCCTCATCGAAAAGCTGAGACCATCTACGAACTGTCAGCACGCTGGAGGAACAACGGGGAGCAGAAGCGGAATATTCAGTGGGTGAAAAGGTTCCGCAGAGCGTTACGTCCCTTTGTTAAGGGGGATTATGTGAACTTCCCCGATTTACAGATTAAGAACTGGCCCAAGGCGTATTATGGCGTGAACTTTGGCAGATTGAAGCAGGTGAAACGAAAGTACGATCCACATAATGTATTTCGTTTTGCTCAGAGTATTCCAGTGGGTAAACGGGTCAGAAAATGATACTCGCACCAGAACTAATTGAAGCAAAGGAGCTGACGGCGGCAGCTCCTTTCGCATTTTTCGCCAATAGCCCCATTAAGCTGAACCGTATCATAAATAAGGGCAAGCTCTTTTTGTAGCGGAGCGCCGCAGGGAAGCACTTCCGCGCGATGCAAAATGACAATGTCCGGCCCTGTTTTAATGATTCTCAATCTATATACCTCCTGAAAAGGGGGCTTGGCTCTAGTTCACGATTATGATATATGTACCAAAAACTGCTTGAATCGGTTTCAAGCTAAAGGGTAGATCATTGCAACATTCCACCTGTTTAAGAAGTCAATAAGAATGTATAAAAAACATCATGAGAGCAGGTGAGAAAATTGAAACTTCGTTTACTCACGTTAATATTTTTTTTCACTACCGTATTTTTTGTTTCAAATGGACAACAGGCTAAAGCTTTGTCCTGTGCTGAAGTGGGAAGTCCCAAAGAAGCATTAGAGATATATAGTGGAGCCGTTTACGGTGAAGTTAAGCAAATAAAGGTTGACTTGAAGCAAGAGGGGTTTACGGGGACAAAAGAAAAAATTAGATATCTTATAGTAGAAGTTGAACGAAGTTGGAATATTGAAGTTGACTCTCAAATCATTGTCGCAACTGACTACAATTGGGGTTTTGAATTCAGGGAAGGCAAAAAATACTTAATATACGTTAGCGAAGTGGATGGCGAATTAAGCAGTAGTCCGTGCAGTTCGACAATCGAAATGAATAACCTGAGCCAAGCAACTGAACTATTCGGTGAAGGAGTTCAACCAAAACAACAAGTAAACTTAGAACACAAGATGTGGTTTATGTTTGAACAAGATATCGATTTGTATATCGTAGTTGCAATAGCAATAATACTTGCGGTGATTATAGTCTTTTTCGTAAGGGCAAGAAAGAAAAAGTTCTAAGTGTAATCTTGTTGCGTATGAGTACGATATTTGAATAAAGCGAGAAAAAGAAAGGGCTATTTCAGAGGATGGTCCTAAATCTTGCTGTTACAGATAGCGCGGAGAGCCATATTACAAGTAACGGCGAAAAATTAAGAATTAGCCCTGCAATTAAAGTGAAACGAGGGAGATATGGAATAAAATCATACCCTTCCAATGATGGCAGCTGTTCAGGGCCGCAAAATCAACCGTCCGACGGGGCGTACTTCTCTACGTCCGGCTCGAATGCCGCTCCACTCGCCAGGTCCAGCTCCACGTGGGTGGTTCCGCGACCGTCGGTCAGCACGATCATTCGCGACCCGACGAGGGGAACGCGGTCGGCGCTGGTGCGCATGTGTGCTGAGACGACACGGGGAGCACCATCAACGATATAATTTACCTCAACCGTGAACAACGGGAAATTAAAGAGCCAACTGTTAGTAAAATTCACGGCGGTCAACGTCCCGGTGCATGACGAACCCTCCACGCGGAGTCGCTCGATGTCCGCCTGACGCCGCCGGGCATGGGAGATAGAGCCGGGCAACCGCAGAAGCGTAATGGCGGCCCAGAGGGCGAAGCTAGCTCCGACGACTGCTCCGAGCTCTAGCGGGATCGTCGGCGATGTCGCTAGAGCCTCGAGGTCAAAGGGGCGCGACAGGTCGCTTGTCAGCGTCCAGAGCAGGAGGACTCCCGCTACAACTACGAGCCCTCCTGTTACCGATAGCGTCGCGAATAGGCCGGCCACCCTGGTCTGTCCGAACTGCTCAATCGATCGCGAGTACACTCCGCCGGTCGTACCTATCGCGACGAACAACAGCAAAACGGCGACGCCGACTGTGACCGGATGACCGAGGAGCATGCTGATTGCCGGTGTCGGCGCCATGCCGAGCAATGCACCGAACGGCACGGAGCCTGTCAGCGACCACAGTGCAGCAGCTGTAAGCAGCCACGGCATTAACGGAGCCGCGCGTCCGACGCGACGTCCCGGCCGGAGCATAGTCATCCGTCCGTTCTTATCCGAGGTGGAAAACAGCGGCAGCGTCTCGAAATGTTCTTGCTGCCCGTGCTTCTGCTGACCCTCCGCAGCATCCCTCATTGGCATCGCCCTCCCGAGAAAGCTACTCGCACCCAGAGCGGCGGAGGGGGATTCCCCGCGACGCGGCCGGGATGATCAACTATAAAATGGGGGAGCTTCTTCTCCTTTTCTTCCTCATTATTGAACGTTTTATTGTAGGTATAGTGATATTCTAGGTGCCGTAATAGAAAGTTTAACTTCCTACTATCTTTGTACTCAGCCATACATACCTTCACCTCCAATATTTCTTATCTATATTTTACCACTATAAGGTTGCCCACTGTAAGTACCCCAAGTCGACATGCATTTCAAAAATGCCTAACCATACGATCGGTTAGGGTTATTCGATGTGAATAAAGAAAACAACACGTAGTGCGCTATGCACTCGTGTTGTTTCATTGTTAGATGGAGCTTGCGTTCAGCAAAATTTTTCCCCGTCCAGGTCTTGCTTCGCTTTTCTCCAGCGCTTTATCCGCTTGGCTTAACGGGAATATGGAAACAAGGTATTATTATGGTTTTCAACGGTTTCCTAAAACATCCACCCTCTCCTGCAAAATCTCCAAAACCTCTTTCGGCACCTTCCTAACCTTGATGTCACCCCCTAGAAAAAGCAGCCAATTTGTTATTTCAGCCAATTCCTCCGCATGATGAACATTGATAAATGTTTTTAGAACAGCTGTAGTTTGATAAGGATTTGTGTATGAAATGGAAATATGTAAGGGATAGTATTTTTTGTACTGGGCAATCGCCTTTGGACCGAGTTCGAGGACCAGGTTGATGGCTTCTTCCTGCTTGCTTAGTTGTTCGACAATCATCTTCTTGCTTATTCTTTTTTTCTCAGGGTATGGTTTGACATCGGTGAGATTGTCGACAGGAATGATCCGCCTCTTTTCCTCATCTAAGTCAAAGCCTTCAATTTGCCATGAGCTTTTTTCACGATATAGATGCATGAGGTAAATGGGATAAGACTTTAGTTCTCTTCCTTCTTCGACGGAAACCACTAAATAGCTGTCAATAAGAAGAATTTGGATGAGTTGTTCTAAAGTAGGATGGGGCAGATCTGTCAGATCAAGCAGGTCGGGATTGTGGGGGTTGGTTCCTTCGAACAGCAAAATTTGATTTAACAGAACAAGATCATCCTGCTGGTTTTTCGGGATGAGGCCGAGTATTTTTTCCGCTAAAGATTGGCGACTCTTAAGATAGGGGAGTTGTTGGTTTCTTGTGGCCATAAAGGCAATAAAAAGAGCTTTAATTTCATTATCGGTAAAGCGGACAGTGGGTAGGACAGAGTTACTCATGACAAAATAACCCCCGTCCCTCCCGACTTCGGCGACAAGCGGCATTCCCATCGCCTCAATTTCTCTGACATCTCTAATCGCCGTCGAACGAGAGATGTTGAATTCTCGCATGATTTCAGAAATAGTAAAGTGGGCGCGGTTGTTGATGTACCGCATGATGATGTTAATCCGTTCAACTTTTTTCATGTGTCCCTCTAAACAGTATCATATTTTGACATGATTTATAGCTATTATAAACGTATCAAGTGAAAAAACAAATTATTTAGTTCATTCAAAAAAAGGAGTGTTGATCATGGCAGTGTATACCCTTGAGGAAAAAGAAAGCTTTATCGTTCTAGGTATTGGCACGGAGTTGAAGAGCGATTACACAGATTATGCCGGCATGAATAAGGAAAAGGAAAACTTTTGGCGGGCAGTGGAGCAGGATGGAAGGCTTAACGCTTTAAAGGCCATTGCCATGAATGACTACATTTTTGCCGTGAACGAAGCTGTAAATCACAAAATGATGTATTATGCTGGTGTCATGACAGAAGCATCGGTACCGGAAGAGCACAGAGTTATTCAATTTCCGAAGGGGCAATACCTCGTCGTTAAAGGCGAAGGAAATACGGCCGAAGAGATGAGCAATAAGCTTACAGGTATTGCCTTTGGTCAAGTCTTGCCAGAAGCCCAAATTTTTGCCTATGTTGGTGGACCCAATGCAACGGTTGAGATGGGGCAGCGAGACGGCCTCGTCTATGGTGAAATATGGATTCCTGTTGTTAGAAAATAAACGAATTCATTGGAGAGATGAGAATGTCCTATATCGTTAATTTCAAAAATGTATCTACGGCGGGATTAGAGTCTTCACCTGTAGCAGAAGCGCTAGCTGGTTTACGTGCTAATGAAGCCCGCTACTTTATGAACAAATACAAACATGAATTTACGATCGTACCCGCAAGCGAAAGTCAGGAAAACCTTGAGTATGTGAACCGCATTTTGAAAGAGCGTGATATTGCGTTTACGGCCAAACCTTTTAGAAACGTCGCGTTTTCAAGTGGAAAATATCCAATTTACCTACGTCTTTTATGAGGATGGTCTTGGCATTAATGTCATGTATACGGTTGATGACCCTAAGAAGCGGGCCGTTGGTTTTAAGCTTGCTGAGGGGATGGAGGTACCAAAGGAGTTGGAAGGGAAGTTTAAGTTTGCTAGGCAGAAGTCTAAACTAGCTGGAACCATTCGGGGCTCGTTTTTTGTAATTAAAGGACAATATTAAAGTAAGTAAAAGCGTAAGCGGGCAGATTTGAGACTACTAAGCTTACTTGTTTTTGATATTGCAAGGGGCTCATTGCAGTAACTTCTTTAAAATGAGTGTGCAAGGAAGATGCGCTCATGCTAGCAGTTGTTGCTAGCTAGCTCATCAATACGCAGAGGCTTAGCGTAATCTCGGTTAATGAGAGTAATCACTTTAGCAATCCGTTGGGCATTACTGCCAATTACAGCGAACTGTAGGACGGAAGCCCTCTGTTCATCTTTTAAAATCGTCCGGTAATCGGCAAATGTACGGAGGCAACCATTTTATCCCGGTGCTTTCCGTACCAGCTTCCTAACCAAAGAATCATTGGTAATCTCTTCAAATCGAGCTCGGGATATTCGGCATCACGATTCCCTACCTGCACAAGAGCAGCCTGCTCGTCAAGATTCGGACCAGTGACAATTGACCGACGTATCTCCTCGCAGCATAGCCACAGACGAGTCCTGCGCCATTACCGGCAGGCTCGTTTTGCTTTTTACAGTACCGTTTCCGAACACCCTCTAATGGAATAAAATTTCTAGAAAAACACAATAAATCACACATTCTCCACACCCCGAACTATGCATATAAAGGAAAAAACTCACACGAGGAATAGGCCAAATTTTTTTTGGTTTCTCAAAATTAATGCGATGTTAGGAAGCCATAATTGCGATCTATATTTAACGCTTTGAAGTCTGTCAGTGGTTGATTTTTATTGAAATTTAAAAGGAGAAGGAAATTATATACATTGTAGAGATTTTGTAGAGTCCAGGTTTTTAAACTAGGAAAGAAAGTGTCGAAATTTGGGTGGAAGTATATCAGTAGTTTCGGGAATGGAGGAGAAATGTGTCTTGAAACGTAAACGCAGCATAGGTAAAGCAATACTCTCTTTCTGCCTGGCAATTATGCTTGTCTTGCAGACGGTGGCATTCTCTGTCCCTGCATATGCGGAGAGCGCGCCGAGTGCGGACGAACCGCAATCAGTAACTGAGGCAGTGTACGATGTGCCGAACAATTCCATAATGATGGCGGCAGCCGTGACGGACAAAACGGTGGTGTTCATGGATGCTAATTCAACCTTTCCGCTGAAGGTGACGCAGGGAGCTGAAATTGCTCCAGGCGGTACAATTCAGGGCCGACAGGCATTTACCCTCAAATCAGAGGGCCTCAAGGTGCCGGTAAAGGGGGATTATGCAAATACGCCGGATGAAAATGACACGACCAAGTACATTCAGAAGGGAGACTCGATCGAGCTAAACAGGGATCCCTACTTCAAGGAAGTGGTGCTGCCAACAGCAACCAAATCCTTGATGGCCACAACTGATTTTGGAGTGAAACAGCTTGGCACCGCTTATTTCACCCCAAATAGCATCAAGATTGTATTTAATGGCGACGATTGGTTTTTCAATGGTGTTGGAAAAGCGGTTACCTTCGGCTTTGAAACCACTGCCAATTCGGATGTAACGGGCATAAATTACGGCGATACAAAGCCTATCTCGATTTTCGGGGGAGCGTATGAGCTAAAGAACCCTGATGTTACGCCGGCGTACAGCATTAGCTTGACAGGAAACAACTGGCCAAAGAATGGGAGCTGGACTTGGTGGTATGTGACCGTGCCAGCCTATCAGGATGGTTATCTGACCATCCAGTCTACTCCATCCTCCTTTGATGTGCTTGATGCAGCAATCAAGCTGCCACTAGATGGGATGACTTTCTATACGAAGCCTGCCGATTACCGAATGGTCTATGTACCGGGCTCCTTCAAGGTAAACGGCACTACGGTAGAGCCAACCATAGATGCTGATGGCGGGCTGAGCTACATCTTCCCAGCGGGAACTGGTGTGGACCCGAAGGTTGAGTATCAAGCATGGTTCAATAAGGATTTGTTTTATAAAGAGTATCGGGGCGTGGGGCTTGATCCCGGTCGATCTAATGGACAGCGTTTTGATCCAAAAGTTGAACTGAGGGATGAGAGTGCTGCTGTAAAAGCCAGCGCAGTACGGGAAACGTGGGTAGCACCCGACTGGATTCAAGCCTCGGCTTCATATGACCATCCAAATGAAACGATTACATGGAAAGTAACAGTTAACCAATATAACAAAAAAGGGTTAAAGGACTTTTCTATAACCAATGTATTACCTGCTGGGCTGGAATTTGAATCGGCTGCATGGAAGACAACGGTAGATGGCACTGTATCTGAAGAAACACAAATTACACCAGATTCAAACGGAGTTTATTCCTTTGGGGATATTAACGGTAAAGTAGAATTAGTAATTAAGAGCAAGGTGAAAAGCGGTTCCAGCTTCAGAATCGATCCTCGTGCCAACTGGAATTTGGATACACCAAATGGCATACAGAACAACGATGTAATGACTGGCACAAGACCTAACGCAGTGACTGACGAGGCAATTGTCACCATTGGGGCGCACACTTTTACAAAAACAGGCGCTATTACGATGGAGGATTATAACCTGGGCAGTATCACATGGACCGTTAATCTAACGCCACAGTATGCTTTGCCAAATGCTGCGGTATACGATGTGCTGGTGCATGGCGGAGATTTGAACGTCTTGGACAACGCTGTGGATGAAACGGGCGAAGTGAGTGCGGAAACGATTGCGAAAATCAAAGGAAACGTCAATTCTGCGCAGCTTTGGAAGCAATACCAGTCGGGAACTTTGAAGACCAATGCAAATAGCCTGACCATGAAAAATATTCCTTTGACCGTGGACGGTAAAGTGGTGGCTGATTTGATCAAGGTGACCGGTTATACCGAAGTAGCTTCATCCTTCAGCTTCCGTACCCTTGAGACCAACACAGACATCCTCTTCAGACAGGATATTAACGCAGGGAAAACAATCTGGAATCGGGCTTTGCTCATTGACGGCGAAACCGTAAAACAAGCGCAAAACAGCGCCAACCTTCACCTGCGTATGCTGAACAAGGATATGCTTACGGCATCCTATCCTATTAAGGGGGATGGGACGGCTGACACATGGTATACTCCGAACAACGTTCAACGCTATATCGGTTATGACAGCTCATCAAGCGGCGATGCATACACCTTAGCTGGTTATGACCGAATAACTAAGACGGTCACCTTCCGCCTAAGCATCAATATGCCGGGCTACAACACAGTCGAAATGGCGAAAGACGGCGGAAGTCGGGTTATCACCGATGTTAAGCTGGTGGACACCTTGCCCGAGGGTTGGGAGTTCGTTCCTTTTGGAGAGGGAAAGGACTATGAGCTTTATAAGGGCTACTCGGATAATGTCAGCGGCACTGGCTATGGGGTCCGAAACAACGCCGTGTCAATCATTGAGCCAAACAGTCCTGCTCATGTGGCGAGTTTCTCCCATAGCGGCAATGAAGGCACCTTTACCTTCTCCAAGTTGGAAAGCCCTTATGTCATTCTGGTTAAGGCAAGACCTTCCAATACGGCTCTAGAGAAATATTTAGAGGAGTACACCACCAACGGCACAGACAAGCAGGTGCTGTATAACAAAGCCGACCTACATATGACATGGGGCGGAGAAGAGAAGGTTCTCACCGAACAGCGCAAAGTTATTGTACCTATTCAGACTCTGGGCAAATCGGTAACTAAGCCAGTTCCAGGGGTGCTGGAATGGACGGTAAACTATACCCCGCCATTCAACATGGAGCAGGGTGTTTATTTACAGGATACCCTAGGTGCAGGTATGAATCTGCGCTATGAAGTAAACGGAAAGCTTGTGCTGACAGCGCCTAGTATGGCAGTCTATCCTGCTAAACTGACTGCCGGCGGTGCTCTTGAACGAGACGGTGCTGCACTGAATCTCAGCGACCCGAATTCAGAAGTTCAGGTGGAGGCCGGGCCAGGTGAGGGCGGCACCACGGTTCTATTATTTAAAATGGACGACCCTAATAAGTTTTACCAGTTTGTGTACCAAACCGAGGTTGATCCTTCTAAAGCGAATGCTGGCGATAAAATGGGCAACGAGGTAAAGCTGATGGGCGATGATAAGCTGAAATCTGTCAGTGCCAAAAGTGAAAGCACGCTGGACAGTTCAGACGTGGCCGGCAGTTCAAGCTCCAATGCCCTGCTGCCCCTGAAAAAGGTAGATCCCGACAACAATCCGCTAAAAGACGTAGAGTTTACGCTCTATAAGAAAGGCGACGGAACTCAAGTCGCTAAAGGAACAACCGATAGCGGAGGAAAACTTAATCTGCTATTCCCAGATCCAGGGTATTATGAGCTGAAGGAAACTTATATTGACACAACGACATGGTTGCCAACTACGAGAATTTATCAGGTTTACGTCGGGAATACGCCTGGAAAGCCCATCTGGGTAGACGGTGTGAAAGTAACCTCTGATAATCCGTTGGTCGTGCCTACGCCAGCGCAAGGAAAGCTGACCATCAGCAATAAGGTGGAAGGAAACGGCAGCGACTCTTCCAAGAATTTTGAATACACCGTGAACTTCACCGGCGAAGGCAAGGACGGAGAGTACGCCTATCAGAAGTCGGATAATACGTCTGGCACGATTAAGAGTGGAGACAAGATTACCCTCAAGGACGGAGAATCTCTGACGCTCCCTACATTGCCTGCGGATCTGGTCTATACCATAACGGAGGCCGATTATACGACCGTTGACGGTTATACCATCACGCCGGATACGAGAGAGCTGTCCGGAACAATCGTGAATAAAGGCGACCACAAGGTGGACTTCATCAATGAGCGAACCGTTAACAAGCTGACCGTCAGCAATACGGTCATGGGCAACGGCGGCGACAAGACGAAGGAGTTCGAGTACACCGTCATCTTTGAGGATACAGGCAAGGATGGAAGCTACTCTTACTTGAAGTCGGGCGGTGGCACAGGGACGATCAAGTCCCGTGATACCTTCAGGCTCAAGGATGGAGAGACACTGGATATTTTGGATCTGCCTAAGGGTCTGAAATATACCATTACCCAGAAGGAATACACAGCCGACGAATACGTGACCATTCCTGAGGAACGGTATTATACCGGAATCGTGGAGGGCAAAGATGAAGCTGCCCCGTTTACGAACTTGCGAGTCTTGAAGGGCGGCCTACTAATCAGCAACACGGTTAAAGGCAAAGACGAAGACAAACAGAAGCCGTTCAAGTACACGGTCACCTTCACAGGCGAAGGAGAGAGCGAATCCTACTCCTATGAGAAGTCAGACGGCAGCAAGGGCACAATTAAGAGCGGAGAGACCTTCGAGCTTGCAGATGGCCAGACGCTCGTTGTGCAAGGACTTCCGACAGATCTCCAGTATAAGGTGACCCAAGATGATTATACGAATGACGGCTATGTGACGGATCCCGAAAGTCTCGTTCGCACAGGCACCATTCCGGAGAAAAAAGTGGCCGAAGCACACTTTGTCAATACCCGCCCGTATCTGGAAGGCGTACTGCGTGACAACAACACAGGAGAAGCCATTCCGAATGCGCCCATTACAGTGACCGATCTGAAGACAGGCAAGGAGCTTCAGGTGGAGACGAATGAGAAGGGTGAATATTCGGTCCCAGTCACAGCGGATACCGACTATACGATCACATATACGAAGAGGTATCAGGTAGGCGGGAAGGATGTCCCTGTCGAGTTCACGCAAAAAGCAAATGTGGACGGCAGCGTGACCGGCGAGACCGTTCCGGCGGACATTACGGCGGTAGGGATCGTTCTGTTCAAGCAGCCGGATGGAGCGAAAGAGCTATTTAACGATTCGTTTACCAGCCATATGCATATCTATTTGAAGGATCAGCACGGCAATTATATTATGGAGAACGGTCGTCCCAAGGCATTCCCAATGGCTTTGAACGGAACTTTCTCCGTGGAAGGGCTAAGCGAGCAGAAGTACACAATGGAAGTTCGTTATAAAGCTGAGACCGGCGAGGAACTGCTCCTCAAAGTGACGCAACTGGACGTGAAGGCTAACGGAGAGTTGAATATTTCCGAGGAATTGGTCGACCCTTACGGTACGGTTTATGATGAAACGACAGGAAATGCCACCACTGGCAAGAAAATTGATGGAGCCAAAGTTACATTGTATTATGCGGATACGCAGCGGAATAGAGATAACGGCCGCATTCCGGATACGAAAGTAACGCTTCCTCAGGTTCCGAATTTTCCGCCGCACGACAATGAGAGCCCGGAGCAGGATAGCGACGCAAATGGCTTCTATGCTTACATGGTGTTTCCTGAAGCGGATTACTATCTGATCGTAACGAAGGACGGATACGAAACGCACAGGAGTGATACGATTTCTGTCGATTTTGACATTGTAAAATACGATGTGCCAATGAAGCCGATCAGTTCCGGCGGCAACGGTAACGGCGGAACCGGCGGCAACGGTAACGGCGGAACCGACAATGGTAACGGCGGAACCGACAACGGTAACAACGGAACCGACAACGGTAACGGCGGAACCGGCAACGGCAACGGCGGAACCGACAACGGCAACGGCGGAACCGACAACGGTAACAACGGAACCGACAACGGTAACGGCGGAACCGGCAACGGCAACGGCGGAACCGACAACGGCAACGGCGGAACCGACAACGGCAACGGCGGAACCGACAACGGCAACGGCGGAACCGACAACGGCAACGGCGGAACCGACAACGGTAACGGCGGAACCGACAACGGTAACGGCGGAACCGACAACGGTAACAGCGGAACCGACAACGGCAACAGCGGAACCGACAACGGTAACAACGGAACCGACAACGGTAACAACGGAACCGACAACGGTAACAGCGGAACCGGCAACGGTAACGGCGGAACCGGCAACGGTAACAATGAAATCGGCAACGGTAACAACGAGCTGGACGATGCTCCGATGACTGGAGACAACAGCGTACCGCCAATCTTCTATATGGCTTTGGCGCTGATGTCCTTGATGACGATCGGGTTCTGTCTACTCGGTAACAAGAAGAAAAAGCACATCCAGTGACCGGAAAGGCGGTAAGAAAATGAGCAAAACTAAAAAAATTCTTATCGCCGTTTCCTTCCTTGTGTTGGTATTTTCTCTCGTTAGTGCTGCGAGAACTCTCCTGCGGGATTATGCTGAGCAGCAGAAAATCGAAGAGCTGACAAAAGTTTGGGAGGAAGGTTCGGATAAATTCGGAGGGGATGCATTCCCCTCCTTTTTGTTCAATAAGGCGAATGAGCCGGTCATGCTTCCCGAATTTCGAGAGCTTTACGAGAGGAACTCGGACATCGTCGGCTGGCTGAAGATTGACGGCACCCGAATTGAGTACCCAGTCATGCAGAATCTACAGGATGCCGAGTACTATCTCAATCATGACTTCGATAAAAAGGAAAACAAAGGCGGCCTCCCATTTTTGGACGCGCATAGCCGGACTAACGGTTCGGACATTTTGCTGATTCATGGACATCACATGAAAAGCGGCTGGATGTTTAAAGATTTAATGAAGTACAAGAACGAAAGCTTTTATAAAGAGCATGCTACGTTCCAGTTCAGCACGCTTTACGAACAGGAAGAGTATGAGATAGTTGCCGTTATTCTTTCAAAAGTTTATCGCAAATCGGACGACGTTTTTAAATACTACCAGATTGAGAATGTAAGTACGCCCGCCGAGTTCGATTCGTATGTTCAGAACATCAATGAACTCGCTCTTTATGACACTGGAGTAACAGCCCGGTATGGCGACAAGCTTATTGTGCTGTCCACGTGCGAGTACTCGACCGAAAACGGCCGGTTAGCGGTGGTTGCCCGAAAGCGTTAATGACGATATTGAAACACGAAATCAAACTGCTTCATATCGCGTTCTCCACTTGGAGGACGCGATTTTTTTGCCTCCGAAACTCTGTGGTATTATATCCTTGTCCTTAAAATGCCCCTGTATCTTTCGCCGAATAGAACGACGGGTAAATCGGTCGATATTGTAATTCCTTTCTTATACGTGTTGTATCAACGATCATGTCCTATGGATAATAATCCTGATGCAGTGCTTCCGACAAAATTTCGCTATTATGAAGCTGAAGCAACTCTGCAACGGAAATCGGCGCATCGTCGAGGGCATTGTAGATACGACCATCAATACCCGGTATGGAAGCTGTGATTATCAGCATATGTTCCATTTTTCAAGATTTAATAGTTATCATCAAAGGGATTTCCTGGTTTTTGTCGAAATAGGTTGGATTATGATGACAAAACGAAAAGCGGTCCTTATTACAGGGTCATTCTTTATCACCTTAATCCTGATTCGAATCATTTGGGCATTTCTTCTGACGTCGCCGGATCACCCTCATGCGGTTCGGGGCGAGTTGGATTTGCGCGGTTTCGACTTCACCAATGATCGCACGATTACATTAGACGGAGAGTGGGAGTTTTATCCCGGCAAATTTGTGAAACAAGGCGAGTCGAACACACTCTCATCCCGAGAAGGGAGGATGTTCATCCCGGTTCCCGGAAAGTGGGACTCGTTATTATCCGCGAACAACTCGCCATATGGCTATGGCTCTTATCGTCTGCGCGTCAAGGTGGACCTGGATAACGAACTAACCTATGGCATCCGCGTTCCGAATGTGGCTACATCGTCCGAGCTATACGTAAACGGTCGTCTATTGGCGAAAGATGGGCAACCAGCAAAGAACAAACAGCAGTATACAGCCCGAAGCACGCCCTATACCGCTATTTTCAAGGCCGATACTGACGAAATTGATATTGTCGTACATGCCGCGAATTATGACAACAGCATAAGAGGCGGTGTGACTGGATCGATCAAGTTCGGCAGTGAACGAGCGGTGAAAAAAGAAGTAGGGTTTTCCGTTAACATGCAGATAGTCGTAGTTGTCGTTCTGATGATTCATGCCTTGTATGCCTTGATTCTTTACGTGATCGGAACACGGAATAAATCTTTGATCAACTTTTTTATGCTCGTTGTTAGTACTATTGTCATGACACTGCTCGACGACGATAAACTTTTGCTGGCATGGCTGCCGGCCCTCAGCTACGAGTGGTCCATTAAACTCATCCTTCTGTCCTTTATTGGAGTAGGCGCCTTCCTGCTGCAGTTTGCCAAAAGTCTCTTGCCGGAGCATGAGGAGAACAGGGTGTTCCGATGGTTCCCCTTGCTCTGCGTGATTGCTACACTGGCGATTGTACTATTGCCAGCGGGATATGGGCTGAGCGCATTGGCTGTATACTACACCATAGATTTAATAGCTTGTTTGTACTTTCTGATGTTCTCGCTGCGTACAGCCCTGATAAGCGATAAGAATGCCATTTATTTGGTCTTTGGTCTAACCTGCATTTTGACTAATATCATTGGGGGTTATCTTAAGGGTCTGCTCGCTATGGGTTATTACCCGATTGACTTGATCGTTGCGTTCCTCGCTTTTGCGTCTTTCTGGTTCAAACGCTATTTCCACGTTACCACCCAAACGGCGAAGCTCGCCGAGAAGCTGCAGAAAGTGGACAAGCTGAAAGACGATTTCCTGGCAAACACATCCCATGAATTGCGGAATCCGCTGCATGGCATACTTAACATCGCCCAGACCGTTCTGGATACCGGAATTAACGATAAAGACGACAAAAACAGAGAGAACATGAAGCTGCTTATTTCCGTAGGCAAGCGAATGTCATACATGCTTAACGATCTGCTGGACATGAGACGACTTCAGGAGAATGGGATCCGCCTGCACATAGGGAGTGTCCGCGTTCAGGGAGTCGCATCCGGTGTAACCGATATGCTTCGTTTCTTGACGGAAGGCAAGCCGGTTCGTATCGTCAACGACATTCCGGTCAACTTCCCTAGTGTCATGGCCGATGAAAACCGGCTTACGCAAATTTTGTTCAACCTGCTTCACAATGCGGTGAAATATACAGATCAAGGACAAATCACAATAAAGGCTGAGGTGAAGGACGGTAAGGCGAATATTGTCGTCGCCGACACCGGCATGGGGATAGATCTGAAGACACAGCAAAGGATGTTTGCTCCTTACGAGCAGGGGGACTCTGGCATAACGGCGATTGGAAATGGGCTCGGGCTCGGGTTAAGTATATGCAAGCAGCTGGTGGAGCTGCATGGAAGCATGTTGGAGGTTAGCTCCATTCCGGGCCAAGGTTCAGTATTCAGCTTAGCCTTGCCGTTCTCCGATGTATCGAGCAGGCAAAGCGAGACTGCAATGATTGCACCGGTAACGGCCGTTTATGCAGAAGCGGCCGTTACTGTTTCCTCGGGACCTCGCGTTGACATTACCAAACTGGAGTCGGCGGCCGATGCTGATTGGCCAAACATTCTGGTCATAGACGATGATGCCGTCAATTTAAATATACTGAGCAATCTCCTTGCTTCGGAAAAGTATACCGTCGTCACAGCTGTAAGTGGATCTGAAGCGCTTGCCATTTTGGATACCAGAGAATGGGACTTGATCATTACCGACATTATGATGCCCCATATGTCGGGGTATGAATTGTCCCGCTTTATTCGTGAGCGATTTTCCATTTCGGAGCTACCCATCTTGCTCCTGACCGCTCGTAGCAGACCGGAAGATATAGATATCGGATTCTTGTCTGGCGCCAACGATTACGTAACGAAGCCGGTTGATGCGATGGAATTGAAGTCCAGGGTGCGGGCATTGACTGAATTGAGGCAATCGGTGCGTGAAAGGCTGCGCATGGAAGCAGCCTGGCTTCAGGCGCAAATCCAACCACATTTTCTTTACAATACGCTCAATTCAATAGCCGCTCTCAGCGAAATCGATAATGATAAAATGAGCGCTTTGCTTGAAGCATTCGGCCACTACTTGCGGGCAAGCTTCGATTTTCGGAATTTGGAACGGCTCGTTTCACTTGACCAGGAGCTTGGTCTTGTCCGCTCATATCTGTATATCGAAAAGGAACGTTTTGAGGATAGATTAAACATTCGCTGGGAGGTCGACTCAAGGCTTCATTTGCAAGTCCCCCCGCTCAGCATCCAGCCTCTTGTCGAAAACGCAATACGACACGGCCTACTAAGTCGTGATGAAGGTGGAGAGATTCATATCCGAATTACTGAAAAAGAACATGATGCGGAAATTTCGGTTGCAGATAACGGTTTAGGTATGGATGAGGAAACGGTGAGGCGTATCCTGGACAGTCGGCTGGAAGGAAGGGCGGGAATCGGCTTGTTCAATACGGATCGGCGATTGAAACAAATATACGGCAAAGGACTGCAAATCCGAAGTGTTCCGAATCAAGGCACAATTGTCAGTTTTGTAGTTCCAAAAATTGGTAGAAAAAAGGCTTAGCCTAAATCCGTAAATGAACCAAACATAAATATAAGAACACTCGCGCTTACACTTGCGTTATCAATAGGATTTAATAAGTCCCACCACCGTTCGTTCAATCCCTTGGTACAACGATCGGACGAACGGTTTTTTTGTCAACCGACTCCATGCAGCCCAGGTAACGCGCTTGATTTCAGGTACAGATTGCGTCCAATCGTCTAATGGTGCACCACGCTTTTATCTGACTTTTTCCATCGTGTATACCATTCCAATATGCCAATACTGGGATCGGTCGCTACTTCTTGTTTCAATATTCGAACTATAAATTCATATTGTTTATGAACAGAATCGGCGTCACTCAGCCGAGCATATATATTCATAAGCGTGAGGTAACTATCTTCATTCAGAGGATCCTGCTTTTGTATTTGATGATAAACCCCAAGCGCTTCCATATTCATGTCGTTAGAACAATAGAATTGCCCCAACTGCTGGGCATGTTGCAACCATAGTCCCTTGAGCCTTTGGCGTTCGCTCTCCGCCCACACATAATGATCCTCTTCGTAAAAATTAGCGCGATACATATCGAGCAATCGCTGATGTTCAGGGGCCTGCTCAATGGACACAGGGTTTAATCGGCGAAGCTCTTGTTCCCATTCCTCCGCATCGATTAGCAGCTGTTTCGACTCAAGGACATATCCGTACTGAGAATATCGGATGGATATATAGCCTTCTCCGAACGTATTCTTCCATAAGCTCCGAATCCGATTAATACTTGTCTGCAGGTTGGCGAGCCCTTTGCGTTCGTCCAATTCCGGCCACAGCAGCTCCAGCAAGGCGTTCTTGCTAATGAGTTTCCCGCGATGATGCAGTAAGTAGGCAAACAACTCTTTCGCTTTCGTCGTTCTCCACTTCAGGAACTCCATTTCCCCGTTTGGCTTCCGGATTTGCATGGCACCCAAGCAATGGTACAACAAACCTTCTTCCGGAGACTCCAATTTATGCTCAACAACGCGCTCCCGTAGACGCTGTATGGTTCGGCTCACGCGTTCGCGTCTTAACGGCTTCATTAAGTAATCGGTCGCATCCAGTTCGAATGCCTCAATCGCGTATTCGTCATAGGCTGTCACATAGATGATTTTCGTGTCCGGCGAGACAGAACGTATTCTCTCGGTTGCTCTCAAACCATTCAATCCCGGCATATGAATATCCAGAAAGACGGCGTCGGGTTTGAATTCGCCAATATGATTGATCGCCAACTCTGCCTTCGAAAAGGAGCCGATTACTTGGCAATCGTGAAATTCCCCCAGCATTTTTTCCAACCTGACTAACGCCAGCCGCTCATCGTCTATCAACATGACCTTCATTCGTACGCAGCCCCCAATCGTCGAACATTGAATCCATATTTCTGATGCTATATCTATATCGGTAAGAAACGATATCTATTTAATAAGGAAATGGTTGGATTTTTGGTCCGAAGTTGAGAGCAGGCTCACTTCCGTCAAATCTATTATTTGTGGTTAGAGTTTGGTTAGAAGTTTTGTCTATAATGTGGTTTATAGAAAACCGCTCATTACGGTCTCTCTCCGCTATTTGTTTAGTTGAACTCAGAACGGGGTGTTGCGACATGACAAGATAGCGTTATAATCATCTGACCATGGCGGGGAGAATTTCAATACTTTCATTAGGAGGAAAGAACCAAAGATGAAATTAAAAAATCGAAGCATGTTATCTTTTCTAATGGCAATCGTTATGGTGTTGACGACGATGCCTTTTTATCCGTTAGAGGCAAGAGCGGCGGATACACCAACATTTGATCTTGGTACTCCTGTTCGATTATCCGAATCAACCTATCAGCTATCCAATGCTACATTTGGAGGACTTGATGAAGAGAGCGGATACTTTATTGTGACTGTAAATAATGGCACAATTACTGTTGGAACTCTTTCAAGCGGTATTACCGAGTTGACGAATGGCATAAACATTAGTGGCGTTATTACTGACGAATCTACACCTACAAATAGAGTATTCAATTTTTCAAGCGGTACAACTAATGAAGAAATTCAAGCCATTATTCGAAATCTGACATTTACACAAAATTCAGGTCAAACCCAAAGTGTAACAGTAAATGTAGCGCCAGGAGAACCATTGAACGATGGAAAAACATCTGTACGTACCTACAATGGACGTCATTTTGTATATGTGGCAAGACAGAATACCATGGGTTTTAAAGATGCTGTGGATATTGCAACAAACAATCACGGACATCTTGTAGAGCCGACAGCAGACAATCCTGGTGAAATGTTTGTGATTGCCAGTATGTTTAAAGAATTTAAAAGTCAAAGTCCCTGGGCGGGGGATGGAGGGATTTGGCATTTTTTAAGCTTTATAGGCGCTACTAAAACTCAAGGACCTAATTGGGACACTTCTGTTTATAGCGAAACAAGGTATGTAACAAACCCGAATCAGCAAACAGGTCTGGAAGCAACTCTTCTGCCAAATGGAATCCCTACCCATCTTACACTTATGCTAGACAAAGATGATACTAAAATAGGATACTTACCCGTAAATAATACACACGGTGTTACTAGCCAATATAAAGATCCAGGAGTTATCGTTGAGTATGATTCTGGTGTCATTAACGTCATCACTGCCACAAAAGATGTTGCAAGCTTTTCAAGCGGTATCAAGAGTGTAACGTCAGCAGTTTATTCCGTTTATAACGGTTCCGGCACAATCATTGGAACCCCTCTTGACGTAAGTACGGTGATGAGCGTTACCGATCTGGACGGGAACCCGGTTACAGGATATAAAGCATATGATCAAAACGGCAATGAAATTATGGCCGATTCACACGGGTGGTATCCAAGCAACGGAAACCCAATTGTCTTTCAACCTTTAATGCCTGGTGGTACTTACAAAGTTGCCGCTTCGACGACATTTAATGCAAGTACAACAACTCCAGGTACGGTTACTGAGACGCAAAGTATTACATTGCCGACAGTAAATGATAACGTTGCAGTAGGAAAAGATTCGGTAAATCCCGGTAAAACAACAATTACTGTAAACCCTTCATCGACTCTGGTTAAATATGCTATAGCTGATGCACAAGGCAATGTGGTCAGTGATTGGAAAACAGGTACGGGTTCAGATTTAACCTTTTATAACCTTGACCCTGGGACCACCTATCAAATTGTGACAGTTCCTGAAGATATGATCGGTGAGCCTCCTACAACAGACTTAAGTGGCACGAGAGTTACAACACCGGAATATTCGGTAATGGGAGGCACCGTGTCGATCAGGGGTACAGCCCAGATTGGTCAAACGTTGACGGCCGATCTATCGGGTATCAACTATACGCCGGACACGACGGAAGACGCGACGATGTACCAGTGGTATCGCGACGGAGTCGCCATTCCGGGAGCGGAGAGTGCCAGCTACGCGTTAACTGAAGACGATATCGGCAAGGCTATTACCGTGAAGGTTATAGCTGATGGCACGCATGCGACTGGCAGTGTAGCAAGCGAGGCTACGGCACCGGTCGCGAAAGTGGATGGTCCACCGGCACCTAGCGTTCCGGTAGAGGATAGTAAGACCGCAACGAGCATCACGTTGCAGGCCGTTGACGGCCAGGAGTACAGCAAGGATGGCGGCTTAACGTGGCAAAGCAGCCCGACGTTCATTGGACTGACGCCGGATACGGAGTATTCGTTTGTAACGCGAGTGAAAGCAACAGTGACACAAAGCGCGTCCACCATCAGCGCGTCCGCCAAGATTCGCACGTCGGCTTCAACATCAAATGGAAACAATAGCGGAACTGGTGGCGGAAGCACGACGACTCCAATAACACCTACAAAGCCGGATGAGTCGGGAATCCAAACCTCTGTGAACGACAAGGAGGGCACGTTTGCAACCGGCAAAACGTCAACTTTAGAAGACCGTACGACAACGTCGGTTCAAGTTGATCTGAACAAGCTGAACGAGTCCCTGGCACAAGGCAACGGACAGAAACTTGTAATCCACTCACCTAAAAATGGCGATCTTAAAGTAGACGGATTAACGGCAGGAACTGTGAAAACATTGGCTGATAAAAAGGCAAACCTCGAAATCAGCAATGAGCTGGCAATCTATCCTGTTCCTGGCGGAAAGATGGACCTTGACTCGGTGTCCAAGCAATTGGGGAACCCCGCATTAAACGATATAGCTGTTCAAATCAACATCTCCCGTTCAGCGGATGCATTGATTCAGAGCGCTAAGAATAAAGCGACAGCGCAAGGTTACCAACTGCTGGTTAACCCGGTTGATCTCGACTTGACCTTCACGAATAGCGGTAAGACGAAAAGATCTGAGCAACTGAGTGGATATGCGCCTAAGTACATCGCTCTTCCGGAAGGTATCGATCCGAACCGTATCACGACAGGTGTCGTTGTTAATTCGGACGGAAGTGTATTCCATGTGCCGACGGTTTTAGCGAAAATCAATGGCCGTTATTACGCACAAATTAACGACTTGCGCAGCCATGGTTCCTATTCGGTCATCTGGAATCCGCGAGATTTCGACGATGTGAAGAACCATTGGGGCAAAATGGACACGAACAATGTTGCAGCAAGACTTGATCTTGAAGGAACGGGCAACAATTCGTTTTCGCCGAACCGCAATGTTACGCGCTCGGAATTTGCTGACATTGTTGTATTGGGTCTGGGCTTAATGCGTCAGGATGCACCGCAAAATATTTTCCCGGATGTTACGGATTCAGCATGGTACGGTGCTTCCGTAGCCATTGCGAATGAGTTCGGGATCGTTCGCGGCTACAACGATGGAAGCTTCTACGGCAATCAGGAAATTACTAGAGAACAGGGATTTTCGATGATTGCCCGTGCATACCGTATGATAGACTCAGGAGCCGCGTTGAGTGAAGAACAAGCAGCTTCGGCACTGGCTGGATACAAGGATGCGCCTGACGTATCTGCTTGGGCAAAAGCAGATGTTGCCCAACTGATCGCAGCGGAAATTATTCAAGGTAATGGACCAGAGGTTCTCAGTCCGAAAGCACCAATGACGCGTGCGGAGGTCACGGCATTAATTGCAAGAATGTTGAAAATAACGGACATTATTGATAAGTAATCTTGTAGATCGAACAACCTTTGCTTACATTTAAAGTGAGCAAAGGTTGTTTTTATGCTTAATACATCTATTTTTGCCGATAGATCCGTTTAGCTGAACTGTTTCATAAATAACAGCAAGTTTTTTGGAAATAATAAAATAAAAGGAGAGATGGAAATGTCCTATATCGTTGATTTTAAAAATGTATCTACAGTTGGTTTAGAGTCTTCACCTGTAGTAGAAGCACTGGCTGGATTACGTGCTAATGAAGCCCGTTATTTCATGAACAAATACAAGCATGAATTTACGGTTGTACAAGCTGGTGAAAGCCAAGAGACTCTTGAATATGTGAACCGGATTTTGAAAGAAGAACGTGATATTGAATTTGCGGCCAAACCTTTAGAAACGTCGCAGTTTCAAGTGGAAAATATCAAATTTGCCTATGTCTTTTATGAGGATGGTCTTGCAATCAACGTCATGTATACGGTTGATGACCCTAAGAAGCGGGCCGTTGGTTTTAAGCTTTCTGAGGGGATGGAGATACCAAAGGAGCTAGAAGAGAAGTTTAAGTTTGCCAGACAGAAGTCTAAACTAGCTGGTACCATTCGGGGCTCATTTTTTGTAATTAAAAAAGAATATTAAAATAAGCAAAACCGCAATTTGAAGGGGTCTATCCACTTATTCTGCTTGCAAAAAATACGAGATCAAAGAAAGGGCCATCCCGCAAAGGATGGCCCTCAGATTGTCGAGAAACCCTACGTCTTGTTCCAAGACGCTTGGGTTTCTCTTTATTTTGGGGATCCAAACGAAGCTAAAGGAGGAGGATTCCCCTATTGCGTCCTCCTTTCA
>NZ_JBXENV010000021.1:0-104975 GCF_059383755.1 Paenibacillus sp. JT22N15 | reverse complement strand
GATTCAGAGGGATGTCAAGACCTGGTAAGGTTCTTCGCGTTGCTTCGAATTAAACCACATACTCCACTGCTTGTGCGGGTCCCCGTCAATTCCTTTGAGTTTCAGTCTTGCGACCGTACTCCCCAGGCGGAATGCTTAATGTGTTAACTTCGGCACCAAGGGTATCGAAACCCCTAACACCTAGCATTCATCGTTTACGGCGTGGACTACCAGGGTATCTAATCCTGTTTGCTCCCCACGCTTTCGCGCCTCAGCGTCAGTTACAGCCCAGAAAGTCGCCTTCGCCACTGGTGTTCCTCCACATCTCTACGCATTTCACCGCTACACGTGGAATTCCACTTTCCTCTTCTGCACTCAAGCTTTGCAGTTTCCATTGCGAACACAAGTTGAGCTTGTGCCTGAAACAACAGACTTACAAGGCCGCCTGCGCGCGCTTTACGCCCAATAATTCCGGACAACGCTTGCCCCCTACGTATTACCGCGGCTGCTGGCACGTAGTTAGCCGGGGCTTTCTTCTCAGGTACCGTCACCTAAAGAGCAGTTACTCTCCTTAGCGTTCTTCCCTGGCAACAGAGCTTTACGATCCGAAAACCTTCATCACTCACGCGGCGTTGCTCCGTCAGACTTTCGTCCATTGCGGAAGATTCCCTACTGCTGCCTCCCGTAGGAGTCTGGGCCGTGTCTCAGTCCCAGTGTGGCCGATCACCCTCTCAGGTCGGCTACGCATCGTCGCCTTGGTGAGCCGTTACCTCACCAACTAGCTAATGCGCCGCAGGTCCATCCGTAAGTGACAGATTGCTCCGTCTTTCCCAACTCCGATCATGCGACCAAGTTGTGTATCCGGTATTAGCATTCGTTTCCGAATGTTATCCCAGTCTTACGGGCAGGTTACCTACGTGTTACTCACCCGTCCGCCGCTAACTATCAGGAGTGCAAGCACTCCATCAAGTCCGCTCGACTTGCATGTATTAGGCACGCCGCCAGCGTTCGTCCTGAGCCAGGATCAAACTCTCCATTTAGGATGTCTTTTCTTTCGATCAAGATCGAAGGGAAAAGAGCATTTGGTTTGACTTGCTCATTACTTTTTTGTATCGCTTTACATTAACTAAGTTAATGTGGCAGTTTCACTCGTTGTTCAGTTTTCAAAGAACAATTTCTCTTGCTGTGTTTCTCTGTCCGAACCGTTTATCTCTCGGCCGGAATTAGAATATACCATGGGTTCCTATGTTATTGCAAGTGTTTTTTGAAAAAAGATTTTAATCTTATAACATTTGTTCAAATATATCTTTGTGAAGCCTACCTTGCACTTATAAAATCAGGACACAATGTCTTGTTTAATTCTTAAACTGACATCATAACCACTCCATACAAATTTGATTTAGAAAAATCTAATGAATCTGCTAATGCTTTTAATTTAACCAAATCAACTGCTTAATCCTATTGCCCGCAAATTGAAAGACGTGCTGCTTCCAGTAAATTAGCTTTGTATAGACTTGTATATAAATAGAGAAGAGGGCAGCAAGGGCCCCCTTCTACTCCAAATGCTATTTTACATTTTATAATTCAACACAATGAATGAAATATCCAGAAGGTCAACTGTATTATCGCGGTTAATGTCAGTGCTGCTCGCTTTTACATTTTGCCAGCCGCTTCCTTTAGATTTGCCGAAATACTTCGCTGCAAGCTGCAAATCTGCTAAATCTATTTCCCCATTTCCATTTACATCACCCGCCTCCAGAGGGCCCACATTATATGTCATATCACCGTTAACCTGAGTAGTGGCCTCAACCGCTATATGTCCAGGAACAACAACGCGTATTTTATACTTTCCTTTAGGAACGTGCAGCGTGTAGCCTCCATTAGCTTGCACCTCGGAGATGGCTGCAACAGAGCCATTCGTGTCAATAGCTTCTACTACAACTTTATGAACGCCATCTGAGCCATTGTACCAAATGCTGCTGTAATCTACAGCGCTGCCGAAAGCTTCAGCGGCTATCTTGCCAGAAAGGGTATGCTTCTGCTCTCCTGGCGCGCTCGTTACTATTACAGTAGTATTTGTCACAGTTTCATAGACAAACGCTTCTGAATAGCTGTTTAATGCTCTCAAATTGGACAGTTCAAAATCAAATGCACCTACCGTACCGCTTGAAAAATGGAACTTCGCAAAGGTACCTGCACCACTGTATCCGTTAATATCGCCTGCCAATGATACTACATAGTCGGTTCGCGCATGTCCATTTCCGAGGTCAATGGTTTTCTCACTCGTTATAAGCGCTGTGCCCGCATTTTCCTGATCCTGATAATTCGTCAGTGTAACACTTGGTTCAACTGTTCCTTTAAGCAACTCGCTGTCATACGTCAAGCTGAATTGAGCTGCATATAAATCGTTGACCTGTGCAAAATCTATGGAAACGTCAAAAGCTTCCCCCGTTACCACATTTGATTTAGAAGCAACAGCAGATATCTCAGGTGAAGGCACCTCTTCCTCTTCTTGATATTCCACATAATATTTCGGGTATTCAAAGCCATTCAACGCGGCATCGTAGATAACAATTTCAAATCCATTCGTTCCGTATTGAATAGGTACCTCAATGCTGAATTGCCCATCATCAGTAAAGATTCCAGAATACCTCGCATCGCGAGAATAAGGAATGGCTACTACAGTAATGCCAGAATAATCGCCCAATATATCAACCAACAAATCGCTAATCACTCTTCCACGTATAGTACCTAGACCATTTGCTACTGTTATAGCTGGATTATTCAATTCGGAAACAGGCTCACTCCAATCAATAATACATTCCGCAAGCTGATTCATCAGCAAGTCTGTCTCTTCCAAACCTATCCGTGGAATAATGACATAGTGGCCTTGACCTAATTCAATGTAATCCGAACCCTTCGTTACCATCCCTGAGAATGTTACTCTATAGCTGCCTGGGCTCGTTCCGTTTGCCTCCTCCATAATTTTGCCTTTCCATGTATAGGTACTACCTTCAGCTGTGTACACATCTAGTGAAAAATAAGACAAGGCCGTATTTATTTTATAAGTGACGTCAGCATAATCTTTATTAAAATCCCAATTAGGCGAAAATATATAGGGTGTAAGGTTTAGATCCGAAACCGGATCTAGCTGCAAGGAAGCATTTTGCTTTTCACTGAGATCCATTTGCTTAGAGCTGGATGATAATGTTGCTCGTTCCTTATTCGCTGTGGGTAGCAAGCTTCCTGTCGTCTCTGCCTTTGCTCCCATCACCTCTGCGGGAAACAGGAGCGAAATACTAAACACAAGTACCAGTAATAGGGATAACTGTTTTTTTTTAACGTCTTTACGGTAAAACGATTGCTGCATGAAACCCCTCCTAAAGCGATATCGTAGGACTAAATAGATGAACTGCCCCTATAGCCCCCTTTAAAACCCTACTCCAGACTAAATCATGTATATATTAGGCTGTTCGTCCTTTATTCATAAAAGAAAAACCCGGCATCTTCTATGAAGATTCGGGTTTTTCTGCATTTTCGGCTTATGCAAAATATTAAGCTGCTCGCTTTTTAGCCTTTTGCTTTTTTTACACTTTTCTTAGAAGCTTTCGCTTTCAACATGTAGCTGTGGCCACGGCTTCCGCGACTACTACGACTACCGCGACTTCCACGGCTGCGGCGGCTTTTGTGGCAGGAATCTTTAGTCGCATCTACGTCGGAATACTTGTATTCGTACAAATGTTTTTCACATGGAACGCAATGATAGCGGTTTACGACGTTGATTTGATGCACAACCTCAACGATTTGCGGATGAAAGACGTCGTTTACTACCGTTACAGGCGGAACAAATACCCGGACAGTTGGACAAAACGGATCGCAAGACATTCAAGGCATCTCCTTTTCTCATGGTCTACTATAATATCCGAGAATGGGTCAGGCCTTGCTTGTGTTAAAGCCTTGCGAGACAACTATCCCTACTAGCGGTTATCTATTTTTTCCGGGTATAAGTCATGGTTCATCAGGCGGTTTTCCGCCATTTGCTCGTATTTTGTGCCCGGCTTCCCATAATTGCAATAAGGGTCGATAGAAATGCCGCCGCGCGGCGTGAACTTGCCCCAGACCTCAATATAGCGGGGGTCCATCAGCTTGATCAGATCGTTCATAATAATGTTCACACAGTCCTCGTGGAAATCTCCGTGATTGCGGAAGCTGAATAAGTACAGCTTGAGCGACTTGCTTTCTACCATTAACACATCGGGAACATAGGAAATATATATCGTGGCAAAATCCGGCTGACCCGTCATCGGGCAAAGGCTCGTAAACTCCGGGCAGTTAAACTTCACAAAATAATCTCGGTACGGATGCTTGTTGTCAAAGGTCTCCAAAATGTCAGGGGAATATTCGAACGTATAATTCGTTCCCTGATTACCAAGCAGGCTAATCCCCTGCAGCTCTTCTTCTTTTCTTCCACTCATTCGTTGTTCGCTCCTTCTCTTATCCCTCATTGCAAACCTTCTATTTATAAACCCATCTATCTATGCACAGTGAACAAGCGTAAACGCCTGTCGCCATCCTCTGGCGGCAAAGCTTTCGTTTCGCGTAGAAATATAGAGAATGGATGGAAAGACCATATCCTTTCCTATATTTAAATAAAGCGTTACTCCGCTTGGCTAAACGCCCCGTTTGTTGCCCCACACCCAGGCGTGCAGCTGCGGCAGCACCCTCACCTGATTCATATCGCTGCGCACCATCACGCGCTCGATCAGCCATTCATACCGTTCCACGAGCTTGTCGCGCAGCTTGCCATTGTCGCCTTCGGCAAGGTCATCATTGCCCGCTTGGACGAAAAAAAGCACTCCCGGATACCGCGCGTGGACACTTGCGGCATACGCCAAATCAGCGTCGTCAAATACGACGACCTTCAGGCTAAAGCTGCGTGCCGCCTCCGACAGCCGGCTTACGATCTGGTCCAGCATGTCCCAGTTGGTGACCATGCCGGAGCTGGGCGGCTTGGGCGACAACGTCAGCTCGTCAATGTCGAGCAGCCAGTCCTGCCACTTGCTGCCCTGCGTTTCCAGCGCAACCTGAATGCCTGCGGCATGCAGCCCCTGCACCAGCTCGCCCGCATGGCGAAGCAGCGCCGGATTGCCGCCGGACAGCGTCACATGCGAGAACGCTTCTCCGCCGACGGCGTGCAGCTCCGACATGACTTCCGCTGCGGTGAGCATGCGGATCTCATCCTTGCCTGTGCCGTCCCAAGTAAAGGCAGAATCGCACCAAGCGCAGCTGTAGTCACAGCCGGCTGTGCGGACAAACATCGTTTTTTGCCCGATAACCATGCCTTCCCCTTGCACAGTCGGCCCGAAAATTTCCATAACCGGGATACGCGCTTCGGCCTGCTTAAGCATCGGGAGCAGCAGCCTTATCTTGAATTTGTGTAGCCGCTAGCGGCTGCTCCGTCTTTTTGGGGCGGTAAATGACGTAGCTTGTTGGGGTTTCGCGCAAAAACACTTGAACACAGCGCGGCTTGTTCGCCAGCTGATCCAAATGATTTTGCGTAATTTCATAGATGGTGCGCGCAACGACTTCCGTTGTCGGAAAATACTCCGCGCTTTGCGCATGGAAATGCTCGTTGTCATCATTTAAATACGTATGGTCAAAGCGGTCATGAATAAGCCGCTTAATGAGAGCAAAATTAACAAGAAAGCCGGAAGCATCCAGCTCATCGCCAGCGATCGTCACATTGGCGAAATACGTATGCCCATGAATTTGAGCACATTTGCCCGCCTCGGCGCTAGGAATGCTGTGCGCGGCGGCAAAATGCATGTCTTTGTTCAGCTCATAGCTGAAGGGATGTGTTGCAGAAGGGTAAATTTGCTGAATCACTCGGCCATCTCCTCCTTGCGGGAAGACAAATATTGCCGGAGGCCCTGCGATCTGAGCTTGCATGCCGGGCATTCGCCGCAGCCATCTGCGATGATGCCATTGTAGCAGGTCAGCGTCTTGTTTCTGACGAAATCAAAGGCGCCCAGCTCATCGGCTAGCTGCCACGTTTGCGCTTTATTCAGCCACATTAGAGGGGTCTCAATGACGAACGGGTAGTCCATCGCGAGATTAAGCGTCACATTCGTTGATTTAATAAAGATGTCGCGGCAATCGGGATAGCCGCTGAAATCCGTCTCACATACGCCGGTTACGACCGTATGTGCGCCAATCTGCTTGGCAAGTATCGCTGCGAACGATAGAAACAGCAAATTACGGCCATCTACGAATGTCGTCGGCAGGCCGCCTTCTGTTTGTTCAATGGCAATATCGTCCCTCGTCAGCGCATTTGGCGCCAGCTGATTAAGCAGTGACATATCCAGCACATGATGCTTGACGCCAAGCTCCTCTGCAATTTGTGCAGCAGAGTCTAGCTCCAGCTTGTGGCGCTGTCCATAATTGAACGTCACAGCCTCCACAACGTCATAACGCTTAAGCGCCCAAAATAAACAGGTCGTGCTGTCCTGCCCTCCGCTAAATACGACGACGGCTTTTTTCGCCGCTTGTCCGCCTGATGCTGTTTGATTTTGTGTCACTTCTTGTACTGCTTGCATTTCTTGTGTTGCTGTCATCTTTCATTCTCCTCTCTTCAATGCCGGCTAGAGCCGGAGCATGCAGAGAGATCCTTCGAACATTTTGCCCATAAAACAAGGTGAAACGGCTGAAAGCCATCCTCTGGCGGCAAAGCTGCCGTTTCGCGATGAAATATAAGAGTGTATAAAGGTGAAACTTATACCTTCTTATATTTTAAAAAACGGAATTCATCTTGCCATTCCATTTTCCTTAGTTTTTTATAGAGGGAGTTCGCGAACCTCTCCTGTCGTGATGCGCCGTGTTCGGCGTTCACTCCAGACTTTATATTTTGATACCTCTCGTACTATAGCACAGCTTCGGGCCGCTGAACAAGGGAAGACATTGGACTACAACAAGGAAAACGAGGCTTTTTGTCGAATATATGGGAGACTGGAAATACTTTACCTTCATCATCCAATATAATGCGTGCAACAGGAGGAAGATACGTCAATGGCTTTTAAATTAAATAATGTAAAAGAAAACAAAAACGTCTTCATTCAAGATCAAATGGGCGGATTCAGCATTTTGGAATACAAAGAGGATCTCAGCTCCACGAATGCGATGGAAGCACAAGCGAACTATTTTATGAATCAAAGCAATATGCGCAAAAAACAGCTGATGATTGAGCTCAGCAACAATGATATTATGATGAGCGCCGGTGCTATGCAGTATATGATCGGAAATATTGAAATGAATTCCGGCATTAAAGGCGTTGGTGGACTAATGCGAAATTTAGTCGCTGGCGCAGTAACCGGCACGTCCGCCGTCAAACCGGTATACAAAGGGACGGGCACGATTATGCTGGAGCCGACCTATCGCTATTTGTGGCTCATTGACGTGGACAACGACCATATCGTCATCGAGGACGGTCTATTTTTAGCCTGCCACTCGACCCTCGAACTAAGCGTAAGCGCACGCAAGACGCTCTCCTCGGCTGCGCTTGGCGGCGAAGGGCTGTTTAATTTAAGCGTTAGAGGAAAAGGCGTGCTCGCTATAGAAGCGCCGATCCCTTCAGAAGAAGCGGTTGTCGTCGAGCTGCAAAATGATGTGCTTAAGGTAGACGGCAACTTTGCTTTGATGTGGTCGAGCTCCCTTGATTTCACTGTAGAAAAATCAGGAAAATCACTTCTAGGCTCCGCTGCTTCGGGGGAAGGTCTCGTTAACGTATACAGAGGAACGGGTCTGGTATGGCTAGCTCCGCTTACCGACTACAAACCGCTGCCTCAAGCAGGAGCACGACGTTAATCCGATATACACGCAAAAAAGACCGCTCTCCCCTCATAAGGGAGCGCGGTCTTTCGTATGAACGCCTATTAAGAACGCCTATTAGCGGGCAGGCAAGTTCAACTGCCACGATACGCCATATTTATCCTCCAGCCAGCCGAACAACGTGCTGACCGGCGATGGCGACAATGGCATTAATACTTTGCCTTCCTCCGCCAGCTTCGCGAAAACCTCGTTGATTTCCGCCTCGCTGTCGCAATTTACGAATAAGGAAAGCGCGGGAGTAAAGGCATGGGGATGCGAATCGCTGAGCTGATTGTCAATGCACATCACCTGCTGGCCTTTTATCGAGAAAATAGCGTGCAGCACCTTAGGCTTAGCGCCAGGCTCGCTTTGCGGATAATACTTTGCGCTTACAATGTCAGCATCCTCGAACGTGGAAACATATAGCTTCATCGCCTCGTCAGCTTGTCCCGAAAACATCAAAAAGGCAAATACCTTCTGTTCCATTTCTCCTTCACTCCCTCTCCATTTATGCGCTTGCCAGTTTCACTGCTGCGTTCAAAGCAGCAGCGATTTCCCGTTCGATTGCTTCCGCTACAACGTTCGTATGCGGATCATATTCTTGGGCCAAATCTGCATCGGCATAGCCGTCCAAAGCTAGAATCGCCCCAGCGCGTGCCCCGCGCAGCGTGGCAATAATGTAGAGTGCGGCAATTTCCATCTCGACCGCAAGCGCGCCAGCCTGCTTGTACTGCTTATGCGGAATGTCCACCACACCTGTAAAGAAAGCATCCAGCGTGACGGTAATCCCTTTTTTCACGATGCCGCCTTCCGCCACAGCTGCCGCATAAAGGGCGCTGCTTACTTCATGATCGGCAACCGCTGGAAACCCATCCGGCACCAGCTGCCGCGTCAAGCCGTCTGCGCGAACCGCAGCCGTGCTGACAACTAGGCTGCCGGCCGGATAATCGGCCGAATAAGAGCCCGCTGTCCCGACGCGGATCAGCGTCGTAACACCGCCCTTGATCAGCTCCTCAAAGCATACCGCCGCTCCCGGCGAGCCTACACCATGGCTGACTACCGCAAGGCGCACTCCTTTGTAGGTTCCGACGAAGCTGCGGTATTCGCGGCTGAATGCCAGCTCGCGCTTTTCTTCCAAATGCCTTGCAATCGTCTCCGAGCGTTTCGGATCGCCGCAAACGATAGCAATAGCGGGCAAATCTTCTGTATTCACTTGTAAAATCGGCAGCAGCAAGCTAATCCCACTCCTTTTTATGCCATTCATCTTCAGGCAAGTCTATATCTTCTCCCGAGAAACGCTGCTCCTCGAACGGATCAGCGTAATTGTGGAAGCCGTTGCGCTCCCAGAAGCCTGGGCGGTCTTCCGTCATAAATTCAAAGCCGCGAATCCATTTCGCGCTTTTCCAGAAATACAAATGCGGCACCAAGAGGCGCAGCGGCCAGCCATGCTTCGGCGTCAGCTGCTCGCCATCATAGCTATGAGCGAGCAGCACATCCTCCCGCAATAAATCTTCAAGCGGCAAGTTCGTCTCATAATCCTGATCGGCATAAATCATCACATATTTGGCTTCCGGCAACACGCGAAGCAGCGGCAGCAAATCCTTGAATTTGACGCCTTTCCACTCCGTATCCAGCTTCGACCAGCGGGTCACGCAATGAATATCGTTTACTTGCGTCGTTTGCGGCATCGCCATCAGCTGCTCATAGGAAAACACCATTTCCTTCTCTACGGCACCGCTAATTGTCAGCGTCCATTCCGCCATATTATACTCAGGCACTTCATTCTCATGCAAAATCGGAAAACGATCCGTCAGCGCTTGTCCAGGCGGAACCCGGTGGGCGATTTCTGCGGCCACTTCAATATGCCGAACCGGCGCTTTTTTCAAACGTTCAGCTTTACTGATCATGCTCACTTAAACCTCCTTCAATTATGCGGCTTGCAGCAAGGAACCTAGCGCGAGCTTTCGTTCGCCTTGCGCGCTTCCGCCAAATAGCTTTTATCCTTGAAGAAAAACATTGCTATTATCGTTACCACATATGGCAGCATCATCGTAAAATGGACCGGCAGCGCATAGCCCTGCAGCCGGGTGCTGAGCGCATCCATAAAGCCAAACAACAAGCTTGCTCCCGCAACGCCAAGCGGATTAGACTGACCGAGCATCGTCGCAACTAACGCGATAAAGCCGCGGCCAGCCGTCATGCCTTCGGTAAACATCGTAACTTGACCAAGCGACAGCTGCGCTCCGGCAAGCCCGCATAAAACGCCGCACATCAGCACAGCTCCATATTGGATATGCGTCACCTTGATGCCGAGGCTTCTTGCGGCAACCGGATTTTGTCCCGCGGCAAGCAAGCGGAAGCCGGATACGGTTTTAAATAAATAATACTGCAAACAAGCGACGAGAACGATCGATAAATAGACGAGCGGCGAATGGCCGGATACGACATCCCCGACCCAAGGAATATCCTTGATCAGCGGAATATCCCACTTGGGCAGGCCGACCATGCTTTTATCGTAATAAGCGCCTTTGACATCAAAAATCGCCCGCAAGGAAAACGTCGTCAGCCCCAGCGCGAGAAAGTTAAGCGAAATCCCGACGACAATGACGTTCGCCTTCAAATGAATGGCCATATAAGCAAGCAATAAGGAGAACACGAGCACGCAGACGATAGCGAACAATACTGCAAGCCACACGTTGCCCGTCAAATGGTTGCCGACAATCGCCGAGAAGGCGCCAATAAGAATGAGCCCTTCCAAACCGACGTTAAACAGGCCGACCCGCGCGCATAACGCACCGCCGAGCGCTGCAAGCAAAATCGGCGTAATCATGCGGAGTGTCGAAGCGAACAGGGAAACATCAAACAGCTGATCCACCTTAAGCCCCCGCCTTCTTCTTTTTCTTAAAGAACGAATAAGTAAACTTTGCGGAAATAAACAAAATAAGTACGGCCTGAATAATGCTTGATACTTCCAGCGGCACATCGGTATTGCGCTCGACGCCCATGCCGCCAGTTTGCAGCGCAGCCAGCAATATGGCAGCGAGCGCCGTGCCTAGCGGATTCGATCCGGCTAGCAGCGTCGCCATAATACCTGACCAGGCATACCCCGGAGAGGTAAGTGCGCCATCCAAATAACGGTATTGCGTGCCCAGCACCTCTTCGGCTCCGGCAAGACCAGCAAAACCGCCGCTGACGAACATGCTGTACAGCATCAGCCTTCCGCGATTAACGCCGCCATAGCTTGCGAATAACGGATTTCCGCCCATCATGCGAATTTCATAGCCTTTAACCATATAGCGCATAAACCAGGCAAGCGCTATAGCCCCAATGAGCGCAAACAAAAACCCTGCATGCAGGCTCATCCCTTGAAACAGCTTTGGCAGCCACACGCTTTTATCTACCATAACCGTCTGCGCCATTGCTGCGGAGCCGGATCTGTCCATCAATGGGTAGGAAACGACATAGCCGGCAAATAAGGACGCTATATAATTGAGCAATAAGGTCGTAATCAATAAGTTCATGCGAAACCGGGCATCCAGCCATCCGGCAAAAGCGGACCATAGCCCGCCAGAAATGACGCCGGCCAGCAGCGCTGCGACAAGCTTAAGCCAAGCTGGCCCCGGCAAATAAATCGCGGTCACTGCGGCGCTTAGCGCGCCGAGTACCATTTGTCCTTCGGAGCCCATATTGAAAAAGCCTGCGCGGAAGGCGAGCGCCACTCCAAGCCCTATCAACATAATAGGTGTAGCGCGGCTTAATGTATTGGTGAAAAAATAAAAACTGCCGAAAGCGCCCTTCCACATCTCGGCATATGTCTCGGTTATAGAACCGCCAACAATCGCGATAGCGATGGCGCCCGCTCCGAGACCGACAACGATGGCGAGAAGCGGCTGCATTAACGCCCCCAGTATTCCTTTAAGCTTGTCCACCCGTTTATCCTCCCGCCATTAACAGACTAATTTCTTCTTCCGTAGCCGTTAAGCCCGGCAATTCGCCGACGATTCGGCCTTCATTCATAACGAGCACGCGGTCGGACAGCTTTAGTATTTCCGTCAGCTCAGATGACACGAGCAAAATCGCCCCGCCAGCAGCCCGCCGCTTCAACAGCTCGCCATGAATAATTTCCATCGCGCCGATATCGACGCCACGGGTAGGCTCCGCTGCAATTAGAAATGGTGTTTCCTGGGCAAGCTCGCGAGCCACAATCAGCTTCTGCAAATTGCCTCCCGATAAATACTGCGCCTTCGTATGAATCGAGCCTGTCTTGATGCCAAAACGCTCGACCCAGCCGCTTACGAGCTGGCGAATCGCCGCGCCGCGCAATACGCCTCCGCGCTGATAGCGGCTGGCGTGGCCCATAAGGCCATTTTCCAGCACCGTCGCATCCTTCGCCACGCCCCATTGATAGCGGTCCTCTGGTATATGAGCAAGCCCTTGCTCACGAATACTGCGTACAGACTCGCCCGTAACATCTTTGCCCCGCAGCAGAGTTTTGCCAGAATCGACAGGGGCAAGTCCTGAAATCGCCTGCAGCAGCTCCGATTGCCCATTGCCAGAAATACCGGCGATGCCCACAATTTCTCCAGCGTGAACGCTGAGGCTCACTTGATCAAGCTTCGGCTTCCCATGCTCGTCTTTTATCGTTAGCTGCACCGCTTCCAGCACCTTCTCGCCACTAGCCGGGGCTTCCTTCTGCAAATCCAGCAGCTCGCGGCCAACCATCATCCGGGACAGCTCTTCAATGCTCGTATCCGCAACATTGACCGTACCGCTAAGCTTGCCGTCACGCAGCACCGTAATGCGGTCAGCTACATCCATAATTTCCTGCAGCTTATGGCTGATCAGAATGAAGCTTTTGCCTTGTGCCGCCAGCCGCTTGATCGCAACCAGCAGCTCCTTGACCTCAAGAGGAGTCAGCACTGCCGTCGGCTCATCCAAAATAATGATTTCTGCTCCCTGATGCAGCACCTTCAATATTTCTACACGCTGCTGCAAGCCTAGCGAGCAATCCTCTACCTTTTTCCACGGATCAACCGGCATGCCATAAGAAGCGCCCAATTGCTCTGTTATCAGTGCCGCTTGCTTGCGGTCAAAGCGTGCTGCCTTGGCAGGCTCGCGGCCAATGACGATATTTTCAGAAATAGTGAACGTCGGAAAGAGCATAAAATGCTGATGCACCATTCCGATTTTACTGCTGATGGCATCCGATGGACTATGAAACGCCACCTGCTTGCCATCTACAACGATGCTGCCTGAAGTCGGCGTCTCCATGCCGTACAAAATGCGCATCAATGTCGTTTTTCCAGCGCCATTTTCTCCGACTAGCGCATGAATTTCCCCTTTACGCAGCGAAAAATCCACTTCGCTATTGGCTTTAAGCGCTCCGTAGGATTTTGTAATCTTATTCATTTGCAGCAGCATGCGGGCAGCTCTCCTCTCACAATAAACCAAGGTGAAACGGCCGAAAGCCGTCCTTTGACGGCGCGCGGCGTTTCAGTCCGAGAAATATAGAGAAAGTATGGCGAAATCATATACTTTCCTATATTTCAAAAACAAGCAAACCGGCTGCCCGCTGGCAGCCGGTGCATCTTCTTATTTCGCCGCTGGAAGCTCTACGACGATTTTGCCTGAAATAATATCATCGGCAATGGCTTTCACTTTTGTTACCGTATCTTCGCCAACAAATGGGCTAAGTGCTGATTTGCTGTCTTGTGTAACGAATGTAAGGCCTACACCTTTTTCCTTCAAGCCGTAATCAGTTGCAGTAAAGTCGAATTGGTCATTTGCAAATGCTTTAACCGTTTCGTAGGCTACTGCATCTGTGCCTTTCAATTGGGAAAGGACGATATGCTCAGGATCAAGCTCCGTACGGTCGATATCTTGACCGGAAGCGTACAAGCCTTTTTCCTTCGCTGCTTCAAATACGCCAAGATCGCCAACAGCCGACATGCCCGCTACGAAATCTGCGCCTTGGGAATATTGCAGCAACGCAAGCTCCTTGCCTTTTGCCGAATCGTTGAAATTACCTACATAGTTAACCAAGAATTTTGCATCTGGGTTTGTGCTGTTAAGTCCTTGTTCAAAACCATATGTGTATTTCTTAAGCAGTGGTGTATCCATTGCTACTACTGCGCCAACTACATTCGTTTTAGTGGAGAGGCCAGCAGCTGCGCCTAGCAAGTAAGCAGCTTCCTGCTCACGGAATACGACGCTGCGTACGTTCGGCTGATCCACGACTGTATCGATAATCGCGAATGGCTTGTCCGGATTTTCTGGAGCTACTTTATTAAGGGCATCCTCCGCTTGGAAAGTTGCTGTAATAATCAGATCGTAATTGTCAGCTACCGCTGCGCGCAGGTTTTGCTCGAATGCTGCAGGGTCTGTCGACTCAATCGTTTTTACTTCTACATTAAACTCTTCACCGGCTCTTTTGAAGCCTTCATCCATCGATGCGAAAAACGGGTTAACGCCGATTTGCTCAGGAAGCACGAGCGCTACGCGCTTTTGCTTTGCATTTTCAGGAGAAGCTGTTGCTGTTCCAGCATTTGTAGCCGTGCCAGTATTTGTGCCGGTGCTGCTGTTGTTTGTTCCATTCGAGCCGCAAGCCGCCAGTAAAACGACAACCATCAATATTGAAAATGTTAACGCCAGTGTCTTTTTCATCTGTGTACGTTTCTCTCCCTTAAAATAACTAGTATTTTTCTCTTTATCCTAGTAAGCTTATCGGATTTTGTCAATAGCGAATTTTCGACAAAACTCTTGTTTATTCTACATGATTTTCATGAAAGTTAGTTATAAAAATACGATGTTGACACAAAATTGTAACAATGCTAGTATAATCGTACTATTCCGAGTCATTTAATATGATTTGGAAAATATTATCCAATACCGGAGGGAATTTATGAGTACAAAATATCCTGCACTAACCAGATCCTTATTGTCCGCTTCTCTGGCCCTATCCATTGCTTTATCATCCGCTGTTCCTATTTATGCAGCTGCTTCTACTACAACAGCAACAAGCACAGCAACCACTGCTGCTTCATCAGAAGCCAAGCTGTTCCTTAAAGAAAAGTTTGGCATAGCTTTCACCACCAGCACGATTACAAAAGGACAGTTCATTAAAGCGGTAGCTGATGCGCTTAAGCTGGAGCAGCCGGAAGAGCTTCCTGCCTTCACCGATTTGGCTGAGACCAGCCCTTATTATGCTGCAGCAGCTGCCCTACATAAACAAGGCATTCTTACTTCAACAACCGTAAACGCTGAGCAAAAATTGACAGCAGCTTCCGCTTTGTATATCGCGGTTAAAGCAGCGGGATTGCAGGAGCTTGCCCATACATACCCGCAAGCGAAAATAACAGCTGGTCTGAAGAAGCTGAACATTCCGGCTTCCTCACTAGGAACAGCAGCATCGCAGGAGCTTGCCGCAGCCGTAGATACGGGCTTGCTGCCAGCCTCCCAGTACAATGCAATCAAAGGCAAAGGGCTGACGCCGCAGCTTGCCGAAACGCTAATCGTGCAAATTCTTTCCTTTAAAGGGGAATACAAGCACTTCATCGGAAACATCAACGATAGCACGATTTACGCCCAATTGAATGATGCTTTCAAAACGTCCAATATTATTCAAGCACCAGAGCTGCAAACGATTGTAGATACGGCGCTCAAAAATAATTTGGTAACGGGCTACAACTTGAAGGATGCGCGTTTTGACGCCAACTTCACGCCATCGCTATCCCTTACTTATGGACACAGCGACCTCAAGCATGTCATCCAGCTTATCGGTCTGCTGCGCAGCGAAGGCATTGACGCCAAAGTTCAGCTTGAGCCAAAAACATCCGCCTACGTCTTCATGAAGGAATGGGGCGAGCCGCCAACAAAGGACACTGAAAACTATAAAGTGGTTCAAATCGAGAATGGCAATTATATTACGTATGCGAAGGAATTCGATATCGCCTTTGAATTCAACAATGCAGCGGATAAAGCCCGCTTCCAGCCTATAATTTTGCAATATGCGAAAAAAGACAAAGCCGATCAGCCGGGCCTGATTTATGGCTCATGGTTCCAGCCTCTTTACTATTCTTCAACCAAGCTTGATGAATACGAGGTCATTACGAACAATAAAATTACGGGCACCGGCTATTATTATGCCCAGTCCTTCTCGCTGAATGATCAGTCGAAAAATATCGTAGAGGGCTTCCGCAAGCTCGATCCAGCTGTCAACATTAAATCCTATACGTTCTGGGTAGACAAGCCATTCCATAACTACTTGAATGGCGAAGGTCTATAAGCATAAGGCCAATCTTCTAGTGATAAAAAGGGATTCCTTCGTGAAAACGAAGCGAATCCCTTTTTTTGATGTGAACGTTGTTGAAAATGATCTGCAAGCAGGTGACAGCCCAGCCTTTCGGCGGGTTTTAAGCGTCGCTGCTGTCCTCGCGCTTGCGCTCCAAATTTTCACTCATTCTCGTGAACATGCTCACCGTAATGTCCATATCCTCCAGCGAAAACCCTTCATACAGCCTGAGCATGAGATCTTCGCGGACGCGCATAATGCCATCAACCAACTGCCGTCCTTCATCCGTTATGGTGAGCAGCACAATACGGCGGTCCTCTTCGCTGCGTTCACGGTCAATATAGCCAAAATTAATTAAACGATCGGCGATACCCGTGACCGCACCGCTCGTAATTTGCAGCAATTCCGCCATAACTGACGCTTTCTGCGGCCCATGCTCGGACAAAAGCAAAACCATCTTTGCATCCGTCATGCCCAGCCCTTTCACATTAAAACGATTCCACTCCGCATGGATTAGCCGTCTGAGCTGGCGAAAAGCCTCATCCATCTCGCGCATTTTTTTTATTCTTTTTTCCGAATTTTCCTGTTTCATCTATATCCCTCACGATACTGGATTTCTTCACGGCCTAATGAAAAATTTTTTTCTAGCCATATGAAAACCACGATAATTATACTTTTCCTACTACTATAGCTTGTTTTTCCTTGATAGCCAAGCCAGAAGCCGTTTAAAGCATATAAGTCCATCAACATTACTAGCCAATGCTTGTCCTCTGTGTTAAACTCAAAGGTATCGACTTTTCATACAGGAGGGAATTTTAATGGCACCTAAGAAGATGCGTTCAGACATGATAAAAAAAGGATTTGACCGTGCACCCCACCGCAGTTTGCTGCGTGCAGCGGGAGTAGCGGAGGAAGATTTCGACAAGCCCTTTATTGCTGTTTGTAATTCCTATATTGATATTGTACCTGGTCACGTTCATTTGCAGGAATTCGGCAAGCTGGTTAAACAAGCGATTCGCGATGCTGGCGGCGTTCCTTTTGAATTCAACACGATTGGCGTTGATGATGGAATCGCTATGGGACACATCGGCATGCGCTACTCGCTGGCGAGCCGCGAAATTATTGCCGACTCCGTAGAAACCGTTGTAAATGCGCACTGGTTCGACGGCATGGTCTGCATTCCAAACTGCGACAAAATTACACCGGGCATGATGATGGGCGCGCTTCGCGTCAACATCCCGACGCTGTTCGTCAGCGGCGGACCGATGAAAGCAGGTAAAACATCCGACGGCCGCTCGATCTCGCTCTCCAGCGTTTTTGAAGGCGTTGGCGCTTACCAAGCAGGCATCATCGATGATAAGGGCTTGCTGGAGCTTGAACAGTTCGGCTGTCCGACTTGCGGCTCATGCTCAGGCATGTTCACAGCCAACTCGATGAACTGTCTTGCTGAAGGCCTTGGCCTCGCGCTTCCAGGCAACGGCACGATTCTTGCCGTAGCACCTGAGCGCAGGGAATTTGTTAAGCAATCGGCTACTCAACTGATGAAGCTGATTGAGCTTGGCATCAAGCCTCGCGATATCGTAACGAAAGATACGATCGATAATGCTTTTGCCCTTGATATGGCAATGGGCGGTTCCACAAATACCGTTCTTCATACGCTGGCACTTGCACATGAAGCAGGCATTGACTACCCAATCGAGCGCATCAATGAAATCGCAGAGCGTGTGCCGCATTTGGCTAAAATCGCTCCGGCTTCCGATTACCACATCGAAGATGTGCATCTTGCTGGCGGCGTTAGTGCTGTACTAAATGAAATGTTCAAAAAAGAAGGCACTCTGCATGGCGATTGCATCACTGTAACGGGCAAGACGCTGCGCGAAAACGTAGAGGGCTGTGAAATTCAAAATACCGACGTTATTCGAACCATTGATAATCCGCATAGTGAGCGTGGCGGACTTGCTGTATTGTTCGGCAACCTTGCTCCAGGCGGCGCAATCATCAAAGTCGGCGCGATCGACAAATCGGTTAACGGCTATCATAAAGGTCCTGCTATTTGCTTTGATTCCCAGGATGAAGCTCTTGCTGGCATCGCTAACGGCAAAGTTAAAGAAGGACATGTTGTCATCATTCGTTATGAAGGACCTAAAGGCGGCCCTGGCATGCCAGAAATGCTCGCTCCTACTTCGCAAATCGCTGGCATGGGCCTTGGCGCTAAAGTCGGTCTCGTAACCGATGGCCGCTTCTCCGGCGCATCCCGCGGCATCAGTATCGGCCACGTTTCACCGGAAGCGGCTGAAGGCGGACCAATCGCTTTCGTACAAGACGGCGATATCGTTGAGCTGGATATGAACAACCGTGGCATGAACGTATTGATCAGCGACGAGGAGTTCGAGAAACGCCGTGCTGCATGGCCGGGCTTCGAACCAAAAATCAAACGCGGTTATCTCGCGCGTTATTCCCACCTCGTTACAAACGCCAGCCGTGGCGGCGTAATGAAAATGTAGTTAAAAGCAAGCAGCGCTTCGGCGCTGCTTTTCTTTTTACCCTTATATAAATGAATAACGAAAAAGCACGCTTATCCGCATTAACTGCGAACGAGCATGCTTTTTTTGTATGGTCACGCCGATTTGCCGCTTAAAATGAGCTACTCTAGCTGGCCAGCTTGCAATTAGGAGCTCGACGTCTCGCTTTGGCTCAAAACTCCTGCAAGCACCATCGAGCCTCTAGGCTCTACCCCGTTCGCATCCGGCTCCTGCGTAATAGCAATTTGATCATATTCATCCGGATTAAAGGTAAAATAAAGCGCCCCTACCCCTTCATTCGGCAGAAACGTTCCCGCATTAACCGGCTTGCCATCTTTAAGCAGCCAAACCTGGAACGCTTCATCGCCTTGAAGCTTAGGCAGCTGCTCAACCTGAATGATCAAATGCATCCCTTTGCTGTCGACGCTAATCGTCGCCCGCCCCTCGGCTACAATGCCTGCTTCCGCCGGCTTAAGCGAAACGACACCGTTCACCTGTGAAGCAGCAGTTGGACTTTCCGCCGCCGCAATCTGCTGCAGCTGCTCCAGTTGGCTCGATAAATCAGCCGTTTCATTTCTTAGGTGGTTAACCTGCTGCAATAAAAAGCCCGAAAGAATAACAAACGAAGCCGCGACACCGGTCATAACACGAACAATCCAACGTTTTCGCAATTGTGCCTGTGTTTCCGCTGTATGCTGCTGCGTTTGACCGAGCGACGGTTCATTCTCCGCGACCACTGCTGTTGCCCGCGAAGGGGTAGGGTCTGTCGCTGGCTCAGATTGCAGCACAGCAGCCAGAATACGCTGCTTCATACCGGCTGGGGGTTCTACCGAATCAACTGCAAGGGGCAGACGAGTGATTATAGGCTGCAACTCTTCCAACGTCCTCTTGCATTGCTGGCAATGCGACAAATGATGTTCAAATTGCTGTGCTGCTTTTGCATCGAGGCCACCAATTGCATACATCTCCACGTCATCACAAAGTGAATCATTAGGTTTAATCATTGCCGCACTCCCTCCTTCCATGTATGTTCAAACCGTTTGCGAAGCTGGCGTAGCGCCAGCCTGACTCTGCTTTTAACGGTACCAAGCGGAATTTGATGCTTGTCCGCTACCTCTTGCTGCGTATAGCCCATATAATAGATCCATTCAACAACCTGTTTCTGGTCATCATTCAGCTGTCCAATGGCTTCTTTCATTTTTTCCCCTAGCATGCGGTCCTCAACGACCTGTTCCGTTATAAGCGGATCGACGGTTCGCTCCAGGATCATCTCTCCCTGAACCTGCTGTGGGCGTCTTTCTTGCTTTCTAATCCAATCGATTGCAAGGTTGCGCGCGATTGCAAAAATCCAGGTGCTGATCTTTCCGAATGCCTCCTCGGCTTCAACCCGTGAAGCCGCATTCCATATCCGCACAAACAGCTCTTGCACCACTTCCTCCGACGCCATAGCATCCTTCAACATGCGATAAACGAATGAATAGACGGGACGTTCATAACGATCGTACAACTGCTCAAGCGCGGATGCATCTTGCCTTGCAATCTGTTGAATTAAATATTCATCAGATGTCGGTTCCCCCCATGCTGGGATAGCCTCCTCTATAATTAAGTGGTCGTTACTATACCTACCAACGCAGTCCACCAAACGCACCTTTTTCTCTATTTGAAAACTCCGGCTGCCTGTAAACAGACGCCGGAGCTCAATTATATGGCAGAGGTGCTGCCATCCACAGAAACAGAATCCACTGCTGCAGTTTGCGTCTTATGCAAGTTCGCCTCTTGCCCGGAGCTGACGCGCAGCAGTGCTGCATGCATATTTTGATAAGCTTGCATTTTGCTCATTGGCATGAGCAGCAAACAAGGATCAAGCGCTTTTCTGCGCTGTTTGCTTTTCTTATTTCGTTGCTTCTTCGTCAACACGCGCATGAGCAGCCGCAAATAAATTCGGGTCGTGCGAGCAAATAGACCGTTAGGCAAAGGGAACACCTCAAAGCCAAACCGATCGGCTCCCTGATGAATCATCGTAATGCCATACAGCGCCTTCGCCTCCACTGCCGCTGGATCATGCGCTAATTGGCTGGCAAGCATAGGCAATGCAGCTTCGACTTCTCGCAGCATCCGAATTCCAGCGGCAAGTGGCGTTGCCGCTTCTGCGGCAATGCCAGACAGCTTGCGGTTGTCAAAATGCAGCTCCACAACGCGGTCTCCCTTGTTTAAACGCTGGCCATCTGCAAGCTCAATCGGTTGACCGCTGTAAGCAATCGTACGATAATGGAACGCCGGTGGTGAATCCTCCCCTACCTGCTTAAGCTGAAACAGGAAATGGAATACTCGCTCATACTGCAGCCACAGCGTTATAAGTGATTTTTTCCACCAAGACAGCTGGCGCTCCTTCGCCCGTTCTGTCAGCTTAATCATTTCTTCAATCGCAACAAAACGAAAACCTTGCTTGCGGCCTTCCTGCAAATAAGCTTCAAGGGCGACCAGCATATGAGCAGGAGCCTCGTGATGGGCTCCAGGCGTTTGCCCGCAATCATGGAGCAGCAGCACTTCGCCAGGGCGGAGCTTCTTTAGCATTTTTCGCTTAAGCCGCTCAGCGCCCAGCCTCTTGTTCCAATCGCCGAACATCGACGACCATAATACAATTTGCAAATGTCCAATGCCAGCAAAATCAAACACATTGATAATGCCCCAAGGAGGCCGATAATAATTGGAACGGCTCCCCGTTGCCTCTCGTATTATTTCGCATGTACGCTCGATCTGACGCTTGACGGACCTTGGCCGCATAAACCAATTTGTTCGATGAACAAAATTGTGTATGCCAAGCGTATGACCTTCCTCATGTATTTTGCGTAACAGCTCCGGGTGCGCTTCGCCATGTGCGCCAACAATGAAAAAAGTCGCTTTCGCATCATAGCGAGCCAGCAACTCGAGCAGCTTTGGCGTATAGACAGCATCCGGGCCATCGTCAAAGGTAAGGGCAATTTCCTTCTTTACCAGGCCTTTCTTAAAAACCCGAAATCCGAAAGTACGACTGATAAAAGCAGGGAGGAAAGCGTAGAACGAGAAAAAATAAAGAGTCCAGACAACCAAGTTCTCCATATATGTTTCCCCACCGTTATTAAAATTTTTGCTGCATGGAATCGGCGATAATCCAACAACGATAACTTTAATTGTATCATAAGGCATCAAAAAATAGGCAGCAAAATTAAAATTATAGTACAATCAAAGCGAGATATACGAAATTGGAAAAGAGAGGTTTTCAGTTATGCTACCGTTTTATAAAAAATATTGGCGAACCGCATTCGACATTGCACTAATCGCACTAACGGTTTATTTAATTATGCTTGCCTTTAGTCATTTTTATCGATTGGCTACACCTATCATTTTCTCCTTTGTTATTTTTATGTGCATTGAGCCGCTGGCACGCAGGCTGAACAAGATCGGCATTAAGAAATCCATCGCTTCAGGCATATCGATTTTATTGTTTTCCATTCTTATTCTTTCCGCCTTCTCCGGGCTCGGTTACATTATTTCGAAGCAGGGCTCCGAGTTTCTGGACAAGCTGCCGGAATATGAGACCATTCTCAAGGAACAGGTGGAGCTTCGCACTTCACAGGTGCAAAATAAAATTCAGGCCCTCCCGCCTGAGCTCGTCACGCAAATTACGGAATACATCCAGGGTGCTGCCGAATATGTGCCGAATTTGGTCAAAACGCTGTTTGCCGGAACTGTTGGCTACGTCTCCTCATTTTCCAGCTTTATGTTTAACTTTCTGGTCGGTATTATATTAGCTTATTTCCTTAGTATTGAAATTAATGACTGGAAAAAAACAGCGGCGGATAAAACGCCAAAAACGTTTAAGAAAGCCTTTTTCTTTTTGCGTGAAAATGTATTGAAAGGCATTACCGGCTATCTGAAGGCACAAACCAAGATGATTACGATTACGTTTTTCGTCATCTTCATCGCCCTGCTGCTGCTCGGTGTCAAAAATGCCCTTGTCGTCGCCGTCATCTCCGCTATTTTTGATGTGCTGCCGCTGCTTGGCGTAGGTACAATCTTCATTCCTTGGGTTATTTATTTGTTTATCGTGGGGCACACCTCGCTTGCGGTATGGCTGTCCGTATTGTATCTCGTCGTCGTACTGGCGAGACAGCTGTTGGAGCCAAAAATTACCGGAGATACGCTCGGCGTATCTGCATTTACGATGCTGGCGTTTATGATTATTTCGCTCAAGCTGTTCGGCATTGCTGGTGTCATCTTATCGCCCGTGCTCATTATTTTGCTCAAAACCTTATATGACCAAGGCTTCTTCCATCGCTGGATCAGAGCGCCGCAAGGCGAATTCGACAACCAGGTGCCGCCTCCAGATGCTGGAGGCCCAGGCAGCCCGCCAGTTCCTCCAAGCGTTTAAATTCGCTTTACCGCTTCGCTATAATATCCATGACGCCGCGAAACAGCTTCGTCGCCTGATTGCTTGTACCAGGACTTCGGTTCTCAGCAAGCACGGCGACGGCGTATCGCGGCGTATTTGTCGGTCCGTAGCCGATGAACCACTGGTGGACGCGCTCCTTCCCGCTGAGCAGCGTCTGTGCCGTACCGGACTTCCCGGCAACGGGCCATAGACCATCGCGAATAGAGCGGCCCGTTCCACGCTCAGTGACCGCCTTCATCCCTTCCAGCAGCATGCCTGCGGTTCTCGGATGTATCTGCGTCCCTGCCTGCTTGGCCTGCAGGGGCTTCAGCTCCACCATCAGCTGCCCGTTCGCATAACGGATTTCACTCACGATTCGCGGCTCCAGCCGCTGACCGCCATGCAAAATCGTCACGACCAAATTCGCCGCCTGCAGCGGCGTCATCCTGACATCCCGTTGGCCGATACCGCTTTGAGCCATAATGCCCCCGTCTACGTCAAGGGTAGGCTTGTCCTGCAATTGCTGCCAAATGCTCGCAGCAAATAACTGTCCGCCTTCCTCCTCGCCAAGCAGCCGCAAACGCCCGGCAAACGGGCCAAATGCTGATTCGGCATGCCAGCCAGCCGGTGCACCAATGCCAAGCGCCGCCGCGGTCTGATACAGCTCATAGCCGCTCAGCCGCTCAGCAAGCGTTGCAAACACGATGTTGCAGGACTGGGCTAATCCTTCCTCAAGCGTCAAGCTTCCGTGGCCGTCTTGCTTCCAGCACGTTAAACCATATTTTCCATACTTCCCGCTGCATGTGAACACTTCTTTTTCGTCGACAACACCAGCCTCAAGCGCCGCCGCTTCCGTTACGAGCTTAAAAATCGAACCCGGAGCAACCGCTTGGAGCGCATGATTCGACCAATCGGTTGCCTCATTGCGATCCAGCTGCTGCGGGTTCATCTGCGGCCGAGATACCATGCTGACGATATCTGCATTTTGCGCATCCAGCACGACGATCGCTCCTGCTTTCAAGCCATTTGCATCCGCATAAAGCTCAAGCTGCTGCTGGAGCTTTAAATCCAGCGTCGTCTTTACCTTCAGTGGATAATATTCGCTATCCGGCTGAAAAACCCGCAGACCCAGCCCCTGCAGCGGATGGCGCTTTCCATCGAGAAAAAAAGATACCGACGTGGGTCCGTTGCCTCTGAGCAGCGTATCCAGCGATTTTTCAAGTCCAGCCCCACCGATTTCATCTGTCAGCTTGCGCTTGCCTGACGCCAGATCCGCCCCATAGGCCTGCTCCAGCCATTCCGGGTGCTGGCTTATAAAGCCAATAGCTTGTCTGGCATTAAACTGCGGCAAATACCGATTGTGATAAGGGAGCACCTTGGCTCCATTAATATGGAGCTGCGAAAGTCCAGCCAGTTGGCTCGCGGACAAGCTCAAAGGCGCTTTCTGTCCGTCCTCCCGCCAAAAATCGGCACCCTTCAGCGTATCCCATTTTTTCACTAATTGTTCGTAGGACACATGCAATAGCTTCGCCAGCTTGCGCAGCTCTGCCGCATCTCCCCGGGCCTTGCTCTCCACTGGAAACAACGCCAATGCAGAATAGCTTTCCCCTGTAATGGCGCTTCCATAACGATCAATAAAATCGCCGCGTCCTGAATCGAGCACCAAATTTCGCTGCCGCTGAATGGCTGCCTTATGCTTCCAGTCGGTATGCTGGCCAATTGTCTGTACAGCGGGCTGCGCCACGCTTGGCACCAATTGCAGCGTCGCCAACCGGATCAAATAACCTGCCATTATAACCGTTAAAAATATTGCTACAATTGCTGCACGTCGCCTGACCATTACCGCAGCCCCCTTTTCCTTTCAGTATGGCCTTAATACCAACGCATAATCAGCATCTCCCATTCCTTAAGCCCTTCTGCCCCTGCTCCAGCTGCCAAAAAAATAGTTCAGTTTCATTTAAGGTAGCCCAAGTATGATAGCCATCAAGAACTTACAAGAAGAGGTGATGCTTCTATTATGAAGACGCACAAGAAGGCAACCAAAAAGAAGAAACGGATATGGCTGATTGCAACGATCGTAACGCTCTTAGGCCTTGGCTCATTGACATATGGTCTCGCAGACCGTTATTTGATCAAGCACGTTGAAGTCGTCGTAACAGACAATACAGCCGCATCCACCAGCTCAAACGAAACGGCCGCAACTACTGATGTTCAAGCCACTTCAGATGACTGGAATTACACCAGTGACGATATCCAAATCAAAATCAACCAAGTGCAGACCGGCTCTGGCTCAGACCTGATTACGTATTATGTCGCAGATGTCACCGTTAAAGCTGCCAGCAGTCTGCGCTCCGCATTCGCCGATAACAGCTTTGGAACGAATATTGTGGAGGATACATCGGTCATCGCTTCCAGCAATCATGCTATTTTTGCAATCAACGGCGATTATTATGGCTTCCGTGACGACGGAGTTATTATTCGCAACGGCACCGTATATCGCGATGAACCGGTGCGGGATGCGCTGGCACTGCTGGATGACGGAACGATCCAAACCTATGACGAAACAGAAACTTCTTCCTCTGACCTGCTTGCAGAAGGTGTCATCAATACGCTGTCATTCGGGCCGATCCTGATTCAAGATGGCAAAATCACTAGTGATTTCAGCAATGTTAAAATCGATACCAATTTTGGCAACCGCTCCATTCAAAATGCGAATCCAAGAACTGCGATCGGCATGATTGCCCCGAACCATTATGTGTTTGTCGTAGTAGACGGGCGGAAGGAAGGATACAGCCGCGGAATGACACTGACCGAGCTTGCTGACGTCATGGCGGGTCTTGGAGCTACAGAAGCGTACAACTTAGATGGCGGCGGTTCATCGACGATGTATTTTATGGGCAGAGTTGTCAATAATCCGCTTGGCAAAAACCAGGAGCGTGGCGTCAGCGACATCCTTTACATTGGAGAGGAGTAATCATTATGACTATATTAATTCCGTCCTACGAGCCTGATCATCGGCTGCTTGATTTGATCCAGCAGCTGCATGCGTTCCAGCTTGAGCCCATCGTCATTGTCGATGACGGGAGCGGACCCAGCTACCGCGAAATTTTCGAAGCGGCTGAAGCGTCCGGCTGTACCGTTATAACCCACGAGGTCAACCTCGGGAAAGGACGCGCCTTGAAAACAGGGTTCGGCTATATCCAAGAAGCCGGTTTGCCGGGCCATGTCGTCTGTGCGGATAGTGATGGGCAGCATTTGCCCCATGACATTAAGCGGATTTTCGAAAAGCTGCTCAGCCAGACAACGCCAGGCATTGTGCTGGGCAGCCGTCGTTTCAGCGGAACCATTCCACTGCGCAGCCGCTTTGGCAACTCGGTCACTCGGTCAGTCTTCTCCCTCACTACGGGCACTAAAATTTATGATACGCAAACCGGCTTGCGCGGCTTTTCACTTGCAATGCTGGACTGGCTATGCCAGATTCCCGGCGAACGGTTCGAATATGAAATGAACATGCTGCTGACCGCCCATCGGGATGGATATAAAATTACCGAGGAATTTATCGACACCGTATATTTGGATCATAATAAATCCTCCCATTTTCGTCCGCTGATCGACTCTTTCCGCATTTATTTGCCGATTATAATGTTCAGCACGTCATCCCTGCTGTCGGCGCTGCTAGACTTCACGCTATTATTTCTTATTCAAAGTATTAGCCACAATCTATTCTTATCTGTCGTTGCAGCAAGATTATGCAGCTCCATCTTCAACTATACAATGAACCGAAAGTACGTGTTCACGGGCGGCAAAGTATCCAAGCTCCATCAGTCGCTGCCTAAATATTTTTCGCTGGTCATCCTTGTGCTGCTCTTAAATTATGGCTTGCTATATTTTTATAATGAAACGCTGATTATTCCCCTTGTTATCGCCAAACTGCTGACCGAGGCCTCTATTTTCCTTTTCAGTTATTGGGCCCAGCGCAAATATGTGTATTAGGGTGAAAACGGGCTTCCCTGCATGAAAAGCTTGGCTTCCGATCGCCATTACCCCTCGCATTTCTTCAAATAAGCCTCTATATGTAGAAATGCAAGGGCAAAAACGTACGCTTACGCTTCTCCAGCACAACCTTTTCATTCCGTTTCGCATTTTTCACCATGGTTCAAGGTGAAACGGCTGCCGCCGTCCTTTGACAGTGCGGCGCGTTTCATTCCGAGAAATATAAGCTTATTTATACGTGTGAAACTTATAAATTCTTATATTTTAAAAAAAGCCGTTTGAACGGGAAAGCACCCCGTTCAAACGGCTTAATATACAGCTTGCTATTCGATTTTGAATTTCGCGAGCGAATCTTTCAGCTCGCGCGATACGCTGCCCAGCTCTTCCGACAAGCTGACGAGACCGTCACTAATGCTAAGCTGCTCGCTGCTGAGGGAAGCTACCTCTTCCGATGTCGCCGAAGACTGCTCTGCTACTGCGCTGACATTCGTCATCGCCTCGGACAATACCTCCTGCGACTTGTCCAGCTCCCCGATGGAGTCCGTTACTGAATCCAGCTTGTGTACAAACTGCACCATCTGCTCCTGTACACCTACGAAAATATCTGTCGCTTGCTTCACAGAAACGATTTGCTCCTGGAATAAAGGATAGGCATCCGACAATACGCTAACCGTATTGTCAATTTCCTCTTGGATTTTTTCCGTGATTTGTCCTACGACATCAATCGATTGACGGGATTGATCAGCCAGCTTGCGGATTTCATCAGCTACAACCATAAAGCCTTTGCCCGCTGCGCCTGCCCGCGCCGCTTCAATCGCCGCATTCAAGGACAAAATATTTGTTTGCTTCGTCAAATTGTTCAATACATCCAAAATTTTAACGATAGAGCCTGTGCTGTCTTTAAGGCTGTCTACCTTCTCCACCATAGAGCGGGTCATTTGCTCGGTCTGTCCAGTCTTATGGCTCAGCTCGCCCATGTAGGCCGCTCCGCGCTCACTCGCCTTCTCTACCTCACCAGCTGCACGCACAATTTCCGCATTCGCCTGCTTCACCGTTTCCATCTGCGTCGAAATATTGCCGCTCAAATCGCTGCCGCGCTCTGCCTCAACAGCAAGGCTTGAAGCGCCATTTGCGATTTCTTCGGTTGCGACTGATATTTCCCGTGAAGAGATCGCGGTCTTCCGTGATACATCCGTCAGCTCGCCTGCCGTATGCAGCACAGTATCCGCAGATTGCGTAGCCTGCTTCGCCAAATTGGTAATTTGCGTCATCATATCGTTGAAGCTGTCACTCAGCTCGCCGATTTCATCGGAACGTTTGCGAATAGCAGAACGAACCGTCAAATTGCCCCGTTGTCCCTCGTTCATCAAATTGCGCAAGTTCGTTAGTGGCTGTGCAATCGTTTTAATTACGAGGAAGCCAATCGCAATCGCAAGGAATACAGCTACAATTGCAGTAATAATGGTCATATTGCGAATGACTTTTGCATCCTCTACCAACGTATCTACCGGAATGAGGCCCAGCAGCTTCCAATCAACGGAATCAAATGTTTTATAGACTGTCAGCATGGATTCGCCATCGCTAGTATTCAGTTTTTTCGAGCCTTCTATTGCAGCGTCGCCTTCCGTTGGAAGAGCTACTGGAGCCGGCTGACCAATGAGTTCATTATTAGGAGCCGCAATATAGTTATTTTGACCATCTACAATTGAAAGCTCGCTGCCAGGTCCCAAGGATACTTCTTTGAATCTTTCCTGAATACTTGCCAAATTAATTTCAATCAGCAGCATATAGGAAACTTCATTAAGCGTGCTATCCTTCAAAAGACGGCTGATGCCAACCGTTGGCGCTCCGTTCGCACCGCCAAAGCCTTTCGGCTGAGTCGCAATCCATAGCGCCTTGCCGTTCGATTCCTGCACCTTGCCGAACCATTCTTCCTTCTTCATCGCATCGGAAGCAACAGAAGATGCATTTCCTGCTGTTACGACTGGCAGCTTGTCATCCAACGGCAGCAAATAGAGTGCCTTAATGCTAGCATTTCCAAGCACGTAATCCTGCATTTTGTTCGACAGCTCACGGCTTGCTTCAAACCGGGTATAATCGTCCTCGCCATCACGCATTTTACCAATCAACGTATGTAAGTCTTTGTTAATCAAAATTTGCATCGTCATTTCTTCATAGTTGTCCAAAATAATGTTCAAGTTCGTCGTTACCTGGCTGACGGTCTGAAAGCTAGCCCCGGAAACTTTGCGCTCGACAATCGTTTTCGTTTGGGAATATGCAATTAGTCCTACTGCCAGAACGCAGGCTACGATGCTGGCAAATATAATTAAAAACAGCTTCGTACCTACCGATTTATTAACCTGGTTCAGCTTCATTTCCTTGGACAGCGATAAAAGCTGCTTGGATGAGCTTTTCCCGTATTTGCCTGTCTTAGAGATGATTTTTTTCATAATCGGTTTAGAGCCGCTCCAAAATCCAGAAAGGGCTTTCATAGATTTTCCTGATTCTGCTTTTTCCCTCGTAATTTTCTTCGACTGAGTTTTGTCCTCATTTTTTTTCAATGATGACACCGCCTTTTTTATTTGTTACGGACTAGGTCTCTAGAAGCGTTCAATATGTTGTCAATGAATCCTTGTGCTCTCTTTTCTTATGTAGCCCCTAATTCTATATATCGGTTTTCATCTCACAAATAATTAATAAATAATAAAAAAAACACTATTTTCAAAAATCGAAAACAGTGTCCTGGTCCTAGTTATTTTTTTATCATTAGTTTACGCAGCATATCCATCGGTTCAACAGGTGCCAGCGTCTTGATGTGGATGCGCTGAAGCGGGTGTCTTGCGGCATCCAGCTCCTGCCCCTTGTCATCGGTCATCTGCGTAATCGTCTGTTTGAAGAAGCGTCCGCCGGGTCCTACAAACTCAACTTCCTGTCCCAGTTTGAAGTGATTCCGCTGCTCTACAACCGCAACTCCAGTCTCTTCGTTGTATTCCAGAACAACCCCTGCAAAATCATAAGGAGCTGGCTTATCTTCCGGCTCATAAATATGATCCTCTGCACCCGGTGTATCGAGAAAAAATCCTGTGTTAAGCGGACGATTCGCCGCTTTGAAAATTTCATCCAGCCATTCCTGCTTCAGCACGAAATTTTCCGGGTCCTCAAAATAGGAGTCAATCGCTTGACGATACACATTCACAACCGTAGCAACATAGTGAATGCTCTTCATGCGACCTTCAATCTTGAAGCTGTCTACGCCAACATCAATCAGCTCCGGCAAATATTCTATCATGCACAGGTCTTTAGAACCCATTGTGAATTGATCTTCGCCTTCGGAATACATTGGCACATCATCAACGAACAAATCGTATTTCCAGCGGCATGACTGCGAGCAGCCCCCACGGTTGGAGTCCCGATCGGTAAAGTGATTGCTCAGTACACATCGGCCGGAAAAGGAAGAACACATCGCGCCATGAATAAAAGCTTCAATTTCGATATCGACATGCTTTTTAATTTCTGCGATTTCTTCAAAGCTCGTTTCTCTGGCAAGAACGACGCGCGGCAGTCCTTCTTCCTTCCAAAACTGTACCGCCTGCCAGTTGAGCGTGGATTGCTGAGTGCTCAGATGCGCTTCCAGCTTAGGGGCTACTCGCGCAGCCGTCTCAATAATAATCGGATCAGCTACAATGATCGCTGAAATGCCGACTTCCTCCAGATTGCGCAAATATTGTTCAAGCCCGCCGATATCCTCATTATGCGCGTAAATATTCGTAGCAACGAACACCTTTGCGCCATAGCGATTGGCAAACTCAACGCCTTCCCGCATTTCCTCAAAGCTGAAATTACCTGCGTTGGAACGAAGGCCGTATTTTTGTCCGCCAATGTATACAGCGTCAGCGCCATAATGAATGGCGAATTTCAGCTTTTCCAAATTGCCTGCCGGGGCAAGCAGCTCAGGACGATCGAGCCTATGGCGCTTCCCCTGATAGCGGGTTTTCACCGGGCTCGTTGCCCCTGAATATGTTGTTTCTGCGACTGTCATAGCAGCTGCACCTCCTGCTCAATTCCTCAATACACCTGTTCTTTATAAAAGAAACCAAAGCTCAGCTCACGCTGCGGATCTTGCGCTTCTTTAATCGGATCCAGCCACTCATCCTCAAAACGGTAGCCTTCCGGATCAGCCATATAAGCATCAATAACGTCGCGATATGCCCGAACTACGATTTCGTTATATTCCACCGACTTAAGCAGCCCTTCAATCTTCAAGCTCTCCACGCCGATTTCCATCAGCTCATGCAAGTTTTCCAGCATGCAAATATCATCCGAGCTCAAAATATGCGTGCCATTGGCATCCTCATATATAGGGAAACGCTCGTCTTTACGCTCGGCTTCCATCACGTAAAGCCCCTGCTCCTTGCTGGCGCTGCCAAGCTTGCCGGAGTCATCCTGATGATCCAAATAGCTGTTCACGAGCGAGCGCTTGGAATGATAAATATTCGTCAAGCCATGAACCTGCACCTCGATTGGCATTGTCGAGTTTTCTTTGATTTCAATAACCTGCTCCATATTCAGCTCACGGGCTAGCACAAACCGCGTAGCGCCGCGCTTTCTCCAATATTCAGCAGTCGCATAGTTCGTTGACGTCATCTCGGCATTCCAATGCAGCGGCATGTTAGGAGCAGCAGTCCGCGCAGCCATCAATACAGCGGGGTCACCGAACATAATGCCGTTTACTCCGGCTTCGGCCAGTGCCTGCAAATAGCCAGGCAACGATTCAACGACATGATTGTGAATCAAATTATTGACAGATACATAAATGTTAACTCCATGAGGCGCCGCCAGCTTCACCGCTTGCTTGATCATTTCCAGATCAAATTGTCCAGCAAGGCGCATGCCGTAACGTGCTTCTCCAATCAGGAAAGCATCAGCTCCGGCAGCAATCAGACGCTCCAGCTCCTCTAAGGATGAAGCTGTCGTTAATAATTCAGGCTTTACCGCCATGTTCCTTACACTCCTTACTTAGACTGCGCAGTCTTGTTGCTGTTGGCAATATTATTGTTATGCTCGCTAAAGGTTTTAGCAAACAGATGCTGTCCGGTTCCATCTTTCTTGGTTACATAGAAAAAATATTCCGTTTCCTGCGGATAAAGCGCCGCTTTAATCGAGCTAAGGCTTGGGGCCGCAATCGGTCCCGGCGGGAGCCCATCTACCAAATAGGTGTTATAAGGGCTGTCAACTTTGAGATCCTTATTATATAAGCGTTCCTTCGGCTTATCGAGTGCGTATTGCACCGTTGCATCTATTTGAAGCTTCATTGGCTTGTTCAGGCGATTATAAATAACGCTCGCAACGATTGGACGCTCCTCGTCAACGACCACCTCGCGCTCGACCAGAGATGCAATCGTAAGCAGCTGATGAATCGTCAGCTTGCGTTTCTCCAGCTGAATCGTCCAATCATTCGGAAGCTGGTCAAGCTTGACATCAAGCTCGGAAATCATACGGTTCAATATTTCCTGCTCCGTGCTGCCCTTCTTCATTTCGTACGTTTCTGGAAACAAATAACCTTCCAGCCGGTGGTGCAGCTTGGCGTCAGCTGAAATTTCATTGACCGCCTCCGCATTCGTCCACGTTTGCTGCTTATCGGCCAGCTCCAAAAATTTATCCTTGTCGATCAGCTTCTCTTCCGCCAGCTTATCGGCAATTTGCAGCACCGTAAGCCCCTCTGGAATCGTAAACCGGATCGTCTCCTGCTTGACGGTGCTGCCGCTGTTCAGCATAGCGATGACATCTGCCTTATCCATGCCGGGATTCATCGAATAGGTGCCTGCTTGGAATTTGCCGCCTTCTTTCTCCAGCTTCAAATAATACTTAAAGATTAGGGCATTTTTAATAATCCCTTCCTCCTGAAGCACATCGGAAATTTGGCTCGCTGAGGCGTTGTTCGGAATGACAATCTGCTTGGCCTCTGCCGTCTTAGTTGGCTCTAATTGAAGCCACAAATAAATAAATGCGCCGCCCACCACTGTAGTGATAACGCCTAAAATGCTTAAAAATACGTAAAAAGCGATACGAACCTTGCTAGGCCTAGATGACTGCCTCTTTGCGTTGTCCAACCTGCTTTCCTCCTAATTCCCCAATACGTCGAGAAAAAGAGCGGTGTGCACCGCTCCTTTTCTCGATGTATACGTATAATAAAGCTTGCTTAAGGCCGCTCATCGCCAGCGAATAACAAATCGTCATAAGCTTCAGACGCCAGTTCCCATTCTTCGTCATCCTCAATCGTTTCCAGCTCCGGCTCTTGGCCAGCTTCGCCAATGACGCGGAAAAGCTCCACTTCATCCTCGCCCTTCATCGCTTCCGACTGAAGCGCTGCATAAACGTAGGAGCCGAGCTTAAACTCGGCCTTGATGACGAAGGTTTCCATAACGCCGCCGCCCGCGAGCAGCTCGATTTGAGGACCGAAGGCTTCCCGCAGCCGCTCAAGCGGCTGCGGGATCAGTACCTCGCCTTGATCCATTAATTTTCTTCCTCCAATTCGCCGAGAAGCGTATTAAACGTCTCCTCCACGATGTTCCATTCTTCTTCATCTTCAATCGTGTACAGCTTAAGATCGTCGCCATCTTCCTCATAGCGGAAGGCGTAGACCTCATCTTCCTCTTCGCTCTCACCAACGAGCGGAACGACCATCATATATTTCTGATCAGAGCCATCCACTTCAAACTTCATGATGACTTCGAATTCTTCTTCATTGCCGTCTTCATCCGGAATATAAATAATTTCCGGCTCTTCGAACTGCATATCATCCTTTGTCATCTTTACCCTCACCTTTTCGTTTTGTGCATTGCGCCAAAATAGCTTTCGCTCCTGTTAACGCAAGCCCTTAGAATCGAGATAATTTTGTAAAATGAGCGTTGCCGCCATTTTGTCCACTACCAGCTTTCGCTTCTTACGGCTGACATCCGCTTCTATGAGAGTACGCTCTGCGGCTACAGTAGTCAACCGTTCGTCCCAAAGGTGAACAGGCAAGTGTAGTTTCTGTCGAAGCTGCTCTGCGAATTCAATACTAATTTCGCCTCGCGGACCGATGGTGTTATTCATGTTTTTCGGTAGTCCCAAGACGATTTCACTAACCTCATACTGCTGCGCCAATTCGGCAAGCCGATCCAATTCGCCATTGTCACGGCGCTTCTTCACGACCTCGAGCCCTTGCGCAGTCCAGCCAAAAGGATCGCTTACCGCAACACCAATGTTGCGATCGCCGTAATCGAGTCCCATTGTTCTCATTGCTTGTCCGGCTCCTGACTATTATGTTTTCTTATTGTTCAAATAAAACCGGACAAGCTCTTCAATGAGTTCATCGCGTTCCTTCTTGCGAATCAGGCTCCTGGCGTTGTTGTGCCGCGGAATATACGCGGGATCACCGGAGAGCAAATAGCCTACAATCTGATTAATCGGATTGTACTCTTTCTCCAGAAGTGCCTCATGCACAGACAGCAAAATGTCCTGTGAGGAGGTTTCCAAACTTTCCGGCAACACATCAAACTTCATCGTTTTGTCCATGGAACTCATCGCCAGCACCTCGCTTTCCAACTACATTTCAATGAGATTACTATCGATACACATTCCTATCATATCACATTTGCTTGGGCGAGAACCAGTTCTTCCGCAAGTTTCAGTGCTTCTTCCAATTTGGAAGCGTCCTTGCCGCCAGCCTGCGCCATATCAGGACGGCCACCGCCGCTGCCGCCGCACACTGCTGCTGCTTCTTTAATAATTTTGCCAGCGTGAAGACCCTTCTTCACCAAATCAGCCGATACCGACGCTACGAGGCTGACTTTATCCTCTTGAACAGCGCCAAGAATAATGACGGCGGAAGGCAGCTTCAGCTTCAGCTCATCAGAAATGCCGCGCAGCGCGTCCATTGATGGCGCATTTACTTGAGCGCTAAGCACAGTAATTTCGCCAATCTGCTTCGCTTGCTGCTCCAGCGAGCCTGCTTCGATCCGGCTCAGCTTAGCTTGCAGCGATTCGTTCTCGCGGCCAAGCTCCTTCACCTGCGCATGCAGCGCTTCGATACGCTTAGGCACATCCCCATTGCTCGATTTCAGCAATGCTGCTGCTTGCCCCAGCAAATCAAGCTGGCTTTCCGTATAGCTGTAAGCGTGACGGCCTGTAACAGCTTCAATCCGGCGCACGCCGGAACCAATGCCGCTTTCGCTGATCAGCTTGAACACGCCGATTTGCGAAGTGCTGGCTACGTGACAGCCGCCGCAAAGCTCAAGGCTGTAGTCGCCGACTTGCACGACGCGGACGACATCGCCGTATTTTTCACCAAACAAGGCCATTGCGCCCATTTCCTTCGCTTCTGCAAGCGACTTGTTCGTAATGGTCACATCGGTGCTGTTCCAAATTTGTTCATTTACACGGCGCTCGATTTCAACAAGCTCCTCATCGGTAATGCTGCCAAAATGGGAGAAGTCAAAGCGCAGACGCTCCGCTTCCACAAGGGAACCCGCCTGGTTGACATGAGTGCCCAACACTTCCTTGAGCGCTTTATGCAGCAAATGGGTTGCCGTGTGGTTTTTAATGACGTCCTCACGAACCGCTTTCGCTACAGCCGCCTGCACTTTCTCGCCAGTCTTAACGGTTCCCGATACCACGAGCGCATGATGCACGCTTTGGCCATGCGGCGCTTTCGTCACGTCTTTCACTTGCAGCGAGAAGCCTTGGCCCGAAATAATGCCGCGGTCGCCAATTTGTCCGCCGCTCTCCGCATAGAACGGGGTACGGTCAAGCAGCACAAACACTTCGCTGCCTTCGCCTGCGCTGTCAATCAGCGCGTCCTCTTGCACGATCGCCGTAATCGTCGATTCAATTACCAATTCATTATAGCCAACAAATTCGCTTTTAACCGTGAATTCGCCGAGTGCGCCGCCTTGAATCTTCATGCCGCCCGTGTCCTGGCGAGCTGCCCGCGCGCGTTCACGCTGCGCTTCCATAGCTGCGTCGAAGCCTGCACGGTCAACGGTCAAGCCATTTTCCGCTGCAAAATCCTCCGTCAGGTCAAACGGGAAGCCATACGTATCATACAGGCGGAATGCATCCTCGCCGCCGATTTCCTTGCCGCCTGCTGCGCGCGCCGTGTCGACAAGCGTCGTGAGCAATGCCAGACCGTCGGATAGCGTTTCGTGGAAACGTTCTTCCTCTGTACGAATAACCTTCTCAATAAATTCGCGTTTGGATACAACCTCGTCGTAGTACACGCCCATCACTTCCCCGACAGTAGCGGTCAGCTCATGCAGGAATGGACGGTCGATGCCGATCGTTTTTCCGTAACGAACCGCTCTGCGAAGCAAACGGCGAATAATATAGCCGCGTCCTTCATTAGAAGGCATAACGCCGTCGCCAACAGCGAAAGCAACCGTACGAATGTGGTCAGCGATTACTTTCAGCGCCACATCATGCTCATCGTTCACATGATATTTTACGCCAGCAAGCTCGCATGTACGCTCAATAATAGGCATGAACAGGTCGGTATCAAAGTTCGAATCGACATCCTGCAAAATCGAAGCGAAACGCTCCAGGCCCGCGCCTGTATCGATGTTTTTGTTTGGAAGCGGCGTATAGCTGCCATCCTTGTTATGGTTGAATTGCGAGAATACGAGGTTCCATACTTCCAAGAAACGCTCGTTTTCGCCGCCCGGCCAGCATTCTGGATCGTTCAAATCACCGTATTTGTCGCCGCGGTCATAGAAAATTTCCGTACATGGTCCGCATGGGCCTTCGCCGATATCCCAGAAGTTTTCATCCAGCTTGTAGATGCGCTCCTCTGGCAGGCCGATTTTTTTGTTCCAGAACGCGTATGCTTCCTCATCCTCTGGGTAAACCGTAACCGACAGGCGTTCTGGATCGAAGCCGATCCACTCCTTGCCCGTTAGAAACTCCCATGCCCACGTAATCGCTTCTTCCTTGAAATAATCGCCGATGGAGAAATTGCCGAGCATTTCAAAAAAAGTATGGTGGCGGCGCGTTTTGCCGACATTTTCAATATCGTTGGTACGAATGCATTTCTGCGAATTCGTAATCCGCGGGTTTTCCGGAATGACCCGTCCGTCAAAATAAGCTTTCAGCGGCGCCATGCCTGCGTTAATCCATAGCAGCGATGGATCGTTGTGCGGCACGAGCGATGCGCTCGGCTCGATCGTATGTCCTTTGCTTTCAAAAAAAGCGAGCCATTTTGCCCGAATTTCACTAGCCTTCATAGTTGATACGCCTCCAATAAGTTTCATTAATTTGCCCCTGCATTTTGCGGCCAAACCTGCTTTAAAACATCAAAAAGTCCCTGTCAGTTATGACAGGGACGAAAACTCGCGGTACCACCCTGGTTATCGTTGGCATAAGCCTTGCCCTATTTCTAGCGGCACAGCCTTGCAGCAGCAATCTCCTCGTATGGACGATAACGGGTCCTCCCGGTGAAGTTCATTCACACTCCGAAAGCAGCTTTCAGCCATCCTTCGCCATAAAAGCTCTTGCAGCCAACGCCGATTAACGGCGAAGAAGCTTCATCTCTGATTGGCGGTCTATAGCTTACTTCTTTTTCATCAACGATTTCCATTTAAAATATAAGAATTTATAAGTTTTGCACTTATACATAGGCTTATATTTCTCCGACAAAGCTCTTCGCTCGTCCCAGAAGGACGACGAAGTCATTTTTGCTTTAAATATAAGAATTTATAAGTTTCACTTTTATAAATGGGCTTATATTTCATCGCGAAACGGAAGCTCTGCCTCCAAAGGACGGCGAAAGCCGTTTACGCTTGAGTTGTACTAAAAATGAGTATATCGGCAGCAAGGCCTGCTGTCAAATAATCTTTCGCCGCACATAATAAGCAAACATATGCTGGACGATGACCTTAAGCGCTGCGAAAATCGGAACGGCGAGAATCATCCCCGCAACGCCCGCGACCTCTCCTCCGACCAGCAGGGCGAAAATAATCGCCAGCGGATGCATATGCAGCGTCCTTCCCACCACCTGTGGGGAAATGATATTGCCCTCTAAAATTTGGCACAGCGTATTGATTACGGCGACGAGAATCATCATTTTGACCGATATGGTCGAGGCCATCAGAATTGCCGGAATCGCCCCCAGAAACGGGCCCAAGTAGGGAATAATGTTCGTAATGGCGACAATGCCGGCAAGCAGCAGCGCATATTCCATTCCAATGATCGTGTAGCCGATATAGGCGAGCACGCCGACGATCAGGCAGACCAGAAACTGCCCGCGTATGTAGCTGCCGAGCGCCGAGTCGATATCCTTCATCAGCCGAACGGTGTTTTGGCGATGCGATTTGGGTACATATGTAATGATCGTCCGCTCAAACACCTCAAAATCCTTCAAAATGTAAAACGCCAGAAACGGCACAATAAAGGCAATAAACACCGTATTCAGCACCGACCCAATATTGTTGATAAAATGGATCAGCGTTTCCGACAGCTTCCGCTCCATATGGAGCAGCGACTGGTTCATGCCATCGCGCAGGCTGTCCGGCAAAAACGACGTATTGTTAATGTCGGTCACCAGATTTTGCGCCTTAATCGTCAGGTCCGGCACCCGCTCGTTGAGCTCCTGCACCTGCATCGCAAGCATTGGAATGACATTGACAAGCAAGACGGTCAGCGCTGTGAAAAATACCGTATAGATGAGCAGCACCGCCATCGTTCGCGGAACTTTACGTTCATGCAGCATCGTCACTACCGGGTTCAGCACGTATGAAATAATCATGGCAACGATAAATGGCGCAAGTATCGCCTTGAGGAAAAAATAAATATTCATAAACATCGGCTTGACCAATATGAGCAAATACAGCGCCAGCAAGCCTAGAATTACATAGACCAACCACACAAACAGACGGCTTTTTGTGAACCGTTCCACTTTCCCTCACCCCCGCTCGCTTACCAAGGTGAAACGGCTGTCGCCGTCCTTTGACGGCGGCTGCGCGTTTCAGTCCGAGAAATATAAGTCCATTTATAAGTGTGAAGCTTATAAATTCTTATATTTCAAAAAAGGCCCCTAGGCCAATCTGCTACAGTATATGTACAAGCGGGGAAAATCATCCATGGTCATTGTAGAATCTCACTTGGAAGCGGGGAGCAAGCTAAATAGAGGTCGTTTTTTCATCATACAAAATTTTCTTATCATTGACATATTGGGCTTTGAGCAGGGACAGGCCTGAGCACTTTTCCATTGACAAAAATGTTTCCCAGGCGCAATATTGTTTCATATCACAAACAAATGAGACAGCTCCAACATCTGAGTGTTAACGAAAGAAGGGTTTTTATGAGCACACAGTCCGATCAACTGGATAAAAAGTCTGGCTGGCTCCGCGCGAGTGGAAGTGTCAGCCTTGAAGAAGTGAATTCCTCTATTCATATACCGAAAAATGCAAGCGGCTTTCGCAAATTTCTCGCCTTCGCTGGCCCCGGCATGCTGGTCGCCGTCGGATATATTGACCCCGGCAACTGGGCAACGTCCATTGCGGGCGGCGCACGGTTCGGCTATACGCTGCTTGCCGTTATTCTTATCGCTAATTTAATTGCGATTTTGCTGCAAAACCTGTCGGCAAGGCTCGGCATTGTGACCGGCCGCGATCTTGCCCAAGCGACCCGCGACTCCGTCGGCATCAAGGGCGCTGTCATCCTATGGCTGCTCGCCGAGCTTGCCATTATCGCGACCGATCTGGCCGAGGTTATCGGCTCCGCCATCGCGCTGAATTTGCTCTTCGGCCTGCCCTTAATCGGCGGCATTCTCATTACGACGCTAGATGTTTTTTTGCTGCTGCTCTTGCAGAAGAAAGGCTTCAGGCTTATTGAATCGCTCATCATTGTACTGATGGCTACGATATTCGGGGTATTTGTGTTCGAGGTCATTATTTCGCGGCCGGATATATCAGCGGTGCTTTCCGGGTATGTACCTAAGTTTGAAATCGTGAGCAGCCCAGCTATGCTTTTCGTATCCCTTGGCATCCTTGGCGCAACGGTTATGCCGCATAATCTGTATTTGCATTCCTCCATCATTCAGACGAGAAAATATGAACGGACGGAAACGGGGCGCCGGGAGGCGATTAAATATTCCCAATGGGATTCCGGCGTTTCGCTTACGATTGCTTTTCTGATTAATTCCAGCATTTTGATTTTAGGGGCCGCAGCCTTTTATGGAACTGGCCTCAATGTAACAGAAATCGAAGGCGCCTATCAGCTGCTTAGCCCAACGCTTGGCGTCAGCATTGCCAGCACCTTATTTGCCGTTGCCTTGCTCGCTTCAGGCCAAAGCTCAACGATTACGGGAACTTTAACGGGGCAAATCGTGATGGAGGGTTTTATTAAATTTACGATCCCCTCTTGGCTGCGCCGTATTGTGACACGTTTGCTAGCTGTCATTCCAGCCCTCATCGTCACTTGGCTGTTCGGCACGCGCGGAACGGGAGAGCTGCTGCTGTGGAGCCAGGTCGTTCTCAGCTTGCAGCTTCCCTTCGCCATTATTCCGCTCGTGCTGTTCACAAGCAGCCGCACCAAAATGGGCGTGTTCGCCAACAAGCCTTGGGTCAAAGTGCTGGCCTGGCTATGCGTCGGCGTTATTACAGCGCTAAACCTGTTCCTTGTGCTTTATTTATTCGCCACTGGGCATGAGCTAGGGTAATAAGCGGCTCAACCCAGCGGCCTTCCTTTATTCTGGCTCCACGCGATTAGCCGATATCCAGTCTAGTGCTTCCTTTGCTGCGGAAGCCTCTACCGGGGTATCCGGCTTTTTTTGTGCTTGCTCCAGTCTTTCAAGCACAGAGTCATCCACTAAAGCCGGACTAATAATCGACAACGCCCATGCTGCCCAGAAGCTCGGCTTCTCTTGATTTTGCTTATCTGTCCAGATCTGCTGGAGCGGTTTAACGCTTTCGCTCCCTATTCGAACCAAGGTCAATGCGGCGGCCATACGCAGCTTCTCATTGTCTTCATCAAGCAGCGCCGCAACCTGTTCAGCCGCAGCTCCAGACAGCGGGCCTAGCTCGCCGAGCACAATAACCAGCATCGTGCGCACAGGATCTTTTGCAGCCCGCAGCTGCACAAGCAGCTCGGGCACGATTTTTCCGCCCTCGTTTTTCAGCGCCTGAATCGCTGCAAGCGCATCTAGCGGATTTTCGCTTGCGAGCTTCGCTATTTGTGCCTGCACCTCATTTATTTCGGCCACTTTAACACCTCCTCGCCCTTCCAATTTCATTAAAAAAGAGAACAGTCAAATGACTGTTCCCTTCTAATTGTATGTCAGTATGCAACCATGCATAACACTAGGTTGCATGGATTTGTGGCATTTCATCTTCAAAAAACAGATCATCAAGTGAACTAAGCGTCCCGTCTTCCTCCACTTGGTACACGGACATCTTCTCTCCGTTGACGGTCAGTTCAATGAAGCAGCCCCAGCAATAAAATTGATGGGAACCTATTTTTCCTATATCTTTCGAATTGCAGTTGGGACATCTCATCATCTTTCATTTCTCCCTATTCTCCGAATTGGAAGCTGCGACAGGCTCCAATTCTGCTTCACTGACAGCAGGAACGATAATCGCGTCTTCCCCGAGCAGCACGGCATCTGAATCCTCGGGAGCTCTGAGCCACTTGCGCCCTTCCATCAGATCCGATATAAAACCGTCCGTAAGCTCAAAGCCTACTATTGGTGTACCCATAAATGGATGAAAATAAACGTCCGATACTTGTCCAAGCATCACGCCGTGTATGGTCACCATAGGCATACCCTTGAGCTGTACTTTACTGGTGCAAAACGTTCTGCCCAGCTGCTCAAGCTTTGTTTTCTGCACAGCTGCTTCGTCGGAAATAATAATCGCGTCTACGCCGCATGTCAGCACCGCATTCCAGCTCACCGTCTTGACGACATTAGCGAACCAGCCGTTGCTTTCGAGCACGAGACCTGTAACGTTCCAGTGGGAGTCAAAAATCGCATCCTTGATCGTACCTTCGCGCTTGCCGGAATGAATGACCAGCACGGGCAGACCGATCAATTGCTGTAGTTTAATCACGGCCGGGGAAGCCTCCTAGGCGTTATTACGGATGCGCTGCACAATCGTTGCAACTTTTTGCGCTGCGGCACCCAGTTCCTCCTTAGTATTCCCCAATCCGAAGCTGAATCTTACGGCGGAAGCCAGCCTTTCCTCCGGCAGCTTCATCGCCCGCAAAACGTGGGAACGCTCCAGCGCCCCTGATGTGCAGGCCGATCCGCTTGCCGCTGCAATGCCTGCCATATCGAGATTCATCAGCATCGTCTCGGTATCGACACCGATAAAGCTGATGTTGACGATATGCGGAAGCATCTGCTCCGCCGCGCCATTGATGACGATATTTATATCCACATTTTTCCTAAGCAGCTCTACCCATTCCATACGAAGCTCGTTTAGAAAATGTTGCTTGTTTTGCGCTTCGTTCACACAAATTTCAACAGCTTTAGCGAAACCGGCAATGCCGGCGACATTTTCAGTACCCGCACGGCGCTTGCGCTCTTGTGATCCGCCCTGCGAGGTCGCCTCAAATGGGGTGCCGGCAGCGATATATAACGCGCCAACCCCTTGCGGGCCATTGATTTTGTGGGCGGAAAAGCTCATCAAATCGACCGGCAGCTCATTCAGCTCATAATGGGAAGTCCCCAAAGCTTGCACAGCATCGACATGAAAAATAACGCCTCGCTCATGTGCCAGGCGCCCGATGTCTTCAATCGGCTGCAAACTTCCTACCTCATTATTGCCGTGCATAATGCTAATAAGCGCCGTATTTGGCTTTATAGCCGCAGCCACATCAGCAAGCGATACTTGTCCATGCTCGTCAACGGGCAGCAGCGTCAGCTCGAAGCCTTCGCGCTCAAGCGCTTCGCAGGGATGCAGCACCGCATGATGCTCAGCTTCTGATGTAATGATGTGGTTTTTGCCTTGCAGCGCCAGCGCGCGGACAACACCTTTAATCGCCATATTGTTGCTCTCCGTGCCGCCGGACGTAAATACTAGCTCAGCAGGCTTGCAGCCGATAGCGGCAGCGATCTGGTCGCGAGAGCGGTTAATATGCTGCCGCGCCGCGCGTCCGAAGGCATGCATGCTCGATGCATTGCCTCCCGGACCCTGCATCACTTCCAGCATCGCGCGCGCGACATCTGGATGCATTGGCGTCGTTGCGGCATGATCGAAATAGTGCATAGCTTGTCTAGCTCCTTCTATTTAAATGTAGAACATGTAGCTGTCTGCTTTGCCTGGATCCTGGAAGCTGACCATGTCCTTAAGCGTAGTCGAGTCTAGTACGGAGGCGATGCTGTCGCGAATACGCAGCCACAGATCACGCTTCGCCGGGTCATCCTCTTCGGTGAAATCGACTGGGGAAATCGGGCCTTCCAGTACGCGAATGACATCTCCAGCTGTAATATGCTCAGGCTCCTTGGACAAAATGTAGCCGCCATAGGCGCCGCGAATGCTTTTCACAAGTCCGGCGTTGCGAAGCGGGGCAACGAGCTGCTCCAAATAATGCTCGGACAAGCTATTGCGTTCCGCTATGCTTTTCAAAGAGATCGGTCCTTCGCCAAATTTTCCTGCAAGCTCCATCATTATCGTGAGGCCGTAACGGCCTTTGGTTGATATTTTCATAAAAGGGCACCTCGTTTTCATTAGTTGTGTTGCCTTAAGCAGCCATGACCGAGTTTAAATCATGGTATTCCCATATAGCTTATATGTTAGCATATAGTACAAGGAACATGCGAGAAAAGCTTGTCATTCTTCGTAAAAAAGTTTTTTGTGCAGCGATAAATGTATGCTACAATGAGAGATACTCGTTTTAGAGTTTGAATACAAGGCGGTGTAAGCAAATGGCAAAATCCAAACAAGAAACTAGAGTCGTTGTCGGCATGTCCGGTGGCGTAGACTCTTCTGTAACCGCACTGCTGCTGAAGCAGGAAGGTTATGATGTTGTCGGCATTTTCATGAAAAACTGGGATGATACCGATGAATTTGGTCACTGCACAGCAGAGGAAGACGCGGAAGACGTTCGCCGCGTATGCGACCAGATCGGCATTCCGTATTATACGGTTAATTTTGAGAAGCAATATTTCGATAAAGTATTCACTTATTTTCTCGATGAATACAAGCGCGGCCGTACGCCGAATCCCGACGTCATGTGCAACCGGGAAATCAAGTTCGGCGATTTTCTCAAAAAAGCAAATGAGCTGGGCGCCGACTACTTGGCGACAGGCCATTACGCGCGCGTAGAACGTACGCCGGATGGCGAGACGAAGCTGCTGCGCGGCGTGGACAGCAACAAGGACCAAACTTATTTCCTCAGCGCGCTGAACCAGAAGCAGCTCGCGAAGGCAATGTTCCCGATTGGGCATCTCCCGAAGCCAGAGGTAAGACGGCTTGCTGAAGAGGCAGGCTTGTACACCGCGAAGAAAAAAGACAGCACGGGCGTCTGCTTCATCGGCGAGCGCAACTTCAAGGAATTTCTGAGCGGCTATTTGCCAGCGCAGAGGGGCGACATGGTCGACATTCGCAGCGGTGAAGTCAAAGGCAAGCATGACGGCCTGATGTATTATACGCTTGGACAGCGCCAAGGCCTTGGCATTGGCGGCTCCGGCAATGGCGAGCCATGGTTTGTTGCGGACAAAGACCTTGAGCGCAACATTTTGTATGTGGTGCAAGGCGAGCAGCATCCGAGCATGTATTCGACTGGGCTAATTGCCAGCGGCATGAACTGGATTGCGCCAGAGCAGCCGGAAGGTCCTTTTCGCTGCACAGCCAAGTTCCGCTATCGCCAAGCAGACCAAGGCGTTACCGTGACACCTGGCGCTGACGGAACGGCACATATTGCGTTTGACCAGCCGCAAAAGGCAATTACGCCTGGCCAAGCCGTCGTACTCTATGATGGCGATGTTTGCCTAGCAGGCGGAACCATCGATATCGTAGAGAAGATTGAAGTCGACGAAGCGGCATTCCTCGCCGCTCGTTAAGTATTTCCAGCTTGCATGGCTAGATGCTAGGTGCATATGACATAACAACATTAGCACGACGCAATAAACTCAGATTAAGACAATAAGCTACGGCAAGGAACCTTTCCACCGATGGGCATCGCCCGGAGGAGGAGGTTCCTTTTTTTTATACGTACAGCGCCCTTAGGTTCCAGTTCCTGTCCCCTTTCCTTTGCCATCAACGTTTCCAGTGCCACCCTTTACCCCCTCATTTTCCTTGTCTGAAGGGGAAGCAGCGAGCCGGCTCACGCGAATACGGGAAATGCGGTAATGATCCGTCTCCTCGATGACGAGCTCGAAATGGTCGGCTACTTTTACACGGTTGCCTTTGCGGGGCAGGTTTTCCAACTGGGAATACATCCAGCCGCCAATCGTATCAAAGTTGTCAAAGCTAATATTCGTCCCGAGGCAGCTGTTTACCTCCTCAATTTGCATCATTCCGCTAATCGAGTGGCTCCCTTCGCCAAGCGGCTCAATCATCGCCCGCTCCTCGTCAAACTCATCCTGAATTTCACCGACGATTTCCTCCATAATGTCTTCCAGCGTCACGATGCCTGAAGTCCCGCCATATTCATCTATTAAAATCGCAATTTGCGATTTGCTCTCCTGCATTTGGCCCAGCAGCTCCCGAATGAATATCGACTCCGGCACCGTCATAATCGGGCGTAAAATCTGACGGATGTCGGTCAGCGTATGCTGCGCATCCTTCCATAAATCTTTAATATGGACAAAGCCGATAATATCGTCCTTGTCGCTTTCACAGACGGGATACCGCGTATGCATTTCGGCAAGCGCCATCTGTTTATTTTCTTCAAGCGATAGCTGGGCATACAAGCAGATGACCTCCCGGCGGGGAATCATAATTTCTCTCGCATGCGTTTCTGTAAATTTGAAAATATTATCAACAAGCAGCAGCTCCGTATGATGAATGAGTCCGCAACGCTTGCTTTCCTTGAGCAGCAGCCGAATGTCCTGACTGGAGTACGCATGGACGGAGCCGACTCCCATCCGGACATCGCCATCCTTAACTAGCCAACTGGACAATACGTCCAGCAGCCGCGCCATCGGATACACCATTTTATGAAAATAAAATAAAGGTGCGGCTGCAGCCGCAACGACCTGCTCTGCGCGAAGTCCTGCCAGCGCCTTCGGAACGAGTCCGCCGCAGACGCTGTGCAGCACAGCAGCCAGCAGCAAAGCGGCTGCTACAGCGCCCGCTTCCACTACGGCTGGAGCGATTGGGACTCGCCCATTCACTCCAGCAAGCCATGAACCAAAGAGCAGGCGGAATGCAGGAATACCCAGCCAGCCCATTCCAAGCGATGCGACGGTTAGGCCAAGCTGGCAGGCATTTAAATAAATACGAGGCTCGCGCAGCATGGCGGCAGAAACAGCAGCTCTTCTTGATAAACGGCGCCCGGCATGCAGCTTGTGCAGCTGATCGGAACGTAAACGCAGCATAGCTGCCTCCGCCGCGGCGAAAAAACCGTTAGCCAGCAATAACCCTGCAAACAGCACAACCTGAATCGTTTCACCCAATGCGGCTTCGCCTGCCCTGCCCCAGAAAATACTCCGGTGACGGTAGGCGCACCCCCTCGTCCATCTCTCGCCGTTTTCAGTGACGGTAATTATGTGTATTCGTCGTAGTCCGTACATTATTCAGCATAGACCTAGCGTTTTTTTGCAAAAGTTCATAAAGTCGCCTATAATTTGCGGCAAGGTAGGCCGTATGTCACCCCCCTATATCTGATATAATGCTAACAGCTTGCTACAACATATTAAGCTTTGGCTTACAAGGAGGAACAACATGAAACGAATCATTCTAATTATGCTGGCTGTTATTTGGCTAATTCCGGGTGCAGCTTTCGCCCATTCCAAAATCGAGCAATCTACACCTGCCGTAGACGAAACGGTAACCGCGTCACCTGCTCAAATTTCCCTCTCGTTTAATACCGACATTGAGAAGCTGAGCACATTCAAGCTTTTGAACGCGGCTGGCGAGCAAATCGTCACCGATGAAGTCGTTGTAGATGGAAAAACGATGAGCGGTGCCGTTCCAACGGCGCTGGAGAACGGGATATACACGGTAAAATGGGCGATTATTGGCGCCGACAGCCATGCGATTGAGGGCGACTACAGCTTTACTGTCAATGCGCCGGAAGCTGCTGCAAGCGAGCAGCCTGCATCGGCATCCCCTTCACCTGAAAGCTCGTCAACGCCTGATGCAGCGGCAACTGAGTCACCTGCCCTTGAAACGGCAAGTCCTGCGGCAAGCGCTGTGCCGGCAACAGACGCCGCCACCCAAACGGAGGGAAAAGCTAGCAGCTCCACAACGAGCGTTATCATCATTGTCGTCGTCATTCTTCTCATTGCCGTGATCGCTGCCGCTGCGAGAAGACGTAAAAAATGATTTATTTGAGCGAGACGCTTCTATATGTATGCTTTGCGTTGTTAATGGGCGCATTTACTTTGCGTCTCGTGCCGGAGGGCAAGCGTCCGCAGGTTATTGTCCCTGATCGCTTGCTGCTTGCCTGCGCGCTCGCTATTCCTGTGCTTTCGTTTGTCCCGCTTGATCAAACGGCACGCACTTTCGCAGCAGATTTTGAACTCAGCTATGGGCAAATGATGAAAAGCCTGCTGCTTGATGCCGTAGCGGGCAAAGCCTTAATCTGGACGCTGCTTAGCTCCCTCGGCCTATCGGTCCTGCTCGGAATGAAGTCCTTCCGGCAGGACCGCCATATGCCGAAGGTTGGGCTGTTCATAACGTTGCTGCTTGCCGTATGGCTCGGTTATGCCAGCCACGCCTCGTCGCTGTATGGGCTGAAAGGGATTGTCATTCACAGTGCCCATTTTATAGCCGTCACGATTTGGCTCGGCATTGTCATTACGATAAGCTTGTTTTCGAAAGATGAAAGCCATTGGGAGCCGTTTTTATCCTGGTTCTCAACGCTCGCCTTCGGCTGTTTTTTCGTAGCCATTTCAGCGGGCATTACATTGATGACCTTTACGACGCCGGAATACGTAAACGCCTGGATGCTGCCGTATGGGCAAATGCTGTTGATCAAGCATTTATTGCTGCTGCCGCTGCTGCTGCTGGCGTATTCGAACGGCTTTGGCTACAAAAACAAGCTTAAGCAAAATGCCGCTTTCCGCCCGCTCCCTTGGTTTAAGGCAGAAAGCATCGTCGCATTGCTGATTTTTATCGCCACAAGCGTGCTAGGCCAACAGGCTCCGCCGCATGAGGTAAAGGAGACGCTGCAAACAACAGCTCCTTCTCCTTTGTTCACAACGATTTATAAAGGCAGCTTCAGCCCTGATATTACGCTTCATTTTTCACTTGGACTTGATAGCTGGCTGCTGCTTGCATCAGCTGTTGTTATGATTGTCGGCTTTTTCCGGATGTACCGCAGCGAACAGCTGATGCCTGCTTTTGCGATGGGGCTGCTGGCTGCTGCCTTTGGCTACGGCGCACTCATGTTTGCCATTGCCTGAAGCAATGGATTGGAGAAGCACTTATCATTTTTATAGCAAAAAAAGCAAGGACGCTGGCGGCATTAGCCTAGGCTTCCTTGCTTTTTTATTGCATTCATTATTGTTCCCGAATCATAAGATTCGTCAAGCTGCCGAGCTTTTCAATTTCGATTGTAACGCGGTCCCCTGCCTTGAGGAAGCTTTGCTTGTCCTCCGGATAACCGAGCATGACGCCTTCAGGCGTACCCGTCAAGATGACATCGCCCGGCAACAGCGTCATATGGCGCGAAACATAGCTGACGATTTCCTTGCAGCTGAAAATCATATCGCTCGTGTTCGAATGCTGGCGCACCTCGCCGTTTACGATACATTTCATGTCCAGCTCATTTGGATTTCCGACCTCGTCCGCTGTTACGAGATAAGGGCCGAGCGGCGCAAATTTGTCGCACGTTTTGCCCAGCAGCCACTGGCCTGTCCGCATTTGCAAATCGCGAGCCGACAAATCATTGGCAGCGCAGTAGCCGAATACGTAGCTGAGCGCTTCCTCCTCCGTCACATGCTTCGCTTCTTTGCCAATGACAATCGCTAGCTCCGCCTCATAATCCACCTTCTTGGAGGCAATAGGAAGCGGCACTGCTTCTCCATGGGCAGCGAGCGTATTGTTGAATTTGCTGAACAAAATCGGCACCTCGGGAATGGCCGCATTGGACTCCTCCGCATGCTTGCGGTAATTGAGGCCGATGCAAAGGATTTTGCCAGGGCTTGTCACAGCAGGGGCAAACGTCAGCTCCGCTTCATCGAGAAATACCGGGCCAAGCTCCGCTGCGCGGCTTATCGCTTCGCCTTCCAGACGGTAAAGGGCTTCAACGGCCTCCGCCCCGCCTTCAATGACCTGATGAATATTTTGAGGTACGGATGCACTGCCTTTACAAGCTACGCTGGCTGCCGCCACATCGAGAATGCCTTGCTCCGTCTTTACTCCCAAACGCTTTGCACCTTGCTCCGTGAATGTTAACAGCTTCATAGGTTTATACAGCTCCTTAGTTTGGTGTTATTTTGCGGGATCCGGGTCGGCGGCCCAGAAAAAGGTTTCTGCCGTTTCGTCTTGGTCGCACCCGCGTAAAGTGTAGACCTCATTGGCTGGCATTAGAAGGTTGCCATTCTGTCCCTCAAGCGGCTATTTCTTCCCCTTCGGACGTTTCCGCAGCTCTTGGTTTTGCCGGATTTTATCCTCCATGCCCTGCTCGGTTGCCTGATAAAAGCTCATTTCCCGCAGCTTGTCCGGCAAATATTGCTGCTGCACATAATGCCCCGGATAATCATGCGGGTACTTGTAGCCTTCGTGGCCAAGCTGCGCCGAGCCTTTATAATGGGTATCGCGCAAATGCAGCGGCACCTCGGCTGCGCCAAGCCCCTCCATCATCGTCATCGCCTTGCCGATGGCCAGCGCCGTCGCATTTGATTTTGGGCTTTCTACCGCGAACAAAATCGCTTGCGACACATTGTATTTCGCCTCCGGCCAGCCGATTTTGTGATAGGCGTCCATCGCCGTTACCGCCTGCACCATCGCTTGCGGATTCGCAAGTCCAATGTCTTCGCTGCAGGCGACGATCAGCCGGCGGATAAACGTCATCGGGTCCATGCCAAGCTTCTCCACCGCGTACAAAAACCAGAACAGCGCCGCATCGCTGGAGCCGCGAACGCTTTTATGAAACGCAGACAGCACATCGTATTGCGTCGATTGATCGGCTTTGACCGCGCGATTGCGAATCGATTCCTGCGCAACCTCCAGCGTAATATGTACCGAGCCATCCGGCTCAGAAGGCGTCGTCACCGCGGCCAGCTCCAGCGCGTTCAAGGCGCGGCGAATGTCGCCGCCTGCCATATTCGCAATATGCGCCAGCGCCTCCTCGTCGCAGTGCAGCTCCATGAAGCCCAGCCCGCGTCCCTTATCGGCCAGCGCCCGCTTCATCGATTCCAGCGCATGCTGCGGGCCGAGCGGCTCCAATTGAAACAGCGTCGAGCGCGACAGAAGCGCCCCATTTACATGATGGAACGGATTTTCCGTCGTCGCGCCAATAAAAATAATGATCCCCTGCTCAACCGCTGGCAGCAGCGCATCTTGTCTTGCCGTGTTGAAGCGATGCACCTCATCGAGGAACAAAATGGTTTTTTTTCCATACATCGTCTTGCTTAAACGGGCTTGCTCAATAACTTCACGTACATCCTTCACCGAAGCGTCAACGGCGTTCAGCTTGACGAACTCGCCCGCTGTCCGCTTGGAAATAATGTTGGCCAGCGTCGTCTTGCCGCAGCCCGGCGGGCCGTACAGCAAAATGGACGATACCTGATCCCCTTCAATCGCCCGGCGCAGCAGCTTGTCCTCTCCAATGATATGCTCTTGCCCAATATATTCATCCAGCGTCTGCGGCCGCATCCGGTCGGCTAGCAGCCTCGCCCGCGGCGTCTCCGCTTCCTGATAAGAAAATAAATCCATATGCTCACAACCTTCTTCCCTATTCCTATCGATCATAGCATATTCGCTTTTTATTGCGCCACTGGCTTCATCGCTGTGTAATCCCTATTAGAACATGGGTATTCATTACAAAAGGAGGGATGCGCTATGCCATGGACAAAAGAAGACTATCCTGATTCACTCAAAAAATTTATGGCTCCCGTTCGAAACAAGGCGATTGAAATCGCCAACGCTTTGCTGGAGGATGGCTATGAAGAAGGTAGAGCGATTGCCATTGCAACGTCGCAGGCCAAAGAATGGGGCGAAAACCGCGACAAGCAAATACGCAAAAAAAGACGTAGCCATGATTAAGTAAATAAACAAATTTAAAACATCTGTTCAGTAATTAACAAATCGCTCTAATCTAACAATTGCGCTCTTTTTCTGCAAGTGTTTATAATTATAGACGGGTGTTCGTTATTATATCAATGTACATTATAAATTTCGTCGTGTTAATAAAAAGCTTCATGAATACATTTCCGCAAAATTTGCAACAATGCAACAAGCCATGCATACAAACCATCAAGCGAAAGGAGCCTATAAAATGCCAGATGAAAAAGAACTTACAGCCGCCCAGAAAATGATCTTGATTTTGCACCAAAGCTGGTTCAATTAAATGATGATGTTTTATTTGGTGATGTGTGGGAGCGTAAGGAGCTTTCGCCTCGTGAACGCAGTTTAATTACTGTATCTTCTTTAATTACGGGAGGCAATACGCAACAATTAGGATTTCATCTTAACAAAGCAAAGGAAAACGGGCTATCGGAAGAAGAACTTAAAGAAGTCATTACACATCTTGCTTTTTACGCTGGATGGCCAAAGGCGATGTCTGCCATAATGGTGGCTAAAGAAGTCTTTTCGAAAGAGAAATAACGAAATGGATGATTCGCCCTACTCAACAACTAAATGAATGAGACGAGGAGCATAAAAAAAATGACCCAAGCAAAGGATTTAGCTGAAAGTGTCATCTTCCCGAAAGGTCAAAAAATCACGAATAACTATTTTATTGGAGGAGCTTGGCTCGAAATGCTAGTTCCTGCTGATTCTCCCCTCAATTGCCCGATTGGCAATGTAACGTTCGAACCAGGTGCAAGAAACAACTGGCATAAGCATGCAGGCGGACAAATTCTGCTTGTAACTGGCGGCACAGGCTACTACCAGGAAGAAGGCAAGCCAGCACAAGTCATTCGTGAAGGGGATGTCGTGGAGATTCCTTCGGATGTGAAGCATTGGCATGGAGCTACAGCGGATAGCTGGTTTGCACATATTGCGATAAGCACCAATATCCATATGGGCGAGACCGAATGGTTGGAACCCGTAACGGATGAGGCGTATGACCAATTATAATTACCGGCTGATTTCTAAAGCATATTGTCGGTAACCCGCTCAAGTTAATTCAGTAAGCCATCCTTTATATTCTTTATGCATGCTGAGCTTTTCACAAAAAAAAAGACGCACAAAGCGGTTACACGCTTGTACATCTTTTCTATTGCTAAGGTTATCTATGATAATCACAGCAACCTCTTCATGCCGCTTATTCGCCAGCTCATAACGGATGAATAACATACGTTCTCCCCTGCTCCGCCTGAAAATAATACTGCAGCGGCGTACGCTCCTCCACCTCCGGCATGCCCTCTTCGCCCTGCGGCTGAATCCGCAGCGCTGCACCTGCATACAGCACACATGGGCCGCTGCGGTGGGCAAACAGCTCTGCCGCTTGCAGCTTGCCATCACGCCAGGCGATGGCGACCTCGAAGCCGCCGCGGGCGCGGAGGCCGCTGACGCTGCCGGTTGGCCAAGCGTCCGGCAGCGCTGGCAGCAGATGCAGCCTGCCCGCATGCGACTGCACGAGCAGCTCGGCCATTCCAGCTGTTACGCCAAAGTTGCCGTCAATCTGAAAGGGCGGATGCGCATCGAACAAATTCGCATACACGCCGCCCCGCTCAAAATCCATCACCCCATCATCCGGGATAAGCGTGAGCATCCGCTTAATTAACGCATACGCCCGATTGCCATCTCCGAACCTCGCCCATAGATTGACCTTCCAGCCGAGGCTCCAGCCTGTACCCCCGTCGCCCCGCCGATCCAAGGCGATGCGGGCGGCTTCATAAAGCTCCGGCGTACTTTCCGCTGACCAGCCATCACCCGGATAGACCGCATATAGATGCGATACGTGACGATGGAAACGATCCTCGTCCTCGTAGTCTTGGGACCACTCTTGCAGTTGGCCATGCTTGCCAATGCTTGCCGGGAGCAGCTTAGGCAGAGCAGCTTCTAATTGCTGCAAAAAGTGCCCTTCCTCTACGGATTCATATTCCGATTCCACATCCGGTTCCCATTCCCGTTTCCGTTCCTGTTCCTGCTCCTGCCCCTGTTCCGATTCCGATTCCGATTCATAGCAGCTTGCTCTTTCGACTGCCGCAGAAGCACAAATTTGCTCATGGGCCGCCAAACAATGCTCAAACAGCTCGCGAATGAGGCTCATATCCATCGTTGAAGCAACACTCAGTGCTGGCGTTCGTCCGTCCTCCAGCCGGAAGCGGTGCTCCGGCGAGGTGGAGGGGGAAGTGACGAGCATGCCCTGCTCGTTTTCGACCAGCCAATCCAAATAAAACTGGGCCGCGCCCTTCATAACGGGGTAAGCTCGCTGCGCTAAGTAGCCGATATCCCCGCCAAAGCGATAATGCTCCCATAAATGCTGGCAGAGCCAAGCGGCACTCATCGGCCAGTTCGCCCATAACGGATTGCCATGCCCGTAATCGCCTGGAGGCGCGGATTGCCGCCATATATCCGAATTATGATGGGCGGTCCAGCCCCGGGAGCCATAATTAACCGCTGCGGTTGCCTGCCCCGTTACGGACAAATCGGCAATAAAGTCAAGCAGCGGCTCATGGCATTCGGCCAAATGGCACAGCTCCGCAGGCCAATAATTCATTTGCGTATTAATATTGAGCGTATAATTGCTGCTCCAGATCGGCCGGGCATCCTGATTCCATATGCCTTGCAAATTCGTCGGCTGCGTGCCTGATCTGGAGCTTGCGATCATTAAATAACGTCCGTAATGAAACAGCAGCTCTACGAGATGGGGGTCAGTTGCGCCATATTCGGCGATTCTTTGATCCGTCGGAAAGTCTTCGGGCAAGCTGGAGCCTTCTAGCTGAAAAGCAACTCTGCCAAATAATGCTCGGTGATCGTCACCATGCGCACGAAGCAGCGTTTCGAATGGCTTCTCCGCAGCCGCTGTCAAATAGGCGCCCGCCGTCAGCTCAGCATCTTTGCCCTCTGTCCCTGGGCAGCGGTCATAGCCATTAAAGCTGGTTGCCGCTGAGACATACAGCGTCGCCGTTGTCGCCCCTTCCACATGAAGCCCATCCGCATCCGCCGACCACGAGCCCCCAGCGGCTCGAATGCCTAGGAGCGCGGCAAAACGCATAGCCTTCGTCGTATCCGGCTGCCCGTACCGAATCGGCTCATCCGTCTCATAATAATTCGGATAAACCTGCTCCGGACAATAACCGGTAAGCAGCAAACCGTCACGTACAGAAGCGGAGCGGCTGCGCAGCGGACTGCTGAGACTTGCCTTGAAGCTCAGCTTCCCAGGCTCGCTTGCGGTCAGGTGGATAACGATTACCTGATCGGGATGCGAAGCGAATACTTCCCGTGTATAAACAACCTTGCCAATTCGATATATCGTTCTCGCGATACCGTTTGCCATATCCAGCTCGCGCCTATATTCTTCCGTCAATTGCCCGTGATAAAAGCGAAGCTGAATATCGCCTAGCGGCATATAGCTTTGCGTATAAGGCCCCATCGTCGAAGCTTTGCTTATTCGCTCAGCCTCCTCGTAATCGCCCTCTTTGATGCAGCGGCGTATGTCCGCCCAAGCCGCCAGCGCTAACGGATTATTCCAATCCTGCGGGCTGCCCGACCAAAGCGTATCCTCATTCAGCTGAATGCGCTCCGCATCAACACCGCCAAAAACCATGCCGCCAAGCCGCCCGTTCCCGACGGGAAGCGCCTCCGTCCAAATGCTTGCCGGCTTGTCATACGTCAGCTTCATGCTGCTCCCCTCCCCATCCGGCCCCAATATGAAGCCTGAAAGCTTGCTAAACAATACCGAATTCATCCTTTATATCCTGAATGCGTACAAGCTGGCCGCCGCCGCTTGCGCTGCGTTCCATTGCTGCCATCAGGGCAAGCGTGTGTATCGCCTCTGAAGCATCTGGAAGCGGAAGCTCGCCGCTGTCTAAACAATCCGCAAAATATTCAATATAGTTTTGGTACTCGCCTGCATGATGGCTTTTGCCTTCAAAGCGGAAGTAGTAGTCATGCTTGTCTTCAAACGAATAAGAGGCTGTGCCTTGCTCAGCAAAATGCGTATGGTAGCTTAAGTTCGGATATTCCGCACGCGAAATGCCATTCGTACCGCGCAGCACGCAGCTTATAGATGGCTCGACCGCCTGCCCTAGAGTCGGCATTGTATAATTGCCGGAAATTTGCGCCATTCGTCCCTGCCCATCCCGCAGCAGAAAACGCATTGAGTCCCAAGTATCGACGGTGCCGTTGCCGCTTTCGCCGCTAGCATCTATGCTGCGGCCGAAGCCCACAACCTCCGTTACGCCGGGCAAATACCAGCGAACGAGGTCAACAGCGTGGATCATAAAGCCGTACATCCAGCTAAAGCCTTTTTGACGGCTCCAATCTTTTTCAAGAAACCAGCGTCCGTCGGTTATATATTGCGCCTCCACCATTTGGAGTGCGCCATGCCGCTCCTGCTCGTAATCGCTGCGCTGATGAAGCATCGGCTCGAAAAATCGCGAGCTTTGCCCTACAAATAAACGCTTGTCTGTCCCTTTCATGATGGCCAGCAGCTCCTGCGCGCCCTCCAAGGAAGGCAGCAGCGGCTTCGTGCAGATGATATGCTTGCCCGCCTCCAGTGCTTGGCGGATATGCGTCAAATGCAGCTGGTCTGGCGTATATATCGCAATGACGTCAATTAAGGGGTTTTCCAATAAATCGCTATATTTGGTTGTCCAGCCATGAAAGCCGAATTCCTCCGCCCGCTGCTGGCAAAGCTCCTCATTTAAATCACATACCGCCACCAGCTCATACCGCTCGCTCGCCAGCGCCGCCGACATAATGCTGCGTCCTTCCCCAAGCCCAATTACACCTAACCGATAACGCTGTTTAGTCATCTCATTCACGCATCCTTTGCTTTTTGTAAAATGGTAAAAGGCTGCTGATGGCGTGTACGCTGCAGCTCCCGCTTCTTCTCAAGTATAGCGAAGCGCCTTGCAGCTTACTTGTCTGGACAAGGACGTTTATTTGCGATTTTGTTCAAAAATCGGCCTGCCTCCTCCCTTTAGCCTGAGCCAACCCTTCTGCCCCACGCTTTATGAACAAGATTGCAAACCAGCCTGCCTTTTTAGCAAAGAAAGCGTTTCCTCCGCCATGTTAAAATGGAGCCAGCAAAAAATCCGACATCCAAGTAAAGGAGAATTGGGCTCATGAAATTCGGCATGCAAGGAACGGTCATCGGCTGGCAGGACCCTTGGGCGCAGACGGCTTCAGAGCTTTATATGCGCACGGGAACAGGACAAATCTATCCTTCACAGGACCCTCCACCAGGAAGGCAGGCTTTTATGGAGCAGCTTAAGCAGCTGCAGGCCGATTTTTACGTGCATCATGTGTTTCCCGGCCTTGAGGGCCAGCAGGAGCTGCTCGCTGACATGCTCGCCTATGGAATGGAGCTTTGCCTCGGCAATGAGTATGGCAACATTAACGGCCCGTGGGAAGAGGGAACGAACCGCTACGATATTCCAGACGACCAAATCCGGCTGGCAGCGGCAAGCGGACTGCTCATTGGGCTGCTCTACGATGAGCCTGAGCATTTGCAGATCAATGCGGCGCAGTATCGCAAGGATGGCTGGTTTCCGCATTGGAGCAGCCCAGCAGGGGAGCAGGAAAAAGTCGCTGCTTTGCGGGAAGCCTTGACCGCTGCGGTTGCGAAGCGCGATGCCCATGTCCGCTCTATTGTGAGCAAGGTACAAGTGCCAAGCCCCTCACCTGTCACTTCTAATGTGCCGCTCATTTCCGAGCAGGTATTTCCCGTGCTGTTCCACGCCCAGGCGCGGGGAGGGATGGCCCTTTGCCCCAAAATAATGAAGGAGTCGTTCCAATCGCTCCAACTCGCCACGGCGCTAGGTGCAGCCAAACAATACCATCGCCCGTTGTGGCTGTGCGCCGATTTATGGGGACCAGATGCCGGCGAATGGCCGATCCGCACGCCGGGCTTTCCTGGCCATTCGCCGGAGGAGTTTGCTTCCGCTCTCCAAATGGGCTATTTAATGAGTCCTACCCATTTATTTGTTGAAAATGTTGATGCGCTGATGCGATTCGACGGACACAGCTTTCAGCAAACTGCGTTTGGAGACGTCTGGCAGCAGTTCAGGCAGGAATTTGTCCCTGCCCACCCGCTGTCCTACAGCCACATGGATGCCAGTGCCGACATTGCCTTCATTCACTCCGACGACAGCAACTATGGCCAAAATGAGCGACCCTTCGGCAGCTTGGCTGCTGCCATGCCGCAGGAAAGCCAGAGCATTTTTCACGTATGGCATTTGCTCAGCCATCGCACCATTCCGGCACATGGCAGCTGTATGCACATTCCCGGCTATACGTTCCCGCGCCATCGCTTGAAGGCTGCTATCGCTGAAGAGCAATTCCCGCTATGGGAGGGTGCGCCGCTTCCACCAGCACCAGCAGCAGCCGCAACCGCAACCGCTGCAAACAGGGATGGAACCGCTGCGGTTCATCCATTATTTTTCCCGCTGAACAATGTGCTCGTTTACGATGAATTCGCGGCCGAGCCGCAGCTTGCCGGCGCCAAGCTCATTATTGCGGCCGGAAGCTCGCTGTCATCCGGCACGCTTCGCGCCATGAGGCGGCGCGCCGAGCTCGCAGGCGCGGTCGTCCTTGTCGCGTTGTGGCTGCTGCCCGAAGCGTGGAAGCAGCGCTGCACCTTCCCCGGCGGCGGCGCTTGGCTGCCGACGGCTGACTTTCTCAGCGACGAAACGGCGGAGCTCGCCCGCCCGTTTCTCGGACGGCCCGATTGCTGGGTTCAGCGCTTCGGGAATAAGGAGGTTCATTTTCACAAAGGGGATCACGGCGGATTTACACTGGATTTCGAGCTTAATGGGTAGCGCAAAGCAGCTTGAAAGCATGCTGTGAATGGGATTTGCTATTGAGAAGCGGGGCTGTTTTGACTATAATAAACGGTAATTCAATGAAAAGGAGGTCGGTATGGATGGCAATTAGAGATTGCCGGATTGGCACAGCCCACTGCAGAGCTGGTTTTGGAAGCGATACTTTGCATGGGCGCACTCATAACGGATACGTTATCGCCTAGCCACGCTTATGTCGTTTCTAATACTTGGCTTTGCACCTTATTTACTGCATGATCAAAACAAATAAGGGGCTGAACCTAAATGAGTAAACCATTTATTAGAAACCATCAATATAATGTGATTAAAAAACAAGCCGGCATTTTGCAGCATGCGCTTGGCACAGTTGCCGACCGTAAAATTTTGGAGTCCGTTAAATATACGACCGAATCTAAAATTATGGAAATGTTCCCGGACGCAGCCGCCGAGCAGAAGCAAATGCTTGAAGCCGTCTCGACGCTGCGGACGAAAGAGGATTTTGCCAAGTATTTGCGGGAATTGGAAGGCTATTTAACGGAGTTTCCGACCATTACGGCCAAGCAAATCCAGAAGCTTTTTCCGAAAAATAAAAAGCTCAAGCTGCCCGATCTAGCCGCTATCGACTATCGCTATGTCACTTATTTAAGCTGGATCGATATCGCGAGCAACAAGCTGTTTATCGTTTATCCGGTAAATGGTCAGTTCGTCGGCGTCGAAGGACGCTACAACCCGACGAACAAGAAAAACTATTGCTTTGTGTGCAATCGGTTTGAGGAGCTTGCTTTATTTTCAGCCATAACGAAAAAAAGGCCTGCAGGCGCATCCCCCGACTACTACAAAGCTGTTGGTAACTACATGTGCGCCAAAAGCCATGACTGCAACAACAATATTACCGATACGACCGCACTTGAAAAATTTATTGAGGCGGTAGTTGGGTAAATAGCGGAATGGTGCTGCGCTGTTTGACATGAACACAGCAGACAGTGTCCGGCCATGTAACGGCTTCAAAGCGCGTACCGATACTCAATCGGTACGCGCTTTTTGTATGAAAGCGGAATTGCAAGGGCCGCTGACGGTGAATACCTATGCAGGCATCTTGTCAGCGGCCGATGTGATTATTTTAAAAACAGTTCAATGACCGGAACGGTGACGTTCGGTTTTTTCACTGGCAGCTCCAATGTAAGCGTATCGGCAGCCCGCCCTTCGTTAAAGGCGCCCGCCTCCATCGTCATTTCCTGCTCGCCCTGGACCATCCGGATTTCCGAAGCATCATGGAGCAGCTGGGCATAGGCAATTTTGCCCGAGAAGCCGTATAGGTGCAAATGCTTGAACGGCCAGCTGAAAATATGCAAATACAGCCGATTCGTCGATGGGTTATACGTAAAACGGCAATCCTGCGGACAAGCATATTCCTCCGGCGCTGCCGTACAGCCATAGATGGAACGGTTGTGCCGCCGCATCCAGGCGCCAATTCCCTTCAAGCGCTCCACCGCGCGTTCATCGAATTCGCCTCGCCCTGTCGGCCCGACATTCAGCAGCAAATTGCCGCCTTTGCTTACCGTATCAATCATCATTTGCACGAGCATATCGGTGCTTTTCCACGATTCCTCGTCGCGGTAATAGCCCCATGAGCCGCTGAACGTATGGCATGCTTCCCAGACGACACGCTGCCCATTCACTTTAATCCACTCCCGCGGCTGATATTGCTCCGGCGTCGTAATATCTCCCGCTATTTGCAGGCGGTCATTGAGCATAACATTCGGCTGCAGCTCACGAATCATGCGGACTAGCCGCTCGCTTTGCCATGCCTCCTTGCCTTTGCCCTCAAAGCCCGCTTCGGCGGCAATGGAGAAGTCGTAGAACAGCACATCGATGTTGCCATATTCGCTGAGCAGCTCCCTCGTCTGGCCGAACAGAAACTCAACATATTTGGCAAAATCCCGCTCCTTGCTTTGCTCCAGAAACGCCTCATTATAGCGCAGCGGATGCTTCACATCGACCGTATAATGCGGATGATGCCAGTCGAGCAGCGAATAATACAAGCCCGTGCGAATATCACGCTCGCGAAAAGCATCCAGCATCGGCCGCAGCAAATCCCGCTTGGCCGGACTGTTCACGGCATTATAAGCCGTCAGCTTCGAGTCCCACAGGCAGAAACCTTCATGATGCTTGGCGGTGACGACCATATATTTCATGCCCGCTTCCGCGGCAAGCTCAGCCCATAGCTCCGGATCATATAAATCCGGATCAAAATGCTTGAAATATTTTTCATATTGCTCATTGCTGAGAAACTCTCTGGACCGCATCCACTCATGCCTCGCGCCAAGCGAATACAGCCCCCAATGGATGTACATGCCGAAGCGGTCATGGGTAAACCACTTTGCGCGCTGTGCGCTGTCAAGCTCTGTTTGTGAAGGCACACCCCCGCTTGCTTGTATTCCTTCTATGTTCTCCGTTCCCTTCGCCATCTTCTTACGCTCCTCCCTTAGCCGCTTATATGCCTTGTTCGCAAGCCCTGCTTGCTGTTTCTTCTTTTATCTAGCCGCTACATCGCCTGCTTCGCCACTCTGCGGAATTCCCGCGGCGAAACCTCGCTGTATTGCTTGAAATGCTTGTTGAAATAATGAATGGAATTGTAGCCGCACTCAAAGGCAATGTCCGTAATCGACTTGCTCGTCGTCTTCAGCAGATGCATCGCAATTTGCAGGCGCAGCCGATGAATAAATTGATTAGGCGTCACGCCGACCGCCTGCTTGAAATGAGTATAAAAATACGTTTTCCCCCGGCCATACAATTCTATTAAATCCCTGACATCGATGTCCTCTGTAATGTGGCGCAAAATATGCTCCACCGCCGATACGACGCCTTCGTCCACCTCAGCCCGCTCGCCTTCCCCAGCCGAGCAGGCAACCGCATAGCGAAACACATGAACCAAAATATCGATAAACCGCATCAATTGGGCGGCCTCCCAGCCCGGCTCCTTCCTCACCTGCTCCTCATAGGCGGCCTTGGCAGCAGCCTGAATGCCCTTGGCATAGGCAGAACTGGCCGGAATAAGCGGACAAGCCCCCTCGGTATAGAACGGGTACAGCAGGCGATAGCCATTTGGAATCATTCGGACGATGGATGGCGAGAACAGCACCATAATCCATTCAATCGGCTTGTCTGCCTCCTGCGCCAAATTATAGTGCGGGGCATAGGGCCGAAACAGAAACACGTCCCCGGCATCACCCGTGTATTCCCGATCCAAAAGCTGAAAGCGGGACTTGTTATGCAGCAGCACATTTATTTCGAGAAAATCATGCATATGCAGCTCATGCTCTACGACACTATCGATGCGGTGCTCGATTTTCAGCTCCCTTTCCAGCTTCAGATCATGGAAAAACATAGCTCCCCCTCCTTCAGCCTCTCTTAGCCTGCTTGCCTTTTCAATCTGTCAACCGAGCCATGGCACAGCCTATATCAGCCTTTTACCGAGCCGGAGGTCATGCCGGAAATGATATATTTTTGACCGAGCAAATAGATGATGATGACCGGCAAAGTTGTCAGCACAATATCAGCGGAAACGAGGTTCCAATTCACCGAAAAACGACCGAAGAAATTATAAACGGCAAGCGTCATCGGCCACATATTCGAGTCATTCAAATAATAGAGCGGCAGTACAAAATCATTCCACGCGCCCATAAAATTCAAGATGCCGACCGTAACAATAACGGGCGTCAGCAGCGGAGCTACGATGGAGTAAAACAGGCGCAGCGGCGAGCAGCCATCAACAATGCCCGCTTCATCCAGCTCTCTTGGCACCGAGCCAACGAAGCCATAAATAAGAAAAACGCTGAAGGGAATCGACATGACGGCAAGCAAAATGACCATGCCAAGCTGCGTATTAATCAAATGGGTGAACTGCATCACCTTCGTCAATGTCACAAAATTAATCGGCATCGCAATGCCCAAAATAACGAAGAAATACATAAACCGGTTCAACCGCGACTGATTGCGGGCAAAAATATAAGCGGCAATTGCAGCGAGCGCGATGCCCAGCACCGTTGAACCGACCGCATACAGCAGGCTGTTCAAAAAAGATTGCAGCAGCTTGCCCTGCTCCACTACGATGGCGTAATTGCTCCAATGCAGCGCCTTCGGCAGCGCAATGCTCATGGAGCTTGCCCCCATCTGATCTTTCAGCGAATTGACAATGATTAAATACAGCGGTAAAAAAGTAACCAGGCTGAGCAGCCAAGCGATGCCGTTGCGCGCCAGCTTTTGAATGAACTTCGGGGTCATTGGTCACGCCCCTCCTCTCTGGCCATCAAGCGGATGACAAAATAACCGACAATCGTCATGAATAGAAAGAGCAGCGAGGACAGCGCGGTGCCAACCCCATAACGGCCCATCGAAAATTCTTTGAAAATCGCTGTATAAAGCACATCTGTTGCATAGCCCGGCCCGCCGTTCGTCAAAACGTAAACCGCCTCGAATACTTTCAGGCCATGCAGCAAGTTCAGCACTGTCGTCACGACAAGCGCCGGCATGAGCAGCGGAAGTGTCACATACTTGAATTTATGCCAGCTGTTCGCCCCGTCGATTTCAGCTGCTTCATAATAGCTTCGCGATATCGACTGCAAGCCCGCCAGCAAAATAATCATAATGTAGCCAGCGCCCTTCCACGTATCAACGCCAATAATCGATTTGAACGCCCAATTGGCGTCAACGAGCCATTTTTGCGCCATAAAATCCAGCCCCAGCCATCTGAGCGCTTCATTCAGCAGCCCCGTCGCCGGATTCAAAATCGACTTAAAGATCAGGCCGACGACGAGCATCGGCACGATCGATGGCATAAAAATCATGACCCGATGAAAGCCTTTAAGCTTGATGCCTTCATTCAGGATAAGGGCGAACAGCAGGCCAATAGCCGTTTTTAAAATAACGGTCGATGCGGTAAAATTCAACGTATTGATAATGTAGCTGACATAATTTTCACCGGACGAAAACAGCGTCTTGAAATTGTCCAATCCGATGAAGGTAATCGTATCCGAATAGCTGTTCCAATCCGTCAGCGAATAATAGAAGCCCATCAGCCCTGGTACGACGAAAAAGATAAAATAAACGCCGACTGTGCCCACAGCAAAGTAAAACGGATAAATTTTATTTCTCATGCAGCATTCATCCCCACTCACTCGTTTGTCGTCTATAGCGGTGGCAGCCGCCTCCTATTTAGCCCATGCCGGATCTTTCGCCACAACCGCCATATCGGCACGGCGCTTGTCGATGCTTTTCAGCACATCCTCCGGCTGTATCGCGTTGCCCAGCATCGCAACCAAATCTTTGCCCATATCCATCCACTGCGGGTTGACATAGTTCACGTAATCCTGAATATCCGTACCTTTTTTCGTATACGTCGCCATCAGCTTCTTCTGCTCTTCATTGTATTTGTCTTTCAGCCCTGGGAAGTTCAGATTGGAAATCGTCGAATCATTGTCAAGCATATACTGCAAGTTTTCCGGCTGCGCCAAATACGCGAGGTACTGCTTCGCTTCTTCAATATGCTTCGATCCGGAATAAATAAATTTGCTTGGGCCGCCTGGATTAATGTAATAAATTTGATTGTCCGCGAGCGGAATGACAAAATAACCGAATTGATCCGCTTTGACAGTAGGGTCTGCCTTCTCGATATCGTTGACGATGCTTTGGGCCGCAAGGGTCATTGCATATTTGCCGCTGGCCATCTTCACAGCCGAATCCGCCCCTGTATCGGAAAAAGCATTGTCGCCCATAAAACCAAGGTCATACATTTCCTTAAACTGTGTTAGAGCCAGCTTCATCGTCGGATCGTCCACAAACTTCTTCTTATTCGCGTTCAAATCATCGTATAAGCCCGGCGTTACTTCATCGTAGCGCGGTCCCGGCTCGGCGAACCACAGGACATGATGCCAGCCGTCAGCAATCGGCTCATACAGCGGTGTAATGCCGGCATCCATCAGCTTCTGGGACAGCGCCTTGAACTCCTCGTATGTTTTTGGAATGGAAAGGCCATGCGCTTCAAAAATCTTTTTATTGTACGCAATAACGAAGCTGCTTCCCGTATCCCAAATCGTCTGGGCGTAAACTTTGCCGTTCAGCGTCAACTGCTCAATGCTGAGCGGGTCCTCGCGCTTCACCCATTCTTCCCCGCTCAAATCAACGGCATTTTTCTCGACGTTATAGTTGAGGCTGATTTCGCTTTTGCCGCTTTGCCCGCCAAACAGGTCGGTCGCCTCGCCAGCGTTCAGCTTTGTTTTGAGCACATTGAAATATTGATCGGAAGGAACAATTTGATAATCGATTCGAATGCCGGTCTCGGCTTCAAATTTTTTGGCGAGCTGCATTTCCGCATCCTTTATCCAGCCTTGGCTGGCCAAGTAGGTAAGCGTAATATTTTGCTTCGTCCCTCCCGTATTGCCTGTGCCGCTGTTCGCGCTGCCTGCCGGGGATGATGCATTTCCGCCAGAGCCCGAATTGCCGCCCCCACAGCCCGCAACTATAATCGCAACCAAAGCAATAACCGTTAACAGCCACATCGATTTTTTCATCATATCGCTCCCCTTTAATGTTGAATGCTCAGCTGTATGCGTTTTCATTTCCTGCTTCCTCATTATAGATTTCCGATTTTTGATGTGCCATGGATAAAACAGGGGCGTTTTATGCACTTATTTTACCACTCGCCAAATAATTATGAAGCGCTTACAAAAAGTCTTTGACAAAATGCCCGCCTAGCAGCAAAATGAAAGCAACAACGGTGCGCGTGAACGGCTGGAGGTAGTGATGCTTACTAAATTCAAAACGATTCAAGCTGTTCTGTTCTCCACCTACTCTCTTATTATTTTCATCGTGTTTACCGTGCTAGTCGTATGGCTTTGCCTTTGGTCCTCTAATCTGCTCAAGCAAAATGCAACCGATTCGCTTGCCAGCATGGGCCGCTCGATGCAAGAGCATATCGATTCGGAAATTCAAAAAATGAATGATGTTTCGCTCAATGTCATGTACTCCAATTTGGTCAAAAATCATTTCAAGCGTTACACCTCAGAGCTGCCCGATCAAACACAGACGGGAGATGGTAGTGATACGGATACCGATAGGGAGAGCGATAAACAAAAGTTAGGCCTTTCCGGCGGCATGGGCAGCGGATCGTTTCCGAGCGTCTCTAAAAGCCAATCAGTTGAAAATGCCAAGGCGCTGGCTGAAATTTTGACTGCGGCTATTGGCCCTTCGCGCCCGGTGGAGCAGCTGTATTTGTATGATTTTAAAAACAAAATGTATGGCAATGGCTTTGACAATGGCGAACGCACCTACGATCCGGCGACCAAGCCTTGGTTTAAAGCGGTTGTAGCGATGCAAAATGGCAAAATCATTTCGCTGCCCGTACCCGATGAGGAAATGTCCCGTTATATTTCATCTAGCGACATGCAATATTCAGTCTCGCTGTTCCGCCAGTTTTATGACAATTACAATGATCCAACCGGCATTGTTGAAGTGAAGCAATATTACAATCGAATTTTCAGCAGCATCCTTGCTTTTACGGGGGAAAATCCTTACGGTGCGCAGGTACTCGTATACAATGACAATGGCGATATCATTTATCCCCTGCAGGCGGATAAGCAGCACTACGCGGCTTACACCAGCTTGACGGCAGGCAAAACCAATTCGCAGACGCAGGGCAAGGGCAGTTATTTGTCCTTCGTTAATCCCAATACGGGGGCAAAGGAGCTATTGTCGCTGCACCGCTCGGAGCTGACTGGCTGGAATACGCTCATTATCGTGTCCGAGAGCAAGCTGCTCGTCCCTGTATTCGCTTTCGCCAAGCAGACTGTCCTCGTCGCCTTTGTCATTTTGTTGTTTGCGATCATGCTTTCCTATGCGGCATCCAAACGGATTACGTATCCGATCTTGAAAATCCACCGTTCGATCCGCGGCATGCGGCTGGAGGATCTAGGAACCGGCAGAGTAGCCGCCCAGACGCTCGGCAGCGGGCTCAATGAACTGGACCAGCTGCATGTTTCCTTTGTGCGCATGAGCTCGCGGCTGAAGGAATCGATGGACGATTTGCTGCTGTCCCAGTCGCAGGAAATGCAGGCGAAGCTCGTTGCGCTGCAATCCCAGATGAACCCCCATTTCCTGTATAACACGCTCGCGACCATTCATGCGATGGCCGAAGAAAATATGAATGAGCAAATTGTTGCTATGACTGAAAACATGTCCGATTTTCTGCGCTATTTCTCCACAGATGCAGCCATTGTGAGCTTGCAGGATGAGCTGCTGCATACAGGCAAGTTTCTGGATATTAACCAAATTCGCTTCGGCCAGAAGCTTCACTATGAAATGGAGGTGGACGAGCGCATGCGGGAGCTGCGCATCCCTAAGCTGGTCGTGCAGCCGCTTGTTGAAAATGCGCTGAAGTTCGGGACGCAGCATGAGCCGCCATGGCAAATTCGCATTTCTGGCAAAATCGAAGGCGAGGATTGGCACCTGGAGGTGGCAGATAACGGCCCTGGCTTTTCGGAAGAAAGCTTGGCGCATTTATTTGCGCGTATTCGCGAGGTTGATGAGACGCATGTCGTGCCCGTGCTCAAGCTGGGCGGCATGGGGCTGCTGAACATTTATATTCGAATGAAGCTCACATATGGAGATGCAGCTGTATTTCAGATTCACAATCGCCCCGAAGGCGGGGCGGCTATTAGAATCGGCGGCAAACTATAGCTAGGCAAAGGGAGGCATTCGCTTATGGCTCAAGCAAACGTCATTAAAGTCGTTGTTGCCGAAGACGAGGATATCATCCGAGGTACGCTGGTGCGCAAGCTCGAAGGTCTGGATGAGGCTATTCAAATTGTCGGCTCCGCCCAAGATGGCAAAGAGGCGCTCGAGCTTGTGAACCGGGAGCAGCCGGATTTGCTCATTACCGACATTCGGATGCCTGTCATGGATGGCATTGAGCTCATTCAGTCTATCCACTGCTATTATCCGCGCATGCGCAAAATCATTACGAGCGGCTTCGCTGATTTTGAATACGCACGGCAAGCGATTCAGTACAATGTCATTGAATATTTGCTGAAGCCGATTGCGACCACTGAGCTTTCGCGGGTATACAATCGCGTAAAGACGCTAATTGAGGCGGAACGGACTGATTTTAAAACCCAGATGAAAAGCCTTCAGCCAAGCGGAGCGGATACGGAGGAATTGGTGCAAATGGTGCAAAACTTTATGCGCGAGCATTATAGCGAAGATCTCAGCCTGGAGCAAATTGCCCGCAGCTTCAATTTTACGGCGTCCTACTTGAGCAAAATTTTTATTAAGCATACGGAGGAGCCCCCTTCCCGCTACTTGATGTCGCTGCGCATCAACGAAGCGAAATATTTGCTTCGCAATCACTCCCATCTCTCCGTCAAGGAGGTCGGTGAACAGGTCGGCTATAGCGACCAATTTTATTTCAGCCGCATCTTCAAGCAGATGACGGGCTTTACACCGAAGGAGTTTCAGAAATAAGGATCCAAACAAAAAAACCAGAGCCAATAATATGCCTAGGCATATCCGCTCTGGTTTTTTTTTGGGCTGTAAGCCGCGACTATTTATACGGTAATATCTGCCTTCGCCAGCAGATCCTGCACGACGACGCTGACCATGATCAGCCCCGCTACAGGAGGAACAAAGGCGTTGCTCGCTGGCGGCTGCTGGGCTTTGCGAATTTCCGGCGCGTTCTCGGGCACGATGCGCTGCGTCACATCTTGACGCGGCTTCTTCGGCGTCTCCGAGGAAAATACGACCTTCACGCCTTTATTAATGCCTTCCTTGCGCAGCTTCTGGCGCACAACGCGGGCAATCGGATCGGTGTGGGTTTTGGAAATATCGACAACTTCAAATTTCGTCGGGTCCATTTTGTTAGCGGCGCCCATGCTCGAAATAATCGGGATTTTGCGCTCCAGGCACTGCTTGATCAAATGGATTTTGTACGAAATGGTATCGGAAGCATCAATGACATAATCAATCGGGTATTCAAAAAATTTCTCATACGTCTCTTCCGTATAAAACATGCGGAGAGATACCGCGTCGCATTCCGGATTAATGAGCTTAATGCGGTCGCGCATCAAGTCGGCCTTCGGCTCGCCAACGGTCGTCGTAAGCGCATGGATTTGGCGGTTGACGTTCGTAATATCGACAACATCTTTATCGACCAAAATAATACGGCCAATGCCTGTACGGGCCAGCGCCTCAGCAGCAATTCCGCCGACGCCGCCGATGCCGAGCACCGCTACCGTACTTCCTTTCATCAGCTCAAGGCCTTCCGGCCCAATTGCCAGCTCCGTGCGTGAAAATTGGTGCAGCATCTAAAATCGCCGTCCCTTCCGTTATCTATTCCAAGCAACTACATAGGAAGGCGGGCTGTTTCGTCCGCCCGCTCCATTAAGCTTGAGGTGCTTCTGGTGCTGCTCCTGCTGGGGCAGGCTGTTTCGCAGGCTTAGGCACTGTACGGATATGAAGCTGCTCCAATTGGGACAGCTCAACTTCGGACGGCGCATTGCACAGCAGATCGGTTGCGTTCGCTGTTTTCGGGAATGCAATCGTTTCACGCAGGTTTGTGCGGCCAGCCAGCAGCATGATGAGACGGTCGAAGCCGAACGCGATTCCGCCATGCGGAGGCGTACCGTATTCGAAAGCATCCAGCAGGTATCCGAAGTTCTCTTGCGCTGTTTCTAGAGATAAGCCGAGTGCAGCAAACATTTTCTCCTGTACTTCACGCTTGTAAATACGCATCGAGCCGCCGCCTACTTCATAACCGTTCAAGACGATATCATAAGCTTGAGCGCGGATTTTGCCTGGATCTGTATCAAACAGGTGCAGGTCATCCTCATGCGGACGTGTGAACGGATGATGCTCGGCTACATAACGCTGTGCATCCTCATCCCAGCCAAGCAGCGGGAAGTCTACGACCCATACGAATTTAAATTTAGTGTCGTCGATCAGACCAAGCTCGCGGCCCACTTTCAGGCGCAGGTTGCCCATGACATCAACAACGACTTTTTTCTTGTCAGCAGAAAATGTGAGCAAGTCGCCATCTTCTACTTGCAAACGCTCAGTCAGCGCCGCGATTTCCTCTGGTTTGAGGAACTTCACGATTGGACCGCGCCATTCGCCATCCTTCACCGTAATCCAAGCCAAGCCTTTACCGCCATAACGAGCAGCGAACGGCTGCAAATCGTCAAGCTCTTTACGGCTCCAGCCGCCACAGCCTTTGGCATTGAACGCCTTCACGACGCCGCCGGATGCTGCTACGCTTGCGAATACCTTCACTTCGCTTGTCGCGACAATATCGGTAATATCTTGAATTTCCATGCCGAAGCGCAGGTCAGGCTTATCGGAGCCATATTTGTTGATGGCATCTTCATACGTAATGCGCTGGAACGGAAGCGCAAGCTCCACGCCTACCGTCTCGCGGAACAATCTTGCAGCAAGCTGCTCCATCATGCCCAGCAATTGATCCTGCGACAGGAAGGACGTTTCGATATCGACTTGTGTGAACTCAGGCTGACGGTCTGCGCGAAGATCCTCATCGCGGAAGCAGCGAGCGATTTGATAATAGCGCTCAATGCCGCCGACCATTAGCAATTGCTTGAAAATTTGCGGCGATTGCGGCAGGGCAAAAAATTCGCCTTCATGCACGCGGCTCGGCACCAAATAATCGCGCGCGCCTTCTGGTGAGCTCTTAGTCAAAATTGGCGTTTCAACGTCAATAAAGCCTTCTCCATCAAGGAAGTCGCGGAAAATTTTCGCTGCTTTCGAACGGAGCAGCAATGTTTTTTGCATTTCCGGACGACGCAGGTCGAGGTAACGGTATTTCAAACGCAGCGACTCGTCAACTTCGACGCCGTCTTCGATTGGGAATGGCGGTGTTTTTGCCGCGTTCATAATTTCGATTTTTTCAACGCGCACTTCGATTTCGCCTGTTTCCAGGTTCGCGTTAACGGTTTCTGGATCACGCTCAACGACTGTTCCTTGAACAGCAAGCACGAACTCGTTGCGGGCACGGTCAGCAATCGCCAGCGCATCGCCGGAAAAATCAGGGTTAAATACTGTTTGAACGATACCTGTACGGTCGCGAAGATCAATAAACAATACGCCACCTAGGTCACGACGACGCTGTACCCAGCCGTTCAAAATGACCGTTTGTCCAATATCGCTTTTTGTTAATTTTCCACATGGATGTGTTTTCAACATAATGGTTATGCTCCTTTTATTTAAAAGATTTAGTGAACGAAGGAGCTGCGAGGAAATTAGCGGTCCTTTATTTCGTCGCAGTCTCTAAGCTTGAATCGCTGCTGCCAGCTCGCTGATGGCTACGGTGCGCTGCTCGCCGCTTTCCATATTTTTCAGCGCAATTTCGCCGCGCTCCAGCTCGTCATCGCCAAGAATGGCAGTAAAACGTGCTTTGAAGCGGTCCGCAGACTTCATCTGTGCCTTCATCTTGCGGTCCGTGTAGTCACGGTCAGCACGCAAGCCTGCTGCACGCAGCTCGTGTACGATCTTCGTCGCCTCACGCTCTGCTGCCTCGCCAAGGCTGATGACGTAAACGTCGACCTGGCTCGCTTCCTTAATGCCTTCCGTCTTCTGATGCTCAAGCAGCAAAATCGTCCGCTCCAGGCCAAGGCCAAGCCCAACGCCCGGCTGATCCGGTCCGCCAATTTCAGCAACGAGCCCATTGTAGCGCCCGCCGCCGCCAATCGTATCGATGGCACCGATGCCCTCCGCTTTATATTCAAAGGCGGTGTGCGTGTAATAATCCAGTCCGCGCACCAGCTTCGAATTGACTTCGAACGGAATATTCATAGCCGTCAAATACGCTTTAACCTTTACAAAATGCGTTGTGCATTCTTCATCCAGACTGTCCAAAATCGACGGAGCGCCTTCAAAATGCTTCTGGTCGACTTTGCAGTCCAGCACACGCAGCGGGTTGCGGTCCATCCGCGACTGGCAATCTTTGCACAGCAGCTCGCGCTTCGGTTCGAGGAAAGCAAGCAGCCGCTCGCGGAAGGCAAGCCTTACTTCCGGCGTTCCGACGGAATTGATTTCGACGCGCACCCCTTTAAGGCCAACCTCGGTATAAAACGTATAGCCCAAAGCGATAACCTCAGCATCAAGTGCCGGATTAACCGAGCCCATCGCCTCTACGCCGAATTGGTGAAACTGGCGGTAACGCCCGGCTTGCTGGCGCTCATAGCGGAACATAGGGCCGATGTAATACAGCTTCGTCAGATCAGGCTCGCCATACAGTTTATTTTCAACGAAGGCCCGAACGACCCCGGCTGTGCCCTCTGGACGAAGCGTCACGCTGCGATTGCCGCGATCCGTGAACGTATACATCTCTTTCTCCACGACGTCCGTCGTTTCGCCTACGCCGCGCTGGAACAGCTCGGTCGCTTCGAAGATCGGCGTGCGAATTTCGCGAAAATTAAAGCGTCGGCAAATTTCGCGTGCCTTCTGCTCTACGAACTGCCAGCTGTCGATTGAGCTTGGCAGCATATCCTGCGTGCCTGGTAATTTTTGAAATGCCATGTCATTTTCCTCCTAACCTGCTGCTAAAAAACGATGAGAACAAGCAAAATGGTGCGCGCCGTGCAATGACGGCAGGGTTCATTTTGCGGTGAAATATAAGCCAGTGGTAAGTATGAAACTTATAACGTCTTATATTTAAAGCAAAAAACTCCCGCCCCTGAACAGCAAATATTGCTGTCAGGGACGAGAGTATAGCTCCCGTGGTACCACCCACATTCCGAGGCAGCTGCCAGAAGGCAGAAGCTCGCTTGAAGACGGTTAACGCCCGTCACCCGCAGTACGGCTACTGAAACAATCGCTTGCCTAGAGCTTAAGCCCCAGCAGGCTAACGTTCACCGTCTGTTCTCCGGAAAGTCTGTTCATCCCGCCATTATAAGAATGCTTGCAGCCTAAGGCATTCCTCTCTGCATATATGCGCATGGATTACTTTGTTCCATCATGAAATCATTATAGTGAATGGTGCTGATGCTTCATTTTACTTGGGCGTGGTCAGAAAGTCAAGATGCGATTCAGCTCTAATCAGCCCGATTGTATAGGAACAGCGGCAAGACCGCCAGAAGGCAGAAAAAAACCTGCAATCACATTGCAGGTCCAAAAGTAAATTATATTTTAAAAAAGGGGGTCGAGGTCTATTATAGGCTTGCGATGTTAAAATAGCGTTATCGTTTGATTACAGTAACATTACAGTTTAGAAAGCGTTTTATTTCCGGCTATTTCGACCTTATTCCCGCTTTTCCGTCAGCATATGCGAGCCGCTGTTTCCACGCTGCGCTTTATTACGTGTCCTTTAAGTCGCTTCGCTTGCCAGCAGCAGACGGAAATCCTGCCCATTCCTCTGCCGCTTCCATGTCTTCCTCCAGTTGTGACAGCCTTATCGCTTCATGCCGATCGGCATGGAGCAGCTTGCGGCTAATCCGCTCCAGCCCTTGCTCCTTGCGGGATTGATGCATGTGTTCATTCGCCTCCGGTACAAAATAAACAGGCCTCCGGCCGCGGCCAATCGCTGCCGAATGCGCTAAGCGCGCCCATTCTCTCCCCTATTGTATCCAGAAGGCATCTGACCTAATCTTCATCTTGACGCTATTGCTTGCTCTCCAATCGAGCGAAAATAAGCATTAAACCTTTCCCCTCTCATTTTTTTGAAAATACATCCATAAATTGAAACATATCCTGTTTTTCGATCGTCATTATGCTACGAGCTTGAGTGATTTGCAGCAAAAAATCAAAAAAAGGGAGAAATTAAATATGCGAAAAAAATCGTTATTAACCGCCATACCCTTCATGCTACTGGCTCTTCTTTTTACGTCATCTGCGTTCGCTTATACGTTTACCGGGCACAAATGGCCCAAATCCGCCAATAATCCTTACAACGTTTATGTGAAATACGCAACTACAAATACAGCTTATAAAGCTGCGTTTGATTCAGCAGCTGCTGATTGGAATAGTGCCCAAAGCAAAATTAAATTTAATCTTTCGGCGCTCAATACTTCAACCTTAAGCAAGGTTGGCACCCAAAATGTCGATGATCCTTCGATGTTTGGCGTATGCATCACTTATGTGAGTCCGGGTACAACTTCAACTAGTTACTTTACCGCCGATATCAATATAGGAAATCCGGCTGTAGCCAATCAATCCAATACGAGAAGAAGCGCTGCAGGACATGAATTAGGCCATGCGCTCGGTCTCGGTCATACGCCACTCCTTGTAAAGGCTATTATGAACTCAAGCAGAGATCGCGAGACCATCTACACACCTCAAACCGATGATAAAAACGGCCTAAACGCGCTTTACCCACTATAAATTAAGGGAGGGTTTAAAATGACCGAAAAATTCAATTTCAGGATGCTCTTAATTGCAGGGCTATGCTTAGCACTTGTGGCTGGGGTGCTGCTATTTACAGCGAAGGAGAAGTATTCGCCCGGCACGTTTCATGTAAATTATTCTCCCGATTATGCCGTAAGCGGGGATGTTGCAGGGTTAGTTCATAATTCCGTTTACGTGGTATCCGGCCACTACGAGAAGTTTATAGAAAATTGGGATATGGGGGAAAATCATCTTAGCGAAGTATATTCGTTTGTAGTGGATGAATCGTTGCTGGGCGATGCCAAGGGCACGATTAATGTCTCCATTCCGCATACCGTCTTGTTAAAACATACGTTAAACGATGTGGACTATGAAGCCACTCTCAATTTGCCCAACTACAGCAAACCTGATTTTGATAAAACGTATGTGCTGTTTTTGAAAAAAGCACATACGAAAGATGTATTCGGCCCGTCTTCCGTACCTTTTCAAGTAGAAGTGGATTCTGCTGGCAACGTTGCATTGAAAGTGAATACAGAAAACAAAGAACTGGCTTTAACGACTAAACAGAGTGGCACAATTCATTTTCAGACTGAGCAGATCGAACTAGCCCATATCGATAAAATAACCGGTTTAACTAAAGAAGGATTATTTGCAGAAATTAAAGCACAAGTCGCCGCGAAGGCGGAAAGCAAGTAGAAGTTGTGGAGAATATGACAAAAGAGAAAATTTTCGAAATCGTGAGTTCATGAAAAACCAGGGTATTAAGAAGCTAATCCGTACTGTAAGCGAAATCGTTGGACTAACAGAGCAGGAGAGAATTATGCCCATCATTATTCAAATGTTTGCGGCAATTTTCTTCCCGACCGTTATAAAAAGCAATGCCAATTCAGTAGTTATCATGAGCAAAATGACCTTTACATGGCTTGCCGACAAAGCATCTCCTTACCCTTTCAATGATGAGGAAATGAAAAAATTCAATGTTGAAGAAAAGCTTGCCCGTCTTAAAAAATAAACCAGCAATTGCCCTTTTCATAGCTAATTTGAAGGACGTAAAAAGGCAGCCGAATATGTTGGCTGCCTTTTTTTTGTCTAGGAACTGACTGGATAAGTTTCTTATATGTACGCCATACCAAGTGAAATTCGGCTGGCGGTTCTGTGGATCTATTCCTTGCTGTCCAAAATCAAGGTAACAGGACCCCAATTGACGAGCGACACGTCCATCATAGCGCCAAAACGCCCCGTCTCCACTTGCAGCCCGTGCTGCTGGCGAAGATAGGCATTAAACTGCTCGTAGAGCGGCTCCGCTTGTTCTGGGCGGGCAGCAGCCATAAAGTTCGGTCTCCGGCCTTTGCGGCTGTCTCCATACAGCGTAAACTGCGATACCGACAAAATAGCGCCACCCTTATCGACGATGGATAAATTCATTTTTCCGGCCTCATCCTCAAAAATGCGCAGGCCCGCGATTTTATCGGCCATCCATTTGATGTCGGCTTCCGTATCTTCATGGGTAATCCCAACGAGCAGTACATATCCAAAGTTAATTGCCCCTGTTACTTCTCCTTCGACGGTCACGCTCGCCTGCTTGCTTCTCTGAATAACAACCTTCATGCTCTACATCCTCTCTCTAAAAAAGAAGAAGGCGGCAAAATACGCCGCCATCTCTATGCTAATGCTTCCGACTATGCTATTGCTTTCGACTTAGTTTAAGAAGCGAGCGTATTAAATGTTTTCCCGTTTAACTGCCCTATTAAGATTTAATCAGGGCAGGGGGTTCATGACTTTGTAAGTTTAGCTTGTTGCCTACTGGCAAATAGCTAAACTTGCTTTTAAAACCTTTTCGGGGAAAAGGAGGGGGAGAGTGGAGTGAAAGGTTTGGGATTGAGGAGCGGAGCGTTCGCTTTTGCTCCTGAATTTCTACCGTGCAACGGTAAATTCGATGAAATTCAGGAGCAATGGCGACCGAAACCCAAACCTTTCACGCAGCGATCCCCCGCCCTTCCCCACCAAGGCTTTTACAGCAAACTCAGTTATTCATAATCCTTTGGACGGAATAAATATCCTGTACCCGTTTAATCTTCTCCACCACAGAAGAGAGATGCTCAACGTTCTTAATCAGCACGGTCATATGAATCATGACCATTTTATTTTTCACGGAACGGCCGGTCACTGCAGAAATATTCGTCTTGCTGCCAGATACGACCTGCAGCACTTCATTGAGCAGACCATTGCGGTCATGGCCGGTAATTTCAATATCGACGCTGTAATTGGCCTCGACCGATTCTTCCCACTCCACCTCTATGACGCGATCAGCTTCCTCACCGTCCATGCCGAACGGAATGTTCTGGCAATCCATTCGATGCACCGAGACGCCGCGGCCACGCGTAATGTAGCCAATGATAGCATCGCCTGGCACCGGATTGCAGCAGCGGGCGAAGCGAACGAGCAAATTGTCGATGCCTCGTACCGTTACGCCATGGTGTTGGCGATTTTTACGGCTGCCTCCCGATTTCGCATCTTTATCCGTACCGAGCTCAATCGTATTGTTTTTCTCGGCTTCCTTGCGCAGCTTCTCCGTTAGACGGGTACAAATCTGCGCAGCGGTCACGCCGCCAAAGTTAACGCCGGACAGCATATCCTCCACATCGTTAAAGGAGAACTTCGACGCAACCTCCTGCAGCTTGTCCTCGGTCAGCCAAGCCGAAGGCTCCAGACCAAGGCGCTTGAGCTCACGCTCGACAGCCTCGCGGCCCTTCGCCACATTTTCCTCGCGCTGCTCCTTCTTGAACCACTGCCTGATTTTGCTGCGGGCATGCGACGATTGTGCAATTTTCACCCAATCCTGGCTCGGTCCGTATGAATGCTTAGAGGTGAGAATTTCAATAATATCACCGGTTTTGAGCTTATGGTCAAGCGGCACAATACGGCCGTTCACCTTGGCGCCAATCGTGCGATTGCCAACCTCCGTGTGAATGCGATAAGCAAAATCCAGCGGCACAGAGCCGGCTGGCAGCTCAATGACTTCACCGCTCGGCGTAAATACAAAGACGAGATCCGAAAAGAAATCCATTTTCAGCGATTCCATAAACTCGGATGCGTCGCGTGCGTCATTTTGCAGCTCCAATATTTCGCGGAACCAAGACATTTTATCTTCAAAGTTGCGGTTTGGCACGACCGTGCCTTCCTTGTACGCCCAATGCGCCGCAATCCCGTATTCTGAAGTACGATGCATATCCCATGTCCGAATTTGCACTTCGGTCGGCTCGCCATTGGGCCCTACAACCGTCGTATGCAGCGACTGGTACATATTCGCCTTCGGCATCGCGATATAATCCTTGAACCGTCCCGGCATCGGCTTCCACAGCGTGTGGATAATGCCGAGCGTCGCATAACAATCCTTAATGTTCTCAACGATGATCCGAATCGCCATCAGATCATAAATTTCATTAAACTGCTTGTTGCGGTCGGTCATCTTTTTGTAAATGCTGTACAAATGCTTCGGGCGCCCGGAAATATCGCCTTCAATGCCCATCTCGCCAAGCTTCTCTTCAATGCGGTCAATGACATCGGCAATAAACTGCTCGCGCTCCGCCCGTTTTTTCTTCATCAAGTTGGCGATGCGATAATATTGCTGCGGATTCAAATACCGAAGCGCAATATCCTCCATCTCCCACTTAATCGCGGAAATACCGAGCCGATGCGCAATGGGGCAAAAAATTTCCAGCGTCTCATACGCGATGCGCCGCTGCGCCTCCTCCGACTGGAATTTCAGCGTCCGCATATTATGCAGGCGATCGGCGAGCTTAATCAAAATAACGCGGATATCCTGCGCCATCGCCACAAACATTTTCCGATAATTTTCGTTTTGCTGTTCTTCCTTGGAACGAAAACGGATTTTCTCCAGCTTCGTCAGTCCGTCAACCAGCATTGCGCAGGTTTCGCCGAATTTCGCCCGTACCGTCTCCAAATCGACTGTCGTATCTTCAACCACATCATGCAGCAAAGCTGTAATAATGGACAGCACATCCATCTGCATATCCACCAATATATCTGCTACAGCAATCGGATGTAAAATGTAAGGTTCGCCTGATTTCCGCACTTGTCCATGATGAGCCTGATCTGCAAAATGATAGGCTTCCCTTATGCGTAATAAGTCCTGTTCCTTCATATAGGCCGATGCCTTTTCAATTAACTGCTCTATGCCCATGAACATCCCTTTCCGAAATGAGCCCTGCTTCGGCTCCCCTTCGCGCATTTTCCGAGTTTTCTAATATTATGCCTGTAAGCATAGCATGACGTCAACTATGCTGTCGATTGAAGTGTCGATTTAAGTCATGGAAATATTAATATTGTATCCGGTAAAATGGGACTTTATAGGGCGAAAGCCAACCAGCAGCAGCTGGTTGGCTTAAACGTTCAAACGATTTTATTTCATCCTTCAAATAATGGCTAGTAAGTAATGAGAGAAACGACGTCCATATCGCCAAGCTTCTCGCGGCCTGTCAAATAAGACAATTCGATAAGAAAGGCCGAACCAACAATTTCCCCGCCAAGCTGGCGAATTAAATTAATGGAAGTTGCGATTGTGCCGCCTGTTGCAAGCAGATCATCGGCAATCAGTACGCGCTGCCCCGGCTGAATGGCGTCCTTGTGCATAGCGAGCACATCTTTACCATACTCCAGGTCATAGCTTGCTTCAATCGTTTCGCCTGGCAGCTTGCCGCTTTTGCGAATAGGCGCAAAGCCTACGCCGAGTGCAAGGGCAAGCGGAGCGCCAATAACGAAGCCGCGCGCTTCTGGTCCTGCAACGACATCGATTTTCAAATGCTCAACCGCTTTGCGCATTTCTTCAATGGCAGCTCGGTAAGCCGGGCCATCCTTCAGCAAAGTAGTAATGTCCTTGAAGCGAATGCCTGGCTGTGGGAAATCGGGAATGACCCGAATGTAATCTTTAAAATTAATTTGTGACTCGCTCATTAATTATTCGTCCCTTCTGTCTGTCGCCATTCTGGTGTTGTCAAACCAATATTGTAGCTGCAACCAATGGAGATTGCAATTGTTCGGCTTTACTTTTTGCCTCCTGATAGGCAGTCGCTGTACTTAACTCCCGCTTCTCCGGCGCTTCTGCAACGATCGCCAAACCATCCTCGATGCGGATAAACGAAAGCTCGGTAAATACGCGCAGCATAACCTCGGTCATTTCCTGCGGCCAGCCGCTCATCTCCGCCAGGCGCTTCGCAAGCCCTTCAAGCGGTGCCTGCTTCATTCTACGCAGCAGTTGATACACTTGACCGAAATGCTCACGCTCAGGGAACTTTGCATACGCGCCTCCGCTGAACAGGTCATGAATATGCAGCTGCGGCTTGCGCTGGCCGTTCCATTCATTGATGGACAGCTCGCCTACCAGATCGACAGGACTGCTCGCCAGCAGTCGGTCGGCAATAGCTCCCATGCTGAAGCCTACCGCTTCCAGTACAGCTTGCCCGCTTTTCACGGTCAGCTTAAGATGCTTCGCTTCCTTGCCCATCGTTCGCTTGTCTGCAAGAGCTGCTCCCTGAAAGAGCAGGCGCGGCGACGGATTGCCCGCACCAAACGGCTCCAGCTGCGCTAGCTCATTGATCGTTTGCAAATTAGCTTCTTCAACCTTGCACTGCAGATCGATGCCCGTTTTTGGAATCCAATCCTGCTCGCTGAGCCATTCCAAAGCAAGCTCGCCAAGCTTACGTTCAAATTCAGCCAGCTGGTCACGATGCAGGCTCATGCCTGCCGCCGCTTGGTGGCCGCCGTAATGGTCCAACAGCTCATCGCAGGCGGTAAGTGCTGCATGCAGGTCGTAGCCGTCAATGGAGCGCGCAGAGCCCTTGCACATGCCGCTCTCCCCATCAATACCGAGAATAATTACAGGCTTGTAATGGCGCTCCAGCAGCTTGGAAGCCACAATGCCGATAACGCCAACATTCCAGCCTTCTCCCGCCAGTACAATAACCGCCGGTTCCGCCTCGCCCGCATCCGCAGCCTGCGCTCGCTTCTGCGCCCACTGCTCCTCCGCTTCCTTGACGATGCCTTCCACGATGCGCTGCCGCTCGCGGTTGAGCATATCGAGCGAAGTTGCTGCCAATATAGCCTCGTCGTAGTTGTCGCTTATGAGCAGCTCTACAGCGCGCCGCGCATGATCGAGCCTGCCAGCCGCATTAATGCGCGGTGCCATGCCGAAAGCAACTGTCGTGGAAGTAACTGACGGCAGCTCGATGCCCGTCGACTCAGCCAGCGCTAGAAATCCGGTATTCGTCGTCTGGCGAAGCCGTTCCAGCCCGCTTTTGACTAAAATCCGATTTTCGCCAGTTAAAGGCATTAAATCCGCAATCGTTCCGAGACAGACAATGTCTGTCAGCTCCATAGGCGGGCGTTCCAGCAGCGCTTGCGCCAGCTTGAATGCGACACCAACGCCTGCCAGCCCTTCAAAAGGATAAGTGCAATCATGCCGCTTCGGATTAACTACGGCGCAGGCATCCGGAATACGTGCTGGCGGTTCGTGATGGTCGGTGACAACGACATCAAGCCCAAGCTCCTTGGCGTAGGCAATTTCATCATAGGCGCTGATGCCGGTGTCAACCGTTACGATTAAGCGGATACCCTCGGCGGCCGCCTTTTCCAGCGCCGCCTTGTTTAATCCATAACCTTCTAGAGCACGATGAGGAATATAATAATCAAAATGAAGGCCAAGCTCGCGAAACACATGTACGAGCAGCGAGGTGCTGGATACGCCGTCGGCATCATAATCGCCATAAATACGTATCTTTTCGCCAGCTGAGGCCGCCTCCCGAATACGGGCGACAGCCTCCCTCATATCTTTCAGCAAATACGGGTCATGCAAATGCTCAGAGCCGCCTCTTAAAAACTGCTCCGCCTGTGCGATCTCCTTGTAGCCGCGCTGCACCAAAAGCTTGGCGGCAAGCGGTGACAGGCTAAGAGCTGTCGAAAGCTCTTTCGCCGCCGCGTCTGCCTGCTCATCCCAAGGTGCAAGATTCCAACGTGTTTTTGCTTGAATCACGCCGACTTCAACTCCTTTCTGCCGCGCTGCGCTATTGAAGCAGCGTAGGCATATGTTCCTGATTCGGATCGTGATTGGATTTATAAGGATAACCTGGGTCATAAGGCTCGACATGAATCGTTGCGTCCGTTAGGTGGGTAAAGCGTGTCAACAGCAGTCGTTTCACTCTTTTCGCCACTTCATGCCCTTCAAGCACAGTCACGCGCGGATTAACGCTAATAACCGCCTCCGCAACGACGTAATGGCCCCGCTCGCGAGCATGCAGCGACTGTACGGTGACGACGCCTTCCACCCGTTGAACGAGCTGCATAAGCTCCTCGGTATTTTCGCTGTATACTTCTGCGGCAGCTTCCTCTCTATGAGGGGAAGGCACAATAATGCGATAGCCGCCGTTCATGACGATAACCGATATGACGATAGCAGCTGCCGAATCAAAATAATAAAGCACCGGAAGCGAAATCAGCTTGCCCAGCCACGCGGCTCCTGCACCAATGAACACAGCAAGTGTCGCATACAAGCTGCTGCCATGCTCCCGCTGTTTCCAGACGAGCTCCTTCACGAGCAGGCAGCCAGCCAGAACGACAAGCGCACTCCAATGAGGCGGCTTGCTAATGCCCTCTGCAATGTCCCGAACAGCCGAAATGCCAATTTCCAAGCCAATAAGGAGCAAGGCTGCCGCTAAAACGACATTCATGACGGTTTCTGTCTTCCGTGTTTCCTTATGCTTTCCAGCAGCAGCGCTGCTGGAAGGGGCTTCGCTGCCACTTTCATTACGCTGCGAAACGACCTTTTCCGCAAAAATAGCCGCCGCCTCAGCTGCCGATCGGCAACCATCCGCAAGCAATGCTTTGCTGCCGGACAGCCAGCCTGCTGCCCCTTTCAACAACGCCAACGCCGCATTACCCCAAATTCCTGACCAGCTGGCCGGCTCTGCTTTTGTATATCGTTGGTTCATTGTCATGACTGCCTCCTTCTACGCTGTTAGACCGCAGTCTTGGCAGGCTGCTTTGCTTTAGGCTTTTGTTTGCTTTTAAGAAGAAGCCAGAGCGGGCTCGCAATACAGATCGACGAGTATGCGCCGCTTGTCAGACCGATAATTTTCGCCAAGGCGAACAGCTTGATCGACTCGCTTCCGAAAAGGAATAAACAAACCGCGATAACGAGTACGGCCAGTACCGTATAAATGTTACGCGCCATCGTCTGCCAAAGGCTCTGATTGACCATATCTGCGAGCTGATCACGCGTTTTCAGCTTGCCAAAACGAAGATTTTCACGAATTCGGTCGAAAATAACGATTTTATCATTAATCGAATAACCGATTGTCGTCAATACTGCGGCAATAAACGGCAGATCGACTTCCAGACGGAAAATCGAAAATACAGCGACTACGACAAAAGCATCATACAAAATCGCAATGTTCGCCGCTAAAGCAAAGCGCCATTCAAAACGGATCATGACATAAATCATAATCGCAATACTTGCAATAATAACGGCATAAATCGTCTTGAAGCCAAGCTCACGCGCCATATCCGGGGATACTACGTTGACCTCTGCCGATACTTGATCGCCAAATTTTGCTTTAAACGCATTTTGAATTTCCGTGACCTTCGTTTGCTCCAATACTTCTTCAAAACGAGCTGAAACGCGATCGCCGTTCGTGCCGCCAACAGTCGGTGTAACGTTCGTAACGCCAGCTGTTGCCAAAACTTCCTTCGCTTCCGCTTGGGTCAAAGCTTTGCCGACTGCGATATCCATATTCGTACCCGCTTTAAAATCGACGCCATAGTTCAGGTTGAACAGGAACAGCGAGATAACCCCTAAAACCGTCAAAATAATAGAAGCCATGAAAAACTTTTTGCTATGCTTGATAAAGTCAAAATGCACTGTTGTTTTAAAGTTCACGGATGTCCGCCTCCTTCACGCCGAAATAGCTAGGTTTAGTAAACAGGTTGCTGCGAATCAGCAAATGTATCAGTAGGCGTGAGAAGAAAATGTTTGTAACGATACTGACCAAAATACTCAAAATCATCGTCAGTGCAAAGCCTCTGATCGCACCGTTTCCGATGTAATAAAGCACGCCGCAGGAAATCATGTTCGTAATGTTCGCATCCATAATCGTACGGAACGAGTTTTTGGAGCCTGCTTTAAGGGAGGAAAGCAAGCTTTTGCCGCTGCGGATTTCCTCTTTGATCCGTTCGTACATAATGATATTCGCGTCGACCGCCATCCCAATCCCGAGTACAAATGCGGCAATACCCGGCAGCGTTAACGTGACATTCAGCATCTCGAATACGAGTACCAGCATCCATGTAAATGTAATGACCGTAATACCCGCTACAACGCCCGGTATACGGAACAAAATAATCAGGAACACCAAAATAATCGCCGAGCCGATAACGCCGGCGCGAACGGTATCTTCAAGCGACTGCTGTCCAAGCTTTGCGCCAACGCTTTGCGTGTATTTCTCTGTCAGCTTAAGCGGCAATGCGCCCAAATTAATCGTATCTTTCAAATCATTCGCTTCATCAAGCGTGAAATTGCCGCTAATTTGCGCGCTTCCGCCGCTGATTGGCTGGTTGACGTTCGGATTCGACAGCATTTCATCGTCGAGATAAATCGCAAGCGTCTTGCCCGTCAGTCTTGTCGTAACATCCTCAAACTTCTTCGCATCTTTCAGCTTAATCGAAACGACCGGATTGTTCAGTGAATCATATTCGACCGTAGCTGCATTTTGCACAAAATCATCACCTTGAAGCTCAACCGTGCCATCTGGTGCTCTAAAGGTCAGATTAACCGGCTTCTTGATAATGTTTCTTACCTCATCCTCATTCGTAACGCCTGCAAGCTTGACGCGAATGCGGTTTGTTCCTTCTGTCGTTATCTCCGGCTCGGAAATACCCAGCTTGTCCGCCCGAGCCTCGAGGCTTTTCGCCGTATCCTTCAGCAAAGTAGGCGTTACTTTATCGCCAGCTGCAAGCGGTTCTGCTTCATAAAGCACCTCGAATCCGCCCTTCAAATCAAGGCCCAGCCGAATGCCGTTTACCAGCGATGGGCTCGTCCAAGCGATCACGCCAAACATGATGACAACGATCCCAAGGAAGGCAAATAATCTTTTCCCGTTCATATTTCCTAAGTCCCCCTTATGATCTCAATATTCCTATTATACTTGCGAGCAATTTTTGAGTCAAAAAAAAGAAACCCTTCCCTTAGAAATGGGTTCCCCGGTAGGCGCTAATCGTCAAAAAGTTCATAAAGCTCGTCACCTTCAGCGATAAAATGTCGTTGACCAGCTTGTGCAGCTCCGGCTGCCCGCTCTTTTTATATCCAGCGCTTACGCATGCCCAAATGTCTTTGCCACTTGCATGTTCATAGCCAATAAGCTGAAACTCCTCTGCCTTGCTGTTGCACAGCTGCTCAATTACCTGAACCAGGTCCTGTTCCTCCATAGCCGCGCCTCCCTTGCTTTTTTGCCTTGACTGCTACTATTCGCTGTCCATAGCACATATTCCTGCACATAAAGCGATGTTCATTATCCAATCATGATTCGGACATGCCGTGCATAACTATGATACTGCAACAATACGGCTAATGGAATGAGGGGCGAGTATGACCAAGCAAACGTTTATAAAAGGGGCCATGATTTTACTTGCAGCAGGCGTCATCAATCGAATTCTCGGCTTCGTCCCGCGCATTGCGCTGCCGCGCATTATAGGCGCCGAAGGCGTGGGGCTGTATCAGCTGAGCTATCCGTTTTTGGCGGTTATGCTGACAATAATTACCGGCGGCATTCCGCTCGCCGTTGCCAAATGGATTGCCGAAGCCCAGTCAAACGGAGATGAGGGGCGGGTCCGCCATATTTTCCGCAGTGCTCTGCTGCTTACGATTTTTCTTGCCATCACGCTGACCAGCCTGCTGCTGCTGTTCTCGCCTTGGATTACTGCGCATTTGCTGCCGGACAAGCGTGTGCAGCGCACATTTCTGTTCATGACGCCGATGCTGCTGATCGTCGGCGTCTCATCTGTATTTCGCGGCTACTTCCAGGGCAAGCAAAATATGATTCCCTCCGCCGCTTCCCAAATTGTGGAGACGGTGCTGCGAATTATTTTCTCGCTTAGCTTCGCGATGCTTCTCATGCCCAAAGGGCTGGAATGGGCAGCGGCTGGCGCCATGCTTGGCGTCGTGGTCGGTGAAATCGGCGGCCTAGCCGTCCTGCTGTGGAAATATGCGAGGGAAAAAAGGACTCCCGCTCTGCTGTCTGAAGCAAGCATGCCATCAACAGCTGCTGATAAGGGACCCATTATGGGCAAGCTGCTTAGCCTATCCATACCGGTTACAGCCAGCCGCCTTGTCGGCTCGCTCTCCTATTTGCTCGAATCTATTTTCACCGCTCGCAGTCTTGCTACGGCAGGCATTGCTACAGGCATTGCTACGGCACAGTACGGGGCGCTGCAAGGAATGGTCATCCCGCTCATCCTGCTGCCAACCGCTTTGACCTATTCCCTCGCCTCCTCGCTAATTCCGTCGCTTTCTGAAGCAGCGTCACGCGGCGATATGGCTACGATCCATAAGCGCTTGCACCAATCGATGAGGCTGGCCCTTGTCGCCGGAGCGCCTTTCGTCGTCATTCTCGGCCTATTCGCCGAGCCGATCTGCCGGATGCTGTACAACCACAGCGAGATTGCACCGATGCTGCAGCTGCTTGCTCCTGTCGGCCTTTTTATTTATTTGCAGGCTCCCCTGCAAGCAACTCTTCAGGCGCTCGATAAACCGGGCAAAGCGCTTATGAACACGTTTATTGGAGCTGCTATTAAGCTGGTCTTCATTATATATCTCGCCTCCAAGCCCGAATTTGGCATATATGGCGCTTTAATTGCGATTAATTTGAATATCGTGCTAGTCACTGCGCTGCATGGCATTAGCGTTCTCAAGCTGATCGGCTTCCGGATGAAGCTGCGTGATTTTATGAAGGTCATCTCTGCTATGGTTGTAATGGGGGCCGCAGCACGCTTCGTTATGAACCGGGAGCCCGTAGCTGCGGAATGGGTGAATTTGCTTGTTGCCTGTGCTTGCGGCGCAATTGTATATTTGGCGCTCATGGTATGGACGAACATTATTGACCGGCATGACCTCACCCGCTTGCCCAAAATCGGCCATTGGTTTTCACGAACCTAGACCATAGCCTGCGGTAATGTTTTAATAAATTCGTACCGTTAAAAAAAGCCGCGAGCGGTTTGGGACCTCCTTGCTCCCAAACTACTTTCGCGGCTTTTTCGTTTTATCCAAAAACAGCTTGCCTTTATGGTCTATTGTACAAAGGAATACTTCCTTAAAGTCGGTTACCCCTTCATCCTGAAGGACATTTTTCAACCAAAAACGGGTTTTCTCCAGCTTCTCCAAATTTTCATCCTGTACTTTGCCATCCATAATGAGCGGAATAGGCAAAATCTCAAAACGATATTTGGGCGGAATGACCTTAGCATTTTGCTGCATAGACAGCTTGCCCGCCAAATCCGAATTATGCTCAGCCCTACTGTCTTCTTCCGCCTGCTGCTGCAGCTCGTGTCCGCCCCTGCTCCGTTGTTCCTCCACATTCAAACGCTCTTCCGCTATCTCTTCCGGGGACCCTTCTGTACTTTTAGGAATGACCGACAGCTTGCCGCTCGTTTCCAAAATCGCAAATTCCACATCCGAGATTCTTGTAATTTGATTTTCTCTAAGCTGGAGCATAAAATCATCCAGATTATAGCGCTGCTTGCGCATGACATCGCGATTCAGCTTGCCCTTCGCCATAATAACGCTTGGCTTCCCGTCAAATAGCTGCCGCAGCTTGCGATTTTTCAGCGCCACAAAAGCCATTCCCACCTGCACCAGCATTAAAATAACCATCGGCACAATGCCTTCCCACATCGTTCGATCCAAATCCTCTATAACGATCACAGCTATTTCCGCAATCATAACCGAGATAACGAGGTCAAAAACCGACAGCTTGCCGATTTCCCGTTTTCCCATAAACCGCATGATGAGAAATACGATGAAATAAATCAATACGGTACGCAGCACAAGGGTCAGAAATTCCAAGTGGTCCCGCCTCCTTCATCGCTCGCGCCTGCTGCATTTTGGCCTGAGCGGTCTGTACACGTATTCTCACCTGCCGCCATCTCCCTCATACGAAACGGCCAGGCACGAATTTATGGTAAAGGCGGGAAAACATAAAATTACGGGATCAGAATAAAATACACATAAGCCGTAGAGACGAGCAGCGACATAAGCGCAATTGGCGCACCTACTTTAAGAAAGGCTCTAAAATGAAAGCTTTTGCCTTCCCGCAAAGCAAGGCCTGCGGCAATTACGTTTGCGGAAGCGCCAATGAGCGTGCCGTTGCTGCCGAGATTTGCGCCAAGCGACAGCGACCACCACAGCGGCTCCATTTGACCCGCGCTCAGTCCCAGCTCAGCACCCATCGCTTGAATAACGGGAACCATTGCCGTTACAAACGGCACATTATCCATCGTGGCGGAGGCTACACCGGAAATCCACAATAGCAGCAATGACGCTATATCAACATTACCGGAAGTCATTTGCAGCACAACCAAAGCGATTTGGTTGGTCCAATTCGTTGCCGAAAGTCCCGCTACCATAATAAATAAGCCGATAAAAAATAATATCGTACCCCAATCCACCATGCGGAAGGCAATTTCTGCTTCCTTGCGCTTCAAACCTATGACCATGAGCAGTGCCGCACTGCCAAGCGCGATAGCCGCCGGCTCAATGCCTAATGCCGAATGGAGCGTAAAGGCAATAATGGTTAGCAAAAAAACGACGACCGATTTGATCATCAGCGGGCGATTTTTAATGTAGGAGCTGGCGGAAAGCTTCATCAGCTCGCTTGCTTCCTTGCTTTTATGCGTAGGCTTAAAATGCTTGCGGTATACGAACAAAAACAAGCCTATCGTAACGATCAATATAAACAATGATACAGGTCCCAAATGGACGATAAAGGCATTAAACGTCAACTGCTTGTTCGCAGAGCCAATAATCATATTAACCGGATCACCGATTAAAGTAGCAGCACCACCGATGTTGGAAGCAGCAATTTCTGCAAAAATAAAAGGGTAAGGATTCAGCTTCAGCAATTTTGTAATCGACATTGTTACCGGAATGACGAGCAGCATAATCGTTACATTGTCCAGAAAAGCCGAGCTAATGCCGGTTAAGGCAATGAGCAGTATAAAGATTTTCCACGAGCTTCCTTTGACCCACTGGGCCAGCTTGATCGCTATGTATGGAATGACCCCTGCCCGGTTCAAAATGCCGACAAGCAGCATCATGCCGATGAGCAGCATAATGACCCGCCAGCCGACCGCCTCCGTAAAGGCAAAACGCAAGTCCAATATGCCCAGCACCAATATGAGAAATGCGCCTGCAAGCGCCGCCACTGCCCGATTGATTTTATCCGTAATGACAAAGGCATAGGTTACCAAAAAAATAACTGCTACCGCGATAACCTGCCAAGCCGCCGGATTGTAAAGCATTCCTGCTGCCTTGGTTTCCATCTCGCTTCACCCTTTCTTATCCCTCACATTATACGTAATTGGATAGAATTTCGTCCACCCTTCCGCTTGCCTGTACTATTCCGCAGAGCCTGGCCATATGGTTTAAGTAAAAGGAATTTAAAGGAGGAAAACGATGAATCCCATTAAACATGTTCCGCGGCCTCCCCAGATCGCTTCCCCTATGCTGGCGGGTCTCCTGTATGCCATCATTTGGCTTGCTTTAGGCGCATTGCTGCTCTCGCTTTTGCTGCATTTTGGAAATATGAAGGAAAGCAGCCTGCCGACTTTCGCAACATGTATTCATGGCGTATCCGCTTTTGCGGGCGGATTAACGTCCGGCAAGCGATCCGGCATGAAAGGCTGGTATCAGGGCGGATTGCTTGGCCTGCTCTATGGTTTGACCATATTGCTGATTGGCTTTCTGGCTGCCGATGCCGGATTTTCTCTGCATACCGCCATTGTCCTTGGCATTACTTTGCTGCTTGGCGCTTTTGGGGGCGTTATTGGCGTCAATCTTAAAAAGTAATTCGGCAGCCGGCATCATTTTCAGACGGCATAGGAGCGCTAACGGGGAAAAATAGAAGCAGCTTAGCCTAAAGAAGGCTTCTACATACTCATATAAAAAAAGCCTGCGTCTTGAAGGATTAACCTTCAAGGCGCAGGCTTTTTGGAGCTATCCTACTAATCTTTCGAAATCGTAGGCGCACTGCTAACGACCGAGCTAATTGCGCTGCGTTCAAACGTCAGCTTAACCGTATCATTGACGCGAAGTACGACTGTGTCATCCGTCAATTCCGTGATTGTACCGTGCATACCGCCGATTGTTGAAATTTTATCGCCTTTTTTCAATTGCGACAACAGCGCTGTACGCTGCTTTTGTTTCTTCTGTTGCGGACGAATAAGCAAGAAATAGAACACGGCAAACATAAGTAGTATCGGCCATGCCATGCCCCAAATGCTATTCGCTGGTGCTCCAGCTGCATCTGCTAACCATAGTGACATTGAAATCCCCCCTTTCTAAAATCCCTTATCGTTATCCCGCAACCCATAGCTGTCAAAAAACTCATCGCGAAAATCAAGGAGCCGATCTTCGGTAATCGCCTGACGCACATCCCTCATGAGTTGAAGCAGGAAATGTAGATTATGATAAGTCGTCAATCTCATACCGAATGTTTCATCGGCCTTCATCAAGTGGCGAATATACGCGCGTGAATAATTCGTGCATGTGTAGCAAGAGCATTTCGGATCAAGTGGACCAAAATCCTCTGCATACTTGGCATTGCGAATAACGAGTCTTCCCTCGCTTGTCATCGTTGTTCCGTTGCGCGCAATTCTCGTAGGAAGCACACAGTCGAACATATCGATGCCGCGAATGGAGCCTTCCAGCAGCGCATCGGGCGAACCAACTCCCATTAAATACCTTGGCTTGCCGGTTGGAAGCAGCGGTACCGTATACTCAAGTGCTTGATACATCAAGTGTTTCGGCTCACCGACACTTAGTCCTCCAATAGCATACCCCGGGAAATCCATGGAAGTCAAATCTTTCGCGCTCTGGATGCGCAGGTCCTCGTACATGCCTCCTTGGACGATTGCAAACAGCCCTTGATCATGTGGACGCGCATGGGATTCAAGGCAGCGCTCCGCCCAGCGTGTCGTGCGCTCAAGCGACTGTTTCACATAAGCATGCTCAGCTGGGTATGGCGGGCATTCGTCAAATGCCATCATAATATCCGAGCCAAGCGTATTTTGAATTTCCATCGCCTTCTCCGGCGACAAAAACATCTTGTCTCCATTCAGATGGGAGCGGAACTGGACGCCTTCTTCCGTAATTTTACGCATCTCGCTCAAGCTGAACACCTGAAAACCGCCGCTGTCAGTCAAAATTGGACGGTCCCAGTTCATAAACTTATGCAATCCGCCTGCACGCCCAATCAAATCATGTCCGGGGCGCAAAAACAGATGGTACGTATTGCTCAAAATAATATGAGCATCCATCGTTTTCAGCTCTTCCGGGCTCATCGTCTTTACCGTCGCCTGAGTTCCCACTGGCATAAAAGCCGGCGTCTCAATAACGCCATGGGGCGTATGGACGCGGCCAAGCCGCGCTCCAGACTGCTTGCACACTTTTAACAATTCATAGGTTACAGCCACAATTCACGCTTCCTGTCTTCTTTAATTTTGTTGCTCCACTATTAATAAATAAACATCGCATCACCGAAGCTAAAAAAGCGGTATTCCTCACGAATCGCTTCTGCATAAGCGCTCATAACCGCATCGCGCCCAGCAAGCGCGCTGACGAGCATAACCAGCGTCGACTTGGGCAAATGGAAATTGGTTAGCAGCGCATTAACGAGCTTGAAGGAGTAGCCCGGAAAAATAAAAATATCAGTCCAGCCGCTGCATGCCTGAATCGCTTCCTTCTCAAAGCGCGCCGCAACGGTTTCCAGCGTCCTTGCAGAGGTTGTCCCTACAGCAACGATGCGTGCGCCCTCGACCTTCGCCTGATTCAGCAGCGCCGCGGTCTCCTCGCTAAGCTCGTAATATTCCGAATGCATCACATGCTCTTCCACTACGTCTACCGACATCGGCCGAAACGTTCCAAGCCCAACATGCAGCGTCACATAAGCAATGCGCACACCTTTATCCGCAAGCTGCTGCAAAAAGTCAGCTGTAAAATGCAGTCCAGCCGTCGGGGCTGCCGCCGAGCCATCATGCTTGGCATAAACGGTCTGATAGCGCTCGCGCTCCTCCAGACGTTCCCGAATGTAAGGCGGAAGCGGCATTTCTCCAAGCCGCTCCAGCAGCTCCTGAAAAATGCCCGTATACGCAAACCGGATCGTACGGCCGCCCATATCGCCTTCTTCTTCAACAAAGGCACGAAGCAGCGGCTGGCCGCTGCCGTCATCGCCAAACCATACCTCTGCGCCGATCTTCATGCGTTTGGCAGGCTTCGCGAGCGCCTCCCAGCGGTCACCTTCCAGCTGCTTGAGCAGCAGCAGCTCAATCTTCGCCCCTGTATCCGCCTTCGCGCCAATTAAACGAGCAGGCAGTACCCTGGTGTCATTAAGCACCAGCACATCGCCGGCATGCAAATGCTGTGCCAGATCGGTGAAGCTTTCATGATTCACCGCGCCATTGCTGCGGTCCAGCGTTAAAAGCCTCGATGAAGTGCGCTGCTGCAGCGGGGTCTGAGCAATTAAATGCTCCGGCAGTTCAAAATCAAACATTTCTACGTTCATCTGTCAGTCATCATTCCTTAGCGATAGTTACATCATTATAATAGTATTTCAGAATATAAGAGTAGTCATACCCTTGCTCGGCAAGGCCAAGCGCCCCATACTGGGACAAACCGATGCCATGGCCGAAGCCTGTACCGATGAAACGGAAGCTCGGCGTCTTCGTCGCTTCACGAATCTTGCCCTTGCTGCCCATAATATACAGCTTGGCATCCATTTGCTTCACTTCGCCGCCTGCCCCAATCGTATAGATCGCACCTGCACTCTCAGGCTTTGTTGTCGTTTTCTTATTCGCTCCGAGTACGTTCACGCGTGCTGTCTCGTCAATTTGGAACAAGGTGCTCGGCAGGCTTCCCAGCGCCGTCCGCAGCATATCCGGATATTTGACCTCCAGCTTTTTGCCGTTCGCCAGCATTTCCGTAGCCCGACCCGACTGTCCTGTCTTGCTCACTTGGAGCGAAGTAATTGGACCGGCTATCGTGGTGACGCTCTTGAGTGAAGCAACCAGCTCCTCTGAGCTGAAAGGTCCTCGTACCCAAGACATCGGACCGGATTGCACTGATTTTTCCAAGACGACTACCTTTGCACCCGCATTAACTTGGCCAACCAACGGCACATCATCTTGGATGAGCGGTATTTTCCGCACCTTTACGCCGTCCGTATTCACCTTCATCAACTTAATTCCTGCGGGATTCGTTTCGCTCGTTGCCGTAAGCAAATCTTCGCGAATATAGCCGGTCAAGCCGCTTGGGAGCACGACGCGGTACCAGCTGTACAGCCCTTTTTCCGCCGAGCTGTCCGTCGGGCTTTTGACACTCGTCAAATAAGGAACGGCATTGCCCCATACTTCCTTGGCATCCGCTGTAGCCCCGCCGCCATTGGAGGAATAAAGCGCCTCAATCAGCTTGCCTTTATAAAGCACGACCTCGCCTTGCGTCGCGTCTACCGCTTGAATCGTGGATTGCTTCTCCGTGCTTGTTCCCGCATAGGCTTGGCTGCTCACACTATCGACTACATGGGCGATTTGAAAGCCCGTGCCTTGATAGAGCGCATACGTTCTAGCGGCTACCGCCTGAGCCTTCAAAGCCTCCTGCGGCCAAGTCGCAACCATTTCCGCACCTACAACGGAATACAAATACTGCTCAAACGGAAGTTCATTTACGACTGCAAGCTTCCCATTAAAATCACTAAACTCAAAAGCACCGCGATACGTACGGCTGTAACGCTCCGTCAGTTTGATCGTTTCTTTGCCTGCCGGCTCGACCCATACTTTGGCGCTTGTTACAGGGAACGTATACATCGTAAGTGAGCTTCCCGACTTGCCTGTCAGCGTATGGTCGTTCTTCAGCAGCAGATAAGGCGATTTGGCGTCAGCCTGCAGCAGGCTGACGCCAGATGCTCCAGACGCTACCTTGATGAGGTCTAGATCAGCACTGCTGGCAGCAGCACCTACCATAACCGAATAACGCAGTCCGCTGGCTGGCTTGCGCACAGCGATATACGTATCAATTCCCGCTGCCTCAAATGATGACGATGCCTTAACAGCCTCAGCTTTAGAAGCATAGCCTGTGCTTTCCAGATGAAGCGGCCCTTGCAGCTCCGGCTGCGAACCGCCGGACAGCTTCGTTAACTCGCTGTCTGACTTCCATTTGCTTAGCGCAGTTTTTGCTTCTTCAACGGTTTTGTAGGTACCTTCTGTTACTTGATATACCGTCTTGCTTTTCTTCGTTAAGGAAGTAATAAAACCGCTGCCCTTCGCCGTCTGCACTCTTTTATAAGCGCTAAGCGCCGTCTCGAAGCTGGTCGTTTCCAGCACCTTGACCTTATAATCGTCCTTGGCAAAGCGGGCCTGTACATTGCCTGCCTCCCGCAGCCATTCCTCCGCGCCGGACGGCTGCTTCATTCCAATGGACAAGCCGCCTGCCGAGCTGAGTGTTGCTGCGGCTGTATTCACCGAATATTTCCCCGGAAATTGCAAAAATATAGCGACTCTTATCGAATCAAGCTGAGGTACGGCTCCTTGAGAAGGCTGTACATGCCACATCGAAATGAGCATTAGCCCAGCTAAAGTTAGAAGCGACAGCCGTCTGATCGAAAAGCGGGCGTTCATCTCACCTTCCCCCTTCTGGGTGATTATTGTTCTGCATTGGCGGCTTCCATTCGCAGCCATCCACCGAGCAGCTTTGCTCTGTTCTGCCAAACCATTCGTAACGTCGGCCCGCAATGATGCGATAAATAGCATCTGCTATTCGCCGCATGCCTGGGATCCGGTACAACAGGGCGAGCGCTCCCAGCCCTTTAACCGTGCGCAGCACGCGTATAACGCCGTCTGCTCCGGCATATAACATGCCATTGCTGTCCGCAACATGCATTTTCTCATAAAGCTGCTGCGTGCTCACCTGCTGAATGCCAGGAACGCTCACCGTTCCCGGCTGTTCCAATTGCTGAATTTGCACAAATTGCAAATGGGCCCGCGACGGAAGCTCCTTGAGCCTTGCAACCGTTGCAATGCATAGATTGCACTGGCCATCATAGACGATAAACAGCTTTTCTGCTGAATGCTTCCCCGCGCCAGCCATTCTAATTTCTCTCCGGGTATGGAATGCCTATATGGCGATACGCCTGCTCGGTCGCCATACGTCCGCGTGGCGTACGCTGGAGAAAGCCAATCTGCATTAAATATGGCTCATATACATCTTCTATCGTCTGGCTTTCCTCGCCAATTGTAGCCGCGATTGTATCCAGGCCTACTGGACGCCCGGCAAATGTCGTCATCATTGCATGCAGCATTTTATGGTCGATGCTGTCCAGTCCCATCGGATCAACCTGCAGAAGCTCCAGCGCCGAGCTTGCTATTTCGTCTGTTATAATGCCATCGCCACGCACCTGGGCAAAATCCCTTACCCGCTTGAGCAGGCGGTTGGCAATTCGCGGTGTTCCACGGGAGCGCAGCGCAATTTCCTGAGATGCTTCGCCCACGATGGAAATATCGAAAATTTCCGCCGAGCGCGAAATAATATAAGCAAGCTCATCAACCGTATAAAACTCCAGCCTGCTGATGACGCCGAAGCGGTCCCGCAGCGGAGCGGAAAGCAGCCCCGCCCTTGTCGTTGCGCCAATTAATGTAAAAGGCGGCAAATCAAGCCGTACGGATCTTGCGCTTGGCCCTTTGCCGATCATAATGTCGAGCGCATAATCCTCCATTGCCGGATAAAGCACTTCTTCTACTGTACGGTGCAGCCTATGGATTTCATCGATAAACAGCACGTCGCCCTCCTGCAAATTCGTCAGCAGGGCAGCGAGATCGCCTGGGCGCTCAATAGCTGGTCCCGATGTCGTACGCAGGTTTACGCCAAGCTCATTGGCGATTATGTTCGACAGCGTTGTTTTTCCAAGTCCGGGCGGCCCGTAAAGCAATACATGATCGAGCGCTTCCTTGCGAAGCTTTGCCGCGTCTATGTATACTTTTAAATTTTCCTTCGCCTTCGATTGACCGATATATTCAGCCAAATAACGAGGACGCAGACTTAGCTCCACCGCCTGATCATCCATCATAAGGTTGGCGGAAATAATTCTTTCGTCCATCCGTGCTCAGCTCCTTTTCGTCAACCTTTAAACAGCTGCTGCAAAGCGCGCTTCATGAGGGAATCAACCGTCTCCTCTGGAATCACCGTCTGCTGCAAGCCATGCCATGCCCGGTCAAGCTCCGCAGCTGTATAACCAAGCGCTGCGAGTGCCTCACGCGCTTCTTCCCAAGCGGTGCCTGCTCCCTGCCCGCTTCCGCTTTGGAATAAATCAGGCTCCAGGTAAGCGCCCGCCGCCGACAGCACTGCCGCATCGCTTGCGATGCCTGCAAGCTTGTCCTTCAAATCCAAAATCATCCGCTGCGCCGTCTTCTTGCCAATGCCCGGCAGCTTCGTAAGAAACGTAATGTTTTCCTGCTGAATGGCAGCAATAACGGTTTCTGGCTTGCCTCCTGCGAGTATGCCCAGCGCCACGCGCGGCCCAATGCCCGATACTTCCAGCAGCTTGCGGAACAGCGTCTGTTCCTCGCGCGTTGCAAACCCGTACAGCAAAATCGCATCCTCGCGAACGGAATGATGAATATATAGGGTTGCAGGCTCTTCCCTTTTCGCTAACGCATAGGGATTCGGCGTAAACACCCGGTAACCGACATCTCGTACATCCAGCACCACATACTCCAGCTCAACATGGGACACTATACCTCGTAAAAAATCAATCATGATCGTCCCGCCTCATTAATTTTTTGGACTAAAACTGCCGAATGGGCATGGCAAATGGCCACTGCCAGCGCATCCGCCACATCATCGGGCTTCGGAATGGCCGATAAATTCAGGAACATCTTGACCATCTCCTGCACTTGGCGCTTTTCCGCCTTGCCGTAGCCTACAACAGCCTGCTTAACTTGCAGCGGCGTATATTCCGCAACCGGAAGCCCGCGCTGCGCCGCCGCCAAAATAATAACCCCCCGCGCCTGACCAACCGCAAACGCCGTTGAAACGTTCCGGTTGAAGAACAGCTTCTCCACTGCAACCGAATCGGGCTTATACTTATCCATTAGGGCAACAGCCGAATCATAAATTTGAATGAGCCGCTCCTCGGGCGCCGTATGCGCCTCCGTCTGAATACAGCCATACTGAACAGGCTTGAGCTTATGACCCTGTTTATCAATGAAACCAAAACCCGCTATCGCAATACCGGGATCTATGCCAAGAACGCGCAAACCGCCAACTCCTTATTCCTGCCGTTTATTTCTCCTATTATACCAAAAGACAGAAAGGATGAGAACATGCGTTTGAGGAAAGTGTCGAGGAGCAGCCGATTTTCTTTACACCATCATTCATTATACAACAAGAAGAGGACGTCCTCTATAAGAACGTCCTCCGGGCTGCTATTTTCATCTAATAAGCGGATCGTTTAGCCGGTTTGCCATGTCCCAGCTCATAGTCGCTAAAGGTAGACAGGACGCTGTTAAACTCTTCGATGTCATTGATTTTAATGCCGTGGGTCAGCTGCTCTACTTTGTCGCGGGGCAAGCTGCTTTCCAAATACCGAATATCCAGTTGAAAAAAAGTTCTTAGCACCTTCTCCTGCTGGGGGGCCCCCTCAAACAGCGATAAATTCCCCTGCCTGTCCACGCCCATATACGCTTCATTCTGGCAATGCTTCGAAAACTCATCCACCGTCTGCTCAACCAGCACCCGGCTCGTTTTTTTATCGAAGCTTGCATGCCATTCGCCATTCGCCTCGAGCAGCCGGATCAGCTGGAGAGAAGTCATGCGCCCAAGCGGCCTGCTCTCCTCGCCGCATAGATAGTAGCGGCGCAGCATGACGCTGACTGGCTCCTGCTGCTCCCGCAGCTCGCGCAGCAGCTCAGAAGAGGGGCCGCTGGCGGCTCCTGCACTAGATGCTGCTCCTACGCCTACGGGATTAGCGCCAGACGCTGAATCGGCAAAATTGGCGACGGCGCTTGCCAGGTTGATGGCCGCAGCCGCCTTCGCAGGATGCCAGACAGTACCCGCTAGCGTGACGGCGAGCAAGGCGATACTGCCTAGCGTCCAAAGCGGACGGCGGCGAAGCTTTCTTTTTAGCTGCTTCCATAAGCTCATTAGCATCATGTTTGAACCCCTTTGTACCTTTTTATTGCATAGGGTTCCACTGAGTTTCCAATATTATGCGCGTAAGAGAAACACCGAAGGAGGGCTAGCTTTTTACAAGCTCATAGGGCAGTTCCTTCTCCGCGTTTTCAACTGAGCTATCGTCCACATGCTCCTCTAGCGTCGCAAATAAAGCACGGGTGTAAGGATGCTTAAGCTTGCCTTCCTCCCATTCACTAAACGTTTCCACGATTTCGCCCTGATACATGACGGCGATCCGGTCGCACAGTTGACGGGCAAGCGCCAGATCATGCGTAATGAACAAGTAGGCCAGCTCTTGCTGCCGCTGAATTTGCTGGAGCTTCGCCACGATAGAAGTCTGCGATAAAGGATCGAGACTGGCTAACGACTCGTCAAAAATAATCACTTCCGGGCGCACCGCCAGCGCTCTCGCGATGCATACGCGCTGCTTCTGCCCTCCGCTAAGCTGATGCGGCAGCTTGCCTAGAAAGCTCTCGTCCAGGCCAACGGCGCGCATGAGCTGTTTGCTTAAGTCCCGAATTTCCAGCGGATGCTTAGCTCCAAAATTGCGCATTGGCTCTGCCAGCACCTCTTTAACAAGCATCCGGGGATGCAAGGAGGATGCAGAGTCCTGAAGGACAAGCTGTACGCTTTTGTATACCTGCAAATCCTTCATATGATGTCCATGAATAGACTGTCCGCCGAGCAAAATTTGCCCGGAGCTTAGCGTTTCCAGCTTCATAATGAGCCTTGCTAATGTGCTTTTCCCGCTGCCGCTTTCCCCAACAAGCCCAAGCGTTTCTCCGCGATGCAGCGCGAGATCAACCTGCTTCACAGCTTGAACGGCCGTGCTGCTGTCCTTCGCCTTAAGCCCTCTTCGCTTTCTCAGCAGCCGCAGCGGAAACGCCTTGGTCACTTGACGCAATTCCAACACAATCATAGGACGCTTCCTTTCGCTTGGACTGAAGCCATCCCGCCCGGCTGCATCGTGATGACACGATCCGCGAATTTGCGGACGCTTTGCTCGTCATGCGAAATGAGCAGCACCGTCAAGCCGAAATCCGCCTGCAGCTGCTTCAGCAAAGCTAACACTCGGTCGCGATTGAGTGCATCCAGCGCCGTCGTCGGCTCATCGGCAATAAACAATGCCGGCTCCGTGCTCAGCATCATTGCAAGCAGCACCCTTTGCCGCATGCCTCCGCTCAGTTCAAAAGGGTATGCGTCCAAAATCGCTGCCGGGTCCGCAAAGCCAATCCGTTCCAGCATCGTGCCCAAATACGCTTCCATTTCTTTGCGCGAACGCTTCGCTTGCAGCTTCAACGTCTCGACCATTTGCCTGCGCACCGTGCGGATCGGATCTAGGCCGCTCAGCGAATGCTGAATAAGAAGGGCGATTTCCTCACGGCGAAGCTTCTGCAAGCGACGCTCATCATAACGGGAAATATCATCCTCCTTATAAAAAATATGCCCGCCTGTCAGGCGCAGCCCGGTTTCCAGCAGCCCGACAAGCGCATGGGCAGTCATGCTTTTGCCGCAGCCGCTCGGCCCTACAAGCGCAGCCATTTCACCGGCATGAAGCTCCAAGGATACATTTTGGATAATAGGCAGCCATTTTCCAGCTTCCTGCCGGGAAATTTCTATATTTTGAACGCAGAGCAGCGGGGTATCGTTAAGGTTGGCGCTGTTGTTAATGTTGGTAGTGTTCGCCGCCATCTTACACCTCCTTCGGAACGTCAGCGTTCTGCTCTTTAAACCGGTCGCCAATTAATTGGCACGATAATACGAAGCTTACGATGGCAAGCCCCGGATAAATCATAACATGCGGCGCCAGCTGAAAATAACGTGTAGCATCATGCAGCATGACGCCCCATTCAGGAGTAGGCGGCTGAACGCCCAGCCCGAGGAAGGATAGCCCGGCGATGAGCAGCACGATTTTTCCAATGTCAAGCGTACTGAACACAGCGATCGGCGCTGCAATCTGCGGCAAAATATAACGGCGCATAATCCGCAGATGCGAATTGCCGGACATGCGGGCTGTTATTAAATAATCCTCCTTGCTCACCTTAAGCACGAGCCCGCGAATGAGCCGGACATAATTGGCCCACCTCACGATGACAATCGCGATGATCATATTCGCAAACCCGGGTCCGAGTATGCCCACAATGGCAATTGTCAGTACAAAATCAGGAAAAGCGAGCGTGCCATCCATCAGCCGCATAAAAAAATGATCGGTGCGCCCGCCAAAATAGCCTGTTAACAGCCCAATCGGCAAGCTAATGCATAAGCTCAATCCCAAAATGACAAAAGCAATCGTAACCGTCGTCCGAATCCCATATAAAATGCGCGATAAAATGCAGCGCCCCAAATGATCGGTGCCAAAAGGATATTCGCCGCTCGGCGCCAGAAGCCGATTCGGCAGATTCACCTGAAGCGGATTATGAGGCGCGAGCCACGGGGCCAGCAAGCCCAGCAGCACAATACTTGCAAACAGGCCGATGCCAAGCAGCAAGCTTGTATTCTTTTTTTGAAAAAGGGTCCGCATAAAAAAGAGTTCCTCCTAGCTTGCCCGCAGCCGCGGGTCCAAGCGCACATAAAAAACTTCCACCGCCAAATGGATTGCGACAAACAAGAAGGAGGTGAATACGACATAACCTTGAATGACCGGATAATCCCGCGCCGTTATCGCTTCAATAATATATTTGCCTACACCGGGCCAGGAAAAGATCGTCTCAACGATCACATTGCCTCCCAGCATAAAAGCAAAGCTTGTCCCCAGCATCGATAAGATCGGCAAAAAGGCATGCTTGAACACTTGAAAAATGAATATTCTTCCTTTGGATAAGCCTCTCGCACGCGATGCTTTGACGAAGTTCTGGTTGTTCATCTCCAGCATATTCGTCCGCAAAACCCGGGCATAGACCGCGCCAAGCCCTAGGCCAAGCGTAACCGCCGGCATGAGGAGATGAGCAAAGCCCCCGCGTCCCATGGAAGGCAGCCAGCCTAGCCGGACCGAGAAAAAATAAATCAATAAAAAACCGAGCCAAAAGGAGGGGATCGAGGCGCCCAGCAGCGCAAGGATTCGGCCTATCCGGTCCAGCAGCCCTGTTGAAAAGATTGCGGTCACCATGCCTATAAGGCACGTTGCCAGCAGCATGACCAATGCGCCAGCAGAAGCAAGCTCCAGTGTGGCGGGCAGCCTTTTGAGCAGTTCCCCGGCAACCGGCTCCTTGGACATATAAGATGTCCCCCACTGCCATGTAAATACATCGCCTAGCCAGCCTATATATTGACTCCACAAGGAATCCGTCAGTCCCATTTCCTCCCGGAGCGCGTCAATCGCCTCCTGCGAGGCCGGGATATTATGCGTGGTCAGCAAAATTCTCGCCGGATCGCCTGGAGATACCCGCATTAATATGAAGGTAAGCGTCGCTACGCAAAAAATGACGAGCAGCATTTGCGCGACGCGTTCTAGCCAAAAACGAAGCATACTTAAGTTCACCCTTTACTTAAGGGATATCGACTTCAGCCGTCACATAATAATATTCGATCGGATGCGGTATGAAGCCCGTTACCCCTTTTTTCACGCCAAATACATTGTCAGGATGTACGATAAACGACTGCGGCAAATCAGCATTAATAATATCTTGGGCCTGTATCGCAAGCGCATTGCGCGCATCGGTATCCGCCGTATCGTTAAGCTTATCGATTACCGTCTCAAGCGGCTTCGATTCATAATGGCTGACATTCGATTCGCTAGCAGCTTGATAGAAAATGTTCAAGAAATATTGCGGATCGCCCGTCTGCGCCGTCAGCATGCTGTACATCGCAAGGTCCCAATCGGACTTCGCAAGCTCAGCGTCAATATTTTCAACCTTGCGTATTTTCACGGTAATTCCTTCATTAAGCAGTTGATTTTGAATAACCTCTGCCATAACCGACAGCTCTGGGCGGTGCGGGAACGTAAGGAGCGTCGCCTCGAACGGCTTGCCTTCCTTCTCCCACATGCCTTCCTCATTTTTCTGCCAGCCGCCAGCGGTCAGCAATTGCTCCGTCGTTTCCCCTGCTGCTTGCTCCGCCACTTTGCCGAATGGCAAAATTTCCGGGAACGGGCTTTTCGCTTTCGTGCCGTAACCACGCATAACCGATTCAATAATCGCCTCGCGCGGAATCGCTTGATCTACAACCTCGCGGTTCGATTTTTCTTTAAACAAAGCAGAATTCATATTAAATAATACCATATGTGTACGAACCGATGGGGCAGACAGCACTTCCAGCTTGCTGTCCTTCTCTACCAGCTCAATGCTGTCAATCGGAATGTCCGTTGCGACATCTACTTCACCAGCCTGCAGCGCCATCAGACGCGTGTTGCCATCGGTTACAAACTTCATCGTCACTTCTGAAAGCTTTGCGGGTTCCCCCCAATAGCCATCATAACGCTCAACAACAAGCGATACGTCTTTCGTAAATTGCTTGATTTTGAAAGCTCCCGTCATGGCCGGGTAGCTGCCCGCTTCCTTCATGCTGTCAACATCAAGAATAATCGTGCTTGGATCAGCCAAGCTGGAAATGATCGCCGAGTTCGGCTGTGTCGTAATCATTTTCAGCTCGTCAGGCGCAAGCACTTCAATATCTTTAACCAGAAGCAAATCCTTCGCCAAATGGCTGTTCGCAATGGAACGCAGCAGCGATGCTTTTACGCTTTCAGCATCCATTTTTTTGCCGTTGTGGAACGTTACGCCCGTTTCCAGCTTGAACGTCCACGTATTAGCATCCTCCTGCTTCCATTCCTTCGCGAGCCAAGCGGATGGCTGCAGCTGCTCATTCAATTTAATCAGCGTTTCCCCTGCGCCCGAGCGCATAACATCCCAGCTATCGTCGCCATGCGGATCAACGCCTGCAGGGTTCCAAGTGTACGCCATTGTTAGTGTTTTTTTAGCGGCAGCAGCGTTGTTTCCCGAGGCAGCATCCGTGCCCTGCTCTGCGTTTTGGCCAGCATTCGTGCTGCATCCTGCAAGGACCAGCATCAAGCAAACGATCATCATTCCAAGTGACAAGCTAAGTGGCTTCTTCGTGTGGTTCATTTTTCTTTTGTCTCCCCTTCTAGTAAGCGTAAACGGCCGAAAGCCGTCCTGTGGCGGCAAAGCTACCGTTTCGCGTAGAAATATAGAGAAAGGATAGAAAAATCATATCTTTTCTCTATATTTAAAAAAAGCATCCCCGACCCTTAAAAAGCAGTCAGAAATGCTTTTATGTTAAATAACTAAACCTTATCTGCGTCTGCTCGCCATGAAGCAACAAATAATCGTTAGACATTTTGCAATAAATGGGCATAACCAACCACCTCCCTAAGCACCGTAGGTCAAACAGTGATGTTAAAACAGGCAGGTCTCCTGACTTGGGGCCTCCCTCTCTTCCCTTCCCAGCTAGGGTAAGCATCTGCTATTCGTCTTGCGACGAAAAGAAGCTCATCAGCCAGTGGCTTATTTGTGAGGGGAGCGCAGCCTGTGTAAGCTGCTGCCCTTTACAGTGGCGGGTCCGTGTCGGCCTTTAACCGAACTTCCCTTTTAAGCGAACGAAGACGTATAAGTTCCAGCCAACATTTCGCACCTATTTTCATTCAAGTATGAAGTTTTGCAGGCTCATAAGCCCGTCCTGTCCGTAATCCATTCTTAATCATAGGGAGGAAGCGGGAATCTGTCAATGGCTTTAATTCGAAAATGAAAGTGTTTTCAACATAAAACTTTCATATTTTTTCCAGTAATGTTATATTGAAATTACTTCACGCATGATGAGCTTATTTATTAAATTAATCCAATAGATAACCTAATCAAATAGAAAAGGAATGATCACAGTGACGGTGAAAATCCTTCCAGTTGAAGAAAAGCAAATTATTGATTCATATTGGTTTTACAGTGATTTTTATTCTATTATCTCGCGTGTGGACTCGAAAAAATTATGGTTTATGAATAATTATATTAATTTATTCGATATTCCTGATCCAAACCAATTATATACCTTTTTCTTCAACGGTTATTATAGAGATAAAATGGTTGAGTTTTATGACTGCCCTTTTATTGATTTTCAGCGGATAGCGTTAGACAGGCAAAGCTCAACGATTTTAAATAACGAGCTGTTTGATTTTATTAAAGCATCGATTGATGGCGGCTATTATGTAATCGTTATGATCGATCGTTTTCATATTAAAGAGTATGAAATTTCGGCAAAATCCCCACATGAAGTCATGATAAATGGGTATGATGATGCAAATAAAAAGCTGTACTTTTGTGACAATAATGCCAACGGAAAATATTCAACGAATATCACCTGTGATTACGAAGCTTTTCATAGAGCATTTCATATATTAGAAATCGATGCCCATGATTTTAAAGACCATCTTTATTTATTGAAGCCGCTCGAAAATAACAATTATACTTTTTCACTAACCTATGTGAAAAATACGATGAACGCCTACCTCTCGTCTAGGGCACATACGGATGAACATTATAACCAAGCTTTAGGCACCCCCGGGCTAACCTTCGGTATTAATGTATACGACAAGGCCTCCGAATATTTAAAATATTTGGCTCAAGAAGAGGTAGTATTTGATATTAGATCGTTCCACCTGCTTTACGACCATAAGAAATGCATGACTATGCGATTAGACTACATGATTAATAACCATCATTTGATTGATGATAATCTAATTTTAAGCAGATGGAAAAAGCTGGAGGCTGCTGCACTGGCTGTAAGAAATTCCATCTTAAAATATTGGCTTACTCGAAGCTCGGATACGTTGTACAAGCAAATGGAGCAGCTGCAAAAATTGAAGGAGACGGAAAAGATTTTGCTGCAGGAGATTGTAGATCAGTTGAAGGATGGTTAGATTTATTAACAAATCAGAGAGCACCTCTTCTCCGTTATGAAGAAAAGGTGCTTTGCTATTAACTTATTAATTTAAAAACTAGCGGCTAATCCAAGGGCTGCTGTTTTGCTTGCTCGTTCTAGAACGAGGGGCAACGGTGCGAATTACCGCTTTTTTATTGGATTTGCGCTGCGCATTGTTTTTGCCGTTTTTCACATTGATTGTCGTTGTTTCTTTTACTTGCTCATCCTCTTCGCGCTTATCCTTGCAGCCGCAATTGCATGGCTTTTGTGACTCAACTCCTGCGGTTTGCATAGGATAATATCCGTAAGGCGGGAACGGAGGAAATGCTGAGACGGGATAGCCGTTGCAGTTGTTGCCGATTGGCGACACCATTCCGCCATAACCGTAGCCTTGTGTGTTTGCTGGCGATACGGCTCCACCATAGCCGTAGCCTTGCGTTTCTGCCGGCGATACCATTCCGCCATAGCCTTGCGTGCTTGCTGGCGATACGGCTCCACCATAGCCGTAGCCTTGCGTTTCTGCTGGCGATACGGCTCCACCATAGCCGTAGCCTTGCGTTTCTGCTGGCGATACGGCTCCACCATAGCCGTAGCCTTGTGTTTCTGCCGGCGATACGGCTCCACCATAGCCGTAGCCTTGTGTTTCTGCCGGCGATACGGCTCCACCATAGCCGTAGCCTTGCGTTTCTGCTGGCGATACCATTCCGCCATAGCCTTGCGTGCTTGCCGGCGATACGGCTCCACCATAGCCGTAGCCTTGCGTTTCTGCTGGCGATACCATTCCGCCATAGCCTTGCGTGCTTGCTGGCGATACGGCTCCACCATAGCCGTAGCCTTGCGTCTCTGCTGGCGATACCATTCCGCCATAGCCGTAGCCTTGCGTCTCTGCCGGCGATACCATTCCGCCATAGCCGTAGCCTTGCGTCTCTGCC